>CAZXUR010000001.1:0-3802 GCA_964644245.1 uncultured archaeon
TCTTGAAAAGGATTTCTTCACAACAGGAAGACATGATCCAACTAATTGGGATATAGCTATTTGGAATGGTAATCCTGAACAAGTAGAGGCGTCCGGAGAATTTCCGTGGGTCAATGGTGGTGAACCGGTGTATTTCGAAGTTATTTATAATTCAGATACTGGACTTATTACATACAACATTGGTGAAGGACAATTAACCTGGACATATGATACTGGAAAGGCGTTTGGATACATAATACCAGTTGCAAAAGGAAATGTCAATGGAAATGTTGCTGAACTTACCAACATGGAGCTTAACGGAGTTCCAATAAGCGATGTTAGCTCTGAAGATTGCGGCACTCATTTCTGTGGAATTAAAATACCGTTAAGTGATTCAGAACAAACGGACGGCTTTACAGTCACAGGATATATTTCAATGGATTGGACTGAAGAACATCCGCAAGAGAGACCTGCATTCCATATATATGCTATGAACACACACACGCCCATAGAAGACTGTTACATGGTTGACAGCGCCACCGAAATTCATATAGACGCGTATGATGATATACCACACCCAGTAGGAGGTGTTACATGTGACTGGTGGTATGAATGGGGTGGGAACATTTGGCATGCAGAATATATTAATGAAGAGTGGGTAAGTATTCAAGACAAAGCTGAAGACGTTCCAATACCATTTAACTTCCATTTCCCTGAGGAATCCGAGCACATACTCCACGTGGAGTGTGAGGACGCTCTTGAAAACTCTGTTGAAGACGTTGAGAAGTTCATAGTTGACAAGACACCTCCGGTCATATGGAAGGAGTACAGGGGGCCTCAGTACCCAGAGAATATAAACCAAGGATTCTGGTACAGTACCCAAATGGGGTATGAAAGCCATAGCGGGCCTCTGTTCAACTTCACGGATGTACTTGGATGGGATGAACTAGAGTTGAGGAAGAAGTACGATTCAGAATGCAACATCATCGTGGAATTTGACATGCCAAGAGAAATGGGAGAAGCTCCTGACAATTTCGACGTGGTATTTGACAGTGATGCAGATGGGACACCTGACTTCCTGGTGCATTGGTATTACGACATGAGCAAGGACCCTCAAGGCGATAGCCATTGGACATACAAAGAAAATGACGGAGGTTGGAGCTCTAATTTGGAGCTTCCGAGCTGGGTACAAGTTTCACCAGACAGCACTGGAAAGAAATTCCGTATAATAATAGATGGTAACGAACTAGGTGGATGCGGTTCTGATTATAGGATCGCTCTGCAGGCAATACTAAGTGACCAGGGAAGCCCAGACATAGGAGGAAACAACCAGGTCAATGTGATATTCCCGGATGCAGGAAGCAACTACCTAAACTTCGGTGACAGTTCGGATTATCATCAAGAAAAGGCATCAGGAACACCATATCCGCACTACATCAGCTCACAGACAGAGGTATCAATTGGGGCTTACGACCCAGAGCCGCACCCAACAGGAGTTGCGGGAATCGAGTATAGAGTGACCCAGTTGGAGAACGATGAGGCATGCATGGATGAAGCTGTTTGTCAAGAGGCAGTCGGGTCTGGAGAATGGAAGTTATGGGAAGATCAGAGCTTCAACATACCTGAAGACTCCTGCCACCTGATTGAGATATTCGCTGTGGACAACGTTAACAAGGATTCATTGCACAAACAGTGCGTCTTCGTTGACAACAGAGCACCGCTTCCAGACAAGAAGGTAGGTGAACCGAAAGAATACTGGAATGGAACTGATGCAAGATGGTATGACCTAACCGATTTTTGTAGTGAAGAAGAGGAGAATTGTTGGAAAGTAACAAGATTTACACCAATAAAACTTGACTGTATAGACCAGGACCCACATCCAGTAGGTCATGAAGGAGTTTGCTTCAAGGTCGAATGGGATGGCGATGACCAGACGCTAGAATATTGTGGACAGACAGAAGGAGGAGAAATGGCTGAAGACTTCTGTTGCGTCGACTATGAGATGGAGTTCATGTTCGATAAGATAAGCGAACACAATCTCAAGTATTACTGCTTCGACGCACTGGGCAACGAAGGTCCTATTGATGATGAGAAGTTCAAGGTAGAGGACACGTCGTTCAAGATACAGATAAACAAGAAGTGGAATCTGATATCCACTCCGGTGTTCCTACTAGACGATTCGATGGACCAAGTATTCGACGATTTGGAAGACTGCGTGAATACGGTTTGGACCTACGATGCTGAATTCGATGAATGGTATGTCTACACACCCGACGGAGATCCATCAAATGACAATCTTGAAACAATGATGCCTGGTTGGGGTTACTGGATATATGCCACGGACGACTGCGAGCTCGTAATAGGTGGAAGCCTGATGAGACCCGGACCGATGAGTCAAGCATACAAAAACATAGTCCCTGGATGGAACCTCATAGGTTATTACGGAGTTGACAACGTAGACCCTCCAGTATACGACAGTCCAAACCTTGCTGGTGATGGAGTGCCTGCATACTGTGCTCTCTATTCGCTTGGAGAAGACATGTGGGATAAGGAATTCACTGGGCTCTGGACATACTGGGAACCTGACAATCCGGATATGGATAAGACACTTAGCAGTAATGACTACATGAACCCAGGGGCAGGATACTGGCTATCAACACCACAGTCAGGTATCTACACTCCGTCCACGGACTGTGGTTGGTGGGGTAGTGTCTAAAACAACCTTTTTATTTCTTTCTGTTATTACTTAAGGGTGGAAAAATGAAACAAAATAAAATTTATAGAGTATTTTTAGTTTTTGTAATATTAACAACTTTAGGGACTGGATTTGCCATGGCAGAACCAGTAGTACCTCACCAGTTCTTCGGTGATGTGATGATTAACGGAGTACCCGCTCCCGATGGTGTTCTAATCGAAGCGAGAGTAAACGGTAAATATGTATCAGGAACCACAACGTTAGATGGTGGATATGGTCATGATCCTGAAATATTTTACGTGCCCGATAATACAGGAACTTATGAGGGTAAAACCATAGAGTTCTTTGTACAAGATGTAAAAGCGGGGGAACAAACATTTTTATCAGGAGAGTCTACGAGATTTGATCTCAGCGTAGCAATAGAAAACTTTTGTGGAGACGGGATATGTGATTCGGGAGAGAGTTGCTCTTCATGCTCTATTGATTGCGGAACATGCTCTACTGGTGGAAGCTCCTCCGGCGGTGGCGGAGGAGGAGGCGGTGGCTCCTCCAGCAGCGACGATGACGAGGAAACTACAGAAGAAACAGGTGAAACTACTGATACGACAATTTTAACAGATCAGTCCTGCATTGAGGATTGGATATGTACAGAATGGACAGAATGTTTCAATAATTTGCAGAAAAGAACATGCGCGGATGAAAACAGGTGTGGAACAACTGAAAACAAACCACCTGAAACCCAAAGCTGTAATATGGGATCTTCAGGAACGCCTGGCCTGATTGGGTTCTTCTCACTGGACGACCCCCTTGCTCTAGGCGGTTTGTTACTAATAATAATCGGTGCAGGAATCTTCGTATACTACTTCTGGAAAAAGAAGAAAGGCATTACCAGTAAATCACAGTAAAGCAATTAAAAAGTTCAAATCTATATGAATTTATGATGTTTACCCGTTCATCCGTATTCTTATTTGTCTTTCTGACATTATTCACTGCCATTGGTCAAGCCTGTATTTGTGGTCCTTATCTTTATCCAAACTGTGGGAAAGGTATTTGTCCGCCGGGAGGAACTTGTGTGGCAAAAGGGGACGCCTGTGTTTGTGAGTCTGATACTACAACTACTTCCACCAC
>CAZXUR010000001.1:3902-11799 GCA_964644245.1 uncultured archaeon
TCTGCGGACTGGAGACACTGCGGGGACGGAACCTGTCAATGGTTCGAGTCGGAGAAGGAGTGTCCGGAGGACTGTGTGACCACTACCACTACATTGGAAGAGAAAGAAGAATCCCTTTCCGGAGAAGGAGGGACAGGAGAAGAGACCATCACCACTACTTCCACGTCCCTGACCACCACTACTGAGGCAGGGCCTGGTGTTGGGGGTTACTTCGTGGCCGGGGTCAACTGGTGGTTGGGTCCTTTGTTGATTCTGATAGGCATGTTGTTGGATATCTACGCATGGAACAAAGAATAGACTACTACATCTGACGAACTTTTCTCGTTTTAAATACGTTAGAAGCAAATATCTTATCCCATGGCAAGGCTCTACGTGATACACGACGGTGACATGATACCCTTCTCCAGGGAGATTCTTTCCAGGAGCATTTCTATAGCAGGGATGGACAAGGGGGAAGCCCACGACCTGGCCGAAGACCTGATGGACGAGCTGATAGATGAGGGGAAGAAGAGTGTCAAGGACGAGGAACTGGCTAGTCTGGTCTACGAACGCTTGAAGAACAGGAGTAAAGACCTGGCAGAGAGGTACCAGTTCTGGAGGAAGTTCAAGCAGTCCAAGGACCCGCTGATTATTCTCATAGCCGGGGGCACGGGCACCGGTTCTACCTCCATAGGCATAGAGTTGTCCAATAGACTGGGCATATCTTCCATATCTACAGACATCATCCGTTCTGTCCTGCGGGGTCATATCCCAAAGCACCTGAGGCCCTCCCTCCACCAGTCCTCCTACGTGGCCTGGGAACAGTTTGACTTTGCGGGAGGCAAGGACAAAGTGCTGTTCGGGTTCATCAACCACATAGAGCCGGTGGCGAGGAGCACCGAACTGGTGGTTAAAAGGGCCATAGTAGAGGGATTCCCCCTAGTGGTGGAAGGGATTCACATAGTTCCCGGGTACATATCAGAAGACCTATTGGAAAGACCGTTCGTGTACATGTTCGCTTTGGACTTGGAGGCGGAGGAGCACAAATCAAGGTTCTCTCTGCGCGAGTACCAGACCAAGTATAGAAGGCCTGCGGAGCGTTACCTGGAACACTTCAAGGAAATCAGGCAGATACAGAGTTTCATCGTCTCACAGGCCAAGGAAGAAAAGGTTCCGATAATCAATTCCAAGAACTCGGTGAAGGCTGCGGACCGGATAATAGGCGGAGTAACTAAGAAGATGATGGAGACCTATAGATTTGATGAAAAGACCTAAAACAACTTCAACTTCTTCAAATGGTTTAAGACTTCTTTGTACTTTTCATGACTCATGGGATACATCCTTGAAGTCTGTTTGTAGTCAGAGAGGAGGATTCTCAGCAACTTGGATAAGTTAACCCTTTGGTTAACTTTTTGGAGGTCTATTTTTTCATGGGTTTCAAGCAAGGCTAGAAGGTCGGACAAGTCTTTCTCTCCCTTGGCTGTTCCCACTCTATTTAAAGCGGTTTTTGACTTGACTAAGAACAAATCTGTAATCGACAAGACCTGGAGTTTATGCTTCCCGAGTTTCTTTTCAACAGATTTTTTCATTAGCTCATCCACGTCAAACTCGCCCAACCTCTTGTCATATACGTCTATCTCTATTTTTTCGTCTTCAAACAACATGGAGAATCCTCTCTTCTCCAGGACTTTGCTGGTTTCCTTGAAACCAAAGTTTGTCAGAAAATTCTTTAGTTTCCAGAACTGGTCTTTCTTGACTATCAGGTCTATGTCCTTGCTTTTCATATAAGGGTTGTAGAGCCAGACCGCCCAGCCACCCACAAGGCAAATTCTAAAACCGAATTTCTCCTGATTCCTCACTATTTTCTTCAAGACTTTCAGAGATTTGTCATAGACATTCATTTTATCAACTCGTACTTCTTCGCTAACTCGAATGCGACCCTGGCTCCGTTTCCTCCATAAGACATCAAATCAACATAGTTTTGAACCACTGAGACGAGACTTAAACCATTTATTTTTTCAGAGCCTTCGATTTCTTCGTCTATCGGGAAGATAGAAAAAGTTGTCGGGTCTTTTGACTTCTTTCCAAACGTTTTTATGAATGGTTTCAGGTCTTTGTGGACGTAGACTTCAACCGTGTTGGTCTTCATGAACTTGATTCTGTGCCAGGCTGCTGAGAACAGGGTCAAGGCGTAACTCTCCATTTTCTTTAGTTTCTGCTCTACTCGCTTTGATTTCATTTCAGTTTTTATGTAAACTGGTTGGGGCATTTTTCTTTCTCCAGACCATTTGTTCAGCAATTTCGTGTAACTAACTAACACGAGTTGTTGGTTGTAAGGCCTCGTCAGAATCCCTTCAGATATGAATTTTTTAGTTAGTTTGCTCAAGAAAGCCTTGGAGCATCCGGCTTTATCAGCCAATTCTTTCTGTTTCCACGTATTCTTCGGATGAGTCAGTAAAGACCTCATCACTTTCTCTTTTGCTGTTTCCATAATTGATTTAGACGTTCAAGTTTAAATAGTTAACCTTTTGGTTAACTTTTCTAAAGGACTAAACCTAACCATAAACTTTAGATAATCTTAAATAACGTTATTTAAATGAGGAAGATGGTGCTAAAAACATTAACCTGGAGGAAGAGACCTATAATAAATTTTCTCAGTTTTGCAAGGAGCATGGGATTAACATGAGCAAGCAGATACAGATATTCATGGCAGCGCAGGTCACTGAAGAACCATGCTTAAAGAGTTTCTGAAAAAGCTTGAAAGGATAAGAAAAGGTAAGTTCATCAAAGTGAAGAGCTTTGGGTCAGAGTGAATTTCTAAGTGAAGGGAACGCAATTAGCGAGGTCCATATACTTGAAAGAAGCGAACGGGTCTTTCACTTCCACCAGCACTTCCTGCTTCTCCTTCAACTCTGTAAACAAAGCGCACAGGTCGTCTGTCGCTTCCATGTCGTCCAGGTAGTAGTCGCCCGTGGACAGCTTCACGTGGTAATCGTCACCTGAGTAGGGAGAAACTTCCCCGCCTCCCTGTACCAGGAATTTCTCCGACCTCATGTGTCCGTTACCGTCGAAGAAGGTGATGGCAATCCGGCTATTGGACGGGAGGGAGGTGAACGCGTCCTCTGTCTGGAGTATGTCTTGCAGACGCTGGGCGGTTATGAGTATGGTTGTGGTAGTGGTGGAAGTGGTTGAGACTGTGGTGGTCGGAGATGTAGAGGTGGTGGTCTGTCCGGTTTCTTCGGGCGAGTTGTCCTCTGTCTGGTCGGGGACGGTAGCCGTTGTCTGTTCGGTGTCCGGAGACTCTTCGGTCAGGTCGAAGTCGTATCCCATCTCTTCAGCCACTCCTACCACCAGTACGGAACCAACGATGAAAATAGCCACGTAAATTGTGATCGGAAATGACATAAAACTAGTAGACGGGATTATATTTAAATTTTAGAGGAAAGTATAACCATGACCAAGGACAATGTGGGACTGGAAGAACTGCTTGAAAAGTCAGTGGAGGAAAGGAACTGGAAGGAGTTCTACAGGAATCCGGACTGGAAGAACTTCTTCAGGGGACTGGGCATCGTGTTCCTGACTATCATCGGCTATCTGTACCTGGGATTGAAGAAACTTCTGCACAGGGACCACAAAAAACAGAAGAAACTGGACAAGTGGTGAGATGGGGCTACTAGATTTCTTGAAGGGCGATGAAGAGAAGAAGATGTCCTTACACGAAGTTATACAATGGCTGAATAAAAGGGAAAAAACCAATTCTAAGCGTGTTTCCAAGCAAATCCAAGGCATACACGACAAAATAAGCCAGACCGCAAAAGATATGGAGAAAAGTCTAGACTCATTGGAGGAAAGTGAAGTTCCCAATGCCAAGGACAGGCAGAGGAAGATGGTATTGGACAACCGTAGTACTTACCTCAGACAAGCCAGGTCTTTCCTGGAGGAACTGCCGGGGAAGCCGGATTACAAGTCGCTCGGAAGGGCTCACAAGGAGTTCACGCGCGTCCTCAACAAGTTCAGCAAGAACACCGCCAGGAACTACTACGTGACGCAGACTCTCCTCAGAAAACAACTGTCCCCGGTAAACGAGTCCTTGAGACGGATGGAAGGATTGTTCCAAGAGTTGAAGGGTCTGGATGTTTCAAAACTCAAGGAAACGGACAGACTCTTGGAGAGAGCCGAAGGTATAGTGGAAAAGAGGGAGAAGAAGGTTTCTCTGAAGGAAAAGACAGGAGAAATGGAAGAAAAGTTGAAGGGTCTGAAGGCAGAGAGAAAGGAACTGGAGGAAGAACTCGGGAAATTGAGGAACGGTAAGGAGTATGGGAGACTGGAAGAGAGGAAGGAAGAACTGAAGAAACTGGCAAAGGAGAGGAAGAAATTGAAGACACGCATAAAGTCGCTGCTCTCGCCCATACAAAAGCCCCTGAAAAGGGTGAAGAAAGGGAACATGTCCGAGTCTTGCAAGGAATATTTGGATGAACCCCTGTCCACAGTCCTGAAGGACAAGGGACTGAAGAAATTGAAGAGAGTCAGGAGGTCTGTGGAAAAGAAGGTGAAGGGAGGCAATGTCAAACTGGGAAAGAAGAGAGAGAAGAAGACACTTGAAAGGCTGTCCCGGATGCTCAACGTCAAGGGCTTAGTAAAGGAGTACCGAAACACGGAGAAAAAGAAGGAGGAAATGGAGAAAGAGATTTCATCCTCCGGAATAAAGGAAAAGGAATCAAGAATTGAGGACGGACTGGAAGAGGTGGAGGAAAGTATCAAAGAGAGTGAAAAGGAACTGTCTCAAGCACTGATGGAAGTCAAGAACATTGACCAGCGAGTGAAGAAAGAAGTGGAAGAGTTGAAGGAGAGGTTAAGTGCTTTTGGCATCCTTCTTGGAGAAGTCTCGAAGTGAGCCCGGAAGGCGCTGCTTGCCTTGGTGATAGGTTATGATTTCAGTGGTCTTGGTCTCCTTGATTTCCATGTGTTTGGACAAGTCGTTTATCAGGTCCCGAGACACTTCCAGGAAGCGCTTTCCGTGTCCTTCCCGCTCGCTGACTATGAGGAACCTGAACTGGTGGGTGCCCGAGGTTATCTGGTAGGAATGCACCTCCGGATGCTTTTCCACGATTTTCCTCAACTCGGTCCTCTTTATATCTCCCTTGGGGACTGAAGATACGGACAACTCGTGCAACTCGAAACCCAGTTTCTTCCAGTCCACCTTCGGTTGGTAGTCTATTATCACTCCCAACTTCTCCAGGTTCTCCAAACGGTTGATGACCGTCTGGGCGGTGAGGCCGGTTATGCCCGCAATCTTGTTTGCGGACAGACGTGAATTGCCGAGTATGGCATTCAGGACTTTCTTGTCGTTGCCGTTTAACTTGTCAATCATATATACTTCTAATTTGAAGGCGAAGTTTAAATGTTTTTTTAAAAATTCTTCCAAAAGATATTTAAGGCGGGTAAATAAAGTTATGCTGGAGCATGGGACAGAGAATTCCCACAGGGGCAGACCCAATTGATAGTTCAGCTCTCGTCCCAAAGTCTCCGAGTCGTCTGAATATGAGGGCGTCTTAGAAAAGGCGCCTGATTATTTATTTAATTACTTAAGTAACTCTGCTATCTTCTTCCCGAATTCCTTGGCTGCTTCCGGTCCTTGTCCGGTTACCATTCTTCCGTCCACGGTCACCGGTTCTCCAGTGTACTCGGCTCCCTTGTCCTTGAGGTTGTCGGATTCAGAGGAAAAACAAGTCGCCTTTTTCCCTTCCAACAATCCTGCATTGGCCAATATGGACGGGGCTATGCAAATGGCAGCCACTACCTTGCCCTGCTGGTGAGCGGACTTGGCCAGTTCCAAGGCACGGGAGTCCTGGAAGTAAGTGGAAGCTCCACTTCCTCCGACAAAGACTACTGCGTCGAAGTCTCCGGCTCCTGCCCTGTCCAGATCTATGTCTGCCTCTGCTTCGCCGCCCTTCATTCCAGTGGCCTTGTCTGCGGTCGAGGCCGTGGTCACTTCTATCCCTTCCGACTCCAGCTCTCCCTTCGTCTCGAAGTATTCCTCGTCCCTAAAGTCCTGGGGGGCAAGCAGCATAAGCGCTTTAGTCATATATCCACCGGATAAAGTTGTCCTGGAGGCTTAAAAGTTTGGGGGGACAAAATTATTTAAGCTTCAGAACCTAAGAGAAAATATGAACTATGACGATGGATTCTCCCAAGAGATAGAGGGGATAAAGCACCAGATAGAGGAACTGCTGGAGAAGAGGAAGAAGAAGGGGAATCCGGGAAAGGAAAAGATAGACGCACAGATAGTCAAACTGTACGACGACATGAAGAAGAAACTCAGGAAGAAATCGGTCTTGTTCTAAACTATATATTTGGCACGTACGAATTGTTCTCATGCACGGGAAAAAAGGAGAGTTGAGGGGTTTAAAGGAACGGAAACTCAAGAGGAGTCTTGGCCTGTGGGAAATCGTGTTCTATGGAGTAGGAGTGATCGTAGGAGCGGGCATATACGCACTAATAGGCAAGACTGCGGGACTGGCCGGAAACATGGCCTGGCTCTCGTTCGTGCTGGCAGCCCTTATCGCTTCTTTCACCGGCCTCTCTTTCTGCGAACTGTCATCCATGTTTCCCAAATCTGCCTCTGAGTTCGTTTACGTGAAAAAAGCCTTTGGACGGACATGGGGCGAAATCATAGGGATAATAACCGTGTTCGTGTGCCTGGTGGCTGCGGCCGCTGTCGCCAAGGCCTTCGACGGTTACTTCGCACAGTTCTTTTCCACATCCATACCCATGGACTTGGTGTTGATAGTGCTGTTGTCCGTGCTCAGTTTCCTGGGCATAAAGAAATCACTGGAGATGAACATTCTATTCACA
This sequence comes from uncultured archaeon, assembly GCA_964644245.1. Lineage (GTDB taxonomy): Archaea > Aenigmatarchaeota > Aenigmatarchaeia > CAZXUR01 > CAZXUR01 > CAZXUR01. The sequence continues at coordinate 10,737 of CAZXUR010000001.1, forward strand.
CTGGTTACCATAGGTGGTCTGCTGATAATAATATTCCTAGGCCTCGGACATCTGGGAGCTGTGGATTACACACAGGCCAATCAGTCACTGGACGGGGTTTTTTCTGCCACCGCACTGATATTCTTCGCCTACCTGGGATTCGAGGACATAGTGAATTTGGGTGAAGAGGCAAAAGAGCCGAAAAAGAACATTCCCTTGGCGATAATAATCACGCTGGCCGTCACCACACTCATATACACGCTGACTGCGCTGGTTTCGGTTTCAGTGGTCAGTTACGGGGCCTTGGCTTCGTCAGAGGCACCTCTGGCACTGGTAGCAGAAAGCCTGCTCGGTTCTGGTGCTTTACTGTCGGTCATAGCTTTGTTCGCCACCACCAACACTATTTTAGTACTACTGATAGTTGGTTCACGCATGCTTTACGGTATGTCCAAAGGTAGGGTACTACCCTCTGTCTTGTCCAGGGTGCATGCGAAGAGGGGCACTCCCTGGGTGGCGGTCGCGTTAATAGGAGTGATGGCACTGGTCTTGAGCCACCTGGGTAACATGTACATACTGGCGTCCTGGACAAACGTGTTCGCATTTACCATATTCGCAGCCACCAACCTTGCATTGATCCGCCTCAGATACAGCCACCCCGGAAAAAGGCCTTTCCGGGTCCCCTTGAACATCGGACGTTTCCCGATACTCGCGTTCCTGGGTCTGGTTTCCTCCCTGTTCATGCTCTGGCAGCTGTTGCCCGGACTGCTCGTTTAGGGCCAGGGACAGGGCGCTGGAAACTATTTAAACGCTTTTGACAATTTATAATATGGCTTTTGACACCCGCATCGTGAAACTATCACTCAACGAGAAGACTTCAAATGTACTCATAGACGTGTCCTTGGAGGGGGAACACGGGGACTTGAAACAGATGTCCTTCAAGGAGTTCCTGGATGTAGTCCCAATAATCGCGGGCAAGATGAAGGGTATGAAACTGCGGATATACGTAAGGGAAAAGAGTGAGAAGTTGAAGTCGAGGAAAAGGTCCGGGAAGAAGGAAGAACCAGAAGAATCCGAAGAAGAAGAA
>CAZXUR010000001.1:11899-118703 GCA_964644245.1 uncultured archaeon
AGAAGAAGAATCCGGGGAAGAAAAATCCGGAGAAGAATAGTTTTATATTCTCTGTCCCAAACTAGTTTTATGACTTCAATTGACTTCACCATTTTAGGCACCACTGCTGGTATTCCCACCAAATACAGGAACCACGCGAGCATCTACCTGACATACGTGTCAGAACAGAGAGACTCCATGCTGTTCGACTGTGGCGAGGGCACGCAGAGGCAGATGATGATGGCCAGCCTGAACTTCATGCGTGTGGACCGGGTGTTCATCACTCACTGGCATGCAGACCACTACGCAGGACTGCTCGGGCTGATGGAGACCATAAGCCTGGAGAACAGGAAGAAACCTCTAAAGATATACGGACCAGAGGCAAAGAAGTTCGTGAAAGCGTTACTGAGTACTGGTTACGGAGGAAGGAGGTTTCCAATAAAGGCAGAGAACGTGAGCCACAAGAAGAAGTCTTCAGTGGTGGAAGAGGATGAGTGGGAAGTCAAAGCAATGCCGGTCAAGCACGGAGTGCCCGCCGTGGCCTACAAATTTCAGGAGAAAGACCGGATGAAGGTGGACATAGAAAAGGCCAAGAAAGAGGGACTCCCCAAGAAATCTCCATTCTACAAGCGCTTGAAGGACAAGGGCAAGGCCGAGTACAAGGGCAAGGAGTACGCACTGGAGGACCTGTCAGTGAAGGAAAAGGGAAAGAAATGGGTCTATTCGGGAGACACCGAACCTGTAAAGAGAATGGTCAAGTTCGCCAAAGGGGCGGACATGCTCATACACGACTGCACGTTCTTCGAGGAGTTCAAGGACCGGAAGCACGCTGAATTCGACGAAGTACTCGAGATAGGCAAAGACGCAGGGGTAAAGAAACTGATACTCACCCACTTCTCCCGCAGGTACGTGGATGTCAAAGAACTCAAGAAAAAGATAGAAAAGCGTAAAAACGTCATCCTTGCGAAAGACCTTCTTCGTATGAAAATCTGACGCCCTCCCGGTCAATTCGTTCCAATTCTTCCGGGGTGAATACATCTTCGAGCGGTACCTTTCTGCTTACTCTAACTTCATCGCATTCGAGCCATGTGTTGAGGTAATCGTCCTTGAACAAGAAGGTTGCCTTGTATCTCTTTGTTCCTAACCCCCGGCCAGAAATGATTTCCCTTACTTCAAGCAGGCCTCTTCTTTCATCTGCCAGCAGGAAGGGTCCCGTTGCCTGGTTATTATCAGCCAATTTCACCAGCGTTTTTTCCAATTCCCAAACCTTCTCCCTTGATAAATCTTCCGGCACCCTTATATTCAGCCCCTTGCTTTCGAAATCACTTCGTATAATCCTATCTACTATGTAACTCGGCGATACCTCTTCGAGGAACACCTCTGTCTCGCCATCGTCCTCGACCTTAAGTACCTCGGTTTTCCCACTGACGGTGCTTTCCGGCTGGCCTCCAAGCCAATACTCTAGCATCAATGGTTTGATGATGTTCATGTATCTTTTGGGAAAGGCCGTGAAGGTCTTGACAGAGTACTCTTCTTCCATATCTCAGATATACCCGCGAGACTTAAATCTTTTATACCAAGGCAGGAAATTAATAGCATGTTAAAGAAGGCCATAGGGTATAAGACCCTTCTGTTCCTCTCAATCAACGGGATACTCGGCACGGGAATATTCTTCCTGCCTGCCATAGGCGCGGGCATCGCAGGCCCTGCGTCCATACTGTCCTGGCTCGTCATGTCAGCGGTCGCGCTGGGCATAGCGTTCTACTTCGCCGAGCTGTCAAGGATGTTCCCCAAGTCAGGCGGGCCTTACGAGTACTCCAAACAGGCCTTCGGCCTGCTTACGGGTTTCATAGTCGGATGGACCTCGTGGATAGTCTCTAACATAACAATCGCCATGGTCCTCGTGGGCAGCTTCAGGTATCTGTTCGCAGGGATAGGGGACATGGAAATCCTGATGATATCTATCCTCACCATCCTCGTGCTCAATTACGTGAGCTACAGGGGAATCGGACTGAGCAGCACCATGCTCCTGCTGTTTGGGATAATCACGGTCGGGACTCTGACCGTTCTGGTGTTCCCGGGGCTCTTCACCGTGAACCTTGCGAACTTCACTCCCTTCATTGTCTCCGACGGGTATAGCATATTCCTCGCTGTGTTCTTCATAGCAGAGACGTTCTTCGGCTGGGAGACTGTGACATACCTGTCAGAAGAGGCGAAGAACCCGAAGGACGTGCCAAAAGCGCTCCTCTTCGGGACCGCTGCGATCGTCGTCATAAGTCTTGGCGTCGTGTTCGTGTCTCTGGGCAACGTGAACTGGGAGGTCTTCAGCCAGAGCAGGGCGCCACTCGCCCTCCTTTCGACCAACATCTTCGGCTCGCTCGGAAGTCTCTTCAGCCTCATAATCTTCGTACCCCTCATAGGAACGGCAGCCACGTGGATAATATCCTCGCCGCGCCTCCTCTACGCCATGTCCAGAGACAAGGTCTTCCCCTCGGGATTCAGTAGGATTCATACAAAGAACGCGACCCCGTACATGGCAATAGCCTTCCAAACAATAGTCACCATCTTCGTCATCATACTCGCACTCGGCTCGTACGAGATACTCCTTTCCCTCCTCCTGCCTCTGGTGCTGTTCGTCTACTCTGTAACCCTACTCGTCGTCGTCAAGAAGAAGAGGAAACTGCCTCCCCTGGCAATCGTGCTGTTCAACGCCCTGCTCCTGCTGGTGTGGCTCAACACCGTGCCGAACGGTCTGCGTCTGCTGACGATATCGGTACTCCTGGTGCTCACCGGATTCCCTGCATACCTGCTGATACGAATAGAGACCAGTTCTCAGGCAACAGAGAAGTTCTTCAACCGCTTCTCATTCCTGTGGGACAAGGCCTTCCCCATATGGTACGGTAAGAAAGAGATGAACCGTGTGGTGAGGAACGCGCATATCAAGAAGGGAGACAAGGTCCTGGACTTCGGGTGCGCCACCGGCTACACCACAAAAGCAGTGGCAAACAAAGTGGGTAAAAAAGGCAAGGTAGTGGCAGTGGACATGTCTGAAGCACAGCTGAAGAGAGCGGTGAGGAGGATAAGCAAGGACATCAAGATGTCCAACGTCCTCTTTGTCAAGACACTGGGCAAGGTCCCGTTCGAGGAGGATACATTCGATGCGGTCACACTGGTGGGAGTATTGGAGTACTTCAACCAGCCGAAAAAACAGTTGAAGTCAGTCCTGAAATGCTTGAAGAAAGGAGGCCACTTGTCTGCCATGTCCTTTGGCAAGGCCCTGGGAGTGCCCCCGCAAGACTATTTGAAGAGCAAGAAGTCCACCAAAGACTTGTTCAAGAAAGCGGGCATGGACGTGAAAGTCAAGAAGACTAAGAGAAGAGGAACCGAATACTGGTTCATATGGGGCAAGAAGTAAACTTTTTATTCTCGCTATCTCAATTAATCCTATGGTAGACTCCAGGAACGTAGAATTCGTGGTCGAATCCAGGAAGGAAGGCAAGTCTGACGACCAGATAGTTGACGAGTTCGAGGAAGCAGGCTATAACCACCAAGAAATCAAGGAGATATTCAAGGAAGCCAACAAGAAGCACAGACCTTCGGCCCAGCCGTCAGAGGCAGAGAAGGACATAGAGAGGAGTTTGCCTGAGAAGAAAAAATTTCGTCTGACTACTCCCATGAAAATCGCCATAGTGGTCGCGGCAGGACTGACTTTGGCAGGCAGCCTGATATTTGCCCTGGTAAATATATTCGGTCTATAACAAACTTAACCTTTTTAAATCCGCTTGACAACTTTAGTCATGAAACTAGGAGAAAAAGTGAACCTGCTGGTAGAAAAGAAGCTCTGCGATTCCTGCTTCGGGCGCCAGTTCGCCAACCTGCTCACCGGATATACAAACCGGGAGAGGGGTCAGGCACTCAGACTGGTGGCAGGCATGAAAGCGGAATGGGAGGAACAGGCAAAGGGCTACTTCCCCGGCATTTCCTTCCACCGGCTCAAGAGAAAGGAAGACAAGCCGGTCGAGTGCGAGCTGTGCGGAGGTCTCATGGATGATTTGGACTCTTTAGCAGGAAGAGTGGTCAAGAAATTGAATAAACTGGACTTCTCCACTTTCCTCATAGGCACCAAACTGTCCTACAAACTGCTGGAGAAAGAGGAAACCCTGTGGGAAGATGTGGGAATAGACTACTGTGAATCGCTCAAGGCCGAGGTCAACAGGGAAGTGGGAAAAAGGGTTGAGGAGGAACTGGAAAAGGAAGTTGATTTCAACGCGCCGGATGTGGTGGTCCTGATAAACCTGGAGATGGGCAGGATAGAGATAGACATAAACCCGCTGTTCATATCCGGTTACTACAAGAAGAAGAGACGGGGCATTCCCCAGACCAAATGGCCGTCCGGCAAGTACAAGAACTCCTTGGAAGAGATGATAGCCAGGCCAGTGATGAAGGCGACCAAAGGTAAGGCGCACAAGTTTCATGGATGCGGCAGGGAGGATATAGACGCACGCTGTCTGGCATGGAGGCCGTTCATACTTGAAATACTCGAACCCAAGAAGAGAAACATAGACCTGAAGAGTATCAGGAAGAAGGTCAACCGCCTGAAGTCGGTCAATGTCAAGGACCTGGAATTCGCGACCACACACGACGTGGCTCCCCTGAAAGAAAAGAGACCCGAGAAGACGTACAGGTGTGAGGTAGTACTTAAAGGCAAAGACAGGATAGACAAGAAGGACTTGAAAGCATTGAAGAAGTTGAAATGTGTCGCTAGACAGGAGACCCCTCAGCGCGTCCTGCACAGGAGAGCCGACAAGGTCAGGAAGAGGAAGGTCAGGGAAGTGGACTACAAATACATCAACTCCAAGCGCTTCAGGCTGGAGGTCAGGGGAGAGGCCGGTTTGTACGTGAAAGAACTGGTGACCGGGGACGACGGACGGTCAAAGCCATCGGTTTCAGGACTATTGGGAAAGGACTGTAAAGTGGAGAAATTGGACGTCATAGGCATACACATGAAGTGATTTAAGCGTTCCTCCCATTTCTATGGCAAAAAGAACCCAGCACTCGCTGAGGCTGGGCAAGGGACAGGACCGGAGAGGGACTGTGCCTCGTAGACCAGCAAGACAACCGAGAAGAATACGTGGTTATATAGGCAGCACCAGTTAATTATATAAACCCTAGGGGGTAAGACTAACTGTCAAGTCGTTTGATTAATATAGGTGTGATTATGGCGAGCAGAAGTCACGGTCTGAGGTCGAAAACCAGAAAGAAACTACGTTCGAAGAAAAAGACAGGCATAACTCCCTACATGAGAGAGTTCAAGACGGGCGAAAAGGTCCATTTAGTAATAAATCCTGATTCTAGGAAGATACCTCACCCCAGATTCCACGGGAAAACCGGTAAAGTCGTGGAAAAGAGGGGAAACTCATACATGGTTTCCGTACAGAGAAAGAAAGTCCTGGTGAGACCAGAACACTTGAAGAAGGTGACTGGATGAGAGTTATGGAAGAGCAGCCGGTCACAGAACCAGAGGCAAAGAAAATAATGCAGGACCGTGACAAAGAAGGTGAGATGGGTTACGAGCAGAATCTGTGCCTGGATCACCTGAAGAAGGTGGTCAAACTCACACTCACCAAGACCAGGAAACTTGTCGGCGAACTGGAAGAGATAAAGATACTCAAGCCGCACCAGATTGTTTCTATAGTCTCCATACTGCCGGACACCAAGGAAGAGGTAAAGGCACTGTTCTCCAAGGAGACAACCAAACTCAAGAAGGAAGAGATAGAGAACATAGCTTCTCTGTGCAAAAAGTACAAGTAAGGGACCAACATGATAAAAGAGGAAGAAGCTATAGTATTGGACTATTTGCCCAACGGTTACGCTGGCATGAGGAGGCCCGAGCCCGTCATACAAGCCGTAGGCAAGAAGTATTACATGCTGTTAGAACTGGTGCCCAAGGAGGATGCCAAGGTAAAGCCGGGAGACACGGTCTACGTGGGCGAGAAGAAGAGGGACGTCGTACAGTACGTGAGGGGAACACTTGAACCGGACAAACTCACCAACTTCGCCTCTTCGGAACTGAAGGCAGTGATAACCGACATGGTCAAGGAAGACGAGAAACGGTTCATAAACTTCTTCAACAAGGCCGGACCCATAACCCCGCGTCTCCATCAATTGGAACTGCTCCCGGGATTTGGTAGGAAGCACCTGGGCGACCTGCTGGAGCAGAGGAGGGAAAAACCCTTCAAGTCATTCAAAGACCTAAAGGAGAGGGTGAAGCTCCTGCCCGACCCGGTCAAAGCCATAGTCAAGCGTATAGAGAAGGAACTGAGCGGAGAAGAGAAGTACCACATATTCGTTCCCAAGTCGAGCAAAGACCGCCACTGATGATTATGATAGAATTTGTTGCTACCTCACACGTGTCTCCCGAGTCCATACGGGAGATTAAGAGGACTGTTGAGAAGGTAAAACCGGACTGCATAGCCATAGAACTGGACCCCAACCGTTTGCATGTCCTTCTCCAGGGAAAGAGAGGGGTCTCCAAGTCAATGGTCAGGGAATTCGGTATTAAGACTTACTTGTTCGCAAAACTGAGTTCTGCCATACAGATGCACTTCGGCAGGAAGACCGGGGTGATGCCGGGGGAGGAAATGCTGTCTGCGGTAGAGGAGGCCAAGAAGAACCACATAGACTTGGCACTGATAGACCGGGACATACGACAGACGTTCTCCCGCCTTAAGACACTGGGTTTGAGGGAAAAACTGTCCATTTTCAAGGCCTTTTTAAAGGGTATGTTCAGACGGGAAGAAAAACTGGATATCACAAAACCCGACAAAAAAGCGGTTTTAAAGGCTCTAAACCAGTTGAAACAGGCCTCTCCACGACTCTTTTCGATTCTGGTAAGTGAGAGGGACAAACATATGGGGATAGCGCTCAACCAGCTGAAGAATCACTACCAGCGCATAGTGGTAGTGGTGGGAGCGGGCCACGAGCAGGGCATAAGGGAGGTCCTGGACGATTTGGAAGGTAAAGAAAAAGAGAGGATGAATTACATCGGCTAGTCTTTCTCCAAGAGTAAGTACGTCTTTTTGTCAAGTTCCAGGGAGTCCACAGTCTTCAGAGAATAGTCGTGCACCAGCGTGTCCACCACCACGTCCAGTTCCTTTCCTGACCTGCCGTGCGGTTCCACCCTCATCAGGACTCTCCCGCCTTCCTTGAGAAGGGGCAGCAGACGCTCCAGTGCCTGAAAGGAGCGCATCACGTCTATGGAAAGGTTGTTTATTATGGAGTCGAACGGGCCCTTCTCGTCTATGGAATCGGTGATGGGATTGGCTTCAACTATCTTCAGGTTGTCTGTCCTGTAACCACCCGAATCCACGCACACCCAAACCACCGACTTGAAGTTGTCGCAGGCAAGGGGCAGGAGTTCGTCCCTCCCCATGTAAAGCACGTCCTCTGTCTTGGAGAAGAACCTGAAAAGTTCGGTCAGGGATTCTATTTCCATAATCTACCTATTGTCGCAAGAGTTAAAATACTTAAGGAATCAGCGTCAGTAGGGGGGCGAATATTGTGTTCAGCAAAAAGAAGATTATCACTGCGAAGAATATCAGTGCTATAGGTGTGACCACCGAGAGCAACAACCGGAAAAACTTTCCCACCGGTCCTTTGCAACTGTCCCTTACAGCCCTGGCCATCAGTCCGCCGTCCAAGGGGACCACCGGAAGCAGGTTTATCAGCCCCACGAAGAACGAGAACATGTACACCAAGAAGAATATTTCAGACAGCTCCTCTCCTGCAGCCAGCAAACCCATGGACACACCACCGTAGGAGCCTCTGGGCTTGTAATTGGTCCTGAAAGGCGCGGCTATGCCCAGGAAAGACGCGGATGAATTGTCGGGGCTCTGTGCCAAAGTGACTTTGTAAACACCTTGTGTGGTCATCACTTCCACCTGGTCTCCGGGCTGGTAGTTTGACATGGCACGGGAGATGTCTCCCACCGTCCTCACCTGATAGTCCCCTATCTCAGTTATGGCACCCAGCATTTCTGCTCTCTCTGCCGGGTATGTTTCACCGGTTACGTAACTGCCGAAGTAGACTCCCGAAGGTTCGACCATCTGGCTGTCGACTGCATAGGAATGTCCGGCTGTCAACGCCTGACTGAATCCCAAAAAAAGACCGAGGAAAAGAAGGAACACCAGCAGGTTGGCAAAGGAACCGGCTGAGAACACTCTGAGCTTTGTCTTTAGGCTGGACTTCTTCAACTGCTTTTCATCCGGCTCCACGAAGGCAACTGGTATGAAGAACAGGAACAGTCCCCAGCCCAGACTCTTTATGTTTATCTTACTGACTCTGGCCATGATTCCGTGGAAGAACTCGTGGGGTATTACTATCAGTGAAATAGCGATCAGCCACCGGTACCAGGGGATGAATATGGCACCCGGCACCACCACTGTCTGGGTGGCGTATGTAGGAAGTACTATCGAACCAGGCGGAGTGACTACCTGTCCCGACACCAGTGAGACCAGCATGTTGTAGAAGAAGGAAACCACTCCGTAAGTGATGACTGCCATGCCCAGGAAACCTATTCCTATGCCCAGGTAGGACAGCCACTTCCAAAACGTCTTTGGCTTGGCCAAACGGTCTATCAACTTCTTCCCTCTCTTGGTCCTCCTCATCAGTGCGATTCCCTGAAACTCTATCTTCTTCCTTTCCCGGTAGATGAACAGGCCTACAACTACCAGAAACAACAGGAAAGAAAGCATGTCAACGCCAATCATAGTATTAAATTGGAAGGGTGATTTATATAGATGTCCGCGCTTTTTGCAAACCTTAAATAAATGGCGCTTAATTAATTTTCATGGGAAAAAAGTCTTTGTTCTGGGCGGACCAGCTGGCCAGGAAAATCGTAGACAGGGATAATAAGAAGAAATACGTGTGTGCGGCAGGCATCACCCCTTCCGGAGTGGTGCATATAGGCAATTTCCGTGAGATAATAACTGTAGACCTGGTGGTTAAAGCGCTGGAGTCATTGGGAAAAAAAGTAAGGTTTATCTACTCCTGGGACGATTTCGACCGGCTGAGAAAAGTGCCTGCAGACGTGCCCAAGTCATGGAAGAAGTACTTGGGGATGCCAGTGTCCAAGGTCCCGGACCCCTGGAAGTGTCATGAGTCCTATGCCCGTCACTTCGAGGACGAAGTGGAAAAGGCTGTGAAGGACTTGTGGATAGAACCCGAATTCATACGACAGTCCAAGATGTACCGTGACTGCAAGTATTCAAAGGGAATAAAAAAAGCAATAGACAACAGGAAGGAGATAAAGAAGGTACTAGACAAGTATAGGAAGGAACCACTTGATCAGGACTGGTATCCGATGACCGTGTACTGCGAAGAGTGTTGGAAGGACACCACAAAAATCATCTCAGTGGACGGCTACAAACTGTCCTACAAGTGCAAGTGCGGAAACGAGCGGGAGATAGACTTCAGGGAAGAAGGGATTGTGAAACTGAAATGGAGAGTGGACTGGCCAATGCGCTGGTGCTATGAAGGGGTAGACTTTGAACCAGGAGGAAAAGAGCACTCCACCCCCGGAGGTTCCAGAACCACAGCTTCTACAATCGTCAAGAAGATATACGGCCAGAAGCCGCCGGTCTACAAGATGTACGATTTTATAACCTTAAAAGAAGGTGGAGGAAAAATGTCCAGTTCCAAAGGCAATGTGCCCAGGATATCAGAAGCGCTGGAGGTTTACACACCTTCGCTTCTTAGATACCTGTTTGCTAGAACCAAACCCAACAAGGAGTTTGCCATATCTTTCGACCAGGACGTGCTGACTGCCTACGAGGAATTCGACATATATGAGCGCGTCCATTACGGTAAGGAAAAGGAAATTAATCGCAAGAAAAAAGCACAGATGAGCCGGGTCTACGAACTCTCCCAGATAGACCATCCCAAGTCGTCTCCCTCCCAGCCTTCATTCAAGCACCTGGCAACCATGGTCCAGATATACAGGAGTTTCGCCAAACTAAAGAAACACTTCAAGACGAAGACTAAATTCGACTCGCGCAGGCTGAAGTCGCGCTCCCAGAGAGCGAAGAAATGGGTCAAGGAACACGCGCCAGAGAGGTACAGGTTCGAGATACAGAAGAAGCCCAAGAAGGTACCCAAGAACATGAGACCTGTAGTAAGGGACTTGATAGAAGAACTGAAGAAGGAACAGACCGAGGACCAACTCTACAAACGCTTCTTCCAGATATGTAAGGACAGGGACGTCTCTCCCAAGAAGTTCTTCAAAGCCGTTTACAAAGCGCTCATAGGCAAGTCCTACGGACCCAGACTGGCTCCGTTCGTGAAGGCCTTGGGACAGAAGAAGGTCGCATCCATACTTAAAAAGGCGGTATGATGGAAGCGGCAGTAATACTGTTCTCCATGTTCCTGGGGATTTTGGTTGCCTCGCTGCCCCTCTATCTGGCCCTTAAGTCGCTGGGCGTGGGCAGGACCATAACCAAGGTCATACTCGTGAACCTGTTGTCTGGTATGGCGGTCTCCATGTTAGGCCTTGCACTGGGACGCTTGACACTGGGCAACTGGTACTTCTATCTGTTCGTGGTGCTCCTGGTCTACAAAGGAGTGCTGGAAATATCATGGCCCAAGGCACTGGTGGCCTGGCTGCTGACCGGAATAGTTTCAATCATCTTCGTCCTTCTGTTCCTGTCACTGGGGCTGGGAGTACTGGCGAGTCTCTCACTGCCTGCAGTCGGATGAGCGGTTGTCAATCCTCACCGGATTGAAGTCTTCGAGGGATTCCACAAACTGGTCGATTTTTTGGTTATCCGAATCAAAAGATTCCTTGGCTTCTTTGTACCTTCCCCCATTGTAAAGAGGTTCAGAACCAGAAATGTCAAGAATTAATGCTTCTATTCTCCTTCTTTCCCTGGGTGAAGACCCGTGATAAATGTTCCTGAGTTCTTTCAGCTTCAAGTCACGCTTCTTTTTTGAAAAGATGGACCCAAACTTGAACCAATACTTTAGGAGTTCCATGAAACTAGTTGTCAGAAATATTTTTAAGTCTCTTCCGTATGCCTTTCCAGTGTGTGCCTTCCCAGTAGTACTTTCCACACTCTTCGCATTCCCAAAACCGGTCCTGTTTTCTCAGGACTTTCTCGGGAACTTTTCCCTCTGCACCTTCTTTGTCCGCCTCTTCCAAGAGTCCGTTGCACAAGGGGCACCTTTTCCTGTCCGGTTTCGGCTCCATGTCCAATTCCTCTACCAGTTCTTCCAGCTGCCCGTCCAGGTCCAAAGACTCGAGGATGACAGTATTCCTGGTCTCCAGGTCACGGTCCCTGGTGAGTACGGTCCTCTTTGTCGAAAGCCGCTTCAACTTACGGTCTTTGCCCTCGGTTATGGTATCGTAACCCATAATCCTCAGCCAACGGCAGAGTTTTCCCAACATCAGGTCACAAACGAATTTCTTCATGATAAGACTTAGACCATATTCTTAAAAATCAACCCATAAACTGTCCCACGATTTCAAGCATCCCCAGAAACTTGAGTATTAGTAGGAGGACAGCCATGAGTATGGCAGTGTAAATGACGTTCTTGATTATCTTGAAAACGATTATGACCAGTGCCACTATGGCAACTATGACCACCGGGTCGGTCAGGTTGAAGGGCATAAGAATATTTGGCGTATGAATATAAATAAATTATACGACCCTTATCCAGAAGGGTAGTATGCCTCCTGAAGTACAGTAATCCTCCACCAGTACCCAGATTCTGAACGACCCTCCGGCCACGTACGATTCGGATTGGGTGAGGTCCACTGGAGGTATGCACCAGCCGTCGCTCGGCTCGCACCCTCCACAACGCCTTATGACTTCCTCGTCGATTATGCCTGCAGTGCCTCCCATGCTGATAAGAGAATCGTTGACATAGAAGTAGAAGTCGTCGTTTATGCATATGTAGTCGTCCCGGTCCTCGTATGTGGCGTTCCCCGACAAATACAGATGGTGCCCGACTACTGGCGTTTCCGTGGTCACGTCAGCGGTGAACCATCCGTTGGCCAGCCAGGGCGCTTCCTTCTTGCAGTAAACGGTCTCAAAACCCTCGCCAGTTATACCAGAGGTGTCGCATCCACCGGGCAGGTTCCATGTCTCATACCCAGAGGCAAGGACCAATCCGCTGGTGTCTTCTGGCGGAACTGCCGGACATTCACCGTCGTAAGAGCCTATGTAGTCGCCGTTGGCAGGCTTCAACACACTTCCTCCAAAGTCAGTCCTCCTCCACTCGGAGATGGTGTAAACGTGGTCCAAATTTTCGTATCGGCCCCACACCTTCCCGTGTGCGACCCTTGACATTCCGGACCTGGAGACATATGTAATCCTGACGTCAAAGTTGTAACAGTTTCCGGACCTCAGGACGCAGTCGTCGCTTATAACACCACCCAACAAGTACTTGTCCTGGAATTTGACCGACTCGCCAACCAGACGTGGTGGGCTTTCACCACAAAACATGTCACCCATGTAGAGCTTGACCTGTTTTACTTTCAAATCTTCGGATGGCATCAAATATATGTAGAAAGAATTAGCAACGGTCGGAGAATCAGAACCGATGGCGCCATGGTCCTTTAGCAGAAACTTGTCCGGGTGTGTCTGTCCCTTCTTTATCAAACAAGTGCTGAATATTCCCATTGAAGAGAGGCTTAAGACCACCAGGAAAATCACCAGTACGGAAAACATGTATGTGAGAAGGTACTCGCTGGAAGCCTGGCTTTTCATACATAAAACTTGCCGGAGTCCAATAAAAAGATTATTTTTTCTCCAATTTGGCGACCTGCAACTTGGTTTCAAGAGCCACGTCCGGGTTAACCGATATGGAGTCTATTCCTTGTTCTACGAGAAACTCCACGAACTTAGGGAAGTCAGACGGAGCCTGACCGCATATTCCCACCTTTTTCTTGTACTCCTTGGCAGTCCTGAGAAGAACTTGTATCAGCCGCTTGACCGATTCGTCTCTCTCGTCGTATATGTCTGCCACCAGTTCCGAGTCCCTGTCCAAGCCGAGAGTCAGCTGTGTCAAGTCATTGCTCCCTATGGAAAAACCGTCGAAATGTTTCGAGAACTTGTCTGCCAGTACTATGTTGGAGGGAACTTCGGCCATCACGTATATGTCCAGGTACTTGCCCCTTCTCAGACCCTCTTCCCTCATGGTCTTCAGCACCTGCTTGGCTTCTTCCACGGTCCTGCAGAAAGGAATCATCAGAGAGAGGTTCTTCAGGCCCATCTCCTTCCTCACCTTCTTCATGGCTCTGCACTCCAGCCGGAAGGCCTCCTGGAACTTGTCGTCCGTATACCTGCTGGCACCTCTCCAGCCGAGCATGGGGTTTTCTTCCTGCGGCTCGAAGTCCTTTCCTCCCTTGAGGTTTGCATACTCGTTGGACTTGAAGTCTGAAAATCGCACTATGACTTCCCTGGGGTAAAAGGCAGCAGCTATCTTCCCCACTCCCTGCGCTAACTTGTCCACGTAAATATGTCCCCGATTGTTCTTTATGGCCTCCAGGGGATGCTCACCTATGTGGGTGGCAATGATGAACTCAATCCTGGCCAGTCCCACACCGTCCACAGGCATCGAAGCCAAATCAAACACCTGTTCGGGCGCTCCCACGTTCATGAGCACTTTGGTCCTGGTGTCAGGAACCTGTTTGACCTTTTTCTTCTTGACCTCGAATTCCAGTTCCCCTTTCCACACACGGCCCCGGTCAGCAGTGCAGTCCACAGTCACTTTATCACCGGTCTTCAGTTTCTTGGAAGCGTTGACGGTCCCCACTATGGCAGGGATTCCCAGCTCTCTAGAGACTATGGCGCAGTGGCTGGTGCGACCTCCTTTGTTGGTTATGATGGCAGAGGCTATTTTCATGATGGGCTCCCAGTCCGGGTCGGTCATGCCGGTCACAAGCACCTCGCCCGGATTGAAATTGTGCATACCTTCTGCCGATTCGATGACCCTGACTTTTCCCGAGGCGATTTTCCTACCTATGGCGTCTCCCCGTAGAAGGACGTCCGACTCCTCCTTCAACTTGTAACTTTCTATGACTCCCCTTTCCTTCACCGAGTGGACGGTCTCCGGCCTTGCCTGCAGTATGTAAAGGCCTTTCTTGTCTTTGGCCCACTCGATATCCATGGGCCTGCCGTAGTGCTCCTCTATATCCAGACAGTACTTTGCAAGGTCCTTTATCTCCTCTTCTGTTAACACCGGCTTCTCACGCCTGGTTTTGGGAACTTTTTTCTTCTTGTTGCCCTTACTGGTCTTGACCATCTCTATCCTTTTATCGCTTATCTTCTTCTCAATGATGCTATTGGTGGGCTTGAACACCAAATACTGGTCGGGTATGACTTCCCCCTGTACTACCAGTTCGCCCAGGCCCCAGGACCCGTTGATGTGAACCAAATTCTCGAAACCCGACTCAGGCTCTATGGTGAATGCCACTCCGGCTGCCTTGGAATTGACCATCTGCTGCACGCCGACTGAAAGGAACACCTTGAAATGGGAGAATCCCTTGTCCACCCTGTAGGAAATGGCACGGTTGGTGAATAAAGACGCGAAACAATTCTTCACAGACTCTATCAAATCCTCTTTTCCTCTGACGTTCAGATAGGTCTCTTGCTGCCCGGCGAAAGACGCGTCAGGAAGATCCTCGGCAGTCGCGGACGACCTCACCGCCACCCTGACATGTTTCTTCCCTGCCTTCTTGCACAACTTCCGGTAGTAAGAATTGATTTCCTCCTTCAAATCCTCTGGCATCTCCCCGCCTCTTATGGCCTGGCGAATCTTCTTCCCCCTCCTTGCCAGGTCCCTGGTATTGTGGGTGTCCAGATTCTTCAAGTTTTTTCTTATAAACGATTGCAACCGGTTCTCCTTTATGTAGTGTCTGTAGGCCTCAGAAGTGACTGCAAAACCCGGTGGTATGGGCACGTTTACCTTTTGTATCATCTCACCGAGAGAAGCGTTCTTCCCACCGACCAGAGGAACGTCCTTGTTAGTGACTTCTTTAAACCATTTCAAATACGGTTTATGTCTTGGCATAAGAATACTTTGGTGAGGCTATATAAATTATTTAGAGGTGGGTTTCTCTTCTTCTTTCCTGTCATTTTCTTTCTTCTTTTTTGCCTTGGAAAGACACGACTTGTTTGCCCCTTCCTTCTTCACGGCCTTGACCATGTTTCTCAGTCTGGCTCCCACGTCCCCTTCCTCTTCTATGGCAGAAGAGCCGGTGACTACTATGTCCGCGCCTGCCGCGACTCGCTCTGCAATCAGTTCTGGGGTCCTGAGAGCGCCTCCCACCACCAGTGGCACGTCTATGGCCTTGTCAACCGCTTTGATGACTTCTACAGGCACTGGCTCCGATACACCTGAACCTGCCTCCAAATATATCAGGCGCATGCCCATAAATTGACCGGCCAACGCATAAGCAGCAGACAGTTCTGGCTTCTTCCTGGGCAGAGGTTTTACGTCCCCTATGAAAGAGACGGTTCCTCCCGGAGAGACCACCAGGTAAGCCATGGGAATGACCTCTATGCCTATCCTTTTTGCGATCGGGGCTCCGAGAACTTGAGCACCCACTATCCAGTAAGGGTTGTTTGAATTGAGTAGGGACATGTAGAACAGCGCGTCCGCCTCCTTGCTGACGCCTGAGACATTGCCGGGGAATATGATGACCGGGAGACCTGCTTTCTTTATCTGGAGTATGTCCTCGTCCACGGTCGGTGTGGCAAAACCCATGGAACCGCCCACCATTATGGCGTCCGTCCCTGCCTTTGCCGCCACCTTTGCGACTTCACCCGCCTGTTCAGCGGTTATCTTTTCTGGGTCCGGGTCTATGAGAGTGAAGTGCAGTGCGCCGTCCGTAGACAGCTTCTTCTGTATATAGTCGTAAACTTCCATACAAACACCACTTAACTACAAAGGTTAAATTTATATGTCTTCAAGGCCAGAAACTGTTTTAAACTTAACTCTGACACCTTCTTGTCCAGAAGGGACAAATCTTCCAATTCCCCCAAAGCCTGGTTCTTGGTCAGACCTTTGTCACACAAGGCGTCCCTCAAGGCGTTTTTCACTTTTTTGTCTTGTTGGAGGAACAGTTTCTGCATGAAGAAATCGCCTTTCCTGGGACTCAGGACAACGACTCTTGACTTCACGCCTGGCCGTGGTTCGAAGGCCTCCGGAGGCACGGGAACATCTTTCCTTAGGTTAAAAAACGACTGCACCATGAGCGATAGTTTAGAGTATCTTTCACCATCTTTTTCAGCGGTCATCCTATCTATAAATTTCTCTGGTAACGTTAACACGGTTCTCCTTGGCATATGTGTCAGCTTATGCATCAGCGGTTCTGAAATAGAATAGGGAACGTTGGAGACGATTTTGTCTGCTTCTGGCAAGTCCATATCTAGAATATCACCTATGACGACTTCAGCGCCTGTTTTTTCTAGTTCTTTTTCAAACCTCTCATTTTTTTCCACGACAATTATCTTCTTCGGTTTTCTCTTAACAATTTCTTTAGTAAGGTTCCCTGTACCACCGCCTATCTCCAAGACGATGTTAGAAGAACTGACATCAAGCAAATCGACCATCCTCTGGACGATCCGCCTATTCTTCATCATATACTGGTCTTTCATAGAAGGAATACAGATATAAAGGATTAAATGTTAACATTTTTGTATTCACATGAGCTTGATGAAGAAAATTAAGAAGCAGACTCTGGCACTGATGACTGCTGCTCTGGGATTCGTGGCAGCTCTGGTATGGAAGGACGCAATATCCGCGTGGCTCGCGCCCCTATACGAGAGTTCGGAAAGCGCGACCGGCCTGACCATAGCCGCATTAGTTGTCACCGCGGCAGTGGTAGCCATAACCATGCTGCTGGCGAAGTTCCTCGGAGAAGAGGAGAAGAAGGAAGAGTAGTTAATAGTGCGAGGGGCCGGATTCGAACCGGCGAAGACACTAAGTCACTAGGTTTCTCAGCGATTCCTAGCTCCTGAGCATAGCCCCTAAGCTTGACTCCGCGCCAAGCGCGGTCTAGCCCCTTTAGTCCGGACAAGGCACGACCTTGTCACGCGTTCGACCACTTGGGTACCCTCGCTTGAAGAAAAATACATCTTACTACATTTAAATAGATTGTTTAGAACGACCGGTGCGGTACTTCTCCAACTGGTATGGCATCAGGTTCCGTTCCCGTGTAGTCCAGGGCTTCCTCTATCAGTCCCCTCTCCCATCCGCCTAATCCGGTTAACTTGAAATGCACTTTTCCATTATAGAATATTTCGTCAACATTGCCACATCCAACTTCTGTGTACAAATCTCTTTCAAATCTGGTGGTTCCGTCATTCTCAGGAGCCTTTGTGTCCCAGTCTCTATCAATATAGCTAAACCTGACGGTCCCTAAATCTTCACCCAAATCATAACCCCCTTCCCGAGCTATTCTCTCAAGTTCATCGTAAGATACAGGCTTCTCGGTAGTCTCTTTATCAATGATGAGCAATAGAAGTTCTGAGTCTGAAAGAGATGTTTTATCAGATGTTTCGTTCTTTCTCTCCATAATTCCAATTAAACTGAATACTTAAATATCTTACAAATTATAAAAATGGGAAAATAGAAAAGAAGTGAAAGAAGACTTACAACACTGCTTCTAGTAATTCTCTGGTCAATGTCTTCTTTCCGCTGGCAGCCAGGACCTTTGCAGCCTTTGCGAACTTTGCTTTCAAGGCAGCTTCGGTTACAGCAGCGATTTCTGCGTCAGAAGAAATTCTCTCTATGCCGGCTTCCCTAGCTATTCTCTTTAATGGTGCAGTTGCCAATGCCATCTTCACACCCCCTTAAACCTAATTACCTTGGTTGTTTAAATAATTTATGTCAGAAACCGCCTATTTTAAGTGTTTTAAGGGTGTTTGGTACGGTCAACCGACTCTTGTACAGAGCATCGCAAACCCTCGCCAGCTGTCCGGGACGGTTCTCCACCAGAACATTGAACTCTTCCATAAGAACAGGTGACGTGAAAATCTAAAAGTCTTTTAGACGCTTGAGGAAGGGTTTTGGGTCTAATTTTGAGAAGCTTGTGTCCATGTCCGCCCCTGCTGACATGAATCCTCTCAACACACCCCCGGCCTTCTCTTCTTCCCACCATTTTTCGCCCGCTGAGTCTGTCAACAGACTCTCCAATTCTGCAGCCCTGACTTCGGCTATCAGATAGCTGGGCATGTAGAGCAGGTAGTCGGTCATTATTCCGTTCAACTGCCATGACTTCTCAGGAACTTCCAAACCCAAATACTTACCGCACAGCTCTCCGTAGAGTTTGTCCGTCTCCTCCATGGTCAGACCTCGCTCCCAGAATCCTATTTTGGTCAATGCCTTGACACAGAGAGATGTGGTACTCAACGTCTTGAGTAATCTGTAACCGTTTTCAATCTCCTCTGCCACTTGTTCAGAGACATGCTGCCCCAGATAATCCCTCTTGTTCGTCAGGCCCTCTAAAAGTGTGGAGAATGTTTCTGCTATTCCCATGGAGACCATATATCTGGTCCAGTAGGGCAGGTCTGACTTGATGGTTGAAAAATGTATCCCGTGTCCGAACTCGTGAAAGACCACTTCCAAGTCCCTCAAAGGAGCTGTCCTCATATAACCGATTCTCACGTCATCCGGAACCCTTATCGAGAAGCACCACGCAATTGGTATCTTGTTCTCCCTGTACTCGCCGTCTACCTTCACTTTGGTCGCGTCCAGTCCCATGTCCTTGAGGGTCTTTACCACCGCCTTCACCGGGTCGACTTTAACCCTTTGGTTCAAGTCCTTGAAAAGGAGTGCATGAATCAGGGAATAACTGTCGTAATACTCCAATGGCTTTCCAACGATTTCCTCGAATTCAACGAGTCGGCCTTTGAATAACTTGCTCGATTCCTTTCCCACATCCTTTATCAACCTCTTCAGCCCTTTGAGCGAAACTTCCTCGTCCTCCAGATAATTGTCCAAGACACTTGTCCCGTACCTCCCGAAGACTTCCTTGCCTTTGGTCATGAACTCAGATACGTGCGGGGTCAGTAGAGGGACCTTTGATAAGAACTCGTCAGAGACTTCTTTCCTGGTCTTGGCATCCGGGATCGACTGCAGGAAGGGATCCAAGCCATTCCAGGTCACATACTTGCCATTGAACTTGTGTTTGCTACTCCTCACCTTCTGGTTCCTTATGGATATCAGTTTCAAGTGAGGAGGGAGAGATTCAGAGTCAGCCACCTCTCCCATGCAGTCTGAGACCAGTATCCTCGGCTCCTTGAAGTTTTTCAGGAATAGTAGAGAGTGTTCGCCTATCTCCTTTGATAGCCGGTCTATATCATCCTTACTGTATTCAAGGCCGGACTTCATGTTGAACTTCTCCTCGCTCATGCGAGCGGAGAGCTCTTCTGCCTTTTCACACCAACGTCTCAAATCCATGTCCCTAATATGTCAAGAAATCTTAAATAGAATGCTCCGCCTCTGTACACTTCATATCAGAAAGCTCTTCGTATACTCTCTCAATTGCATCCAATATTATGTCTCTGTCCTCGTCAGAATACCGCAAGTTTTAAATATACTAAAGAATACTTTAGTAAACATGGCTACAAAGACCGTATCATTCAAGGCCAGCAAAAAACAGCTGGAAGAAATCAATAGAATCGTGAAAGAGAAAGGTTATACTTCCAAAGGTGAATTCATAAGAGAACTTCTCAGGAAAAACATGGAGCCAGAACTTACCCAAGAAGCCATCAAAAGGATAAAGGAAGGCCGAAGGCAGCTTGCCGGGGGAGAGGGCAAAGAGATAGAGGACTTGAAGGAATGAACTGGAAAGTAATCGTTTCTCCCCAGGCAGAAAAGGACTTAAGAAAACTGGAAGACCCGATTTCTGAAAGAATACTAGAGAAACTGAAAGAAGTGAAGAGAAACGTCAACCGTGGTATCGACCCCGACCATTACCTCAAATGGGTAATGAAGTACGAAATTCACAGATTGAGAGTGGGGAGATACAGAATTTTCGTGGACATAGACAAGAATGAAAGAAAGATAAAAATCGTCATAATCATGCATCGGGACAAGGCGTACAAGGGTTGGGGCTGACTGTATCCCAGAAATGCTCTGCTGTTCACTTTATATTAGAAGAATTCACAAGGCATGACTTTAAATTAAATATTGTAGGGTTTCTTTTTGCCTGCCCTTCCAAATTCTTTTGCCATCATATCTATGTCCTTATCCGAATGTCTCTCGACCAAATCAAACTTCGGATTTCTACCGCCAAGTTTCCAAGCGGTATAAGTGCCTATAACTGCCCCGCTACCGATAATTCCGGCCAAGATGTATTCAGCGATTTCTAAAGCCATTTTCTCTCAACGATTCTTAGTTTAAAAATACTTAAATGTTCACGTCGGGACTTCTGTTATCACCAAATTAACTTTGAAAAATCGTCATAGATGTTCTTTCTGTGTCCAATGAACAAGACAACTACTCTGTTCTCAGTCTTATCGACCTCATAAATCACTCTGTAGTCGCCGATTCTCAGCCTCCGGAAATTCGTATATTTCAAACGACTTCCTTTCTTTGGAGATTTTTCCAGCTCCTTGATTTTGTTTTTTATTCTTTCTTTTGTCTGCGCGTCTAACTTGTCTAGAAATTTTTTAGCCTTTGGATGAAGCAGTACTCGCATCAAACTTCCTCTAATGGAATTAAAATATCTGGCTTTTCTTTCGCTTCCTTACTCCTTTCTGTAAGCATCTTAAAGAATTGGCGCGTTTTTTCCCTCTCTTCGTAAAGAGATATGATCGTCTTAATCGCATCGCTTCGACTTTTAAACCTTCCCTTGGTCACCCAACGGTCTATTTCTTTGACGTCTTTTTCGGAGACCCTTAACTGGACTTGAACCATTTTCTCACTGTAAACATAATTGTTTACATATATTTAAACCTTTCTGTAGCTGGGTCTTTAAATGCTCCCGTCGGGACTCGAACCCGAGTCGCGAGCTTTCTTCACAGTCCTACGCCGATTTCCGCCAGCGCTTTTGTAAAGGGCTGTTCGAGAGGCTCGTATCCTTGCCGCTAGACTACGGGAGCTTTGAGTAAAACTAGGAAAACATCATTTAAATGTTTACTTTATCCAGGAGTCTCCTGGTCGTAGACACTACCCATCTCCAGTGGAGTAACAGATGGATGAAAACTAAGACTCCTAACAGTATTCCTACCCAGTCGTGTAGCCAACTAACTTCAGACATTGGCAGAACGTCCATAAAGGTGTTCTTGAGGCCGGGCATCTTTACCACGCCTGTCACAAAGACTACCAAGAAAGACACGACTGCACACAAATCCACCAGGTAGTTCAAAGTATTCCTGTTCATCCTCTACCACCACAAACAGGACAAATGGATGCGTGTATGCAGGAGTCGCAGTTCTGGTCACAGTCCCGAGAATGCTCTCTGCATAAAGCAACGCTTATCTCATTGATGGTGCAAAGGGAGCCATCTTTACCTATGGGCTGTCCGCAGACCATGCACAGATGCTTCATACTCACGCCTTCCAGAGACCATGGACATTACACAGTTCCCTTGCTACGACCTTGTCTGCCTCGGTCTCGAATACTGCCTCTGGCTTGTCGCCCGGCTTCAAGCGCTTTCTACAGACCTTTCCATCCGCTATGATTTCTATCCACTCTATGTAGTGTTTCTCTTCCATGGGATGGGGGTCTGAACCGACATTGACTTTAACGCCCTTGTCAGTCTTCTCCACCACCGGCACGTGCTTTTCCTTTCCTTGGTCCTCGGTCTTCTCCTCGAGCAACTTCATGGGCTGTCCGCAACACACCAGTTCTCCTACACCCGTATGGAGGACTTCAACTATGTTTCCGCAGATGTCGCATTTGTATACCTGCCTTAATTTCGTCATTCCATCACACATCCTCGACTTCTTTCTTTCCCTCTTCCATCTCTTCAATCTGTTCCTTGTCTCTATCTAGGAGCAGGGACTGGAACTCTCCTACGTGTTCCTTCTCTTCCTTTGCTATGTCCATGAGTACTGCTTTTATCTTCTTGTCCTTGGTCATGGCGGCCATCTGTTCGTAAAGGCTTATGGCATCCAGTTCGGCTATCAGACCGGCTCTTAGAATCTCCAAATCCATGTTCTTGGTGTCGACCTTACTCAAATCTATGGGTAGTTTTGACAACATATTCACACCTCCTGTTTATATTGGCATTCAAAATTAATAATCTTCGCATTTGACCTGGAAATAGCCCTTCTCATGACCGCAGGAAGGACACTCCTTGGGTGGTTCTTTTCCAAAGTGCATGTAGCCGCATTCCCTGCACATCCACCAGACAGCCTTGTTCTTCTTGAGGACGGTCTTGTCCTTGACTTGTTTCAGCAATTTCTTGTACCTTTCCTCGTGATGCTCTTCTGCCTTTGCTATGGCTCTGAGTCTCTGGGCAATTTTGGGCAGGCCTTCCTTCTCCGCGACCTTTGCGAATTCCGGATACATCTCCGAGTTCTCGTAGTGCTCCCCGGCGATAGCAGCGGCCAGGTTCTTGGCAGTGCCTCCGTAGTCAAGGGGCGCCTCTGCCTTGACTTGAATATCGCCCTTGCCCTTCTTCAGTTCCTGTATGTGCTCGAACAGGCGTTTCGCATGTTCCTTCTCGTTGTTTGCAGTCAGGAGAAATATCCCTGCAATCTGCTCAAAACCTTCCTTCTTCGCAATCTTTGCGTAGAAATTATATCGGTTCCTGGCCTGACTTTCGCCGATGAAAGCCTTGGTCAGGTTCTTCAGAGTCTCTTTCATACAATCCTCCTATAACAGTGTTATATATAACACTTCCTTCTTTAAATATCTATCTCCGCACGAACAATGGGTTGAGCTCAGGTTTCTTCACGTTCTTTATCTCCACGTACTTTTTCACGTCCCTTTTCTTCAACTTTCTTTTGAGGTGTTCCCACTCCTCTGCAACCTCATCGGTTTTAAGGCTTATCCTATCTTCAGTCCTCTCTCTCCCTATCTTGGACCTGTCAAACTTGTAGCCGCGCCTCTTTCCTTCCTCCCAGACATGAAGCAGGTATGTGTTTATAGAAGCCAAGGGGTCGTCACAAGACTTGAAGGGGTCCAACTGAGGGTGGTTTTTGTATCCTTTGGTCTTGCCTTCCAAAACTTTCTTTGCCAAGAGGGATTCCCTCCACAGGGCAACCAGACCCTTGCAATCCAAGTATTTGGGATGAAGAAACCACAGACGCATAAGTTAATATGGACCGAAGGTTAAAATAAAACATGGATTACAAGAGATTGCTGGGAGCCATAGTCGTATGTCAACTGGCGGGAATAATCGGCTCTGTGTTCACCGTTTCTTCCATAACCACATGGTACGCCTCTCTGAACAAGCCCTGGTTCACCCCGCCCGGATGGGTGTTCGCTCCGGTATGGCTCTCGCTTTACACACTGATGGGAGTGGCGCTCTACCTGGTTTGGATGAAAGGTCTGAAGACCAAGGGAGTGAGGATTGCTGTCTACGTGTTCTCAGCCCAGTTGGTACTCAATACTCTGTGGTCAATCCTCTTCTTCGGACTGCAGAACCCGTTCCTGGCGTTCGTGGAGATATGCCTGCTCTGGGCAGCCATATTCTTCTCCATATACTACTTCTATAAAGTCGAGAAGCGAGCCGCCTACTTGCTTGTCCCGTACATACTGTGGACGACCTTGGCCCTGGTCTTGAACTACACGGTCTGGATACTCAATTAGTTTTATATAAAACCGATACAAATCTTTTCATGGACATCATGTCTCTGGTCAGCCAGGTGCTGGGATACGTGCCTTTCTTGTGGCTGATAGTATCACTGGCAATCGTCTACATCGTATTCAAGTTCCTGCTGATGCTCTCAAAGCGTGCGTTGCTGAAGAAGGCCAGGACCAAGAAGCAGAAGTCCAACATAGAGATATTCGCAAGGATCGTACAGTATCTGTTCATCCTCATACTCATCTTGTTCGCCATATTCTCTTTCGGCGGAGACCTCACCGGATTCGGACTGGCGGCAGGACTGTTCTCAGCCGCGCTGGGCTGGGCCCTGCAGAAGCCCATCACAGGCATAGCCGCCTGGATTCTCATGGTGGTGAAGAGACCTTTTGACATCGGCGACAGGATAATCATAGGCAACGTGAGGGGCGACGTGGATGATATCTCCCTGACGCACATCTATCTGAAGGAGACGGGTGGGATAGTCGGCGGTGAAGAGAACTCCGGAAGAATCGTCATGGTGCCGAATTCAATCATGTTCGAGCAGAACATCATCAACTACACACTGCAGGACGTCTTCACCTTGAGTGAAGTGGTTGTCTCAATAACTTACGAAAGCAACCTAGAGAAGGCAAGGGAAATTGCCTTGAAGGCTGCGAATAAATACACCAAGGATTTCCAGGCAAAGAAGAATCCTTACATAAGGAACTTCTTCCAGGCGAACGGAGTGAACGTGCACGTACGCTACTTCGTTCCTGCTAAAAACATACAAAAGGTCTCATCAGACGTAACGGCTGAAATACACAGAGAAGTGTCCAAAGCGAGAGACGTTGAGTTCGCTTACCCGCATACGGAAGTCCTGCTCAGCAAGAAGAAGAAGAAGTGATTCTAGATAGGAAACGTGTTGTTGTCAAATCGTGAAGAGCGTGCGGTTGCTTCACGCAACCTGTGCAGACGAAGTGATTCCCTGTTTATTCCTGATATCAGCTCGGCAGAACTCTTGAAGTCCTCGTGTCCCTCCCCGTACTCTCCATCTCTAAGTCTTTTCCACAACCCGTCTACGTATGACTGTTGTCTCTCCTTGATTTCTTCTATATGTGGTGGAATGTGTCTGTCATCTATAATTCCGCTTGGAGCCTTTCTCTCCAATTCCCTTGAACGTTCCATCAGTAATTCTTCCAGTCTATTTGTTGCCTTGATGAAGCCCTTGGGACTCTTCTTCATCAGTCCTCTTTGGAGCTCGACTATATCCTCGTCGTAAGAAGTAATGGGATGTCCTTCCTCGATTGCAAGTTCCATCCGTTCTAATTGCCTCTCTATTATTTTTCTGTGTTCTTCACTAGAGAAAGAGACACCGTACTTTGATTTTGGCTCATAATTAAGCAATGGATACTTTATCGCCCTTCCAACTACTCCCCGTAATCCTTCGAAGGAAGGTTCCTCCCAGGGATGGTAATCCTTCATAGTTATACTCAGCAACAATATATTTAACTCTTAGAAGTTCTAGTTGAGGCGCTCACTCAGAGCAGAAATTATTACAGGCAGAGCAATGGTGACGTCACTGTAGACGTCCACGAATCTAGCCTTGGGCGACAACTTCTTCCATGATATACCTTCGTGTAAAGTAGCGCCGGACAGTCCACCGGGCTCGGGCCGGTCTGTGGTCACTTGAACACCATAGTCAAAGGTCTTGTTTGTCATCTCCATGGATTGAAGGATGAAATTTTTAGGCGTCCCGCCACCGAGGATTATCACCCCATTCCTCTTTGATTCGTAGATTATGTTTGTAATTTCAGTTCTATCCTTCATCACATCCAGCCACCAGTCCTTGTCCTGCGAGAACATCCAAAGTTGCACTCCCAGGAAAGAGTCTGCAATCGCGGGACAGAATATGGGTACTCCCTTGTCACAACAGGCACGGATTATGGATTCTTCATCGTCAATAGTCGTGCCTAATTCTTTCAGGAATTCCGTGACCGAAAGGCGCTTCTTCTTGGATATCTTTTCGAGAAACGCCTGCACATGGTCTTCCACCTTCTCATAGGCGTCCCTTGGCATATACGTGTCGTAGACCCGTGAAAAACCTTTCTTCAGGAGTTCCTGGTCATCTGCGTCTGCCTCGCCTTTCACGTGTCTCTTGCCGAACGCCTCCATCAGGTCGTGTGAGAGGTTGGCACCTGTAGTCACCAGCGCTTTAATCCATTCGTTCCTCACCATCTCCACAAGAAGCCGTCTCTGACCTCCCGGGACCAGCGCTCCGGCAACGCCCAAATAGACGCTGCAGTCCTCGCCCTTTATCATTTCTTCGCATATTTCCGTGGCCTCTGCCAGTTTCCTTCCACCGAAGGACGTGTTCCCCATGTCCTTGACTAATCGGTCCACATCTTTGTTCGGTTTGACCGGCTCTATAGGCTCCATAATCAAGCTTGATAGAAATGCTTATATTCCTTCTAATTCAGTTTTTCTCCAGTTCTCCCTGGTAAAGGAGACGTTTCTCGTAGAGGTCCATGAGGTCGTTTATTTTCTCTGACAATGGTTCAGTACTCCTGTTCATCTCGACTATCTCCCTGTCGAAGGGGGTCTGGGGACCTTCTTCTTCCAGTGTCTTTTCCACCTTCTCCAGGTTGCTCAACAAGTACAAAGGCATCTCCACAAAAATCTGTAGGGCAGTGGAGCCTGAGTTGGTGTAACCTATGTGGGGATATTTTATCGTCTGTCCCAGTCCCTCAAAATCAGGTTCCTCCCAATAAGATTCCATAAAACTACTTAACACCAATTTATTTAATCCTTTCAATGACCTTCTCGATGAACTGGTCCCGGTCGCCGGTCATGCCGTCTATGATTATCTTCATACCTTCGGTGTATTCCACCAGCCAGTACGGATAGTAGACCTGGTCCATGGAAATCGTCTTTTCTATGCTCGACCAGAGTTCAATCACCTTCCTGGCGTCCTTGGCAGGGACTACGAAAGGCAGGCCGTCCACCGACTTCCTTATGGGCTCTTCGCTCACCTGAGCCTGGTAAGGCTTGGGGGGTATGTTCTTGAAGGCAACTGTGGACTGATAACTGTCACCCTTCTTCTCTATCAGTCCCTCTTTCTCCAGATAGCCGATGCTGTCATCAACTGCTGTGGGGGAAATATCCAGTTTCTGGGAAAGAGTGGCTTTTGGAGCGGCATCTATCAGCGCCAAGTAAAGAAGGACAAGCCTCTGGGAGGGCGACAAGTGAAGGATTTTCCTCACCCCCTGGCTCCTGAGAATCTTTCCCTTTCTCTGGGAAAGTAGTTCTCCAATCACTCCGTCCAGAAGCAGGTTGACTGTGCCCTTGTAATCACTGTCTTTGTACTTGCACTTCAGTGACCACAACGGGTAATAGAGCAGTTTCTTCCTCTTGATTTTCTCTTTCAGTTTCTTCTTCAGCTCTTCCTCGGTAAGTTTGGGCATGAATACCCGGGCAGAGGTTTTCTTGGGACTGGACTTTTTCGTCTTCGTCTTCTTGCTCTTGCCGCCTGAAGATATATCCACTTTTCCTCCCCCGTGTTTCGAACGCCTGGTACGCACGTCCACGAATACCGGCTGCTCCGTACCACCGACCAACAGTGCAGTACCGATCTGAAGATTCTGGATTTCCTTGTTCATGCCTTTGGTCAGGCCTTCGGCCGAGGAGGAAATCGCTTTCAGGTCGTGAGAGTTGGTTATTTTGAGTATGGCTTGCGTGGAGCATTGGGAGAGGACTGACTTGTCCAGCCTGGCCGGTCTCTGTGACACCACCAGGAGTCCGAGCCCGAACTTCCTCCCCTCGCTGCTTATGTTCCTTATGACCTTCGAGGAAACTGCTTCCCCAAAACCCCTTTCGGGCGCGAAGTTGTGGGCCTCTTCCAGGACCAGGAAGAAAGGCGGTATCTCATTCCTTTTCCTGGCTTCGAACAGTTGTTTGCACAGCTTGTAAGCAGCGATTTCCTGCATCTCCGGAGCAACTCCCCGCAAGTTGATTATGGTCCCCTGATTCCTCTTCACTAATTCTCCCATCTCCGTGTAATTGTCTGAGAATAAACCGGTGTCCTGAAGAAGTTCCAAGAGAGAAATCACGTTCCACTTGGCGTTTGAGTCTATGGCTTCCACTTCTGCGGCCACATCGTCTATGGTGTACTTCCTGCCTTTAAGGTTCTTCAATGCAGTGTACAGAACGCCCAACTGAGCGCCCGACATGGACATGGGCAGCATCTGTATGACTTCGTTTGCGACTAGTTTCGGGTTGAGCCTTATGGGTTCTGTCCCGGGGTTGATTTCGGTGTCCACCGCACGGAGGGAGACCTTGTAGGACTTGGGCTTGACCCCGTACTTGTCCATCTCCCTCACCTCCTTTGGAGCATCGTTCTTCTGGGTGAATGTAGAGTATTCCCCGTGCGGATCCAGGACCACGAAGGGTATGTTCTTCTCCAGAAGTTCCTCCAGTATCACGCCCACCAGGTAGGACTTACCACTTCCGCTTTTCGCCAGTACCGCCAGGTGTTTTGACAACATTTTCTCCGGGTCGATGAACACGCTTATATCCGAATGTCCTTCCAGAAGTCCCAGGTAGAGTCCCTGCTCCTTCTCCAAATCCAGGACCTGTGAAATCAGTCCCTTGTCCGCCTTGTACACAAGACTCCCAGACTCGAAAGGCGACCTCAATGACTTGAGCAGGCCTTTGTCGTCCCGATAACCGATGACCACCGCCTTCGCCTTGGTCTTCTTCTTGGTCTTGTATATGTCAGTCACCTGACAGAGAACCCAGTTGCCCTGCTTGGACTTTACGGTAACGTAGTCAAGACGCTGGAGTTTCTTCTTAACCGCGAATTTAAAGGAGTCTATCTTCACTCTGCCGGTAATTTCACCTATGAGCATAAAACCACATATACTTGTGTCTAAAAGATTTAAACTATAAATTCCAGTTAGGACAATTTTTTCTATGGCTGACCCAGAACTGGTGAACACTGCAAAAAAATACTTACAACAGGGCTATTCCGAGGAAGACATGGTGCAGGCATTTAGGAACGCCGGGTACAACGACTCGGAAATCAGGGAAATAATGGCCGAGGCCTTGAAGGTCCAGTCGTCATTCGTGGCCGGCTCCAAGCAAGAAGAAAAGGACAAGAGGGAATACGTGAGGAACGTGTTCGGGACAAAGACTCCCAGACCATCAGGACTGAGAGAAGAGCCAGAGGAAGAACCAGTACCCGGAAATAAAAAGAAGCATTCGTTCGACCTGGACATAATACCATACGTATTCGTAAAACCCAAAGAGTCATTCGAGAAAATCAAGGAAAATACCACCTGGTTCGAAGGGTCTGTACTGATTCTTTTGTCACAGATGGTCATGGCACTGCTGGCTTTCCTGATAATCGGATGGTTTGCGCCCACATCCTCGGCAGAAGCCATGTTTGCCGTGTTCTTCAATCCCATGTTCGTCTCCATCATACTCGGTTCCATTTTCCTCTACGTGTGCATGGTCTCAGGAGTGGCGAACTTCCTGGGAGGCAATGGTAACTCCAGTCAGACACTGGGTTTCTTCGGCTATGTTTATGTGGCTAACCTGCTGTGGATGGTGTTATTCGGTCTCATGGTGTTCTTCCCGCTCGGACTATACCTAGTGGGAATCGCCCATTTCTTCTGGTCTTTGTACGTGGTGGGACACGCAGTCAGTGTGGCGAACGACATGCCGCTCTTCCACGCACTCATAGACATGTTCCTGGTGGGCATAATATACGCGTTAGTGGTCTCAGGACTGTTCTTCGGACTGACGTTATTCGTGCTCCCGACCTTCTTCCAGATTTAGGCCGGGGTAATCTATAAATATGACTCTGAACTATTAATTAACAAGCAAACTGGTGGAAATGGCAGTACTAAGGACCTTTGTGAGCAACAAAAAGGTGGAAAAGATACTGAAAAGGCTCAAAAACAATGGTTTAAGCATATCCAACTTCATCCGGGAAGCTGTTCTGGAGAAGAACAAAAAGAAGAAGAAATAGTTTTTTCTGCATGTATTTCTCTTTAAAGTAATGAGCCCGAGGGGACTCGAACCCCCAACCCTCCGGTCCGAAGCCGGATGCTCTATCCATTAAGCCACGGGCCCTGATTCTATTTGCTGATGTGGTTTAAAAGGTTTTCAGGCATTCATTTCCGTATAATCACTGACTTGAAGAACTTCTCCTGGAAGCGTGTCTTCTCCCTTATCTCTGAATCGGAAAACTCCATGACTTCAGGCGCCCTGACGTCAGGCGCTTACCCGTAGTTCAATTAACATTCCCAATCCCTTGGGGTACGGCTGACCAAGTGGACAGTACTGATGTAGACACTATTGCCCAAAATTCCCTGATATTGTCGTGCCCAGGCATGAAAACACCTCATAATAAATTTTATATATTTGTGGGACAACTATAATACGTCATTTGACGACTTGGAGGCATGAAAGTGAGTTACAACAGAACCAAAAGAGGTTACACTTCTAGGGGACCGACCATTGGAGAGATGCTCCCCGACGGAACACAGATCTTGAGAATAGTAAGAAAATCAGACATAGACACACTCAGAGACTTGAGGGATGAGAACGTCTTGAGAATCATGAGAGGGGAAAAGAAAGAACCTGAAGTTCCAGATTATGACAGTGGTCCCGCTCTTCCGGAGGATGAGGAAGAACAGGAGAAATGGCTGATAAGACAGTGCTGCGAGAATGCGTCAGAAGACCCTCTTTCGGTTATACTGAGAAAATACAGGGAAGCTTGACTACAGCTTCTTTTTGATTAACTTTCTTATTACATTAGGGTCTGCTCTGCCCTTTGTCTCAGCCATGACTTTACCCACCAAGAAGTGGAAGGCAGACTCCTTGCCAGACTTGTAGTCGAGCACGGCTTGCACGTTGTCGTCTATGACCTTCTTCACCGCCTTGTCTATGACAGACTCGTCCTTCAGACGCTCCACGCCTTTCTTCTCTATAAGATTCTCTGGCATCACCGGTTTCTTGACCATGTCTCTGAGAAGCATCTCCGCGGTCCTTTCGGTTATCTGGTTGGTGGTCAGTAGTTTGAGCAGATTCCTCATGTGCTTTAGTTCTACATGACTGTCCCTGAGACGCATTTGGTTGTAGTTCAAGGTCTTCTGCAAAGGACCGGCCATCAGGCTTGCCACTCTCTTGGCAGAGAACTTCTTGACCAGTTCCTCGAACATCCTGGCCATCTCCAATTCCCCGGCAATGGTGACCGCGTTTATCTCTGAGATTCCGAATTTCTTGTATCGCTTGACCTTCTGGTCCGGAAGCTCGGGTATGTTCCTTTCTATTCCTTTGACTCTCCTCTTGCTTACCTTTACCCTGGTCAAGTCAGGTTCGAATATGTAGCCGTACTCCTCCTCCATCTCCTTCTTCCTCATCAGCTGTGTGACATTACCCACCTCGTCCCATGTCCTGGTTTCTTGCTCCACCTTCTTTCCCCTCCTCAGGAGGTTCTTCTGCCTGACCACTTCGAAGGAGAGTGCCTTTTCCACCGACTGTGCACCTGATATGTTCTTCACTTCCACCCTCTCCCCTCCTTTCAGGGATATGTTTGAGTCGCACCTGATGGTGGACTCCATGGCAGGGTCGAAGACGCCCAGGTAGTCGAGAATGTTGGTTAACTTCTGCAGGAAGACTCTGGCTTCTTTGGGAGACGAAAAGTCAGGCTCAGTGACTATCTCTGCCAGGGGCGTGCCTGAACGGTTGTAGTCCACAAGCACGTAATCAGACTCGGTGATGGATTTGCCGGAGTGAGTGAGTTTGGCTGGGTCCTCCTCAAAGTGGACTCTGGTTATCCCAATCCTTTTCTTCTTTCCCTTGACTTTCAGTTCCAGATGACCTTTCTCGGCCACCGGCACTTCGTACTGGGTGATTTGGAAGTTTTTGGACATGTCCGGGTAGAAGTAACTCTTCCTGGAAAAGAAGAACTCTCTGTTCAGGCTGCAGTTCAAAGCCACCGCGATTTTAATCATCTCGTCTATCATCCTCTGATTGGTAGCGGGCTTGGAGCCCGGCATACCCAGACAAGTGGGACAGCAAAGGCTGTTGGGTTCCAGGTCTTTCTTGATTCCGGCCGGGTTGGGACAGGAACAGAAGGCTTTGGTCCTGAGAGAGGTTATGGGAACGTGTATCTCCAGCCCTATCTTCATGCCACCGCCTCCACCGGACCTGAGTTGTTAAGGGAAGGAACCGGGTCCTGGTCCTCGATTCCGAGGTAATCCCTGCCCTTCTCAGTCAACCTGTATCCGTTCCCTTCCTTTTCCAAATATTCCTTGTCCCACACCAGTTCTCTCAAAGCCCTGTTAACAGTGGGAGAATAGACCTCTGACTTGCTTTCATACAAATCGTTCCTCTTCCCCTTGACTATCCTGTAAACATCACCTTCTTCCAATCCACTTCTCTCCTTAAACATGTCCATCACCAATCCGGACAGCTCTTCCATCCTCTCGTCCCTGTGGTCCTCCCTCATACCCATCAGTCTCTTGACCACGTCTGTAAGTGTCAACTTGTCCTTTCCACTCATGCTTCTCCCCCCTGACCAAAAGACTGAAGTTCCCGGACGCGTGCCATGCCAATCCTGTCCAGCATAAAACTGTAGTCAGAGATGTTCATCTTGAGGTATCCTTCAGACATCATGTCCCACAGGTCACCGTCCAGTTCAGAGGAATAAGGTATCCTCCCGTTAAAGTCATAGAGTTCCCTTCCTGTCCTCTTCCTGACCGCACTTCCTATACGGCCCTGTTTTACGAATTCTCGGTCTCCCCCTATTTCATTCAGTATGAGCAAAACTTGGTCACTTCTCTCCCTTTCAGGAACCTTGTCAGAACTTGAGAATACTCTCATAAATCAGGCCTCCTTTTGATGTCCAGCTCCTTCTCCAGAGCAGACGCCACGCGCAGGACCTTTTCCTCCTGCAGATGGTCCCCCAGCAGGTGAAGACCCACCGGCAAGTCATTGACAAAACCACAGGGCAGAGAGACCTGGGGAATCCCGGCCAGGTTGGCAGGTACGGTGAGCACATCCATCTGATACTGTTTGATTGGTGACATCTTCTTTACTTCCGAGAATTTGGGAGGGAGCACAGGCATGGTCGGTGCGGCCAGCACGTCGCACTTCTTGAAGGCTTTCTTGAAGTCTTTTATCACCAGTGTCCTGACCTTGAAAGCACGCAGGTAGTAAGCGTCCCTGTACCCGGCCATCCTCGCGTACGTCCCGAGCATGATGCGCCGCTTGGCCTCCTTTCCGAATCCTTTGGTCCTGACTTTCGAGAAATACTGGTTGAAGTTACCCTTGAGCTTTGCGTGAAGACCGTAACGCATGCCGCAGAATTTGGCGAGGTTGGTGGATGCCTCTGACGTGGCGACCAAATAATAAGCAGCGAGCGCGTACTTGGTCTTGGGCAGGGAGACTTTTTTGGTCTTGAGTCCCAAGGACTCCAACGTCTTTATGCCTTGCCTGACCTTTTTCTTGACTCCCTTGTCCACCCCTTTGAAGTATTGGTTGGGTATGCCCACGGTCATTTTCTTCACCGGCTTGCCCAATGCTTTTGTGAAATCCTTCTTCTTTTCCTTTAGGGAAGTCAGGTCTTTGAGGTCGTGACCTGCCATTACAGACAGGACTTTCGCCACGTCTTCCACGCTCCTGCCTATGGGCCCTATCTTGTCCAGTGAATTCGCATAATCTATGAGACCGTACCTAGAAACCAGTCCGTATGTAGGGGTCAAACCCACCACTCCGCAGAAAGATGCAGGGCAGGATATGGATCCGCCCGTGGACTCCGCGAGGGCTACGTGGTCAGTCCCGAGGGCTGCGGTTGCCGCGGCCGCTCCTCCGGAAGAACCGCCCGGAGAGCGGGAGGTGTCCCAGGGATTCTTGACTTTACCGTACCCTGAGTTTGTACAGAATGTCCCGAATCCGAATTCGTCCTGATTGGTCTTTCCCAGTATGCTCGCGCCTTCTTTCTTCAAGCGTTCGACGACCGTGGCATCAAAGGGAGGAACGTAACCTTTGAGTATCTCAGAGCCGGCCGTGGACTGCATGCCTTTGGTACAGATACAGTCTTTGACAGATATGGAAAGACCCTTAAGTTTGCCTTTTCCTTCTTTGAGCTCGTCGGTTATGGTTATAAAACAGTTTAGTTTTCGGTCCACCCGCTTGGCCTCTTTGACCGTGACCATCATACCACCTTCGGGCCTTTGAACTGCCCTTTCTCTTTGTTCTTGGTGTTGGACAAAGCTTCCTCCTGAGACAGACACTCACCCTTCTTGTCTTCGCGGGTGCAATTTGACAATTCCAGGGGCTGGAAAGAAGGTTTGGTCTTACCCACCTTAGCCTTGTCTATCTCCTTGAAAGCTTCCAGTATGTCCTTCAGTTCTTTGGTGAACTCCTTGGTCTCTTTCTTGGTCAGATTCAGCCTGGCCAGTCCAGCAACCCGTTCCACTAACTCTTTGTCAATCGAACTTGGCATGATTAGAATTAACGAAGAGATTTAAATAATTGAACTAACAAGAACTAGTGAAAAAATAAAAGGAAAAGGAAGGTCTACTTTACCTTCAGTTTCTTCCAGATCTTCTCGGCCTTCTTCTTTCCGCCCAAGCCGAATGCAATTCCTATAGCCAGGGCAAAACCAAGTCCTGCTGCTGCTGCGATTACAGTGAACAGATTGGTTAGAATCTGTGTCTCTATCCCTATCCTTGTCAGGGCCATGACCACTGCTATGTAAAGTATGAACAGTCTGGCACCAGCTGCTATGAGACTTGCTTCCTTCATCTTTATCTTCTTTATGAACTCGGACACGTATTCAGCCACCAACAAAGCTATGAGAAGTATGATGACTGCGACAAAGATAGAAGGTATCACCGTTGAAACAAGTGCACCCAGGAACTCGCTTATCACACCCAATGTCACTTGGGCTGAAGCTTCCTGAAGGAACAGCAAGAAAATCCACCATCGGAACAAATGACCGACGATGTGGCTCAAGTCTGTGCCTCCCAATGCTTTCTTGAGGCCCAGCCTGGTCATCTTACTTTCAAGTCCTGCCTGCTTGAGTACTTTCTCAATCAGTTTTCCTAGGTACTTTGCGGTGTAGTAACCTATCAACAGAAGAATCAAGGCGACTATGACTCCGGGAAGGGCATCCAGTATGGATTCGCCCATCTGAACCAGAGAGCCTTGAAGACCGGAAACGATCTCTTCTATAACACCCATTAGGATCCTCCTAGCTATATTAACCCTTACCTTAATAAATAGTTTTCCGGGCCAGGGGCTTTTAAAGGGACTAAAACACGCTTTAATAGTTAATCACTCAACTCATGTTATGAAAGCAGTACTGATACCGTCCACATTCACTTCAGACGAGAAGAACCTCTATTTGAGGAACTACAAAATCGGGGAATTGGCCAGGGCTTGCTCTGCATTTTCTGTGGACGAGATATACGTCTACTGGGACAAAGACCCTCTCTTTGACTCTCACGGCCTGGGAAGGTACATAACCAAAATACTCGACTACTGCAACACACCTCCCTATCTGAGAAAACATCTGTTCCCCAAGGAGGAGGATTTGAAATACGTTGGGGTCATACCACCCCTGAAGTCGCCCCACCAAATCCCTGAAGAGTCAGGACTGAAGCACAGGATGGGCTACGTACTCGGAGTCAGGGGCAAGGAAGCCACAGTTGATTGCGGGTACAAGAAGCCTCTGACTGTCAAGAACAAGAACCTGAAGAAGGGACAGACAGTGACCATAGACGAGGACACCAAGGAAGTGGTCGGGGGTGAGGTTGATTCCTACAACGGCTATCAAGTGGAATATTTCAACAAAAGCCTGGTCCATCTGGTAAAGAAACTAAAGAGGGAGAACTACAGCCTCATCGGAACTTCCAGGAAGGGCAAGGACATAAGGAATGTGAAACTGGATGTGAAGAATAAAGTGGCCATAGCATTCGGCTCGCCTTACCGGGGTCTGTCAAAACTGCTGGGGAAGGACATGAAGTTGTTGAATGAAACGGTGAACGTTGTTCCTGGCCAGAAGGTGGAAACTGTGAGAACCGAAGAAGCAGTCTATTACACCCTTTCTATCCTCAGGTCGTGAAAGTAATCTGAACTCCACTTGAAACGATGGTATTCCACAAGAAATCATAGTTCCAAAACTATATTCTGGAATAGCACAAACTTTATATAGGAACAAAATGAAAAAGAAATAGTGTTCATGTGATCGTGGGGACTTTCACGTGAACGTTGGGGACTTGATTCACAATATTTCTAGAAGTATATACATCGGAACGATATAAAAAGATTTCGGTTTTCGAGGATATACTTCCAATAAGTAAAAGGAGGAAAAAATGGACTCAATAATACAATCTGCTTTCGAGAGGACCTTTAACAAGCCGGAAAAGAAGAAAAAAGAAAAGGAAAAATCTGAAGAAGGATGGGAAAGCCCCGAGAAGAAGACTGTAAAAAAAGAAGAAAGCTGGTTGCCAATCAACCAGGAAGAGAAGAAAGACAAACCAGAAGGATGGGGCAAAATAAAGGACACCACACCTCAAGCGAGTCAGCCCAGCAAGATACCAACAGCAGAAATTTCTCCCAGCAAACCAGAACCTCCACAACCACAGTCCGCATCCGCCTCAAACATGGATGACTGGGAAGTTGTGAAGGAATCAGACGATAAGAGCTGGGACAAATGGGGAAACAGTTGGGACAATGACAAAGAACCCGAGGAACCCCAATGGACACAGCCTTTGGGAAACAAACCAGAGGAGAAGTCAGAAAAAGAAAAAGAGGAACTTGAACTTCTTGCGGCCAAAGCGAATATCGTAGTTGTGGGATCCGGATGTGCTGGAAGCAACACCATATCGCGTTTATCCGACATGAGCATTGAAGGTGCGATCACCGTTGCAACCGATGCCGATGCCAGGCACCTGTCAATAACCAATGCCGACGAGAAACTACTGATCGGCAAGGACCTGACAAAAGGCCTGGGATGTGGCGGAGACCCAGAACTTGGGAGAAAGGCTGCCGAGGAATCCAAGAACGAACTGAAGAAATTCCTCAAAGATGCTGACCTAGTGTTCATCACATGTGGTTTGGGTGGTGGGACCGGAGGAGGCTCGGTTCCTGTAATCGCAGAGATTGCAAAGGACAACGACGCCATAGTGATAGCTACAGTGACCCTTCCTTTCAAGATTGAAGGAGCTAGAATTGCCAAAGCTGAAGACTCTCTTTACCAGCTTAGACAGATGTGCGACACAGTAATAGTGATAGAGAATCAGAAATTGCTGAAGTACGCAGGTGACCTGTCCCTCAAACAAGCGTTCGCGGTTGCAGATGAACTCATATCCACGACTATCAAGGGACTGACCGAGACCATAGCAACACCGTCTCTGGTCAACCTAGACTTCGCTGATGTTAAGACCATAATGCAGACTGGCGGTGTATCCACAGTCGGAATAGGAGAAGCCAATACCTCCGAGAGAGCTAAAGAGGCAGTTATGAAGGCGTTGAACCATCCGTTGTTGGAAGTCAACTATTCCGGTGCCACTGGTGCACTGATTCAGATAGTAGGAGGCGAAGACTTGAAGTTGGACGAGGTAAACGAGATAGGAGAATTCATCTCTAGCAAGCTTGCTCCAGAAGCCACCATAATGTGGGGAGCGAGAGTCGACCCCGAATACGAAGGAAAAATTCAGGTTATTTCAATTGTTACCGGAGTCAAATCCCCATATATATTGGGGAAATTGGCGAAGGAACCCTCAGAAAAAGGCATCTCAGACGAACTTGGCATAGAGGTCATAAAATAATCACACCCCCCAATCCCAAGGCGCAATCGAGGTTCACATCCCCCCTTGGTTCTCATCGATTGCGCCTTTGACCTCTATTTTTCTTTTTTTAATTCATTAATCTTTTTTAACTCTCTCGTATATTTTTGTTATGAAAGCGACCTTAGCACTGATTGCGGTTCTGGTGTTCACCTGGCTGTATGTGACAAACATGCCGGAAGCGCAGGTAGAACCGTTCGTTAACGACTACGGCTTCTCTACTCAGAACCTGTTGTCAGGTGCCTGGTGGGTGGTCCTCACTTCCTCTTTGCTGCACGTCTCTGCCACCCACCTGCTGTCGAACGTATTCGTGCTGTTCTTCTTTGGAATCGCGGTAGAAAAGGAAATAGGTGCCTGGAAGATGCTTGGAATCTTCTTCGCAGGAGCGGTCCTGGGAGACCTGTTGTCAATGCTCATTTACGCGCCGGATGTAGTGGGCATAGGCGCTTCCGGAGGAGTGTTCGCACTGATAGGAGCGGGCATGCTTGTAAGTCCGGTAGATATGTCGCTCTACCCGTTCTTCGTTCCCATTCCGCTTTCGCTCCTCGGCATGGGCTACACCATTTACACGGTCATAGGTTTCCTGGGAGGCGGTGACCCTCATGTCTCTTACATA
The DNA here is from genome assembly GCA_964644245.1 of uncultured archaeon. Classification (GTDB taxonomy): domain Archaea; phylum Aenigmatarchaeota; class Aenigmatarchaeia; order CAZXUR01; family CAZXUR01; genus CAZXUR01. Next base: position 50,100 of record CAZXUR010000001.1, read on the forward strand.
GCCCACATGGGTGGCTTAGCCGTCGGTCTGATATACGGTCTGAGGAAAGAGGGCGCGGAGCAAGGCTTGCGAATAATAATCGCCATGTTCCTGATACTGATACTCTTCCCCTCCATCTGGTACTACTACAGTCAAGCCTTCTCCTCTCTCCTGGGATTGGTCTAACTTTAAAACTTTGATGTTCAATTTCATTCATGAAGTTCAAGAAAGTGGAAGAGGGTAATGTAGAACTGAAAGTGCCAGACGTTGAGCTGCCAGAGAAAGGGAGGTCACACGGTTTCTATAACCCAGTCATGTACTTGGATAGGGACTTGTCCGTGGCTTTCGTGAAGCAGGTGGAGCCAAAGCTGGTCCTCGACGCCATGTCTGCCACCGGCATGCGGGGGATAAGATATGCGAAGGAGGCCAAGACACAGGTCTGGCTGAACGATGTGAACGAAAAGGCGGTTGAACTGATAAAAAAGAACGTAGAGGAGAACCGAGTGAAGTCGAATGTGGAGAAAATAACATGGGATGACTGCAATCATGTGATGACCGGGAACAAATTCGACTTCATCGACATAGACCCCTACGGGAGTCCTGTCTGGTCTCTGGACTCGGCAGTGCAGGGATTGTCCAGAAAAGGAGGGTACCTGGCGGTCACTGCCACTGACCTGGGCGCTCTGTTCGGAAGGTATCCCAAAGTCTGCCTCCGTCGCTACGGCTTCAAGTCGCAGAAAACCGACTATTCGAAGGAAGAAGGCGCGAGGATATTGGTCACCGCGATTGTACGGGAATGCGCTAAACACGACCGCGCGTTTATACCTCTCTTGACTTATTATCGGAGACATTACCTGCGCGTTTACGGCAGAGTGGTTGAAAAGCTGAAGGAAGTGAACAGGCTTCTGGAAGAGGTAAAGCCGGTGACTCTGGAGAAGTCCTCATGGTCCGTGGGAAGGGGTCAGCCACTGTACATGGGAAAAATAGAGGACAGGTCCTTCCTGGAAAAGTTAAACAAGAGGATGGACTTAAAGTTAATTAATAAATTAATTAAAGAATCGGATGCTCCCCCGTTCTACTATGACGTCCACAAGGTCTTGAAGGGAGAAATCCCTCCCATGGATAAACTGGTTAAAAAGTACAACGGGACCAGGACTCACTTCTGTGGAACTGGGATAAAGACTGAGAGCGAGCCTCAATTCAATGTCTTCTCCAAGAACTGATCCGCGTACTTTCGGGCAAAACCAGGCAGATTTTTGCTAGCCTTCTTGCCCATTCCGATTGCGGATCTCTTTCTGTAAGATGGAGTATCTATACACAGAACTTTATCTCCGTTTTCATCTGTCTTCAAAAAATATTCCTGTATATCTCCTTTTTCCTTCAAATTCTCCAGGTCCTCCCGGGCATAATTCACTGTACTGATTGCACCCGGGTCGGCGGTACGCTCTCTCGGAATTCTTAAAACAACATCTTTCATTCAAATCACCTCACTTCTTTTTCTTCTTGGACTTCTTCTTTTTAGATTTCTTTTTGGATTTCTTTTTCTTCTTGGATTTCTTCTTCTTGCTTTTCTTCTTCTTGCTTTTCTTTTTCTTCTCTTTGCTTTTCTTCTTGGACTTGCCCTTCTTCTTTTTCTTACTTTTGGACTTCTTGCCCTTCTCTTCCTCTTCCTCGTCTTCCTTGGCCTTTTCCTCGACTTCTTCCTTTATGCCCAAGGACTGTACGATTTCCTTGTAACGGTTCCTTATGGTTACTTCTGTCACTCCAACCGCGTCTGCCACTTCTCTCTGGGTCCTCTTTTCTCCGCAGAGCACCGAAGCTATGTATATGGCAGCTGCGGCCAGTCCGGTAGGACCCTTGCCAGAGACCACGTCGTGCTTCTCCGCACCCTTGAGTATCTTGGTTGCCTTGACCTGCACTTTGTCGCTCAGGCCGAGCATGGATGCGAATCTTGGTATATAGTTCTTGGGGTTGGCCGGAAGTATCCTTATGTTCAGTTTCCTGGCCACGTACCTGTAGGTCCTTCCCAGTTCTCTCTTCTCTATTCCCGATGCCTGGGAAAGTTCAGTAAGTGTCCTGGGAGTACCGTATTCCCTGCACAGCGCGTACACCAGGGAAGCGATTATAGACTCTATGGAACGTCCACGGACCAATCCGCGTTCCAGGGCTTTTTCGTACAGTTTGGCGACCTCTTCATGGAGGGTTTGGGGCAGACCCAAATATGCAACAAGCCTCTCGAGTTCGCCAAGTGCAAATGATAGATTCCTGTCTTTAGACGAAAGAAGACGCTTCTGCCACTTCCTTATCCTGAAGTACTGGGTCCTCTTTCTAGCAGATACTTTGAATAGTTCAGTAGACCCTTTGCCTATTTCTGTGGACAGACCCTTGTCGTGCCTCTTGTGGGTGAGTGGAGCACCGGTCCTGGCTCTTTTGACCTTCTGGTCGTGGTCGAACGCCCTCCAATCTTGCGAGACATCCACCATTCCCTCTTTCAAAACCAGACCACACTTAGCACAAACTTTCTCAGCTTTGTTTGAATCGTCATAGAACTGCGTACATCCACATTCCGGACACTTTGCCTTTGAATCAGTTTCCGCTTTCTTTCTTGCCATAATATATCACCACGTTACCCCTTGTTAGTTACGACACAGGGCTTATAAACCTTTTACCGTCAAGTATTTAAAGGTTTCGGTGGGGGTGTACATAACTTAGAAGGGTTATATTTAAAGCTTTCCCCGAGCCCTTGGCTACATGTATACTGTTTTCAGGCCTTTTAAACCTTAAACTTCCTTCAGACAGAAGCAGATGCACTCTTTGCCGGTGACTTCGTACCTGTAGCCTCTGTACAACCAGCCGTAGGAAGGACATGTGGATTTGCAGGTCTTCTTGCAGTCGCCGTACTCGTCGGGCTCGAATCCCTGGAAGGTTATATTGGTTCTCTCGAATTCCTTCTCCGGAGCCTGATACGTGGCTATGGCAAACACCACCACCGCCAGCACGCCTGCAATCACCAAGTATTTGAGCATACAGTCTTTAGGTCGGAAAATAATATAAATGTGTCTGAGAATATACAGGTATGAAAAAGCAAAAGAAACCCAAAAAGGCCAAGATTTCTGGTCCCGTTCTACCTCTAGCCCCCTTAGAGAGGGTCGCCAGGAGAGCAGGTGCCGAGAGGGTATCAAGCGGGGCAGTTGAAGAGCTCAGGGATGCGGTGGAAGAAGTGGGCTTTGACATAGCAAAGGACGTGGTCAAAGTATCCAAACACGCTGGAAGGAAGACTGTGAAGCCAGAGGACGTAACTGTCGTGGTGAAGTAGATGGAGACTAAGACAGAAGAAATCAAGAATTTGAAGGAAGGCAGCTACATTATTTTAGAAGGCGAGTCCTGCAAGGTAACTTCCATGCAGAGGAGCGCACCCGGAAAGCACGGACACCCGAAGATAAGGCTCAAGGGAGTGGGCATATTTGACCACAAGAAGAGAATAATCGTGAAACCGGCCCACGACCGGGTGAAAGTTCCCATAATCGACAAGAGGGGCGCACAGGTCATCGCGCTCATGGACGGTCGCGCACAGCTCATGGACCTGGAAGATTACAACACATTTGAAACCGAACTGCCGAAGGACATGAAGGATGTCAAAGAGGGAGACCAAGTTTCCTATTGGAAGTTTGGGGAAAAGACCATCGTTAAAGGCAAGAGATAATCACAGGCCTTTGAGAGCCTTGAACTTGTTCTTCTTAGTAACTTCTCCGCCGATGTCTGCCCATTCAACTCCGCACCTTGGACATCTCCAGAGCAGCACCTCATAACCCTTAACTTTCTTCTCCCTAACCTTGTTGTGACTACCGCATTTGGGACATATGCCTGCACTCTTTGCATCCGGCTCCATGTTCAAGAGTTAACAAAAACGTTTAAAAGGCTTTTTGCTCTGATAAAGATTTATATTCCTTCCCTTCAATTTCTACTATGGCCGAGGGAATAGAAAAGCTGAAAGAGAAAAACAAACGCAACTTCTTTATGATTGAGAAAAGATTCGGAAAACTGGAAGAGACACTGGAGGACCTGGAGAAGAAGAACAAGAAGGCTTCCAAACTCATGGAGGAATCGGCAGAGAAACTTGAGAAGAAACTGGAAAAGAAGGACATGGAAAAAATCATGAACAAGCGGGTCAAGTCTGTGAGGAAATCTCTGAAAAAAGTGAAGGAGGGTCTGCTGGAAAAAATGGATTCCCTGGAGGAAGGGGTCAAGGAGACTTCTGTGAACGCAGAGCAGATATCCGAACTTGAGGAGACCGTCTCTGTGGCCACTGTGGACCTGAAGAAAATGAGGGACAGACTGACCAAAGACTATCAGGAACTCAGGAAGAAACAAAACAAGGACTCCAAAAAACTGGCCAAGCATATAGATGATATGGAGATGAACCAGATAGAGATGGGAAAGAAGGTGGAGAACATATCCACAAAAATGGAGGACCTGGGCAACAGGTTCGACAAGCAGGCAAGCAACTTCGAATCCCAAGTCAGGAAAGACCTGAAGGGAATAATCAGGGAAGAACTCAAGAGGATGGAGAAAGAAATCAAGGAACACACCCAGGAACTGGCCGGGGAAGTAGAAGACACAGAGGCCAAGCAACTGGATTTGGCCGTGCATATGAACAATTTGTCAGAGGAACTGAAGAAGACTGTGGACTCCCAGATGAGCGGTGCAGTGGAAAGGTTCTCGGAGACTCTGGACCAGGAGATAGAGAACAAGACCATGGACCAACTGGAGGTTGGCAGGGAAGTTAAAGAACTGTCCAAGAGAATAGAAGCACTGGACGATAAAGTGACCGGCAGGGAAAAGACGAAGGAAATGGTCGAAGAGCAGGTAGAGAAATCCATGACTTCACACGCACAGGAAATGGAAACCAGCCGGGTGTCGGTCCTGGACACCGCTCGCTCAGTGGAAAAACTGGCCTCTGACATGGACACCATTTCCAAGCAAATAGAGCGCATGAACGACCGGATGGACGAAATGGGAAAGATAAGGACTGAAGATGTGAATGCCATAATGAGGGACCAGTTTGAGAAGTTCACACAGACGCTTGACAAGACATTCTCCAAGTATCCGACAAAGGACGAGATAAGGTCCACACTGGAATCCTACAAGAGGCAGAGGAGCAGGCAGGAAATGGACACTCTCCAGTCACTGGCCAACACCGTTAGGCGTATGGACAAACACCTTTCTGAAGTACACGGTCTGATTACTAACTTCTCCAGAAGACTGCCGGTAGTCATTGAATGATTCCGACCAACTTGAGTATGCTTTCAGCCTTTTTCTGGTCCATGTTGTAGTTGTCGAGTACGGTAGGCCTGTCCCTTATGTCCTTTGCCTTTACTAGTGCCTCCACCAGGACCTCCTCTGATATTCCTATTTCCTTCGCAGTCACCGGAGCGTTCACCTTCTTGAGGACCGACTTTATCTTGACCCAGTTTCCCTTCTGAAGGTAAGAAGCGATTATGGAACCCAGACCGCACTGATGGCCGTGCAAAGCGCCTGCCTTCATGTGGTCCAGTGTGTGCGAGAAATTATGGTCAGCGCCTGAGGCAGGGGAAGAACTTCCGGCTATGGACATGGCAAAGCCCGAAAGGACTTCGGACCACACCAGTGCCTCAAGACCAGACTCCTTCTTCTCGTTTATCTCATTGACATGGGACATGACGATACTCGATGACAACAGCGAAATGTCTCCCACGAACGGCATGTAGTCTTTGGTGCGCTTCCAGTCGTTCACCGCAGTTATGTTTGAAATGACGTCTGCACAACCAGAGGACACGTTCTCGTCCGGACAGGACTTTATGATTTCCAGGTCAGCAATTATTGCCACCGGAGGTTCCACGTGCACGGAGATTTTTCCATCGTCAGTACTAAGAGAAGCCCGGTCAGAGGCGATTCCGTCGTGAGAAGGGGCAGTGGGCACCGACACAAAGGGGTTTCCGGTCTCGAACCCGCAGTACTTGGCCACGTCTATACACTTGCCTCCACCAACACCCAGGAAGAAGTCTGCTTCCACGTCCTTAGCCATCTTCTTCAGTGAGGCCTGCTTGAGGTCTTTTATGCCCTGCACCTCGGCCTGAAAACCGCTTTCCTCCAGTACATCCCTGGAATAGTCTCCGGCGATTTTTCTGGTGGTTTTGTCAGAAATAATCACTGCTTTTTCTCCCAGCCCTGCCTTTTTACAGACATCTCCGATTTTCTCCAGGGCATACCTTTCTATCAGTACTGAACGGGGCAGCAAAATCATCGGACCACTCAGTTATTCTTGGAAACAAAGCTTAAATTTCTCATATCAGATACATGATTATGAGTTCTGCCAGAGAACCGTAGTAGAGGGTCACCACCAGTGACAGGAAGAACACCAGACCGTATCTTACCCCATCCTTGATTTTGATATTACCGCCTTTCTTCTTCAGTTTTGCCACTTGTTTTTTGGTCAGGCCGTCTATCTTTCCGTCAGCAAGCACGTCTCCCTCTCTCAGCTCTGATACGGGAATGCTCCTGAAGAAATAATTTTCCACTGACTTGGCATAGAGAATGGACAGTCCGAACATGTCTACAAGCACTATGAGCCACAAAGGCAGGAAGAAATAGGAAAGAACAGAGAAAACCACCAGTGCTAAAGACACCTTCCATCCGTAGTCCCTGAAGTCCTCCAGGAACAGTCGCCTGATTTTCTTCCTCAACAGTCCCAAGAACATTATGTAAATCAGCATGTAGACAAGACCTACGACGAACACGTTGAACAGGTAGGCAGCCGAGAAAGGCAACAGACCGGAAGACTCTGTCAGCCACACCGGCAGGAGGTAACCTACAGCTGCCAAAAGCTTTGCGTCACCGCCTCCCCACTGCTTTGCCATGTAGAAAGCCCATCCCAGAGCCAGATAAGAGGTTCCCACAAGGGCTGACATTAGGAGTGGCATGTAACTGCCCTCTGCCAGTGAAAGATATGCCCAGACCAGGACACCGGACAGAGCCATGGCATTGGGTATCTGGTCGGGGATTTCCGTGGTCTTGAGGTCTATGAGCCCGCAAGCCAGAGAACCTGTGAATGCAACTGAGAGCAGCAGAAGGTCCAACATAAGATTTAAATAGAGAACTGGTTTATTTAAAACTAAAGGGATGTGTATTTGTATGGTTAAAGGTATCCAGCACCTGGGAATAATAATGGACGGGAACAGACGCCTGGCAAAAGCAATGATGAAGAAGCCCTGGGAAGGTCACAAGATGGGAGTAAAGAAAGCCAGGGAGGTCCTGGAATGGTCCTGTGAAAAGGGAATCAAGTATCTGACTTCCTACACACTTTCAGGAGAGAACCTGAAATCAAGACCCAAGTTAGAACTCAAATACATATTAAAACTGTTGTCGAAAGAATGTGACCAGGTTCTGGAAGATAAGGAACATCCGGTGAACCGTCTGGACGTCAAGGTGAGGTTCATAGGAAGGACCCATCTGCTACCTGATGAATTGCAGGAGAAGTTGAAGGAAGTGGAAGACAAAACTTCCGGCAACAAAGAACATGTACTGAACATCGCACTGGCCTACGGGGGTCAGCAAGAGATAACCGATGCCACTCGGGAAATTGCAAACAAATGCCTGGGAGGAAACATGAAGCCCGCGGACATAAACGAAGAATCAGTCTCTGAGAGTTTGTACACCAACGGACAACCAGCGCCTGATTTGATAATACGAACTGGTGGGGAGAAGCGTTTGTCCAACTTCCTGTCATTCCAGTCAGCCTACTCAGAACTCATGTTTTTGAAAAAGAAATGGCCTGAGATGAAAAAGGAAGATTTCGAGAAGGCCTTACAAGAATTTGAGGACAGACAAAGAAGGTTCGGCAAATAATTTAAGTTTCTCGGCCAATTATATTCATGCAAGAGCCCAGAAATCTTGTCGGGAAAATAAGCGGATTGATAGAAAAAACTGAGAAGGCCAACCGGGTCATGGACTACACTCTGAGGCACTACGGGACATCCTGCATCGCCTTCGCTGAATTGTACAAGCAGATGAGACTGGGACCCAGGGTGATGGACGTGTACGTGGCCAACGGCTACGCCTCGTACGAAGACGGGAGTTACATTCTCACCGTAGAAGGGAAAGAGTTCGGTACAAAACTAAAGAAAATGGTAGAGATTCTGACTAGTTAGGTGATTCTTTGGATCTGACCCAATTAGGTGCGATAACTGTTTTCGTGGGCATCATCCTTATAATCGTTGGTTCCTTTTCCAGCGGGGGTGAAAGCAAGTTCGCGTTCGGCGGTTTTATCGGACCAATACCCTTCGGTTTCGCCAATGACTCGAGGTTATTGGTGCTGTTGTTGTCAGTAGTCCTACTTTTCCTTCTTTCCCGTTAACTGTTCTTTCAAGTTTTTGGCGATTTTTGGTCCCAGGAGGGAGGACAAACGAGACTGTGAGGCCTTCTTGACGTCTGATAAACGCCTCAAACCAGCGTTGTAAAGGATTCTGGACCTGACTCTGCCTATGTTCTTTAGGCGTATAAGAGTCAGCAGTTCCTCCTTGACCCCATGTTTTATCCTTATCCTCATTTTCTTCAAATACTTCAAAACATTCTTCATGCCCAGAAGGAGTGCAAGTTCGTGGGACGAGTACAAAAGCCAGTCAGCGTTCAAGGTCTTGACATACAGACCGCCGGGAGCAAGGCCGTATTTTTCAAGCACTTTATCCTCTCCCATCTCGTTTGTCCAGTCCACGAACATCTGGGTCATCTTCATCGACCGGAGGAAGGATTCATAGTTGAAGTCCCACTGGTCAGGGACAGGCCCCATTATCCTGTCTTCCAGTCTGGCAGCCAGGTCCTGATAGTCGGGAAATTCCGGGTCCCTCACCCTCATCCATGGCTTTATCTCCACCGTACCGGAAATCATCTGGAGGTATCCGAAAGGGTAGAACTTCTCCGGAGACTCAGAGGCAACCCTCAGTTTCTGGATGATTTTGTGGGCGGTCAGTGGGTCCAGATAGAGCTCGGAAACGCGCTTGCCGATTCTGGTTGCCTTCAGCCGTCTTTCCCCTGACAGTTCGTCCGCAGACATGAACTCGTCCTTGTTCTTGTCAGAAGACAGGAACTTGAAGTCCACCAACTGGTCTGCGATTTTCTCCACCTTGTTCTTTATCTCGCCTATGTCCCCGTACTGGAACCCGAAAAGGGTCTTCTCAAAGAAATCGTGCAAGTCCTGGTCACTCCCGCAGACCTCACTGGCCACCAGTGCTAGTACGTGCATCCTCAGGACCGGTTCAACCGATAACTTCGACTGGATGGGCTCTGCCTCGCCCTCCAGATATATTTCCTTCAGTTCCTTGAGTTGTGACTTGCTTTTAGCCACCAGTATGGCTTCTCCCTCCTTGTCATAGTCAGGCCTTCCCGCACGTCCAGACATCTGCTGGTACTCTAGGACTGGGATGTACGAAGACCCCGAGGAAGGGTAGTAACGTTTGGAGTCCCGGATTACACATCTCCAGGCAGGCAGGTTCACCCCGTAGGCGAGCGTGGGAGTGGAAGCTATGGCCTTTATGAGACCGCTACGGAAGTTGTCCTCTATCAACTGTCTTTGCTTAGAAATCAGACCAGCATGGTGGAAGGACGTGCCTTTTCTTATGCACTCGGCCACTTTTTTGCACTGTTTGGTGGGTTTCTGGAGGACGTTTTCTACTTGTCCGGCCAGTTCTTCCAGTTGTTTCTTCTCTTCCTTCTCCAGCATAGGTGAAATTTCCTTGCCTATTTTTCTGGCTGCAGACTCTGCGAACCTCCTGGTGGAGACGAACATGAGCACCTGCTTTCCTTTTTTCAGTGTGTCTTTGGACAACAATATATCTGCCCTTCCCTTGCCCTTTAACTTCTTGTTCTTCCTGCCTTCGAACTTTATCTCGTTCTTGTGGTATATTCCCCGATGGAGTTCTACAGGCCGGTAGTCACTCCTGACCATCTTTGCTTCCAGCCATCCCGCCAGTTCTTCAGCATTCTCGATGGTGGCTGACAGTGCAAGCACCTGCCTTTCCTTCAGCTGGGTGAGTACGACCTCGAGGGTCGGCCCCCTTCCGGAGTCGTTTATCAAATGAACTTCGTCTGTTATAACCAGGGATACGTCCTGTATCCAGGAGGACTTGTGGCGCATAAGCGAGTCCATCTTCTCCGAGGTAGCGATTATCACGTCCTTGTCCTTGAGCCAGGGGTCTGAGGAATCGAGGTCGCCTATGGACAGTCCCACTTTCAGGCCCAGAGACGAGTACTTCTCTTTGAAGGAGTGGTACTTCTCAGAGGCCAGCGCTCTCAACGGCACCACGTACACAGTCTTCCCTTTCCCATCCTGGAAATTTTTGAGGAACGCAAGTTCTGCCACCAGTGTCTTGCCAGAGGCAGTGGGCGAGGCAAGCACCAGATTCTCGCCCTCCAGAAGACCGGCTTTCAGTGACTGTTCCTGTGGCGGATTCAACTCCTCGAACGGGAGTTCCTTGAGACATTCCATGACATCCGCACGGAAGTATAGACTGAGGTCTTTTACACGCATGACAAAAGTTAGATAGGAAAACTTAATTAACTTGTCCTTTGGTCCGTCCAGTTCTTCAGTCTCCCCGACAGCACGTACTTCGCCTCTGACAATTCTTCCAGATTCTTTGAGTTGGTGAAGAACATGGATGCTTTCAGCTCGCTCTCCAACTTTTCCACGTACTTCATGACTGCCTCCTCTCCTCGGTTGAATGCCTTGAGGAAGGGCAAAGCAGCCCCGCACAGATTCGCTCCCAAAGCCAGGGATTTTGCAACGTCCAAGCCGGTCCTTATACCTCCGGTGGCAATCAGTGGAAGTCCCACTTCCCTGGTCTCGGTTATGGAAGCGGCGGTGGGGATTCCCCAGTCCCTGAAGACCTCAGTATTCTTCCCGGTCCTCAGACCTTCCACGTATATCCAGTTTGTGCCTCCGTAGCCTCCCAAATCCAGGGCAGAGACTTTTGCCTTTTTCAGCCTTTCGGCGGTCTCCCTGCTGACCCCGAAACCGACTTCTTTCGCGATTACAGGGCATATTTTCCTGGCGTCCTTCAGCAGGTCGAACGACTCGGACCAGTCCAGGTCAGACTCTCCCGACTTCTGAAAGTACTCCTGGGGCGCGTTCAGATGCACGCACAAGGCGTCCACTCCCATTTTTTCCACAGCTTCTTCGATTTCCTCCTTCTCAAAGTCCTTCAGGGAAGACACACCCAGATTGCCCAGCAGTAGCGCCTTGGGAGCTACGTCCCTGACTTTATAGGTGTCCGAAAGGCTGGGGTCCTCGAGCATGGCCTTCATAGAACCCAGTCCGAAGGCCAGTCCCTTTTTCTCAGCCACCCCAGCCAGAGTCTTGTTGACCTCAGTCACTTCCTCGGCACCTCCGGTCATGCCTGCTATAACCAGAGGAAGTGAGAGTTCCTTGTCCATGAACTCTAATTTAGTCTCCACTTTCCTGAAATCAATCTCCGGCAAGGCGTTGTGCAGAAGCCTAACATCGTCCAGCCAGTTGTCGTTGGAATCAACATCCCTCTGCAAACAGAAACGCAAATGGTCTATTTTTCTCAGGCGTGTGTTCGTACTTTTTTTATATGACTTCTCGGTGGCCTTGCTCAGAATCTCACCACAGTTCCCTTTACATCCCTATCCTTTAATGCCTTTTCAACCCTCCCGGGAACCAGCCCGTTTATTATCACTGACTCTACTCCCTCTTCTGCCAGCACCAGTAATTTCTCCAACTTGTTGTACATGCCTCCGGTCACGTCCGTGCTGGAGGAACCGCCGAGACTCTTCCGGACCTCTTCCAGGTTGTCCCTGGTCACAAGTGGAATCAACTCTGCGTCCGGGTCTTTCTTTGGGTCAGTAGTGAATATGCCGTCCACGTCAGTCACATGAATCATCTTCTCTGCCTCCAGTTCCTTTCCCAGGTAAGGACCTATTTCATCTCCGGAGAGAATAGAACATCCCTGGTCCTTGTCGTAGGCGGGCACACCGTAAAGTACTGGAACCAGTCCCACCTCCAGAAAACCCTTCACAGCATCCAAATTCATGGAAGATATTCTTCCACTCTCCATGACCACGTTTGAAGAGGCCTGGCAGGGTGTAGCCGGGACTCCTTCTTCTATCAACTTTTCTGTGACGATACAGTCCAACTCGTTCTGGAGCCTTTGGGTCTTGGCAAAGTCGACCAGATGTCTTTCAGCCTTGATACCGTTCCCTATCCCGGTCCTCTTTACGATGGGATGACCGTACGAACCGGCTCCGTGTATAAGTATCAATTTGTCTTTCCCTAGGGATCGTCCTATCTCACTGCAAATCCGGTCCAAAGTCTCCTCGTCCAATTTAGGACTGTCAGAATCCTTGCAAGCGAACACAGCTCCGCCGATTTTAAGTATTTTTAACATCCACCACGCCTCTATTGCCATCGACCATTACCCTGTCTCCTGTCTTTAGTTTTTTTATGTCTATCTTGTCAACACATGGTATCCCGGCCAGGATGACCCCTGTCGCTACAATAGTTTCGGTCTCTTGGTTGACTATAGCTGCTGGGGCAACGCCATTCTTTTTGAGACCGTAAATCACATAGGAACCGACTGTAGAGCCTTTGCCGTTGGGAAAAACCAACACTTTATCCTTGACGTTCCTGCCTTCCAGAGAATGCCCCTTCTCGATAACCTCCCCTGTTTTTGGGTCTATGCCGCCGTAGAAACCTACGGGTTCTTCTGACTTTATTACCTCTCCTTTAACTTTGCCCTTTGAAATAGACCTCCCGTCAAGTTTCATGACGCTCCCTCCACAAGCTCTTTCAATGAAGAGAAGACTACTTTCTGCTTGCAGAAACCGGGCAGGTAGGCAGCGGCCTTGCCAGAGTTCGTGCCTACACACTTGAAGCCCATGTCTTCGATTGGTGACACGACCATGCAGGTATCGCATACTACATGACCGCCAGCTTTTTCTATAATCTTTGTGAAACCCATCTTATCAGACCATACTTTCATTGCTCTGGAAGTGCACACCCACAACGGCTTTTTTACCGATTTCCCTTTCAACAGCCGAGATACTTTTCTGATCTCGGTTATGGATGCGTGAGGACATCCTATCACAACTAAATCCGGTTCTTCACCGGTGTTCAACACGTCTTTAGTCTTTTCGTAATTCTCGTCTCCGAATTCTAAAGTCTCCAGTTTCTCATCCCAGTCAGAGTCTGGTGTCAATCCTTCCACATAGTAAAGAGCGACGGCACCGGATGCAGCCATAGCAGCACCCAGGGCTTTAAGCTGGTCTGTGGAAGCCCTTTTGATGCCTGTGAACAAAGGAATCTTGTCCTTCACCACACCTCCCACATAATTGCCGAGCAGCCCGAAGTCCGAAGATGTCTCCAGTTTTTTCTCAACATTTATCATATAATCTGGTTTTCTGTTCTCATCCAGATGCAAGCCGTGCTTGGGGGTGAAGCCGCATATACCTGCAGCCAGAGCAGAAGGACCACCCTCCCGGTTCGTCCTCGCTCCGATGACAGAGTTGGCAAAAGACACTGCAGAGGATTCACTCCATGCGAGGTGCTCCTTGTATCTGGGAAGGTTTCCCAACAAATAAGGCGTGCAACTGGCAGTCAAAACAATACCCATCTTTCTGAAAGCAGAGATTATCCTTTTCTGTTTCTCGGCAAAGGCTTGAGGAAAACCCACGTCCTTCCAATCGATCAAGTCGATGCCAGCTGGATTGAGAAAGGTTGGAACAGAAACCTTTGCTCCTTCCTCGGCAAAACCCTCCAGAAACTCCAGACCTGGGTCACCTATGGACTTGTAGGAGACTCCTGCGGCCTGGGCCGAACCAACGGGAACCATCTCTTCTGCTCCGTAGATGTCTCCCAATTTGACTAGGAGCTCCATAGCCTTTTGTCTAGCTCCACCTGCCCTCAGAAGAGATTCCTGCTCTTTGGTCAGATACATGTAATCACAGATAGTCCTTTGGGTTTATCTTGTCCTCCAGAGGGACGACTGCTCTCTCAAAATTCTCTTTAGGCTTGTCCAAAGGAATGGTCGCGTCTATTATCCACTTGTCCGTGGTCTTGTTTGGGTTTTGAGTCTTGTCCAGAGATGAACCGGTCGCCCCTTTTATTATCGTCACGTCCTTACTGGGTTGAACTCTGGTCGCAATCGCCCATTCCACTTCGTCTGCGCTCGACGGGTCCACATCCGGGTCAACGACTACGACTCTCTTCATGCTCGGGTGGGCGGCCAAGGCAGCGAGGCCAGTGTTCTTACCGTCACCTTCTTTCCTCTTGGCTATCTGGACCACACCATGCAACCATGAACAACCGCCGAGAGACAGGACCACGTTCTTCACAGTAGGAATGGTATTCTGGACTATCTTGAAAATCCTTGGTTCCTGGGGAAGCCCCATGAGTATCTTGTGTTCCTGACCTCCGGGGAGTATTACCTGATATATGGGGTCTTCCTTGGTGTATACCTTGTCCACCTCCAGGACAGGTTCCTGACGCACAGTGTCGTGAGTACCAGTCAAGTCAACGAACGGCCCTTCCTCCCCCTTCTTGGGAGTAAGTCTTCCTCTCAAAACGATTTCAGCGTCTGGAATCCTGAATCCGTCCAGTTCGTTCAAGACCAGTTTCCCGTCCATCAGTGCATTGGCAAATTCCAATTCGTCTAAATCGGGTGAATAGGAAGTTGCACCTGCTATTGAAACGCAGGGATTCACACCATTTACGACCGCTACTTCCAAATCCTTTCCCTTTTCGCAGGCCTTGTTGTAGATTTCGTACAAATGTCTTGGCACGATACGGACAGACATCTTGTTGTCCTTCAGAAACATGGTCCTATGGAAAGAAGCGTTCTGCACACCCGTGTCCGGGTCCTTGACGATGAATATGCAAGAAGATGTGTACACCCGGTCCATCTTCTGATAGTATATCATGAGGGGCATCTCTTTGAGCAGGTTGGGTTCTGATACCGCCTTTGGATAACTCGCCTTTGAAACCTTACATTTAATCGGGTTGTCTAAAGACTCAGACATTTTCTGAATGATTTCATCCTTACCCACACCCAAAGCAGATGCGACCAAGTCTCTGGAAGAACAGACTCCTGAAACAATCCTCCATCCAGGGTGTCCTTTTACCTTTTCAAAAGCAGCAATGTTCCCATCCGTTCTGGAAATCAGGGCAGCTGCCTCGTATTTGGTAGAAACCGGTTTCTTGAAAACAACCTTCTTCTGGTTTTCAAGGAATGTCCTCAAAGACATTTAACCACCAATTATCTTTAGGGGCAAAACTTTAATCCTCAATCCTGACTCCTTCTACGCCCAGGTCGGTTTTCCAGGGTTCATAACCCAAATCATTCACTTTTCCAACCAGTTTGTCCCCGTCAGGATGGTAGCAAATCATAATTCCCCCTCCACCGGCTCCCGACAGTTTGGCTGCGCCTCCAAGTTCGGAAAGTTTTTCCTGAGCCGAATTCATCAATGCCCCGACCGACCCAAAGTCCTTCTTCTTCAAAGCCTCTCTCATCTGACAGGCTGCTTTGCCCAAATCTCTGACCCTCGGATTCCTGTAGCTCGGGTCCAGCTCCCTGACTATATCCACCATGCCCCTGGTGTCTTTCTCCGGTTCTTTGGTATAGACCAGGACAAAATTCTTCAACTGGTAGGGAACCTCCTCTCTCAGAGATTCGATTACGTTCGGTTTTCCTTTCCTGAACCACATCATTCCTCCGTAGCAACATGTCGAATTATCACCACCGCTCGGGGTACCGTGGGCAAACTTCTCTGTTTCGTAAGCGATTTCATTCAGGGAATCTTCTGTGATTGGTTCACCATAAACTTCTGATATGGTTTTTGGTATCACCACGGACAATGCGGCCGAAGAGCCTAGCCCAGCCCCCAAGGGTATCTGGGATTCAATCTCCAGAGACACTCCAGACTCCACCCCCAAAGACTCCAAACTCTTCCCTATAATTCCCTTGGTATGGTTCATTGTGTCCTCTTCGAGTGCTTCATTCAAAGCTCTGAAATCACCCCGGTCAAAACCATCTTCCCATAAATCATCCAACTGTTTTGTGAATGACATCACATCTTCCAGTGCATACCTCCTCTTTCCAAAGCGTTTGTCATCGATGTGAACATAATCATTCTCTTTGCCAGCAACATTAATTCTCATCCCGACGGCCGAGATTATGGCTGGTTCTCCGTAGACTACCGAGTGTTCACCGATTAAATGCACTTTTCCAGGAGCAGATGCCTCAATCAATTTTCTCACCTCTTGTTACAATATTTGTATCAGATTTCTCTTTCTACCAAAAAGTCTGCGAATGAACGGAGCTTGTCCTTGGCCTCTGACTCGGGTAGCAAACTGTCTATGTCGTCCCAGGCCTCCTTGACCATGTTTCTCGCAAAGTTTTTGGCGTACTCTATGGAATCGTACTTCTTCATTATGTCTATAGCCTCGTTTATGGTCTTCTGGTCCTTGGTGTGCATGTTCAGTATCTCCAGCAGACGTTTTCTGTCCTTCTCACCGGCCTTGTCAAGTGTGTGGATGACTATCAGTGTCCTTTTCCCTTCGGTTATGTCAAAGCCGACCAGTCCCACACCTTTCGCATATTCCTGGCTAGTGAGGTTTATTATATCGTCCTGAATCTGAAAAGCCACTCCTATGGACTCAGCCAAGTGACCTACTTTCTTCACCATCCTGTCGTTAGTTCCTGCCAAAATGGCAGCGATTTTCGCGGACATCCTCGCCAGAGTGCCGGTCTTGAACGCGCACATCTGCAGGTACTCTTCCTTTGTTACTTTATCAGCGTTCGCCAGGCCCTTGTGCCAGGAAATGTCCATGGCCTGCCCGTAGCAAAGGTTCATCATCTCCTGTATATAGGTCTCGTAGACTTTGTTTATGACCTTGTCCGGGAACTTGTTCTTGTTGAGCATAGCCACTACCATCGGCAAGTAATACATAGCATCTCCGGTGTTTATGGCGATGTCGTTGCCGAACACCTTGTAGGTGCACGGCTTGCCCCTTCTTTTCTCACTCTTATCCTCTATGTCATCGTGCATCAAAGTGCCATTATGTATGATTTCAGGAATGACTACGAAGTCGAACACCTTCTCCGGGTCTCCTCCCAGTGCCTCGCAAACCAACAGGAAAAGGGTCGGTCTCCATCTCTTGCCGCCCCGGTCCAAGAACTCCCAGATGGGCTCGCTTATACCCTTGTTCGCCGCTTCCACATGGAACTTGAACTGGGGTTCGCCGTAGATTCTCTCAAGAGTTCTCTGGTTATGTTTTCTGGGAATGTACTTTTCTATGGCCTTGTCTATCAAAGGCTTTTTCTCCTTGAGTATCTGCCTTATGTCCTTCTTTTTTTCCATAAAATTTAGATGAGGCAATAGTTTTTATACCTTTCTTCACCCCATACGACAATCGTCTAACACGTATACGACCAACAACGAAGAGCGTAAAGGCAACTTCACTGAAACACGAACTTAAATGTTTCCAGAAAAAATAGGGATATGAAGTACAAAGTCATCGAGGACCTGAAGTCAGACGTGCTGTACGAGGCATACGGAAAGGACAAGGAAGAACTGTTCGAAAACGCGGCCGAAGGCTTGTTCTCAATAATCTGCCAGATTGAGAAGGTGGAACCAAAGAAAAAGAAGGAGATAGAGGTAGAGGGTGAGGACCCGGAGGACCTTATGTTCAACTGGCTGCAAGAACTGATAACCGCGGTGGACGTGGACGAAATGTTCTTTTCTGAGTTCAGAATCAAAGAACTGGAAGACACCCACCTGAAGGCAATTTGCCTGGGAGAAAGCACTTCACCTGAGAAGGGAGAGACCGTGGTCAAGGCCTTGACCTACTACAAGTACGGTCTCAAAAAAACCAAGAAAGGATATAAGGTCACGGTCTCTCTGGATATTTAACCCTTGAGAACTCCGACCGGCTTCACGCGTACGACTTTCTTCGAAATACCGGCTCCGTGCACACTATCCACCACATCGTTCACTTTCTTGTAAGCACCGGGACTCTCTTCTGCCAGTATCTTTGGATGGGTGGACTTTGCTACTATCCCTTTGGAGGCCAGGTCCTTCTTCACCGTTTCTCCCCAGAATTTCTTGATGGCAGAACGTCTTGACATGGCCCTTCCTGCTCCGTGGACAGTGCTCCCAAAAGTCTTCTCCATGGACTTTTTAGCCCCCTTCATGATGTGGGAAGCAGTCCCCATTGTCCCTGCCAGCAGGACCGGGTCGCCTGGGAATGCCCTAGTGGCGCCTTTGCGGTGGACGTACAGTTTCTTCTTCTTGCCTCCGACCTGATGTTCCTCGAGTTTTATGACGTTGTGGCAGAGGCCGTAGACGGTGTGCATGTCCATTTTCTCCCATTCCTTGTTGAACACTTTCTCAAACACTTCCCTTATCCACTGGGTCATGACCAGCCGGTTGGTGAATGAATAGTTGACCGCGCACTTCATGGCAGCTAAATAATCCTGCCCTTCCTCTGAGTCAGCCGGAGCGCAGGCCAGCTGCTTGTCGGGTAGCCAGATGTCGTACTTCTTGGCTGCCCGTTCTTGGATTTTGAGATAGTCTGTTGCCACCTGGTGCCCAAAACCCCTGGAACCGCAGTGAAGCATGAGCAATATCTGGTCTTCGTCGCCAATGTCCCATTTCTTTGCGGTGGACTTGTCGTACACATCTGCCACTCTCTGCACTTCAAGGAAATGGTTTCCGGCTCCCAGAGTTCCCAACTGTGGCCTTCCTCTCTTCTTGGCCTTGTCAGAAACCTTGGACGGGTCTGCTCCTTTCATGTGTCCGTTCTCTTCCGTGTGCTTTGCATCGTCCTTTACTCCGTATCCGTTGTCGATTGCCCAGTCCACGCCCCTCTTCAAGACTTGCTCCATCTGGTCGGTAGACAGTTTCAACTTGCCTTTTGAGCCCACACCGCAGGGCACGACTGAGAACAGTTCAGAAATGAGTTCCTTCAGTTTTGGCTTTACATCCTCGTGGGTGAGATTGGTCCTTATAGAATTGACCCCGCAATTGATGTCGAATCCGCACAGTCCGGCAGATATGATGCCATCCTCTGCGTCGAAGGCACTGACCGCACCCATGGGTATTCCGTAACCGAAGTGCATGTCGGAAAGTCCTATCACCGGCTCAATCACTCCGGGCAGACAGGCCACGTTGGTCAATTGCTGAACCGCGTCTTCGTCCACTCCTTCTATTATGCGTTTATTCCCTATGATTTTGGCTTTGACGCGCATCTTAGGCCTGACGTCCTTTCCCAACTCCCATTCGTAGTCATTCAGTCGCTTCAGTTTCTTCTTCATGCTCGCACCTATCCCTATTAGGAATGATAGTTTTAAAAGTTTATAGAAACTCGGGACTAAAAATCATCAGGGCTGTGAAGGGTTAACGGATAACTTTTGCTTGATATTTTCCAGAAATTCCTCTCCAGTTCTCTAACTTTATCAGCTCTGGTTCTGCCCTTTTATACACACTTCCGTGGATTTCTCTAACATTCTCAGGTGGGACGGTGTAAGTTCTTGGTTCAGTATCGTCTTCTCTGTGTTCATTCATAATTTTCTTTTCCCTCAATCTCTAAATGCTTTAAAACCAGGTCCGCTCTGTCCTTTATGCCCACTGGAGGCAGGGAGACTGGCTTGTATCCCAGACTCCTGTAAACCTTCTTCAGAATTCTATGCGCCTTTGCGGCGTTCTCCGGGTTTTCCCGGACGTTATCGTCCTCGTGTTCCGGAAGTCTTTCTACAAAGAAAATCTGGTCATACCTGTATTTTTTATTAGCCTCGATGAAGCCTTCGGGTACTTTAAGTCCTTCGAATAAGAGATAGGCAGTAGCGTCGGGTATGCCCCGGTCGTAGAATGTCAAGCCCTCAGTCTTGAACTGTTTTATCTGTTCCTTCAGGACTCTTCTCTGGAAGGCGGGTCTATCCTCCCGGTGGATGTTCCGGCCGGCCTTGACAATCAGTCTTCTTGCGACTTCTTCCTTCGTCTTGTAGCCTCTGTACTCCAGTTCTTTCAGCAGAGCGCTCTTGCCGTATCCGTCCCCACCGGTGATGACCACTCTCATAACATATTTTTGTCTTCAGTCCTTAAAATTATTTCCGGCACGCTCTCCCTTTCCACGCCCATCAGGTGGTCCACTGTCTTTACGGGGCGGGGATCGCTCCTCCTGATTCTCGACCTGAATGACACCTTCAGGGCATCCGAACGGTTGCAGTAAACACCGTCCTCGACTTCCTTCCCCTCACAATCGTTTATTATGTAGAATCTGTCTGTCTCGCTCCTTTCGCATATGGGAGTTTCGCCTGGTCTGTAGTAGTTGCATGTCATGTCCTGAAAAGGGTTCGTCGGTTTATAAAATTATCCCCAAGAGAATCGTCGAACGTCGTCACGTTTATTGTCGAATCACGGTGCGGAAGTCTTATATACGGCTAAGCAGAAGGAGATTCTGATGTCGGGTCCGTATCTTCAGGGGAAGAAGTGCATAATAGCTAATTTTCACGACACCATAACCAAGCCGGGCATCGATAACCTGCCTGAAAAAAGGATAGCTGACTACTGGATAGACGAGTGTGAACTGGAAGGGTTGGAAGACAAAAGGGACAAGTGCATGGAACTCGTGCGCAGGGGAGACCAGAACCCCAACAACTACGACTACGTGACCAAATCATGGCTGGAGGTCGGGAAAGGGAAACCGCTCTCTGAAGAGGTTGCCGTAAAGGCCGGGGTGAGGGAATGCGTCTCAGAACAGACCAGGGAAGCCGTCAGGAGAATTGACGAGGAAACCGACATAGAAATGTACATAGTGACCAACTGTCCGGACGACTTGGTGAGGTGGACACTGGGCGATGACTGCGCGGGACGGTTCAAGGGCATAGTAGGCAACAAGGTCTATTGCCAGAACGGGGTCTGTGTAGGATACAATTTCACAAACAGACAGGAGAAGAAGCAGGAAACCATAGACAGATACGCACGTTCCTTGAGAATGGAACCGGCCAAGACATTGTGCGTGGGCAAATACCCGTTCGATGCAGGTTACCACATGCCTCTGGTGGTGGTTGCCAACGGAAACGAGAGTCGCAGACTCATCGCGGAAGACCAAAAAATACCCACCATAAAAGAGTTCTCAAACCTACTGGATGGGGAAGAGGCTTGAGGCTTCTAACCTTTATAAACCTTGAGCATTAACTATAATTGATTTTTATGGGAAAAGGAAGTGCACCTTACAACAGAACCTGGAAACACACCGGTAAAAGGGGCAGAGAGACCGTTGTTACCTGTGGATACTGTGGCAGGAAAGTCCCGAAGCACAAGACTTTCACCAAGCACACCGGTTTCCGGATAACCGACCCTGCTCTCAAAAAACAGCTGAAGAAGAGTCAAGTCAGGACTTTTTCCAGAAAGATATACGTTTGCCCTGCCTGCGCAAGGTTCCACCACGTGGTCAGGGTGGGAAGGTCGAGAAAGTCCAGGCACGTCAAGAAGAAGAGACGTAAAAGGCGTTAGACCTCTAGCAAAACTTTAAAAGCATTCTAAACGACTTATTTTGGAGGCTAGGACGTCGGAGTAGGCCACCGATGTAACCGTAAATGGTCTTTAGCGGGTCTGAAGCTCAAGGGAGGCATGCATAAGAACATTGGTCCTGCGAGCCGACTGCGAAGCTCAGCCTCTAGGGATGGTATATTTTGTGAACCGGGTCAGGGCCGGAAGGCAGCAGCTCTAAGCATTTTAGACCATGCTCTGGAGTTCACTGAGTGGAGAAGGTCCGGAGGGTTAACCAACGTCCTTGTGTCTGCCCACTGAGAGCGTGCCTCCTTAATTTTATATACCAGCCACAAGAAATATCTCTATGGCTAAATCCAAGAAGAAAAAGAAAACCAAGAAAAAGACCAAGGCACAGAAAAAACCGAAGAAGAGGAACGGGAAATTCGGTACCACCAAAGTTCCCCCACCACAGGTAAAGGATATTCCCAATGGAATCAAACTCCCTCCTCCTCCCAAGCCAAAACCGGTCAAAATTAAACTCATGGCCAGAAAACCGTCCATTCTCAAAAACGGAATTACCGGAGTCAAGAAGAGCAGGAAGAAAGTGGGAAAGAAGGCCAAAAGCCTCAAGAAAATATCACTATCCAAGCCGAAATTCAAAATCGGCTTCCCGAAGATAATCAAAAAGTATGGAAGGAGATTGAAGAAGAGGTTGACTCCCAAGAAGAAATCCAAGCACCTGAAAAAGGTGGCCAAAAAGACAGTGAAAATCAAGAAGAAGGTCAAGAAAAAAGTCATGCCTCCGCCCAGGAAGAAGAAGAGAAAAAAGCCAAAAGGCAGGCCCAAAAAACTCAAAGTCGGGGACGTGTCAGGCGCTTACCTGGGAGACTACGTGTCTGTGAAAGGGAAGCCCATACTCACCAGAGACTTTCCTGACGATGACCTCGGCTACCGTCTGGAGGACAAGACAGGCGACATAATAGTCCTCAGCAGGAAGAAGTTAAAGCCGGGCAGGCAGACCATAAGGGGCGTGGTCAAGAGGAAATTCGGGGTCCTGTACATACGCATCTAAAAGGTTTATATGTTCTGTGGTTGAATTAAATTCATGGAAGAACGGGAGAAATTGGAAATAAGGGACTTGGCAGTGGCTGCTGTAGCACTGGCTGCGGTGTTTGCCTATCCCAACTTCGGAATGATGCCAGAAGCGCTGCTGGCGGTATCCGTGGCCTTCATCGTGCACGAACTGGCCCACAGATACGTGTCCAGGCGCATGGGCTGCGTGGCCTACTTCCGTTTATGGACTGCGGGACTTGCCATTGCCTTCCTGGCAGCGGTGATAACCAACGGTAATTTGATATTCGCGGCTCCGGGAGCAGTGATGATATATCCTGCCACCAAGAAGAGATGGACATACGTGTCTTCCCATATGACACCCAGGACTTACGGGGTGATATCACTTTCCGGACCACTCTCCAACCTGTTTTTGGGCCTGATATTCTTCAACCTGGGAAGCCTTTTCTCCATATTCTATCTGGCAGCCAGGGTAAACGTGTTTTTAGCGCTTTTCAACTTGCTTCCCATTCCGCCACTGGACGGGTCCAAGGTACTCATGTGGGACGTCAGAATCTGGGTGGCATCCATAGCAGCTGCCCTGCTTTCCCTGTCCTTCTTAGCGGTTTAAATTTATTTAACTGAAAGCACGAATTATAAACATGCCTAAAGTCGTGATAGGAAGGAACCAGGAAGACCTCAAGACTTACGGTGAGGAAGGCACAATCCTGCTGGGAAAACACATCGTAGGAAAGGGTGAGGAGGCGCACCTGACATCTCCCATGCTCATGGACGTCCTGAGGCCTCACTGCGTGCTGATATGCGGAAAGAGAGGAAGCGGAAAGTCCTTCACCATGGGAGTCATAGCAGAAGAAATCATGAAACTAAAGGAAGAGCTGAGGGAAAGGCTATCCGTGGTGGTCGTAGACACACAGGGCATATACTGGTCCATGAGAGAGCAGAACGAGAAGGACGTGGTACTGCTGGACGACTGGGACCTCAAGCCCAAAGGATTCCCGGTATCGTTCTACGTACCCAAAGGACACAAGAAGAAGTTTGACAAGGCAGGAGTAGCCTATGAAGGCGACTACTCCATAGAGCCCAACGACCTGTCTGCAGAAGACTGGGCGCTTGCCTTTGACGTTGATTTGAACTCGCCGCTGGGCATACTCCTTGCAAGGGTGGTGAGGCACATGCAGGGCTCTTACTCCATAAAAGACATGGTGGAGCAGGTCTACAAGGAAGAAAGATTCGAGGAAAGGACAAAACTCACAATGGAGAACCTTCTGCTGGGAGCAGAGGAATGGGGAATATTCTCAGAGAAGGGGACGGAGACAAAGGAACTTCTGAGACCGGGAAAGATATCGGTCATAGACGTGTCACTGTTCTCGGGTATGAGCACCGGATGGTCGGTGAGGAGCCTTCTGGTAGGCCTTTTGACAAAAAAGATATACGAAGCCAGGGTTGTGGCCAGGAGGAAAGAGGAACTGTCCTCCATAACCGGAGGCCGGTCAAAAGGCACTCCGCTATGCTGGATAATGATGGACGAGGCACACAACTTCGTTCCTTCCGAAGGGAGGACCGCAGCCACCGACCCACTGCTGATGACCGTAACACAGGGAAGACAACCCGGGGTGTCGACAGTGTTCATAACCCAGAGGCCCAACCGGCTCCATCCCACAGTCATCGCCCAGAGCGATTTGGTAGTCTCCCATCGCCTGACGTCAAAGACAGACATAGACGCACTGGAAGCGGTGATGCAGACCTACATGATGTACGACATGGAAAAGTACATCAACGAGTTGCCGAGAATGCCGGGAGTTGCTCTGATACTGGACGACAATTCGGAAAGGCTGTACACCATCAGGGTGAGGCCGAGACAGTCCTGGCACGCTGGTTCAAGTCCGGTGGCAAAGGGCTGACTACTTACCCCTCTGCTGTTTGTACAGTTTCTCTATATAACCGACTTTGTTAACGTCTTCTGGCTTCTTTTCCTCTTCCCTGAACCTGAGGAGTCTGGGGAAACGCAAGGCATAACCACTGGCGTATTTGGGCGACTTCTGGATTTCCTCGTACCCGACTTCCACTACTATCTTTGGCTTTAACTTAACGGTCCTTCCTTCCTCGCTTACCACCAGTTTCTTCAGTTTTTTGGTCATTTTCTTGAGCTGGTCCTCGGTAAGACCGGTGCCCATCTTCCCGGTGGGCAGGAACTCTCCCTTGTCGTCCTTGCAGGCCAGTGTGAGAGAAGACAGCCACTTGCTCCGCTTGCCCTTGCCCCATTTAGCCTTGACTATAACCAGGTCCAAAGGTTCCATGGTAGGCTTGACCTTGAGCCAGTACCCCACACGCTTACCCGGTTTGTACTCTGCGTCCAGATTCTTGACTATCAGGCCTTCCTGTCCCTTCTTCAAGGACTTCTCATAGAAATTCTCCGCCTTTTTCTTGCTTTTGGTCTCCATATGTTCTGCCAACTTGAAATCCTTGGTCTCCTTAACCATTGATTTCAGTTTCTTCCATCTCTTCTTCAACGGCTTTTTCATGTAATTGTCGCCCTTCCATGCCAGGAGTTCGAACAGGTTCATCTGTATGGGAATCTCTTCCATCATCTTCTCGATTTTATACTTGCGTTTGATGCGCTTGGACAGCTTCTGGAAGGGTCTGGGCTTGCCGTCCTTACCTATGGCCAGGACCTCGCCCTCGATTATGAAGTTCTTTCCCTTCACGTTCTTCTTCACCCACTCCACTATTTCTGGGAACTGTTTGGTCACCTCGTCCAGACGTCTGGAGAACAACTTGACACTCTTCCTCTTCTTGTGTATTTGGCAGTTATGTAAAGCCGTCAGAGGAGTACAATAACTTTTGTCATCACTTACCTGAAGATTATATAATGGTGTTCTTGGGTCTCTTTTTTTTAGTTCTTTTAAACGATTAATTTTGGTAAACAAATGTCCTTCCTCCAACCAAGCTTTTTTTCGGGTTTTTGGTACTATTAGAAAATAATAAGTTTTTTTGTTTTCAGCTCTAAATTTTCTTACACCAACAACTTTTCCTTTACTCAGACAAATTAGTTGTCCCAAGGCTGCCAAATCTCTTTCCTTAGTGGTAATCCTAATAGTTCCTTGAGGTGACTCACTGCCATCTGATTCTATCCAGCCCTGAAGGAATTCCTCAAACCTCTTTTTATCTATTCCCGTGAACCATTTTGGAATCATTTTACCTGTCCAATCCCTTCTAAAGTTTTTTGTCAGCCAAATTCTGAACGGCTTGTCTCTCCAATAGACTGAGATGCCACCGTCATGTGAGTATTCAGAAATCTCCTTTATTTTGAACGTTTTTTTGACCAAATCTTTGTAGGACTCTTTGAGTTTCTTGTCTTTTTTATTAAACATCAATCCTATCCTTTCTGTGTTATGATACTTGTTGGTAAAACCATCTCCTATCCAATACCCTAGAAACCTGAAAAATTTTTCATCCATTATAATTTTTTTCGAGTATCCCGACTTAGTTTGGAGTGTCAATTCTCTGGGCACGCTTTTTGTCTTAAACTTTGGGGCAGGAAAGGCAAGCAAATCATCTTTCCTGATTTTTTCAACAGGAATCCACTCTAAACCATTTCTTTTACAAAGAATTTTGTGTCCTTCTGTTATCCTAAAGGAATTGCCCAGATAAGTCTGAAGTTCGAATAATTTCTCTCCTTTATCTATTTTCCTTTTATTTTTAGCTACAACCTTTTCAAATCTGCCTTTATGTGTGAGGACCATGTCTCCCTCTTTAACATCTTTAACCGACAAAAGCCCTTTTTCTTTGACATAAATTGGTGTTAATCCTGTAATACACCTGAACCCATCATATTTGAACTCAAGAGCCGGCTTGTCGAACGTCTCCATGGCCTCTTCCAGGCCTTCTGACTTCTCTGCCAGCTGCACGCGGATTGGTGTTCCAATCTTCAGGGAAACGTCCTTAAGTTCCTTCCCACCCTTCTTGGCCAGTTGTGCTACTTTCCCGTAATCGGTCAGAAGGTTGAACGCCTCTTCCACATCCGAAGGCTCTATGCCAAAGGCCTTGCCAATCGCGTCCCTGACCAGACCCTCGGCCACCCCGACTCTCAGCTCACCGAGGACGGTCCTGACCACGTACCTGGCCTCTTTGGGCTTGGCGCAGGAGACCAGCTCTGCCACCAGGTCGACTTTCCTGCTCTGAGAGCCAGAGCCACTCATTTTAGGCAGTTTTCTCAAGTTTTTGTAGACTTTTTTCACCGTCAGATTACGGTCAGCCAACGTCCTCTGCTTCTTCTTGGATACCAGTTTTTCCACGGTCAAACCCAAGTCACCGGTGTCTTTGTAAACCGAGATTATCTTCTTCTTCGACTCTCCGGTTGCCTTAGCAATGACCTGTTTCATGGTGCTGGCAGCTATGCCTATATCCTCCTCGCTCGATTCGGGGAACACCTTTCCCCGTGAGAGCAGAGCCACCCTGTACAGGGACTTGGAGGACAGAGACTTGAACAGTTTGGCAAGTATCTCCGTCTTTTCCAGCTTCTTGCTGGTGGACTCCAGTTCCTCGTAGACATCGGCCAGTTTTGAGTAATCCATGGGTTAAATAGGGAACAAGAGGTTAAAAAAGTTTATTCGAGAAATTTTTCCATGAGTATTTCATCATCATACTTTCCGTCTATTTTCACCTGCTTACTGTATTTTCCCACTTTCTTGAAAACATGTTTTTGGTAAAACTTCAACCCGGCCTTATTGGTGGCTCTTACCTGAGTGGAAAATTTGATGTATCCATGTTTTTTGGCAAATTTGAAAGATTCCTCTATCAGAGCACTTCCCACGCCCTTCCCCCGGTAATTCTTCAAGACATATGTATCTGTGGTTGCCACATGCCCGGTGCTTCCCAAACTCTTTTGATGAACAGTCACAGCCTGGCATCCAATTACCTTTCCGTTAACTTCAGCCACAAACATCTTCTCCCTTCCTTTCAGACCTTTGATGAACCTCTCTTCATCCTCCAATGTGAATTCCCTGTCTATGGCAGAACGGTTCCTTTCCTTGACAACAGAATCGAGGATTCCAAGAACGGCGGGGGCATCGTTATTTTTTGCCTCCCTGATGGTTATTTCCATACTCATAAGGCAATGGAAAGGTTTTTAAAGGTTTTCAAGTGTCCTTCACTGGATAACATGATAGAAGCCATAAAAAACAGGAAGTCAGTCAGGCATTACTCTAAGAGAGAAGTTCCTTTAGAAGACATGTACGAAGTACTGGACGCCGGACGGGTAGCGCCTTCAGCCGGAAACATGCAGGACAGGATGTTCATACTGGTAACCGAGGATAAAATCAAGGAAAAGATAGCAGAGGCCTGCGACCAGGCGTTCGTGAAGACCGCTCCGGTGATAGTAGTGGTGATTGTGGACACCAAACTGGCAAAAGAAAGGTACAACAAGCGTGGTGAAGAACTGTATGCTGTGTGCGACGCTGCTGCAACCATGGAAAACATGCTCATCCAAGCCACAGACATGGGAATCGCCTCTTGCTGGGTGGGCGCATTCAACGACAATCATTTGAGAGCAACCCTGGACATACCAAAGGAATTCAGGCCGGTGGGTCTGGTGACAATGGGATACGAAGAGAAATCATTTGAGAAGCAGCCAGAGAAGTTCGGATTGGAATCACTGGTTTACAAGGAAAAGTACGGTAAGAAACAACAAAAGGAATGGACTACTCTTTCAGAAGAGCTGAAGGGCCTGAAGAAGGCTGCCAAGAGTCTGAATCAAAGAATCAAGAAAAAGGGATTCTTGGAAGTGTTCAAGGAAGAATTCGGATTCTCCTAGCGGAAATATCGGAAACGCACTCGTAATGGTTAAAACCTTTGAGAACAATTATTTTTATGTATAAGTATCAGATTCTCAAGTACTATTCTCAGGACGACCTGCTTGATTATTACATGGAACTATCCAAAAAGCGTGAATTCTGTGGCACTTACCACTCGGGCAGTTTCACCAAAAGGCCGGGCATGGTCTCTTACCCAAGGGACATAGTCGAGATGGTGAAATCGGGTGTGGTTTCCTTCCACCTGTCGGTGGAGCACTGGTCAAACGTGACCCAACTGTCTCCTGGGAACTATGACCGGCTGAGGACCGGATGGGACCTGGTCTGCGACATAGACTCCTCACTGGGAATACAGGAGGCGAAGATTGCCGCCCGACTGATAATCGAATGCGTGAAGAAGTACGGAGTCGAGCACCCCTCGCTCAAGTTTTCGGGCAGGCGCGGTTTCCACGTGGGCATCCCCTTCCATGCCTTCCCCGAGGAAATAAACTACAAGCCCACCGAAAAAAAGTACCCGGAGATTCCACGTGCGGTTGCCAGCTTCATCAAAAAGGAAATCAGGGACGACCTTCTGGCAAAGCTCATAGAACTCAAAGGCTCGGTCAAGGAGCTGTTCGAAGGCCTGGAAAAGGTGGAGAAACTGGACCCCTTCTACTTCGTGGAAATGGAGAAGGACTGGGGAGAAAGGCACTTGTTCCGTGCACCCTACTCTCTTCATCCAAAAACATGGCTGGTTTCCATGCCTCTGCGTCTGAAGGACCTGAAGGGATTCCAGCCGGAGCATGCTTCGCCACAGAACGTAGTGGTGAAGAAAAGGTTCCTGGCCGGAGCGGAAAAAGGCGAGGCTTCTGACTTGCTGACTGAAGCGCTTGACTGGTGGGCGGAGAACAAAAAGAAGAAAAAGAGGAAGCCAAAACGCAAGATAAAATTCAAGAGAAAGGTGGACAAGAAATTCTTCCCTCCCTGCATCAAGAACATAATGAAGGGATTGAGAGACGGCATGCATAGGAGCACTTTCACACTCATAGCCTACCTCAGACTCATGAACTGGAAGTGGGAAGAGATAGAGAAAGCCATGGTCGAATGGAACAAGAAGAACAGCCCACCCCTTCCAGAGTCATACCTCTCTTCCCAGCTCAAGTGGCACGCAAGGCAGACCAGGGAAATACTCCCTGCCAACTGTGACAACGAGCAGTTCTTCGGTAGCATAGGCATATGCAAACCGGACAACCTGTGCAAAAAAGTCAAGAACCCTGCTTCCTACCCGTTCAGGAAGTTGGGACTGAAGAAGTACAAGAAGTCCAAGAACAAAAAGGAGGGCAAGAAATGATAACCGCGGTTGCCATGGCACTTCTTTCCGGAATCATGTCTGTGGTCCTGTTCTACATGGGCCTGACCAGGGATTCGGACAAGGTTTTGCTTTGGGCAGTGATTTTTCTGGGCGTTTCCTTCGGCATGTTTGAATGGTCCCTCTGGCTGTCGGGCAAGGATATGTTCCGTTTGTTCTTCTCGTTCACATTCCCCCTGGTTTCATGGTTCCTGGCATGGTTCGCCTTCGTGATATGGCTGTTCGAGGAACGGGGAAAACGCGCTTACTGGGTGGCTCTGTTGATAGTCCTGGCCGTGCTTACGCTGGTTGCGGTCAACTGCATGGACTGTCTGCATTTATAATTAAAACTTTCTCTCGAATTATATTTGGGATTGGCAATGGTTCTTACTTACGAGAAAATACGCGAAATACAGAGAAAGGAGCAGAGTTCACGCCAGTTGCAGGAGATACCCGAGAACTTCGTGGACGACTTCAAAGACTATGTGAAACGCAAGGAAAAACTGGGAAAGGACAAGGAAGTGGGCAACGCAAGGTTCGTGTTCAAGGACATCATAAACCGCAGGGAGAGAAAAATCATGTCTGCGGCCCTGGAATACGCACGCTCGGGGGTAGAAGTGGAGAACCTGAACAAGCGGGAGAAAACACTGTTCAAAGAGCTGGCAAAGGTGCTCAAAAAGTACAGAAAAGGCACTCTCAAACCCAAGGAAAAACCAGCCAAGAAGAAGAAGCCGGAGAAGGAAGAAAAGCCGGGAAAAGCCAAGGAAAAAGGGAAAAAACAAATGAAAAAACCGGCCAAAACAGTTAAAAAAGACATGATGTTAGTAAAAGTGAAGGAGGACCTGCCCGACTTCGTGGGTCCGAATTTAAATATATATAGTTTGCGCAAGAAAGAAATAGCAAACCTGCCCAGAAAGATTGGAAACCTGCTGGTCAAGAAGGGCATGGCAGAGGAGTTGGAATGAATGAAATATCCGAAGAAAGTAAGGAGGTACTGTCCGTACTGCAAGAAACACACAGAGCACAAAGTGTCCAAAGCCAGCAGGAACAAGAGAAGGAAGGATACTAAGGATGAAAGGAGCGCTAAAAGGAAGCGCAAGGGATACGGCTCATTCCCGTTCAAGAACCCCAAGGGGAGGCAGAAACCGACCAGGAAACTGGACCTGCGCTTCAAATGCGCGGAGTGCGGCAAAAAACACACAATAGGAAAAGGCTTCAGAGTCAAGAAATTCGAACTGGAGGGGGGTTAAAATGCGTGCGATTCTTACGGCTGTTCCCGGTTGCGGCAAGACCACCATCGTAAAGGAGCTGCAGAAGAAGATGGACATCGACTTTGTCAACTATGGGGACATGATGTTCAAGGAAGCAAAGAAGCACGGAATCAAGAACAGGGACCAAATCAGGAAGAAGTTGTCGGAAGGAGAGCAAAGGGAAATACAGTTCAATGTGGCTAAGAAGATTGCAAATATGGATTCGGTGCTGGTAGACACACACTCGACCGTAAGGACTGGAAAGGGGTTCTTCCCAGGATGCCCGGAAAAAGTTATAAAAACCCTCAAACCCGATTTATTTGTGATAGTGGAGAAGTCTCCCGGTGAAATAGGAAAGAGGAGGAACAAGGACCCGGAGAGGGACAGAGATAAAGAATCGGAAAAGGAGATAAAGAAACACCAGGCCATGAACAGATACTATGCCTGCGTGTACTCAGTACTGACAGGTTGCCCAGTATCGGTAATCGACCTCAAATACGATGAGGAGAACAAATTCGACCATGCCAGGGACGCGGCCAACAGGATCGCAGAGATGATTTCATGATATTCGAGATGCTTTCCCCGTACCCACCCATAGTAGGGATAATTGCTTTTACGTCAGTACTGATGCTGATAGTCACACTCATTTACAAGAAACTCATGGACCAAGCAGTGGTCTCAGAGACCAAGTCAGAAATAAAGGATTTACAGGATGAGATGAAATCTGCCCAGAAAAACGGAGATATGGACAAGGCGAACGCATTGATGTCCGAAGTCCTGAAGCATAACACCCATCTGATGAAGCAGATGTTCAAGCCCATGTTGGTTTCCATGGTCTTCTTCGTGATACTGGTTCCCTTCCTGTCAGGGGCCTTTGCAGAAGGCGGTGCCTACTATGGTAGGGAAGTGCTGGTGCTGCCGTTCCTGGGTGACATAGGCTGGTTCTGGACGTATTTGATATGCGCAATCGGATTATCCATCGGATGGAGAAAAATACTGGGGGTGAAGATGTGAAGCCCGATAAGAGACGTAAGAAAAAGAAATTGAGGAGAAAGGCTAAAGGACACCGGGTTGAATTCGTGGACAAGAAGCCCGGGGTGATACGCTGTTCTTGCGGTGCAATCATATCTAGGAGCGATAAGAGACCCAACCGGCCATTCAAGAACTTGTGCGTCAAATGCATGAGAGAAAGGATAAGGGAGGGACAGGATGGCATTTAGGTTTTCAAGCATGTGGCTCGTGACACGATGTCAGGGCTGCGACAGGACGTACATACTCGGTGAGAATCCCGACCTCACGAGGGAGTCGGAACATTATAAAAACATAGGGGATGAATAAGGTTATGAAAGTAGGAAGAATATGTGTCAAGATCGCGGGAAGGGAAGCCGGAAGGTACTGCGTCATAGTCAAAGGAGAAAAGGACGGATTCGTAACGGTGACCGGTCCCCGTGAATACACCGGGGTAAAGCGCCGACGCTGCAACCTGAACCATTTGGAGCCCACCGAGCACAAGCTGGACATAAAGACGGGCACATCCGACTCAAACATAGAGTCCGCACTGAAGAAAGAGGGACTGATAAAGAAACTGGGCCTGGTAAAGCGGGTTATACGCAAGAAGAAATCCACCGAGCAGAAGGCAAAGGAAAGGAAGGCTCAGAAGAAAGGGAAGAAGAAATCCGGCAAGAAAGAAGGGAAGAAGGGTCTGCTCTCAAGAATCAAACGCAAGGAGGCCAAAGGTCCTAAGGGTGGGACCAAAGAACTGGAACAGGATTTCGACGAGACTGTAACCAAGCCCAAGAAAGAGGAAACTAAGAAGAAGAGCAAGAAGCCAAAAAAGGCCAAGAATAAGGGCAAATCCAAGAAGAAGAGCAAGAAGAAAAAGAAGTAATCTTTTATTTCTACCGACGAATTCTAGTCATGAAGCATTTCATAGTAAAGACCGAAGAGGTAAGCGCCTACGGCAAGAACCCCGGTTCGCGTAAAGGGAAAGAGCTGCTAGACTTGGGGTTCGTGGTCATAGACAAACCCGCAGGCATTTCTTCAAATGACCTGGTAATCAAAATAAAGAAAAAGTTCGGAGTGGACAAAGCCGGTCAGAGTGGCACACTCGATCCGAACGCCACAGGCGTGCTGGTGGTGGTATTGGGCAACGGGACAAAGGTCATGCCCACTCTGATGGGGCTAGACAAGGAGTATCGGGCGACCGTGCATCTGCACAAGGATGTGGGTAACGACGAGTTGAGAAAAATTCTGAAGAAGTTCACCGGGAAAATCAAGCAGGTGCCACCAGTCAAGTCTGCGGTCAAGAGAGAAGAAAGGGAAAGGGAGATTTATGAATTGGAACTGCTAAAAAGGAAGGGGAAGGACGTTCGTCTAAGGGTCTTCTGTCAGGCTGGCACCTACATACGAAAACTGGCTTCAGACATGGGAAAGGAGATGGGTGGCGCGCATCTCAAGACTTTGAGGAGGACAAAAGTCGGTCCATTCACTCTGAAAGACGCGGTCAAGTTAAAGAAACTGAAAAAGAAGGACGTAAAGCCGGTTGAACAGTCGGTAGAGCATGTGAAAGCGGTCATAATCAAGGACTCGGCCGTGGAAGCCGTATGCAACGGAGCGCCCTTGTACAAGAAAGGCATAACCAAGGTAGAGAAAGGTATAGAGAAAGGTAACCTGGTCACCATACTTACACTCAAGGGAGAACTGGTAGCGCTGGGCAAGGCACAGGTGAAATCAGAGCAGATGGTGAAAGCCAGGGGGCTGGCCGTGAACACAAACCGAGTGTTAATGAAAAAAGGGACTTATCCGAAGGGTTGGTAAGGCATTTAAATCATTTTTATCAATTATTTCCTTATGCTGGGATAGCGAAGCGGTCCAACGCGTCAGCTTGGAGAGCTGATGTGCCTTGTGCACTCGGGGGTTCGAATCCCTCTCCCAGCGTCTGTTTTTTTAAGTCTTGTGTTTTACGTACTGATATGAGAAAGACACCAAAAGTATCCATGACCAACCTGGAGAATACAAAGGATATCCTGGAAGTGCACAAGAATAACGACCACAAAATCAGAAAATCCAAACTGCTAGAAATCGTGGAGTACTCGTTACTGAAAACTGGTTCAAGCCATGTGTACAAAAAACCATTTTTGTGTTCCCTGGAAGAAACGGTCTATAAACTGGACCTGTTCGAGTGTGACGGCAGGCACTATTCATCCGACCTGGAAGAAGACCTGAAAAAGGTAGAGGAAGAACTGATGAGATACCCGAGCTACAGGAAGGAGAAAGAAGCGATTGAAGGGAACAGGAAACTGGACGAGTGGATGTAAGTTTAAAACTATTTTCACCAATCTTTCCCATGGACCAGAAGAACATAGTCCTGAAGGAAATGCCCGAAGGCTGCAAGTTCTGCGTCAAAGGGCAAAAACTAGTGCTGTTCGTTACTGGTTTTTGCGACCGGGACTGTTGGTACTGTACTACCTCCCCGGCCAGATGGCAAAAGGACCTGATATTTGCAAACGACAGGAGAGTCAAAAAAGACCAGGACGTGCTGGAAGAGGCAGAGGCGATGAAGGCAAAGGGAGCCGGGCTAACCGGAGGGGAGCCACTGAAACAACCCGACAGGACCATCCACTACATAGAGATGCTCAAGGAAAGGTTCGGGGACGACTTTCACATCCACATGTATACAAACGGAGACGCGTTGAACCGGGAATTGGTGGAAAGGCTCCACAAGGCAGGCCTGGACGAGATAAGGCTCCACCACTCATTCGACAAACTCTACTTGTTGTCTGGATACGACTGGGACTTCGGAGTCGAAATCCCCTGCGTACCCGGTGAGAAAGAGAAGATAAAGGACGTAATCAAGGAACTGGACAACTACGGCGGATTCCTCAATTTAAACGAATTGGAGTTCTCCGACAGGAACCAAAGACGCATGGAAAACAGGGAATTCGAGGGAGTTGACTGGAGCAACTGCGTGAAGGGTAGCAGGGAACTGGGAAAAGAAGTGATAAGGTGGGCCAAGGAGAACGGAGTGGGAATAGGGATCAACTTCTGCACCTCGTGGACCAAGAACAACCTGCAACTTCTCAACCGCCTGAAGAGGAGAGCGGAGAACGTAAAACAGCCGTTCGAGAAGGTGACTAAAGACGGCATGATAGAGAAGGGCGTGGTTTTCGACGAAGGGGCGGAAAAGTACTTGAAAAGATACAGATGGAGAAAAGGAAGGATGGAGACTTCTGTTGAACGAGCGGTTGACATGGCCAAGAAAGGATTCAAGTCTGCGATAGTCTTGGAATACCCCTCTGCAGAACCGTTTGACTTTGAACTGACTTATTTGGACGACAAGGGAAAATTAATAGAAACTTTATAAACCTTTTTGACAAACATATACTGGTGATAGGATGCCTTTACCACCTGCAAAATGTTGGAGAGAAAAAGAGAGACCTTATACTAGGCAGTCCAAAAAGAATCCCAGAAAGTCCTACGTGAAAGGGGTGCCGGAAACTCAATTGCATAGATTTGAGACCGGAGACCCAAAGAAGGACTATGCGTTGAAGGGTCTACTGAAGGTGAAGGAACCGGGACAGATAAGGAGCAACGCCCTAGAGGCTGCCAGAGTCGCCGCCACCCACTACATCGAAAGAGAAATAGGGAAGTCGCCATTCTTCGTTAAGATACGTGTGGTCCCTTTCCATGTGCTCAGGCAGCACAAACAAGCCGCGGTGGCACAGGCAGACCGTCTGTTCGACGGCATGAGTCATCCTTTCGGCAAGCCCATAGGCGTGGCTGCTCAGGTGGACCCCGGAAAGGAGATAATCGAAGTCAGGACCAAGGCAGGGTTCGAGGATGTCATAAAGGAGGCCCTGAGGAGAGCTTCTCACAAGCTGCCGCTAAAGTGTAAAAAGGAAATAAAGGAAATCAAGAAGAAATGACCTACCAGAGATCTTCTATCTCTGATTCTTCCGGCAGTTCTTTGTGACCGCCAATGGCTTTGGTCACGGTCTCCTGTATCCATCCGTCGTTTTCAGGTGCGGGTTCAGCCCTTACATAACTGTCCATCAAGCGATAGACCGGCTGGTTGTTCGCGAGACCCAGGTTGAGCAGGTACTTGTTGTTGTATACACCCGAGACCGAGACTTGGTTGTAGTACCTCTGATATCTTATCAGGAGTACCATCTCTCCCTCACCTTCGAGCTCCACGACTATGGAGTTGTCGTCTTTGCGCTCCAAGGACTCCAGAGACATCTCCTGGACTTCCCCGTTCAGGATGAAGAAGAACTTGGCGTCCGAATCTTCACTCCAGAATCCTTCGTTGTCACTCTCCGTCGCCAGAAGGAGTACGGGATAAGTTTCCTGTGACTTGGTCATGGCAACTCCCTTGAACAGGAGAGTCCTGGGATAGTCCCAATCGTAGTAATCGTAGGGCAGGGAATTCGCCTTCCCTGATTCCACGACTGCACGAGCCGCTGCGGTGAAGGCTATCACCACGAGAACCAATGCAATCCATTTTTTCATGTCAAACCTCCTTAAAGGCCTCTCTATAGTTATTTTTAATAGGTTTGAGAAAATTTAGGGTCATGACCCTAACATACGAACACCTTTAAAAGTTAACCTAAGGATTAGTCTTATGGAAATGGACACCACCCTGGACTCCCAGTCGTTGAAAGTGCTGGGGGCTGACACCAGACAGAACATACTGAAGGAGCTCAAGGAGAGGCCTCACACCGCCTCTGAGCTGTCCAGACACTTGGACAAGCACATAACCACCATAAAGGAGCATCTGGATTTGCTGATGGAGGCGGGTCTGGTGGACAGGAACGAGAGAGAGGGAAGGAAATGGGTCTATTACTCGCTGTCAAGGAAGGGTGAGAAACTCTTCAAGTCATCTTACAGCTGGGTGGTCATACTGGGGCTCTCTCTGGTATGCATTCTCGCTGGTATCCTTCCGGTGTTCCAAGGCTCACAGATGTACATGAAGGAGCTCTCTGTTGGGGCGGTGAGGGATGCTGCAGAGTCCTCAGCGCCGGCCACAGCTGCGACGAATCTCTTGCCGGTAATCATGATAGTGGCCGGTCTGGCAGGGATGGTCTATCTCCTCTACAAGAACAGAATGAACTTCTCACTTTAACTTCTTCTGCTTGTGGTCCAGATGCAGTTGCCTGACTTTGAAGAACTCGTTCAGGAAGTTTTCCCACAAGTACTTGCCTATCAGGACCAGGACCACCGAATGAAACATGTAGACTAACAGCACGAAATAGGTTCCCCAGAAGCCTAGCAAAGGATAGAATGGCGGAATAGTGAACGAAAGGGCCATGAACAGGAAAAGCATTACTATTATGTCGTTCCTGGTCAGGTCAACATATGTGGGAATATCGAATGAAACCCGTATCTTCTTCTTGCCCTTCTTCTTGGATTTGCCCTTCTTACTCTTCTTCTTTTTCTTGGACTTGGCCATAGGAAGAATTAACAAGGCTGGTATAAAAAGTTTACAGGACCATTCCCGCATATCCGACTATGGAACCCTTGTCTTTGGTCTTGGAGAACGAGGTGTCGTACTTCAGGAGTCTGCCTTTCTCCACTCCCAGTTCTTTTAGTACTAGCATCATCAGACATATGCCTCCCGCACCGCACACGGTGGTGTCTTGCGACTCCTCATAGAATTTCTCTGCCTCCATGGATTCTACCAGTTCTATCAAAGACTTGTCTGTCTTCTCCACGAACTTGAGCGGATTTTTGACGTCCCTGGTGAACCCATAGTTGCTTCCGTAATGGGTGAAATCACTGGAGGCGATATAAAGGCTATTCTGGTCCACGAACTTTTTCGAAACCTTGGAGAGCACTTCAAAGGGTACCCGAGAAACGGACACCGGCACTATCTTCAGGTCGGGAAAACAGACCTGCAGAAAAGGCAGTTGCACTTCTATGGAATGCTCGTACATATGGGACATCTCGTCGACCTTGAGCGTGTCACCGAGGATTTTGTTGACAAAGTCCACGTCCACTCGCGCCTCTCCCAGGCTGGTCTGCCAGGTATCGGTGGAAAGAGCCAGGGGCATGCCTTTACCGGTATGGTTGGTGCCGAATATGACTATCCGTTCCGCTTCCTGTCCTTTCAACGCCTTGTAAACGTGTCCCGCGACCTCTCCGGAATAGGCGTAGCCCGCATGGGGCACCACTCCTCCATTTACCGAGTCCGCAGAGACGTCTACATCCAGAAAATCTTCGACCATCTTTTTGCATCGGACCGGGTCTTTGGGATAAAAGCCCTGGGCGACGGGCAGCCTCATACAAAGAACTTAATCTCAGCGTTTAAAAATCTACTTTTTGTCCTTCCTCTGACCTCTCCTGGCAATGCTGGGAGGTGTGAATGTGGGCACGAACTCCTTCTCTTCAATTTCTGCCTCAAAGTCCTCCGGAGTCATGTTGAAATCCGTGTTGTCCTTTATGTCTCCCCTCTCCTTGAGGATTTCACGGGTCAAAAGCCAGAACACGAGGGCCAGAGATTTCTTTCCCTTGTTGTTCACCGGGATTATCAGGTCTATGTTCCCGGTCTCGTTGAACGTGTCGCAAAGTGATATGACTGGTATCCTCATCTTTAGTGCTTCCTTCTTCACCTGAACGTCTGACATGGGGTCGCATATGAACACCACATTAGGCTCGAAGAAATTATCGAACGAAGGGTTGGTCAGTGAACCGGGCATGAACCTTCCTATGGCAGACCTGGCACCTATGGTTTCTGCCATAAGTTCTGCCCCTTTACGGCCGCTGATTTTCCTGCAGGCAATCAATGCGTTCTTATGGTGTGCAAGGAATTTGGCAGCGGTCCTTATCCTCTTGTCGAGTAGGCCTATGTTCATCACTGCCAGACCGTCAGGCCTGACCTTGTATATGAATTTCTCCATGTCTTTGGTCTTGTAAATCATACCTATATGTGCGCCTGCAGAAAGGTAATCATCCTTCGGAACCAACAGTTCTTCTTCAGCCATAGCCTTAATTTAAGACAAAGAATTTAAATAGGTTAGCAACTTTCAGTTTCAAAAACCGGCCATCCGCGGCTTCTTGCACACCCGCCAGATGCGTATCAACTCGTTGAGTATGGATATGCGCTCACCAGCCACTCCAAACTTGCACAGAGGGGTCTTGAGCGAGAGATAGGCAGGTGTGGTGTCTGTGGTCTCTGCCGAACGGTGGGAAAGGACTGGCTTCCATCCCTTCTTTGACGCGTAATCTATGACCTTGAATGCCTCTGTCACCGTGCCGGCCTGATTGGGCTTTACTATCACCGAGTTACCGGCCTTCTTCCTCACTGCCTGTCTGAGCCTCTTGACATGTGTACCTATCAGGTCGTCACCGCATATCAAACGTTTGGAGAACTTCTTGGTCAAGTCCCGGAAGGAAGAGAAATCGCTCTCGTGGAACGGGTCTTCCACATAGTAGAGGTCAAAGTCTTTTATCCATTCCGAGACCAGGTCTATCTGCTCGGAGGAACGGACATCTTTGAAGGAGTAGTGATAGGCACCGTTCTCATGCAACTGCGAGGCAGCCAGGTCTATGCCCAGCCTGGCCTTATGCTCTTTGGCAACTTGGTGGACCAGGTCCAGAGCCTCTTCGTCAGAAATGGGGGAAGACCACGCAGATTCCTCGGTCTGTCCTACGAACACCTTTTTCTTCAGACGTTCTCCCACCTCCTTGTATATGGAGAAGTTGGTCTCCACCGCCTGAAAGATGTTCTTTGCCTTCACCGGCAGCACTAAAATCTCCTGTATGGATATGCCCTTGCCGTGAGCTCCGCCTCCCAGCACGTTGCCCAAAGGGTAGGGAAAGGTCTGGGAGTCTATCTCAGGGTTGGTGTTGAAGAATGCGAGGGAAAGAGCCGTGGTTATGTTGGTGCCCAGTTTGTCCAGATTCTTTCTGAGTACTGAGTCGAAAGACTTCTGGTCATGTTCTCCCAGCAATTTCTTCTTTATTTTTTTGAAATGTCTTCGGCCTTTGGTAATGGGCACTGGCTTGGCCGCGAAACTGCTCTCGCTTATGCCAGAAGGTGAGGAGGCGATGCCAACGGTGTCGGATATTATGGTGGCTTCTGTAGTCTTGTCTCCCCTGGTGTTGAATATGGTCTGGAGCTGTATGTCCTTTATCATAATAGAATTTGTAAAAGGGGATATATAACGTTTATTCATCGAAGCGCTTCGGCTGTCGACGACGCACGGTTATGGGAAGCACGTCCTTCTCAAACTCTTCCTTGGATACCTCTATGGGGTCGGTCTTCTTTGTCTTGATCAGGACCGGAGCACCCAAAGATATCTGCAGAGACCTTGCTCCTATGATCCGGGTCTTCTCGAACCGGGTCATCTTTTCCTTAGAGAATGATTCTTTCATACAGACCCTGAGAACTATTGGAGGTTAAGGTTTATAAAACTTTGTCATCCGATGTAACGCACATCCGGCTTCTTCTTTCCCGAGGGCATGTTTTTTGCCATGGAATGATGCAGTTTCTCGGTCTTCTTTATCAACCTCTCCATCTCTCCCACTGCCTTCTCTATCTTGGACATGTCCATGTCTACGTTGAGTATTTTGGTCAGGACGTCCAAAATGGCTTCGGCTGCCTTGGGGTCGGTAACTATGGGAAAAGACATGGTCTCTCCCATCAGGCACAGTCCATCTATGCCTTCTGATTTACCCATTCCGAGCAGGAGACCGGACGCACCGACTATGTGTCCGACGTTCTTCCTGCCTTTGAAATCGATGTCAAACTTCTTGTACTTCTTCTTGAGTTTCTCACCGTTGACCGCTCCCATTACTTTGGGCTCGTCCGGCGGCTCTTTGACCGCGTATCCTCCCAGTGTTATGATATCCTTGACTCCGAATTTCTTGGCCACCTTTAGTATTTCCCCGCACACTTCGTAGTGCCCGTGAGGGGTCAGAGACTGTGAATCCCCTACCAGGAATATCATATCCCTCTGTCCCTTCTTTTTTCCTTTCTTGTAGTAGAAGTCACACTTGAGAAGGTGTATGCTCGAATCCTTCTTTATGATGACCAGAGGTAGAAAATAGGGGGAAAACAGTTCGGCGAACTTCTTTGCCTTGAGCTGGGTGACCAGGTAACTGGCGCATATCCGGCCCACGTTTCCCACTCCAGGCAGTCCTTCCACCATAATCGGGTTCTTGAGTTTGGGCTTTTTCAGATATTTGACTTCAGCAGCATGCATAGGTTTATAATGGTTTTCTTTCTATAAAAAGGTTAGTTGATGGGAACTTATAAAGGTCCGTATGTCAGAAGTTTACTGGTCCGCTATTCCCCGGAAGGAAATGAAAGGAGAAGCATCATCCCAGATTAAAAGGTTTTCTTGCCCTTTATCTGAGAGTTTAGATAAGATGTGCAGGATACGCTAAACCAAGGTGGGTCTGCCCTTACATGAAAACTGATGCGTTTTGTATCTGCCATCTTATCCAGGTATACTTTGTCCGTCGGTTTAAATAATTTTGCAAAAAATATTCGTTGATTGTCTATTCCTCTATGGAGCCTTTTCCGCCCAGAGAGTTCAACTTGTCTATGATCTTTTCAGCCTCTTTTCTCAGTTTCTTTTCCCCTTCCTTGGGGTCTTTGGTTTCCATACACAACACATACTTGGGAGCAGATATGTATGATACGTTCAGGTCTGTCGACTCCAAAGCCTTCTTTATCTGATTGACTCCGTCCCCGGCGTTGGATTTGAGTATCAGCGGAAGCTTCATGGTAAATTCCTTTATCTCGATGTTCTTCTCGGCTATTTTGGTCACTGCCTTTACGTAATCCGGGATAGCCTCTTTGAGTTTGTCTGGTTGGATGAGAGCCGCTTCAAACCCGGCGTAAACCGAGCCAAATTCGGACTTCAGGGGCTGGGCAACCTTCTTCTCCACATCCCCGTCGCTCATCTTCAGGTCTTTCTTGAGGAAGGACAAGAAGTTCTTGGAGCGTTTCTTCAGCTTGTAACTACGGAGCACTTCCCTCTTCTGTGAGGGCGAGACTCTCTTGAGGGACAGGCTCACATGTCCCTTGGAGGGATTCACGTTCAGGACCTTGACCACCACCAGCTGACCCTTCTTCACGTGCCTTCGTATGTCACGCACCCACGACTTTGATATCTCTGAAATATGCACCATGCCCTCTGCGTCGTAGTTCTCCAGTTGTATGAAGGCCGAGTTGGGATTCACAGACTTGACAGTGCCCAAAACGAATTCTCCCACTTCAGGAAACTTTCCCACAAAATCACCTACCTTTATTAAAAACAAAGGCTTTAAAAGGCTTTCCAAGAAGGGCTCTTCACGAAAGACCCGACATTGATAGTACACCCGGGTTTCGTCAAGGAGTTTTACGCAGACGTGAACAGAGGGGCCTCACTTCCCGAGGGTGACCGTGAGACGTGACAGGTGTTATCCTTTGGAAGAGCCCGAGGACCGCTAGTTCAGTTTTATATAATCCTCCACGAAATTATCTTCAGGTGAACACATGGACCCGGTCGCACTAAGCATATCCTTCGGAACCACTGCCTTGGGCATACTCCTCATAGCTCACATCAGGAAGCTCAAGAAAAAGAAGAAGTCCAAGAAAAAGAAGAAGGCCAAAAAAAAGAGCAAGAAGTCAAAGAAGAAGAGGTGAACCAGTGAAGCTCAAGCATGTCCTGGCAGCGACGACTGTATTTATTGTGGTGATTGATTTAATCATATTCTTCTTCTTTCCGGAGGCATTCGAAACGTTCGCTCTCTCGGGAATCGGGTTTTTCTCGGGCGAGTTCTACCGACTGGCAACCTTCCTGTTCGTGCACCTGAACTCACTGCATCTGGCTGAAAACCTGGTCGCACTGGTGGTGGCTGCGGTCCTCGCACACGAGTTCGAGCTATCGGGCGTAGACTTCATAGTTTCCTTTGTAGCCACGTCATTGGTGGTGGCACTGCCTTCTGCTTACCTGTACCCGACACTGCTGATGGGTGGGTCATCGCTGGGTATATACGCGGTCTTCGGTGCCATAACCGTGAAGGGCGGTGACTTCATACCCAGACGAATCCTGGTCCCGGTTTTTGGATTCTCCATTTTCTACAACTTCGTGAAGGACCTGATAGTAGCACCCGAATTCGTGACCAGAGAGATGATTTACCA
The DNA here is from genome assembly GCA_964644245.1 of uncultured archaeon. Lineage (GTDB taxonomy): Archaea > Aenigmatarchaeota > Aenigmatarchaeia > CAZXUR01 > CAZXUR01 > CAZXUR01. Next base: position 93,207 of record CAZXUR010000001.1, read on the forward strand.
GACACTATTCCATTTTTCTGGGTTCATGACCGGAGCGATACTCTTTTATTTACTACTTCACATAACCTACACTAGGAAGAGTATCAAAAGGAGAAAGTAATATGGCCGCTGCATTCCCGGAAGTACCGTTGCAGATGGATTTTCCGTTCCTTATAGTACTCATAATTATCATATTCGTGGGATTATTCTTTGCTAAAAAGAAAAAGGAGAGGAAGTGAATGATACAAGACATTCCCAAAGTTGCCCTGGGCGCAGACCCGGTGACCATAGTCTTCATGATAGTCCTGATTCTTACCGTTGGCTACTACATGGAAAAGCGTTAGTAGGCCTCAACGACCGTGGTCTTCACGATTCCTTTTCCGCCACTCGGTTCTACCAGCACTTTACCGCATTTGAGGCACTTGACTTCAGAACAAGGTTTGTTGAAAATGAATTGTTCGTTCTTGCACTCCTTGCAAACGACTCGCAGGAATTTGCTGGGTTCTATCATGTTTATACTTTGTTTTCCTGACTTAAATATTTGTCATCCGATAAAAACTATATAAACTTTCCCCATATCTTTTAACTTGGTGATAGGATGAAGTCATATGTTCGCTTCGAAAGTCCGAAGGAATTGACAGACAAGGTTCTGGAAGCCATAGAAATGGCACGTGAAACCGGCAGTGTGGCAAAGGGGATCAACGAGGTCACCAAGGCCATAGAAAGGTCCACCGCAAAGCTGGTGATAATCGCTGAAGACGTTGAACCAGAAGAGATAGTGATGCATCTTCCGCCCCTGTGCGAAGAGAAAGGCATAGTCTTTTGCTACGCGCCCAACAAAAGTGAACTTGGCAGGGCAGCTGGCATAGATGTACCTTGCGCAACCGTAGCCATAGTCAAGGAAGGGGAAGGCAAGACGTTGCTGAAAGAGATACTGGGAACCGTCAAAGGTCTGACAAAAGGAGCCGGAAAGGAAGAGAAGAAAGAAAAGTCTGAAAAGGAAAAGCCTGAAAAGAAGAAAGAAGAGAAATCTAAGAAGAAAGGCAAGGCAGAAGAGAAAAAGAAGAAGGACAAGAAGCCCGAGAAGAAAGGCAAAAGTAAAAAGAAATAGGTGTTTACATGAGCGCTATTCCTGCGGAAGTAATCAAGATTTTACATAGGTCTGGCTCTCAGGGAGTGCAGAGAGTCAGGTGCAAGGTCATGGAAGGAAGGGACAAGGGAAAGGTCCTGACCAGAAACGTAGTGGGACCCATACGCAAGGGAGACATACTCATGCTACAGGAAACAGAGATGGAGTCGAGTGGCTCATTTGGTGGTTAAAATGGAGTGTTCTTTTTGCGGCAAGATTTTCAAAGGAAAGGGAAAAATGGTAGTCCACAAGAAGGGAAGCATTACTTATCTGTGTTCCTCGAAGTGCGAGAAAGCTTGGAAAAAAGGGAAGAACCCCAGGAACGTGAGCTGGACAAAGGCCTCACGCAAAGCCAAGGAAGAGACGGGAAAAACCAAGAAAAAGTCCTGACCGAAACCTTTTAAAACCTTAATCTAGTTCTTTTTGCCATGTTTGAAGGGTATGAGAGCCGACTGAACGGCGTCAGGGCTGAAATAGAAGGTGCTGACACCGGGTACGTTCCGGTAGTCAGACCAAGGCACACCGACCTGGACAGGAAGGCCTTTGAAAGACTGGCTTTGAACACCCTCAAAGAGAGGGGGACATCCATAGTCAAACGTGTGGAGGATTGGAAAGGTCTTTTGTCCGGATACAGGACCAGGCCCCCGGTCAACCTGTTTGGAGACGAAAGTTACGGCCTCATAAGGGATTCTGTGAAAAAGGGTATCATTCCCTATAAAGCGTTGAAGAGGGGCAAGAATGTGAACGTCTCCGAGCACGACGGAAGCAGGGAGATAGTGAGAAAGGTGAAGAGGAAGGAAGGTGTTTTCTGGGACGTCCTGAACCCCAAGACCAGTTCCACCACCATTCTGACTGAAATATTCGACGACAGGATTGACCCTGAATTCGACAGAAGCTGCGCAGTCCTTTCCGAAATCTCAGACGGAGCCACCACTTACGACAAAGAAGACCCTGAGGCAAAAACCGTGAAACAGGCTGTGGAAGAGTACACACGCATGCAGCCCGGATTGGATGAAGGGGACGTGTACCGTATCTCAGAGGCAGTCGCGGTTGCCCTGTTCCCCGGCCAGATGGAACCCCAAAAATCAAAGGAAATCTTTGACGCGGTCTATACCGGCAAAGTCAGCACCATACTGGATGACTTGGAGGAAGTGAACGGTGACCTGGGATATGAGGACATAGAGGAACGATTCGACAAATCTGGAAAAAACAGGCTCAGCGGACGGCCGGTCCACGCCACGGTGGTACTCCCGGAAACCAAGTTCCCGTACGCTGCTGCTGATGTTGCAAACCGGCTTTTCGGACACATATGCGACCAGGTCTCACCGGACAAAGGCAAACCTCACGTAGCCGTCTTTCAGAGAAACGGTGATTCCTACAGGGGAAGCCTGAGGGGATACGACCCAGACGAGAAGACGTTGGGACTGTTTAAAAAACATGGAGGCGGCAGCCGCAGATATTCCGGATTCAGGGACGCGGAGTTCCACAGGATGGGAGCCGGAGGCATAACCGGAACAGAGGTCAGAGCCAGCCTGAACAACAACTGGAAGAGAGACGGAGTAAGCATAGACAGGACGGATAAGTTCTAGTCAAAAGCCAGAGCCTTGATTATGTCTGCACGGGTTATGATTCCGTTGAGTTTTCCGTTCTTGAGAACCGGCAGACGGTTGACATGATTGCTGTCCATACGGTTGGCTGCCACAAGTATGTCTTCATCATGGTCCACTGTCAGGACGTCCTTGGTCATCACGTCCTTGACCTTCAGATTTTTCAGTTCTTTCAGCGCCTTTTTCGTCGATTCGAAGTCATCTTCCCCGCCCAGAAGAGAAAGTACCATGGGGAACAGTTTGCTAGACTTGTAATAGATTTTTGGAGAATGGTAATCCACGAAACGGACTATGTCTGCCTGGGAAAGTACTCCCACCACCTTTTGCCTGCGCACCACCGGTGCTCCGGATATGCCATTTTTGGAAAATACCTTGAGAGCCTTGCTGACACTGTCTCCGGACTTCAAAGTGGTGACCTTTTCTGTCATCACGTCCTTGACCTGCATAACCTATAAATAACTTGTTTATTAATAAAGTTTAACAATTCAAAAATCTTAAATGTCTTGTTGCTAGAGTGATACCATGGCAAAAGGAAAGAAAGGAAAGAAAAACGAAAAAAAGGACAAAAAACAGGCAAAGCCTCAGGAGAAAGAGGAAAAGGAATCCAAGGTCAAGAAAATCATAAGGATAGCAGCCACTGACCTGAACGGAGACCTGTCGGTGGAAAGGGCCGTAAGAGAGGTAAAGGGAATCGGTTTTTCCATGTCCAAATCTATAGTCAAGACTCTGGGCCTCAAAGGCAAAAAACTAAGCGACCTTTCAGACAAGGAAAAGGAAAGGCTTGAGGCAACCATAAAAGAACCTGAGAAGGCAGGACTTCCCAAGTGGGCACTGAACCGCGAAGGAAAGCACCTGGTGAGCGCTGAACTGGACCTGAAAGTAAAACAGGACGTAGATTTCATGAAGATGATAAAGAGTTACAAAGGTGTCAGGCATAGCAGGGACCTGCCGGTGAGGGGACAGAGGACCCGCGGTTCGTTCAGGAAGGGTGCCAAGGTTGGAGTTTCCAAGAAGAAACAACTAATTGCAGCCAAGAAAAAGAAAGAGGGTGATAAGTAATGGGAGACCCGAGAAAGCAGAGAAGGAAGTTCAGCAAACCGTTCAGGCCTTACGACAAGTCGAGGATAGAAGAGGAGAAGGAACTCATGAAGGAGTTCGGCCTGAGGAGAAAGAAGGAAATCTGGAGAATGGAAGAAACCATAAGGGAATTCAGGAGACGGGCAAGGGACCTTCTGGCTGAGAGCAACGAGAAGCAGAAAAAGGAACTACTCGCAAAGTTAGAGAAACTGGGACTCCTGGACAAGGGAGCAGAACTCGAGGATGTTCTTTCCCTGGAAATCAAGGACCTTCTGACAAGACGGCTGCAGACACTGGTAAAGGAGAATGGACTGTCAAACACCATCAGACAGGCCAGACAGATGATAGTCCACGGTCACGTGCGTGTGGACGAACGCAAGGTGAAGTGGCCCAGTTATCTGGTCCCCCTGGACGAGGAAAGAAAAATCAGTTCTGACTTGAAGGTCAAGAAACCAGAGGAACAAAAGGAAGGAAAAAAGAAAAGCAAGAAGAAGACTGGAAAAGAAAAGGAAGATAAGAAAAAGGTGAAGAAAGATGGCAAAAAAGAGTAAAGAAGAGAAGAAAAAAGGAAAGCCCAAAAAGGGAAGGAAGAAAAAAGTAGGGAAGAAAGACAAAAGAGGCAAGAAGAAGCCCAAAAAGGAAAGAACCCGGTCCCAACCACAAAGGAAGCAGAAGAAGGAAAGGTGGGCAATCGCAAACATCTATTCATCCTTCAACAACACCAGGATACATATCACTGATATGACCGGTTCTGAAACCATCTCCATGGTGTCGGGAGGAATGGTGACTGACAAGGACCATCTCAAAGGAACACCCTATCCTTCCATGCAAGCTGCCAAACAGGCTGCCGGAGATGCACTGTCAAAGGGCATCACTTCCATACATGTAAGGGTGAGGGCACCCGGAGGCTCCAAGTCAATCATGCCCGGTCAGGGCGCACAGCCGGCCATCCGAGCACTGGCCAGGGCCGGACTCCAGATAGGGACCATAGAAGACGTGACCCCCATTCCCCACGACGGTTGTCGCAAAAAAGGCGGCCGCAGGGGACGCAGGTTGTAAATAATCGTTCTAATTTAAGTAGAGAAATGATCTAGTGACAGGAAAAAATAAAACCGGCCCGGAGGAAACAGGGCCGGCGGGTCTGCTTAGAAAGGACTTGGTACATGTTTCGAAATCATATTGACAAAAGGCGTGAAGGAAGCATAGGCAGGCCCAAACGTCTCCTAGCAAGCCTTCTCATGAATGCCTTTTGCTTGAGTTCGTCTACCTCTTCGTCTGTAAGGCGTCTCAGCACCTCGTCTATTTCGGTCACCATTACACCACCTCCCAAGGCGTAGTACCAAATTGCTCCAGGACTACTTAAGGGCTCGGTCTGCACATTGCCGGTATTTCCGGAAGATTTGAAAACCTATATAAAGCTTTTCACCTAAATCACTACGTGGGTCCATGAAGGTCAAAACATTGTCTAAAGACAAGAACTCGGTACGTTTTCTGCTTTCAGACACTACTCCGGCCTTTGCCAACGCTCTGAGGCGGGTAATGGTATCCGAAGTGCCCACACTCGCCATAGAGGACGTGGAGATGCACCAGAACACTTCTGGCCTGTTCGACGAGGTTATCGCTCACAGGCTGGGTTTGATACCGCTGAAGTTCAACCCCAAGACCATGAACATCCGAGAAGAGTGTACGTGCAAGGGAAAGGGATGTGGAAAGTGCCAGGTAGTGCTAGTGCTGAAAAAGAAGGGCCCGGGAGTGATAAAAGCCGGTGACATGAAGTCATCGGACCCCAAAGTAAAGCCGGTCGACCCCGAGATTCCAATAGTCGAACTGATAGAAGGGCAGGAACTGAAGTTCGAGGCGACTGCCGTGCTGGGAAAGGGACAGGACCATGCCAAGTGGCAGGCCGCCAACGTGGGGTACAAGTTCTATCCGAAACTCAAAGTAAACAGCAAGAAAGGATTGTCCAAGGCGGTGAAGGAGTGTCCCAAGGGCGTGCTAAAGAAGAGCCGGTCCACACTCAAATTCAAGGACCCAGAGAAATGCTCCCTATGCCTGAGGTGTGAAGAGGTGGCAGGCATAGAAATAGAGACAGACCCGAGCAAGGTCATATTTCAAGTCGAATCCATAAGCGGACTGTCGCCAAAACAGATAGTAAACAATGCAGTGGAAATCATAGACCAGAAGGCAAAGGCTTTCGCAAAAGAAGTGAGAAAGGAAGTCAAGGGCGTGTAAACCTTTTTAAACCATCAGATTCTAACTTTCCCAGAGGCAGGGGTAGCCAAGCCTGGTCAAATAGCAGTCTGCTAGGCTAGAGGCGCAGGACTTAAGTCTGAAAACTTAAGTTTCGAGGATTCGGTAAGAAATCCTGTGACTTAGTGTCTTCGCCGGTTCAAATCCGGCCCCCTGCATTCAGAACAGTCCTTCATTCATCCTCAAGTTCCTCAGTGACCGGGACCTCTTTCCGTCTTTCCTTGCGCTGTTCCTGTCTCTTTGCCAGTTCCTTCATCTCTTTCCTTTTCTGTTTGCGCTTCTTTACTTCGTGTGTGATGTAACCGGCTATCTTGTTTATAGATTTCTTGGTGGTGTTCAGGTCCAACTCTTTCAGAACTTCCTTGTTCTTCCTGAATTCAGTGGAGAACTTGTTCGGCAGTTTCTCCATCAACTCATCGCTGAAGTTTCTTATGGCAGTGGTTTTTACTTTTCCCATCATTTCACCTGGATATAATAGTAGTATGTGTTTTTATTGTTTTTCGTCAATCCCTTTTATGGCAGTTTCGCTCACAGAGGCGTACAAGGCACTTTTTTCTGAGTGCGTGGACATGGACAGACTTGCCAGTAGCGTGGAACTGAAGGACCTGAGGGAACAGATGGAAATCTCAGAAGGCATAAAATCGGACCAAGACTTTCTGTTGACGGAAATGAAATTCGGTCACTCAGCAAACACTGCTTATGCCATTTACCACGCCAGGAAAGTCAACCCGACAGTCTAAAAATAAAGTTATTTAAACGTACGTCCAGAACTTAAAGTGATTATATGAAGAAAGTCAAGACCAATCCCAATCTAAAGAAACTGATAGAAGACCTCAAGAAGGACGGATTCAAGAAGGAATCCCCGTTCCAAGTGTCTTTAGCCCGGAGGCTGGAAAAACCGACCAGACAGATGTCAGAAGTCAATCTCAGGCAAATGGAAACTTTTGCAAAGAAAGGAGAGACCATCGTGGTACCCGGTAAAGTGCTGGGCACCGGAGAACTGAGCAAGCCCCTGAAGATAGCAGCCTGGAAGTTTTCCAAGGATGCGGAAAAGAAGATCAAGAAAGCCAAGGGCAAGACTATGACCATACGCGAACTGGTCAAGAAGAAACCAAAGGGCAAGAAAGTGAGGGTGTTCGAATGATTCTTGACGCTAAAGGTGCCATCCTCGGACGCCTGGCCGCACGAGCCGCCAAATCCGCCTTGGGAGGCGAAGAGGTGATGGTGGTGAACGCGGAGAAAGCCATAATCTCAGGGGACCCGGACAAGACACTTGAGAAGTACCAGAAGAGACGAAACCTGGGCAACAAGTACAATGGACCTTTCCAGCCCAGAGCTCCCGACAAAATGGTCAGGAGGGCCATAAGGGGCATGCTGGGAAAGAAGAAGGCAAAGGGAAGAGAGGCACTGAAGAGAGTGAAAGTGTTCGTGGGACAGCCGGAAGAGATGAAAGGTGATTTGAAGAAGCCTAAAAAGACCAAACAAGACCTGGAGTGCGACTATACGGACTTAAAGACACTGTCAAAGAGAATGGGATGGAGACCAGGGAAGTAGATACCATGGCGAAGAAGAGAAAGAAAAAGAAGGACAAGAAGCCCTCTCCCATAACCACAGTTGGCAAGAGGAAAAAAGCAGTTGCCAGAGCGGTCATCAAGAAGGGCAAAGGCGTCCTGAGAATAAACGGAAAACCCCTCGACGTATGGAACCAGACCTCAAGGATGCGCATCAAGGAAGCCCTTATACTGGCCGGCGAACTCCCGAAAAAGGTGGATATTTCGGTGAACGTCAGCGGGGGCGGAATAACGGGACAGACTGACGCAGTCAGACAGGCCATAGCCTGCGCCCTGAACGAATTCTCCGGAGGAAAGTTAAGGGACAAATACATGGACTATGACCGGACTTTGATGGTGGCTGATTCCAGAAGGACCGAGCCCCACAAACCGAGCAGGTCCAAAGCCGGGCCCAGGAGACACAAACAGAAGTCCAAACGATAACATTATAAATGTATGTGAAGAAGTGTTAATATGATAATACCAGTTAGGTGCCCCACATGCGGCAAACCGCTTGCAGGTCTATGGGAGAAGTACAAGAAAGACGTGAAGAAGGGTAAAGACCCCAAGAAAGTCCTGGACGGTTTAGGGCTGAAGCGATACTGCTGCCGGTCATTGTTTCTGACTCACGTAGACGTAATCAAAGAAGTGGCCAAGTTCCGGGTCTGATTGATACCAATTAAAGTTTTACCATCTAATAGGTAGATATGGCAGACTTGTACAAACAGCTGATAAACAGATACAAAGTTTATCCCTCCAAGGAACTGGACCAACACTTCATAACCGACGAGAAGATATTCGACAAGATGGTAAAAGAAGCTGAAGTCGGGAAAAAAGACAGGGCCCTGGAAGTGGGCGGAGGCCCCGGATTCCTGACCTCGAAACTGGCCGATATCGCAAAAAAGGTTCTGGTAATAGAAAAGGACAAAAGGTTCTTTCCGGCCCTGAAAAATATTTCCGGCAACGTAAAGTTGGTCGAGGGCGATGCTCTGAAGGTACGTTTGCCTGCCTTTGACAAAATAGTCTCCAATCTGCCTTTCTCCATATCCGGCCCTTTCCTGAGCAAGATAGTCACCAGGAAATGGGAAAAGGGAGTACTCATCCTCCAAAAGGAATTTGCGGAAAAACTCACCACCAAGAAGGGAAGCCCTGACTCCACACACCTGTCTTTCCTAGCCAACCATTATCTGAAGGTATCGATAGTCGGCTCTGTGCCCATAGACGACTTCTACCCGGCTCCCAACGTGGAAGTCTCCATGGTTAAACTGGAGAAGAAGGACGTGAAGAAACTGGGGAAGAAGGTGGACAAGCTGGCCAGGACGCTTTACCAGCATAAAAGGAAAAAGGCCTATAACTCCTTGAAGGACTCTGCTAAGGCCTTGAAACTGTCAAAAGAAGCCATTAAAAAGACTTTTAAGTCCAGACCCAAATATATAGAGAAAAGGGTCCACAAATTGACTGTTAAGGACTTTGAAAGGATACTGAACCGTCTGGAATCCGTCAAGAGGAAGTGAAATGGTCAAACTTTAACGGGATAAAAAGTTGATAAAATGAAGATTTTAACTGCTATGATTGTCATTTTCCTAGTACTGGCTTCTCCAGCCCTGGCCATAGAAGGGGCTACCGTAGACGTGAATACTGCCAAGTACGACCCTTTCCCGGCTGAACCGGGCAAGTACGTGAACGTGTGGCTGAAGGTGGATAACTCAGGTACGAGTACTGCTGACAACGTGCTTGTAGAACTCCAGCCCGAATACCCGTTCTCTCTAGACCATGATGCTAACAGAGTTAGGAAAATCGGGTCCCTGGGAGCCAAAGACTTCGAGAGAGTCAAATACGAAGTGCTTGTGGACGACAACGCAGTGGACGGGAAAAACGAGCTGAAGGTGAAATATCGGGCCTGTGACTTCTGTATGTGGGTCGCTGAGGAACTGGACATAGAAGTGGCGAAAGCCACCAACTCGCCGGAGATAGAACTCCTGAGAGGAATGGCTGAACCAGCGCCCTATCCAGAAGGAAAATCAGAGATGACATTTGATATCGTGAATATAGCCCCGGGCACTGCCTATTACGTCATAGTTGAAATAAGTTCAGACGTGGCTTCCATAGAGCCGGAGGAAATATACGTGGGAAACTTAGAACCGGACGACATAGACTCCCTCGACTTCGACGCCACATTCGAGAACGTGGAACCTGGTGTCTACCCGATTACTTTCAACATAAGGTACAAGGATAGTGACTACGATTCCTTCGAAAATTCGGAGACAGTGAACTTTGAACTCAAGCCCAAAAGCGATGTAGAGTCAGGGAAAGAAGTGCCTTTGCACGTATACGCGGTCTACCTGATAGGAGGCCTGACGGTGGTGTGGCTGGTGTGGAAAAGGGGCTGGTTCAGGTCAGGGAACGAAGACACCGAAGAGACACTTTAAATATGGAAACTACAATTTATTCTTAGTATGAAAAACAAACTCGAGATGAAAAACGTGGTAAAGAAGTATAGGATGGGAGAGGTAGTGGTACCGGTTCTCAGAGACGTTGACCTCACTGTAGGAGAAGGAGAATTTCTGTCGGTAGTGGGTCCCAGCGGCTCGGGAAAGTCCACCTTACTGAATCTCATCGGTTGCCTGGACCGTCCCACCTCAGGACAGATAAAATTGGACGGCGTCAAGTGTTCGAAACTCGGTGAGGACAAACTAGCAAAGGTAAGGAACAAGAAGATCGGATTTGTATTCCAGACTTTCAACCTGATAGGAAGGCTTTCTGCCCTGGAGAACGTGACTATGCCCATGTGGTACGCAGGCATTCCTAAGAAGAAAAGGGAGTCCAGGGCCAGAAAACTGCTGGAAATGGTCGGCCTGAAGGGGAGGGAAGAACACGGCCCAAACGAACTCTCCGGAGGGGAGAGACAAAGAGTAGCCATAGCCAGAGCACTCTCCAACAAGCCGGAACTGATACTTGCCGACGAGCCCACAGGAAATGTGGACACCAAAACGGGGAGAAAAATAATGGACATACTGGAAGGCCTGAACAAGGAGGGCAAAACGTTAATTTTAATTACACACAACCAGAAACTAAGCAAGAGGGCAGAGAGGAGAGTGGAACTGGTGGACGGCGAGATACATGGATAGGCTGCTGACCTTATTCACGGTTTTTCTACTCTTAGCCTCCCCGACCCTAGCCATAGAAGGGCCCACTGTGGACGTGAGCCTTGCCAAGTACGACCCTTTCCCGGCTGAACCGGGCAAGTACGTGAACGTGTGGCTGAAGGTGGAGAACTCCGGGGGAGACGATGCAGACAGTGTATTCCTAGAACTGTTGCCTGAATACCCGTTCCAGATAATTTCCAACGAGGATACTCAGAGGGACATAGGCATACTGGGCGGTCAGGACTATGAACTGGTCAAGTACAAGTTAATTGTTGATTCCAACGCCATAGATGGTGATAACGAACTGACTGTCAGATATAGGACGTGTGATATGTGCATGTGGGTCACTGAGGAACTGGACATAGAGGTGGCGAAAGCCACCAACTCGCCGGAGATAGAACTGATACCGGTGTCCATAGAACCAGAACCATACTGGGGCGGGACCTCTGAAATCAGTCTGGACATAGTCAACATAGCTCCGGGCACTGCCTATTACGTCATAGTGGAGATACGTTCAAACGTGGCTTCCATAGAGCCGCAAAAAATATACGTGGGAAACTTAGAACCGGACGACATAGACTCCCTCGACTTCGACGCCACATTCGAGAACGTGGAACCTGGTGTCTACCCGATTACTTTCACTCTCAAATACAAAGACAACAATTACGACGAATACGAGAGAAACCAGACCATGGAAGTCAGAGTAAACCGCAGACCCCAGGATGACAACAAGGAACAGTCCCCAATACTAATTTATGCTTACATAGTAATAGCAATAATTGCCATTTGGTTCGCCAGGAAGAAGGGGTGGCTGAAGCCGAAAAAGACCTTCGCAAAGATAATGGCAGCTTAGGGATTTGTATGGACACTGAACTATTTAGGATTGCCATAAGGAATGTATTGTACAGGAAGACCCGTTCTTTTCTCACTCTGTTGGGGGTAGCCATAGGAATAGCAGCTGTCGTCGCACTCATATCCCTGGGGCAGGGGCTGAGTGCCACGGTCACCGACCAGCTGGGACAACTGGGTTCAAACACCATAACCGTGATGCCCAGTTTCGGCGGTTCCGGCAGTTTTGGGCCTCCGGGGATGTTCGGAAAGTCTTTGAAGGAAGATGACGTGGAACTGGTGGAAAAGGTCAGGGGAGTGAGGCGGGCCATTCCCATGCAGACCAAGCAGTTGATGGTCGAATACGATGATGAAAGTACTATAACCTGGGTATCCGCATTTCCTCCCGAGGAAGGTGTGGAGATGTTCGAGGACCTGCAGGGCTTTGACCTGGAAAGCGGCAGGTGGATGAAGAATAACGAGAAGGGTTCGGTAGTAGTAGGCAACAATGTGCCGGAAATTATATTTCCTGACATGAGGTTGAGGAACAAGGTGACCATCGAAGGGAAGAGGTTCAGGGTGGTCGGGATACTGGAATCGGTTGGAAACAGACAGGACGACTCTTCGTTCATGATGTCCATGGAAGCGATGAAGAGCATCACGAACGACAGTGAGGAGATATACGCAATAATGGTCGAAGCAACCGACAACACGGAAGAGGTGGCCGAAGAGATTGAGGAAGAACTGGACGACAAGTACGGTGAAGACGTCTTCAGTGCCATGACCACCGAGCAGATAATAGAAAGTGTGAATGCGGTGTTTGCGGCTCTTTCTGCAGTACTGGCGGGAATAGCTGCCATCTCACTGGTGGTGGCCGGGTTCGGAATCATGAACACCATGCTCATGTCAGTCATGGAGAGGACCAGGGAAATAGGAATCATGAAGGCAGTGGGTGCCACTAATTTCAGAATTCTCTCTTTGTTCCTAGCGGAATCAGCCATAGTGGGCATAGCCGGAGGCATACTGGGGATGATACTGGGAGCCGTGACTACCATCGGCTTGTCAGGAATAATATCCTCGACTATAGGATTCGACTTCCAGTCCAGCCTTTCCCCTTTTCTTATGGCCGGGGTAGTGGTTTTCTCGGCTGTGGTAGGGAGCATATCAGGTCTTTACCCGGCCTGGAGGGCAGCCAAACTGGACCCAGCGGAAGCTCTGCGCTACGAATAATTTAAGTTTTACAGACAATTAGTCACATGAAAAAGTTATTTCTTATTCTTCTGATAGCGATTGCCCTTTTGTTTCTCTCGGGCCAGGACCAAACGAAACAGGGAACGGTAGTCAGGGTCATAGACGGTGACACATTGGAATTGGCTACCGGAGAGAAGGTCAGACTCCTGGGCATAAACGCTCCGGAGATGAACGAAGGGAACTACGAACTGGCAAGAAAATCCCTGGCAAAGGCGGTTGAGGGGAAGGACGTGTCTTTCGAGTCAAAAGACAAAGACAGGTACGGAAGGGTGCTGGCCTGGGTCTACCTGGAGGATTTGAGCGTAAATCTGGGCATGATACAGAGCGGCCTGGCCCATGCATATTTCCCGGAGTACAGTAGATATGAGCAGGTCTTTCGGGAGGCAGAGGAACAGGCCAGGGAGAAAGGCCTGGGCATATGGGAAAGGTCGTCCGTGTGGTGTGTTTCCGTAAAAATCAAATGGGATGAAGGAATAGAGAAAGACACTGACCAGGAGTGGATTGTTGTCAGGAATGGGTGCAAAAATGCCCTGGACCTACATGGTTGGAGTCTGAAGGACGAAGCCACACACATATACAGGTTCGAAGACGTTGAGTTGAACCCCGGAGAAAGGCTGAAACTGGTCACTGGTACCGGGACGAATCAGTCGGTTCTTTACTGGGAGCGTAAAAGCCCGGTCTGGAACAACGATGGTGACAGGCTGTTCTTAAGAGATGACAGAGGGCTGTTGGTATTGATAGAGGGCTACTAACCGAACAAGTCCTTCAGTTCTTTTTTCAGGATTATTTTGTTGGTCTTTCCATAAGGTTGTTTATCCACGAAACCCTTTCTCTTCAATTTTCTCAACACCCGGAAAACCTTGACTTTGGAAAGGTCTGTCTTCCTCACAATCTTTGACTGCAGGGCGCTTCCTTCGTTCGACAAAAGTACTCCTATGACCTTTCTCTGGTCACTGTCAAACAACTTGAGCAGCAAATCCTTGTCCGGCTTTACCACGAACCTGGGGGATAGTAAGTAGTAGACCAAAGTCCCTATGAACAGTCCTATGGATGCCAGTAGCGGGATGAACAAATAGATTGGAATCATGCACCCGAAGGCATTCCCTGCCTCCACCTGTGTCTGGACATAGAAGGAGGAAAGCGCAACCAACAAAATAAACACTGTCAGTACGAGCGTGCCCACCACTATCTTCTTCTCGTGCTCCATCGTTACATAATTTGAAACTTAACTATTTAAAAGGTTTCATGTAATCTACGTCCATGAAAAGAGGTATTTTGTTGGGACTTGTAGTATTCTTGGTACTCTTCTCTAGCCCTGTGTTTGCGGGGGAGCAAAAGACCTGTGCGGTCTATTTCACAAAAATAGGTTGCCCAAACTGCGCAATCACCGACCCCATGGTACTTTCCAACTGGCCTTCCAGGAACGATGACCTGGTTGTCATAGAATACATGTTCTGGAACTGGGGGGAGGAGAACGCGCGACTCTTGGGACAGTATTCACAGAAGTACGGGACCATGTCCTCAGTACCCCAGTTGTTTATCTCAAGCAAGAAAACGGGTCTGGGCAGTCTGGAGATACCACAGATGGAAGACGATTTGGAAGATTTGAAAGGAAATCCATGCCTGGTGGATGGCTCCCTGTCCTTCGAGGAAGTGGACCTGAACAGCATCCCAGGAAATCCCTTGAAACTGTGGACAAAAGGCAGACTCCTGGTCAGGACCGGAGACCAAGAGGTTTCGAACGAATTCCTCAAGGAACTCCTGTTCTCTGAGAATCTGACCCCAATCATAGACGAATCTGACTACAAGATAGTGAGCGTGGAAGCAGAACCAGCTCCCATCTCGGAGGGGGAGATAGATTTTGAAAGGGCTCTGGAGATAGAAGATTCCTGGACTCTGAAAGTAAACGAGGACGTGACAGTGCCGGACAAAGGAGAGGGAGGGGATGAGAACGTGATGCAAATCCCGCTGTTGGGTGAGATGGACATCACCCAGGTGTCACTGCCAGTCCTGACTGTACTGATAGGCGGGGCAGACGGATTCAACCCCTGTGCATTTTTCATACTTACATTCTTGCTCAGTGCTATGCTACTGGCAAAGTCCAGGAAGAGAATACTGATAGTGGGAGGAATATTCGTGTTCTTCTCGGCTCTGATATACTTCCTGTTCATGTGTGCGTGGTTGAACATATTCCTGATAGGAGCAGAGATGAAACTGTTGACACTACTGGCAGGCCTGGTGGCCATAGCAGCAGGACTGATAAATGTAAAGGATTACTTCTTCTTCAAGAAAGGGCCTTCACTGACACTCCCAACCCAAGAAAAACATAGGTTCTTCGACAAGGCGAAAGGCCTCATGAAGGCCAAGTCTTTATGGGCACTGGCCCTTGGGACTGTGATCCTGGCAGTGACCGTAAACATGTATGAACTCCTATGCACGGTCGGTTTTCCCATGGTGTACATAAGAGTACTCACCCTCAGAAACCTGCCTGCCCTCGAGTACTACCTCTACCTGGTCTTTTACAACATCGTATACGTACTTCCACTGACAGTAATAGTCATCCTGTTCGCCGCGACACTCGGCTCCAAGAAGTTTACCGTGGAGAGTGTGAAGAAGTTAAAGCTGGTCTCGGGCCTGATAATACTGATGCTTGGTGGGGTACTGATATTCAGCCCTGAGATGCTGGAGAACGTGGCTACCACTTTCATGATTCTGGTCGTTGCGGTGATCATATCAGGCATCGTCTTCCTTGTCAGGAGATTATGGGAGAAAGAAAAGGAATAGGTTTAAATCCGCTTTAACTTAATAACTGATATGGGTATGAACACCAAAGACTGGTTGATGGGTGGGTTTGTGTTCATCTCGCTGGTCTTGGCATTTGTCTTTTGGACGGTCATGCCGGATGAGATGATTACTCATTGGGGACCTTCGGGAAAACCAGACGGATATGGCCCCAAATGGATGGGCCTTCTGCTGATGCCTGCGGTGCTCCTGCTTGTCTACATGCTCTACTTTCTGATACCCAGGATAGACCCGCTGAAGAGGAACATAGAAAAGTTCTTCGATTATTATCAGAACTTGATACTGGTATTGATGGGATTTGTCTTATATCTCTACGTAGTCTCCATCCTTCTCAACCTAGGATACGGCTTCTCCATAAATCTCTTCTTATTCCCAGGACTTTCCGCATTGTTCTACTACTTGGGCGTGGTCTTGGAGAAGGCCAAAAGGAACTGGTTCGTGGGTATCCGCACCCCCTGGACTTTGAGCAGTGACCGTGTCTGGAAGAAGACGCATAAGAAGGGCAGTATTATATTCAAGATACTGGCGGTGGTGATGCTGGCAGGATTGGTATACGAGGACGTTTTCCTGATAGTTGTCATACCTGTGCTAACCGGAACTGTCTATCTGTTCGTTTATTCCTACTACGAATACAGGAAGGAAGAGAGATGAAACTGAAGAAGTGCCCGAAATGTGGTTCCAGCGAGGTCAACCTCTACATGGGCAGCGAAACCGGAATCAAGTACGAGTGCAAGGACTGCGGCTACATCGGACCCTTGGTGATAGAGGAGGAGACGCTGAAAATAAAGGTCATCCCAAACGCGAAGAGAAATGAGATTATTGAAGGAAAGCCACTCAAGGTAAAGGTAACCGCACCCGCCAGGAAAGGCAAAGCAAACAAGGCGGTGGAGAAACTGTTGTCAGAACATTTCGGAGATAAGGTAAAAATAGTGAAGGGATTCAAATCAAGGAAAAAGATAGTGAAAATGTTGTGAGAGTCCTCAAGATTTTGATAGACAAATTCGGGGAGGACTGGAAGACCAAAGACCCCTTCAAGGTCCTGATAACCACCATACTCTCACAGAGGACAAAGGATGCGAACACCAGGAAGGCGTCCAAGGCATTGTTCGGGGAGTATCCAAAGGGAGAAGACGTTGCAAAAGCGGGTACTGATGACATAGAGAAGTTGATAAGACCGGCCGGTTTCTACCACGTGAAGGCGAGGAACATAAAGGAAGTGAGTAGAATCATCGTTGAGAAATATGGTGGGAAGGTCCCTGACAACATGAAAGAGTTGTTGGAACTCCCCGGAGTGGGAAGGAAGACTGCGGGCATCGTCCTTGTGGCCGGGTTCGACAAACCCGCCATACCGGTAGATGTTCACGTGCATCGGGTGAGCAACCGTCTGGGCTGGGCGGATACGAAGACCCCGGAAAAAACGGAACAGGAACTGACTGAAGCCCTGCCAAAAAAGTATTGGAAGGATGTCAACCTGACACTGGTCAGATTCGGTCAGAAGGTCTGCCTTTCAAGAAAACCCAAGTGTGGGGAATGTCCGGTCAGCAGTTACTGCCACTACTACAAGAATAAAAAAGTTGGAGAGAAATAGAGCCATGGACCGCAGGCTATTGGATATACAGGAAGCGGTGAGGAAGGAGCTCTCATCCTCAGACCACGACTACGACCATGTGCTCAGGGTCTACAACAACTGCCTGCGTCTGGCTGAAGGACAAGACGTGGACATGGAGGTTCTGGAGGCCGCGGCGCTTCTGCACGACATCGCAAGAGTCAGGGAGGACAACGACCCCAGCGGGAACACAGACCATGCAAAACTTGGCGCTGAGATGGCCAGACCTCTACTGGAACAGGTCGGATACCCGGAAGGCAAGATAAAACACGTACAGGAATGCATCGCCTCACACAGGTTCAGGAGGTCTGACATGGCTCCGGACACAACGGAAGCTGAGATACTCTTCGATGCAGACAAGCTCGATTGTCTGGGTGCGGCCGGCATCGCCCGCTCCTTCATGTGGGCCGGCGCGCACGGCTCCAAGATGTACAAGGAGTTCGATTTGAATGAGTACGTTGACAAAAACCTCGGTGGGAGCACGGACGGAAGAATACGTATAAAATCAGAACACAGCCCTCAGATAGAGTATGATACCAAGATAAAGGACATACCACAGAGGATGCGGACACCCATAGGAAGGGCTATTGCAAAAGAACGCGCCTACTTCTACGACCAATTCCTGAAGAGGCTGGAGAAGGAAGTCAAAGGAGAGATATGATGGGTGTGAAAGAATTGAAACATCTCTATTCCCAGAGAAAAGAACAGATAAAACAACGTCTGGAAGATTTCAGGGAAGTGGGCAAAAAGACGGACGAGGAGTTGTTCAAGGAACTCTGCTTCTGTCTGCTCACTCCACAATCCAAGGCCCGTACTTCTGACCAGGCAATCAAGAGGATGCGGAAATGTGGTGTCATGCAGGAAGGCAGCGTGGAACGGGTCAGAGCGTGCATGACGGGTGTGAGGTTCAAGAACGTGAAAGCTAAGAGGATTGTCAAAGCTAGAAAGTTGAAATCGTCCTTGAAGGAACTTCCAGAAGATCCGCACCAGGCAAGAGAATGGCTGGTAAAAAACGTCAAGGGTCTGGGCTACAAGGAAGCATCTCACTTCCTGAGGAACATCGGCTACCGGGGACTTGCCATACTGGACAGACACATACTCAAGAACCTAGAGGCGCTGGGAGTGATAGAAGAGCCAAAGACTCTGACCAAGAAGCGTTATCTGGAAATAGAGGAAAAGATGAAGGAGTTTTCCGAGAACATAGGAATACCTTTGGATGAACTAGACCTGCTTCTGTGGTCGAAAGAGACCGGTGAGATATTCAAATAATTATTTATTTCTTACCCACAATTCATTGTTATGTTAAGAAGCGCTTACATGCCTGACATCTCTCCCCGAGGTGTACGACCAGAGATAGAAGAAGTGATTGAAAACTTCGCTAGGGAGAATGAAAGGAGGAGCAGGTACTTCGGACTGGAAGAGGAGAGGTTCGGAGGCAGCATTCCCCTGGAGATGAGAGAAGGCACTGACTATCTGGGGAGGACCAGGTTCAGGGAAAGGTACGGGAAGATAGAGGCAGAAGGCATAGATATGAGCAGCGACTACTACAAAGGACTCCCCAATAGTGACATGCCATACAGCATGAAGAGACTGTTCAAGGAAGTGCCCATAGAACATGAACTTGACCACGTTCTCTCAGAAAGGCTGGTCCAGTACGCGGACGTGGATGAGGAAACTGCCACCGCGGTGGTCGAGTCGGTTCCCATCTATGGAGAGTTCAAGTACAACCTGGAAAGAGGCGACCCGGACAAGGCAGCATTCATACTGTTCAACATGACTGAAGGAATATACGGGGAAGCCTTCAAACTCGGCGTCAGGGCCGACCAGGGATACCAGAGTCCCATAGACGGAGGAAGAGGCTACTCAACGTTCATCCGTGACATACAGAGGATGGGCTCCATGGACAAGGCACTAAGACAGTTGAAGAAACGTGAGAAAAACAATCCGAACTACAATTAAATCTTGGGTTTTCTCTTTCTGATTGAATTTAATAGGATTAGATTCGGCACTTCCGTGAGGTCTTTCTTGTCCGCCAGTGTGGTTGTTATCTTTCCTATCTTTTCCACCGTGCCGCTGTAGGTCCTGTCGCTGTGTTCCAGAGTAAGCTTGTCACCCACCGATATCTTTGACTGAAGATGGACACCGGCCACGAAGTTGGGAACGATGTCCTTGGAACCGACCAGAACCACCACTAGAAACCCAAGGGAGACGACTCCGAACAGTATGTTGAGGGCCTCGGTTGACAGTCCCAGCACGTTCAGGGAAAGTATTATGGCAACTATGTATATGGATATCCTCAGACAAGTCTCAGACATCTTTGCCATTGTGACCCTGCTTTTCTCCCTTTTCTTGTTCACGTTCATGGTCAAGAAGTTCCTGACCAGACTGCCTATGAAATCGGCTATCATAAGCCCGGTTATCAGGAGTATTATGGAGAATATTATCTTGGGCACAAAGTTTGCCACTTGTGTGAAATATGCAGAGACTACGGTCAGCCCCAGGGCATCGACGGTAGCGGTCAAAGCAATCAGATAGATGAACCATTTGACCAAATCCCCTATCAGGTCCAGAGTCCTGCCCCGATATCCCATCTTCTTGAGTGTGATGTCGGCTCCAGACTCCTCGGTTATCTTGTCGATTCCCAGTACCACCAGGATTCGCACTAACAGTTTCCTCAAAGCCTTGGCAGCAATCACACCCACTGCCAGTATAGTCAGACCGCCTATGAGATGGGGCAACGAAGCGGCTATGCTGGAGAGTGTGTTCCTAAAAACTATCCATCCCTTTCCCAAAGCAGTGTGAAAAGCTTGCACAAAATCCATGGTAGAATGTTGAACACAACCAATATAAAGCTTCTATTTTTAAATCTTGTCGACCATTTAAAGGTATGTACAGACCGAAGAGTTTGGACGGCTTTGTGGGCAACCGGGAGGCGATTTCGAGCCTTTACGAAGCCATAAAAAACTGGGACAAGCAGAGCAAGCCCATACTCCTGGTGGGTCCCACGGGAGTGGGGAAAAACCTGGTTCTGGAACTGATATCTGAAGCACTGGAATACGAACTGTACGAGATAAACGCATCCGAACGCAGGAACAAGAAGTCTTTGAAGGAAACGGTTGGAGAAGCACTTGAGCAGTCCAGTTTGTGGAAGAAAGGAAAGATAGTGCTGGTCGACGAGATAGACGCCCTGGGCAGGGGCGACCGGGGATTCACGAAAACCATGTCCTCAATGATGAAGGGGTCTTCCTTTCCGGTGGTGCTCACCGCCAATTCCATGGACAAGAAAGTCAGAAAGATGAAGAGGAAGTGCCGGGTGATAAAAATGGAGAAGGTCCCCCACCAGAAGATATTCGAACTTTACAAGGGACTGGCTGAAGGTATAGAATGTCAGGAATCTGTCTTGAGGTCCCTGGCCAGGAGGTCTGGAGGTGACCTGAGGGCAGGGCTGATTGACTTTCAGGTGCTTTCCTCCTCTGGCTCCATAACCAAGGAAGACTTGGAGGACCTGGATTCCAGGAACAGGAGCGTGGACATAAGGAGTGCCATCCGGCTGATATTCAAAACCATGGACAGCAAGGTTGCCAAGGAGTCACTAGACTCAGTGGATATGAGGCCCCAGGACATAATATGGTGGGTTGAGAGAAACGTGGCCTCGGAATATCAGGGGGAATCTCTGGCCTCTGCCTTTGACTCGCTTTCAAAAGCAGACGTTGTCCTTAGACGGATAAAGAGGAATCAGGCATGGTCGCTCCTCAAATACTATTTCGACCACATAAGCTCTGGAGTGGCACTGTCCAAGGAAAATCCTTCTCAAGGGACAGTCAACTACAAGAAACCGGACAGAGGCTACTTCTTCGGGCGCAGGAAGTACAAGTCAGCAGAACTGAACAGCCTGGCAGAAGAGATGGCTCCCCGACTCCATTGTTCCAAGGAAAGGTTCAAAAAGGACTACGGATTTCTGATGAAGGTTCTCAAGAAAGGGCAGGAGAAATGACCATGCTCCAGGCGTCCATTAAGGGACCCAACCCGCTCTGGCCCCCTATGTTGTAGCTGGTGTATACCACATGTGCGGTTGGCTGTACTGACGTGGTTAACAGGAAAAGGATTATCACTCCGAAGAGTATGAGCAGCAGTCCTAAATGCGAGTGTTTTTTCCTATCCAGATGAGGATAAACAAACAGTTTCCCGTCCCGGTAGGCAAAATTGGTCTTGAGATGCTTTTTCTCCATAGTCCTAATTTACAAGCGGGGGATTTAAAGTTAATCACACTTTGAAGTAGAGAGCGTGGGGCACACCATCTATCTCCTTCACTGCATCCTTTTCCACAAAACCCCTGTTTACGGCCAGTTCAACGATTTCCTTGCCCAGAAGGTTCATGGAAGTGGCCTCGCTGAACATCTTTACTATTTCCTTTGACTTGGTCTCTTCCCCATAGAAATCCTTCCTTACCTCGTTTCCATCCAGTTTCTTTCCGATTAGTTCGCTGTCGGCAGCTGCCAGTATGACCTCGCCGCCCTTCCTGAACACCCGACAAACGTACTTCATGCAACCGACTTCCTTGCGCCGCAAGCCTCGCACTCCAGCACCCACAACCGGTCCTTCTTCTTCAGTCGGGTGTCAGGTTTTCCGCATTCCGGACAGAGAACAAACCTCTTCACATAGTCAGAGAACCTCTCGTTCAGCATCCTGTTGTAGACCTTCCTTTGGAGTATTAGTTGTTTTCCGTCTATCTGTCCCGGGGCAGCCAGTTCCCCGTACAGGAACTTGGCGATGTGCTTGGGGTCCCTGCGGATTTTTTTGGCCACCTCGATGAAGTTTTTCACGTAAGTCCGGTTGCCCTGGACATCGCCCCTCAGGCGCGGGACTTCAAACCTCTTCTTCTCTTTCCCTTTCTCGGGTATGTTCTTCAAAGCCTTTTTCAGATTTTTCTCATAATCCATGTTCAGCCTCCAAAATCTGTGAGCGTTTTCACGCCCAGATATTTCTTCTTGGCGGATTCAATTGTTCCTGTTACGCCCAAAGTTTTTATAGTTACGTCCGTTTCTTCTATCTTTCTCACCAGTGCAAGAGACATCCTCAACTCTTCCACATAGGTGTGCTTACACTTGAAAACACCCAGCTGCTCCTTGTCGTTGTACAGATTCTTTATCAGCCAGATTCCCGCCCTGGAAGTGCCCAATTCTCCAAGGAAGTTGGCTATGGAGTACCAGACGGCCTTGGAAACCTGACTGTAGTTCAAAGATTTCGAAGACAGAACTTTGAACACTAGGTAGCGCTTCCTTTCTCTCAAGTTCGGTGGCAGCATCTTTGGCTTGTCTTCAGACATTCTCCACACCCTCCACACTTGTACTCTTCTTCAGATTGTTTAAAATGGTTTGGGGGGTCGAGTCCACGGCCGCCAGAGACTGGTCCAGTTCCAGACCCAGCAGGTTTCCCAGAGACGCCAGTTCCTTTCCTGCCCTCATCTCCCAGACGTCCTGAGCCCCTGAAACTATGACCAGGGGAGTGTTAAACTTCTGGGACAGGGAAACGTTGGTCCTCATCTTTCCCAGTATGGAACTCCTCTTCTTGCCGTAACTGTCTATGAGATCTCGGAAGCACAGACCCAGAGCCACAGAGTTGTCAGCAGCCATCCTTGCGCAGACGTGGTCGAAGCCACAGTCTTTCCTGTTCCTCTCAGGACTGCACAGGACGTCTACTTTGGGGTTGGAGCAAGCGGCACGGTGCACGGAATAGGGCTTTCCCTCCACCACCAGAAGGGGGACTTTTTTCCTGACTTTGTCCACCAGTCTGTTCATCACATCCGGCTTGTCAGTCCTTATTACCACTCCAGGGACCAGTCCTTCCCTTTCGGTCTTCTTCACCCATCCAGAAACGTCTTTGACTTCAGACAAATATGAGAGAAACCCTATTTTAGAGAGTTCCAGCTCCTTTGCCCTTTCCAAGGCCTGTTCAATGCCTACTTGACTGTTCACGTAAAGGTCCATCATAGTGAAATTTGGAATAGAAGTTTTAAAAAACAATTAAAAATCGACTATTGTCTATGTTCCGTACTACCTAAGTCCACGATACTTCTTGCCGGCAGAGGTGAGTCCTCGCTGGGACCTCCCTTTCTTGTTACTCTTAGTAAGTATGACTTCGAACCACTTGTAGACACCGTCTTTTCCCACCAGATAAGAGTTCAGGACAGTCATGTTCTTGAACTTCCTGGAAGCCCTTTCCTCGGCTATGGCCTGATGCGATTTTCCGGGACTGAATTTTACCAGACCGGAATGCTTGGGTCCTCTCCCTCCGGAAGGTTTGGGCCTTTTCCTGCCTCCCCTCCTGATTCTGACCCTGGCTAGGACAACCCCCTTCTTGGGTTTGTATCCCAGAGAACGGGCTCTTGTCAGCTTGGTGGGACGGTCTATTCTGTTTACAGCTGGCTCTCTCCTCCAGCGGATAAACCTGCTTCTCTGAAGGCCCCTGTTTCTGCTTTTACTTTGTTCTCTGATTCGTTTGTACATAGATTCCCTTCACTATCAACATATTTAAATCTTAAAGACATATTCAGTCTGGTGATGTCATGCACCCTGCAATAAAGATGATCGTTGGTTTTCTGATACTAGCAGCCGGTCTTTACTGGTACGCGACCGATGTCCCTTACATGGGAGCAACTCTGTCCGCTTTGAAGACTGTGCTGGCAGGAACCATCGGTGTGGTGTTGATACTTTTAGGTTTGCTGATAGTTTGGATTGAATATGAGGAAATGAAATACCAGAGCTGAATCTTTTTATAGCAGCTAACCAACTATTTTCTGAGACCATGGTATTGGAATCCCTTTTTTCAGCCGAACAAGTGGAAAAGAAACCATTAGACATGTTTATGCTGGGCTCGCTGATTACAATCGTGGCCACTGTTCTCACATATAAGATATTCTTTGAAATGCAGGGCATGGTCATAATATTTCTCCTGACCATGGGCATGTTACCGCTGATGGTCTCCCTCATGAAGTACGAGGAGAACAGGGACGAGAAGGAGTTGAATAAAAAGTACTCCAGGGAAAACCTGTTCCACAGGCACGAAGGGATAATCAGGGACTACTTCGCGTTCTTCTTTGGAATCACTCTGACCTTCTCAGTGATGTACTATTTCCTTCCAGACCAGATGGTTAACGCGCTCTTCGGTACCCAACTCGCAAAAGTGGCAGCCATAAGGGGAGGGGCAACCCTGACTGACACCTTCTTCATAATAGTCCTCAACAACATCGAGGTCGCCATAGTATGCTTCATATTCTCATTCTTCTTTGGTTCGGGTGCCATATTCATACTCGGGTGGAACGCTTCCATACTCGGAGTAGTGGTCGGGCAGGGTGCTAAGCAACTGGCCGGGGCGCACTACATACCACTGGTTCTCATTAACTTCCTCCCCCACGGGATCCCCGAGATATTCGCATACTTCCTCACCGGACTGGCCGGAGGAATAGTCTCGGTGGCAGTGGTCAGGCATCCCATAGGAACCAAGGAATTCAGGTTCGTGTTCAAGGACGCGTTGATGCTCATGGGAACCGCTATGTTCTTCATAGTATTCGCGGGGTATATAGAAGTGCTAATCTAGACAGAAACCCAGTTTTCCCTTGAGCAGTAAGGTGGGTGAAAACCGGTCCCCTTCCCTTATGACCAGGTCCTCACGCTCCAGGTAATCCAAGCCTCCAGAGATGTCTTTCTCAGTGATGTTATATCCAATTCCGGTCAGGTCTGCAGGACTGTAACTGTCTCTGTCTTCTTCCACCATGAACCTCAGTATCTCAGAATTCCTGTACAGTTCGACCGGCTCTATTTCCGGGTCGATGTCCCTCAACACTTCTTGAATCTCCTTCAGGGAAACTTCTGACATGATAGATGTTAACGCCCAGATTTTTTATCTCTATCACCTGCAACCCCTTTTTAAAGGTTTCGATGTAATTAAACTTACAAAGAAAATGGAGGAATGAACAATGGTAGAATTTGAGACAATGAAATCTGAAGAAGTCAAATTCGGTAACCGCAACTTCATTGAAGTTGCCAGAAAGAAAGCGATTACCCCGGAAGGGGAGAACGAATTTGTTTCTTTGTCAAGGGGTTTCTTCACTCCCAACGGGGAGAGAAGGTTCAAAAGATCCTTTGCAATACCGGATGATAAGTCGATAGTCGACTTCGTTTCTGAAAATCTCAAGAAAATGATTTCTGCCGAAAAGAAAGAAGAGAAAAAGGAAGAGAAATCTGAGAAAAAGGAAGAGAAGGCAGAAGAGAAA
>CAZXUR010000001.1:118803-161177 GCA_964644245.1 uncultured archaeon
AGAAGAGAAAAAGGAAGAGAAATCTGAGAAAAAGGAAGAGAAGGCAGAAGAGAAATCTGGAAAGAAAGAGGAAAAGAAACCAGATAAGAAGGAAGAAAAGCCAACTGAGACGAAGAAGAAAGAGAAGAAGAAAGAGAAGAAATAAAATCAGAAGATAGACATACATCCTTTTTAGTTTTTAACTTTTATAGTCCTACATTTTTTTGGGCGCTTCTATGCCCAGGAATCCCAAACCGTTATTCATGACTGTTACCACTGCCCTGACCAGTGCCAGTCTGGACCTCTTTTCCTTCGACTTGAGGACCGGAACGCTCTGGTAGTACTCGTTGAATGTGTTCGCCAAACCGTAAAGGAAGTTTGCCAGGAGATGGGGTTTCCTGGACTCAGCTGCATTGAGTACCACTGATGGAAATTCGCCTATCTTCTTGACCAATTCCTTTTCCATGTTCATGTTCAGGTCCTTTCCCCTGACACTGGACCTGAACCTCGCTTTCCTGAGTATTGACTTGGCCCTGGCATGCGTGTACTGAAGATAGGGCGCGGAATTCCCCTGGAAGTCCAGTGCCTCCCCCCAGTCGAAAAGCACGTTCTTCTCCGGAGATACTTTCAGCATGGAATACCTGACAGCCCCGTATCCTATGGCCTTTGCCCGCTTCTCCTTGCTTTTCTTGGACATATTGGGGTGTCTCTTTTTTACCTCTTTCAAAGCCTTTTCCTTGGCCTGCTCCATGAAGTCCTCGAGGAGCACCAAATTCCCCTTCCTGGTGGACATCTTGCCGGTCTTCAGGAGAACGTACGAATAGTAGACGGCTTCGGGCGACTCTTCGCCCAGGAGGTCGAGAGCCGTATCTATCTGTCTCTGATAGAGTTTCTGGTCCTCTCCGAGGACCACCAGGTTCAAATCCTTGCCTCTTTTATTTTTGTGGATGTTGTAGCATATGTCCCGTAAAGCATAGAGAGAAGTGCCGTCACTCCTGGTAAGGACCAGTACAGGGGTCTTCATGGGCAGTTCGTGACCTTTCTGGTCAAGTACTTTTCTCCCGTGCTTGTCGGTGAACAATTTTCCGCTCTTGTCCAGTTTCTTCAGTACTCTGTCTGTCTCCCCCGACCACAGGTAGTCCGACTCGTAGTCGTAGTAGTCGTAATCTATTCCCAGTTCTCCCAGAATCGAAGCCTGACCCTTTATGCAGGTCTTGACCACACTCTTGAAGGCCCGGACGGTCTTCTTGTCACCTTCCTCAAACTTCCTCAGGAGCTCGAACACCTCTTTCTCGGTTTCCTCGTCCATGTCCTTGTTAACCTTCACATACACGTCAAGCATCTTGTCGAAAGAAACCTTGCCCTTTGTCCCGTAGACCAGCATGGCAATCTGCTTTCCCACGTCATTCACGTAGTAATGTGTTTCGCACTTGTAACCCACGGCATTGAGAAGTCTCACCAGGGAGTCGCCTATGAGCGCGTTCCTGGCTCTTCCCACGTGGGGCGAGGCATTGGGATTGATGGAAGTGTGTTCCACCAGTGCCTTTTCCTTGCACTTCTTTCTCTTGCCATAGTTCTTTCCCACTGACTTCAGCACTTCCTCTGCGTATTCCTCCATATCCAGGAAGAAGTTGACGTAAGGACCGATGGCTTTTATCTCTCCCACCAGTCCTCTGGTCTTCATCCTGCTTGCCAATTCCTTTGCCACTTCTTCCGGAGATTTTTTCTTCTTGGCTGCCAGTTCAAAACAAGGGAAAGACAAGTCTCCAAGTTCCGGCCTGGGAGGCTTTTCCAGGTCTTTAGAACCAACCCTCCTCTCAACTGCTTTCCTGAACTTTTCTTGGGGAAGCATATACCTAATACACCTTAAATGATTAAAAGTCCCAGCAACAGGGACACTACCACCGACAAGTAGGCAAGCATGTTTATTCCCAAATATTCCACAGCCAGTATGGACAGCAGCACAATAGACACCATCACATAGTGTCCTAAGACTTTGACTAGTTTGCCCGAATAACCGGTCTCCATGAATGCCCGTTTCTCTTCGTACTCTTTGATTCCCAGAGACATCAGGAATATCCCGTATGCCAGAAGAAAGAAGCCGACCAGACGTTGGTCGTAGAGTAAAGTGCCTCCAGCCATCACCGAGACAATCCCGTTCGACGCGATGTTCCCAAAGGTGTTCTTCCTTCCAGAGGCCACGGAAATGACTATTATCATTACCACCTCTAGGAAGAAAACATAGAACGGGTAACCTTCCGCAGCGACCATAACTGATATTTGTTGTTTGGTTAATAAAGTTTATCCGGAGGATTGGATGTGCACTATATCCCCGTCCTTCAGTTCGTGGTCCGCTGATATGCGCTGGTGCTTCTTGCAGTCAAATGCGAAAGAGTAGTTCTTTCCTATGTCTTCGTGTATTATGTAGGCGAGTTCTTTCGCGGTGGTCCCTTTGGGAACCAGGTGTGCGTCCGGAAGCACTTGTCCGTCTTTGTTGCAGAGTTTGTGCTCGTCCTCCACCGGGTAGACCACGATATGGTCTATGGCTTCTACTGCCTGGTTGATGCATTTCTGTACGCCTGTGGACCCATGCTTGTCAAGGAAATCCTTTATGAATTCCAAAGCCTTCCTCTGCTTCTGGTCAAGGACATCCGGCTTGAGTATTTCAAAAGACTTGTCTCCGGGCACGTATCTAATCAGTCCATTGGAGGCAGCCTCCCTCAAAGCCAGTTCACTTTCAGCCGAGGTGGGAACGACTTTGTAATCACATTCCTTTTCCAACTCCTTGAACTTCTGGTTCGCTCCAGGGACGTCCACCTTGTTGGCAGCGATTACCATGGGTTTAGTCCTCTTCCTCAGACCAGAGACCAGACTCAGCTTGTCTTCCTTGCTCCAGTTCCTTGCCTTCTCTGGTTCCAGGGAAAGTTCTTTCAGGACTGCTTCCAAGTCTTCTTCACTGACTCCCAGTCCTGAAAACCTCTCTGCGAATTCCTTCACGAAGTCGCCTTTTCCGGACTTCATCTTACCGGCAAACGTCTTCCACTCTTTATCAAATATGCTCAGCATCCAGTAGTCAAACTCCTTTTCCAGGAAGGACAAGTCTTTTGAAGGGTCGTACCCTTCGGTAGGCTCACCGTTCTCGTCGGTCCTTCCAGAAACGTCCAACACGTGTATCAGAACTGACGCCTGCCTGATATCGTCCAGGAACTGGAGGCCCAACCCCTTACCTTCATGCGCTCCCGGCACCAAACCTGCTATGTCCCATACCTTTACCGGGACCAGTCTGACCCCGTCCATGCACTTGGAGTTCTGCGGTTCGCACTCCACACCCAGTTCCTTGCAAGGACATTCAGTCCTATAATACGCGAGACCGGTATGAGGCTTTATGGTGGTGAAAACCCGGTTCGAAATCTCCACGTCTATGAGAGTGGACGCTTTGAAGAAAGTCGACTTACCGGTATTGGTTTTGCCGACCAATCCTATCTCCATTCTATCACTTTTAAACTTACTACAAATGATTTAAACTTCCGAATTCTTAAATAGGTTATGAAGTTATGCGGGGGATGTTTAGAGGGAGGGCGGCTCTGTAAAGACTGCAAACAGAAGCTGGAGAAAGGAGATATCAGCCAGTTGGAAGTGGACGTTGAGAGAGCTTTACACAAGTTGTCTAAAGAAAATCCCGAGATAAAAAATGTAGAGGTTAAGAAGGCTATGGACGCCGGTTCCGTTCTCATAGTGGTAGATAAAGGAAACGCCCGGAAACTCATAGGGACCAAAGGACAGACTCTCAAGAAAATCGCCGAAGAGATGGGCAGTCACACACGAATCATAGAAGAGCCCAGGAGCACACGGGACCTGCTAAACAAACTGGTAAAACCATCAGCCGTGTTGGGAGTGAACGTGCTCTACACCCCGGAGGGGGAGACCTTCCGAGTGCGGGTCGACAAATCCCACAAGAACCAGATGCCTATAAACCCAGACTCGTTCCCAAAGGTTTCGAAAGAGTTGCTGGACAAAGAGATGGAACTGGTGTTCGAATAGTAATTCACACGAAGTAATACATGCCCTTATTCTTCTGTTCTACGTCTTTCTGCGACCCAGGCTTGTTTGCACGGGGCCTGTTTGTTTCCACGTCGTTCCTGAAAGTAATTCCCAGGTCCTTCAAGAAAGTGTTAAAGCCCTCCTGTAGAGGCATGGGTGACATGCCTTTCCCGTGCTTGCCCGATTCGCCCTTGAAGACCAAAGCCCGGTCAGACACGAAGTCCAGGAAGACAAGGTCGTGGTCTATGACCATTGCCGACGCCTCCCGCAATTCGACTATCTTTCTTATGGTCTTGGCCATCGCAACTCGCGACTCCACGTCCAGATAGGCCGAGACCTCATCCAGCATGTAGAGCGGCGCTTTCTTCGCCAGGCAAATGGCAGCAGACACCTTCTGCAGTTCTCCTCCGGATAAGTCACTGACATGCTTCTCGTACAACTGTTCCAACTGCAAGGGTTGGGAAAGTTCAGTCTTGAACTCCGGGGAGAAGGGGTTAGTTTCCTTGGACAGGAGTTCAAGCACTGTCCCGTCAAAGTCACTGGAGATGTACTGAGGCTTGTAGCTGATTTTAACCTTTTCGAACTTGCCGGAGTCTGCCTTGATGTCCCCGGCCAGTATCTTTGCAAATGTGGTCTTGCCCAGCGCGTTCGAACCGAACACTCCTAGCACCTCGCCCTCGTATATCTCTCCGTCCTCCATCTCCATCTGGAAACCCTTGAACTTCTTCTTTATGCCCTTGAAAGTGGTCAGCGGACTCCAGCTCTGTGTCTCGGGAGCGCGTGTCTCGAACTTGATGGGTTCTCTGAAGCGGACGTTGTCCTCGCGGATGTACCCTTCCAGGAAGGTGTTTATTCCCACCCGCACGGAATAAGGCTTTGACACCACCCCGTAAGCACCGGCCTCTCCGTAGTATATGTGAATCCTGTCAGCCAGATAGTCCAGAGTCGCCAAATCGTGCTCCACCACCACGATTTCCCGGTCCTTGCCCTGTTCACGCACCAGCTTTGCAGTAGAAAGTCGATTGGAAATATCCAGGAATGAGGTCATCTCGTCCACGTACACGAAGTCCACGTCCTTTACCAGGGCAGCAGCCACAGCCACCTTCTGCAGCTCACCCCCGGACAGTTTGGACAGGTCCCTGTCAAGTATATGTTCTATGCCCAGTTTCCTGACCATCTCTGCCACTTTCTTTTCAGGAGCTATCTTTCCAAGTACTTCCTTTACATTGCCTTCCACTACTTTGGGTAGTAAATCGACTTGCTGGGGTTTCATGGCTGTTTTGACATTACCGTCCAGCAGACGCTCCATATAACTCTGGAGATGTGAACCGCTGAACATATCAAGTACCTGTTCCTTGGACGCGTCCTTTCCCAGGTTGGGCTTCAACTCGCCGGACAGTATCTTCAGTGTGGTGGACTTTCCTATGGCGTTCTGACCCAGCAGTCCCACGATTTCTCCCTTTATGGGAGTGGGCAGTCTGAACAGGCAGAAACCGTTCTTGCCGAACCTGTGGACAGGTTCTTCCTCCAGCTTCTCGGGCAGGTTGACCACTTTAAGAGCGTCGTACGGGCATTTCTTCACACATAGACCGCAGCCTATGCACAAATCCTCGTCTATCACCGGGAACCCCTTCTCACCCTTGGCTATACAAGCTTCCCCGGCCCGGTTCCTGGGGCAGATAGACACGCATATGTAGTCGCATACCTTGCCTTTCTTACACTTGTCCCTGTCAAGGACCACGATTCGTTTCATAGAAATAATCACCCTCAGTGGTTTAAATGATTTATTCCAGGTCTTCCAGACTGAGCATGACCACGGGCTGTTCCTCGGAGGCTGCCTCTGCATCCAGTGTGTCCGCGTGATGGACTATCAGTGCTTCCATACTCTTGGGCTCCGAAGCCCCGTTCTTCCCCCGGTGTGCTAGGACTACGTGTACCACTTCCTCTGGGAACCCCCTTGAGTACAGTTCCGCGGCCCACAAACGGTCGTGTTCGAGTAAAGAACCGGAGTACTGAAGTTCTTCTTTTACTCTCTGGAACTCGAACAACTTGCCCAGGTCGTGTAGAAGACTGCCTGCAATCAGCACGTCCCTGTCTACCTTCTCGTACCTCTTCAGATGCTTTAACATGTCCATGGACAAACGAGTTACGTTGTACGTATGCTCCACCAGGCCGCCTTTGTAGCCGTGGTGATAGGACTCGGGACCGGCAAAGGCTTCAGACAACTTGTCAGCCGGATAGGAGAATTCCTTGTTTGACAAACCGGGTTTCTTCAGAACCTGTACAGTCTTTTTTCTCAGGTCTTTGTCCTTTATTTTCTCTGCCAGGGACAGTAAATCCTTGACTTTCGGTTTTTTCATAAAGATAGTTGAGAACAGTGCTTTTAAACGTTAGAAACGGTGAGTCCTCGCCAGTTCCTCGATTTTGTCAAGCCTTTCGTTGATGGTCTCCAGGTTTGCCTTGATAGTCTCCAAGTCCCTCTTGAAAAGTTCAAGTATGGAAGCCAAATCCTCGGTGTACGAGGGCTGCGCGGGTGGCCGGGAAGGAGGATAGTTGGACGGAGCAGTCTGGGGAGCAGGCGACGAGCTGGACGAATAACCGGAACTTCTCTGCCTGGGAGTCTCCTGATAACCCTCCATTGACAGTTCGGGGGGCTTGAACTCCTCTTTCTCTCCGGTGATTTTTCTCTTAATCCAAGAACCTATGGTTCCCAATTGACCGAACATCTTCTCACCTTCTTATATTTAAATAGGTCAAGCATATATTTATTGTTTGACATGGTAGAAGAAGAAAAAGCCTTTGACCCCACTGAATGGCTGAAAGAAAAGATAAGTGAGGGTGAAGAATCCAAGAAAAAACAGGAAAAGGGCATAAAGGAAAGGAGAGAGAAGACCCAGAAGAAGAAGGCTTCGGTCAGGAAAGTGGTGGAAGCAGAGGACAAGGAGAACACCAAGAGCATAACCGTGCAAGTTCCCAGGCCAGAGCCCGTCTATTACTGGATAGTCGATTACTGGAAGCAGGCTCAAGTCAACAACACCGTAGACGACGTCATAAAGGTGCAGGACTGGGTGTCTGCCTCGGACATCTCCCAGATGTATTTCAATTTACGCCAACGACAGATGGCTGAACAGAGGGAGGCCAGGGACCTGCTGTCCAAATCCTACGAGGTTTCCCGAGCCGTGACCAGTCTCAGGAACGAGAAAAGGCGTCTGAAGGAGACTTTGGACCTTGTGAAAGAAGGGAAGGAAGAGAGTCTGAAAGGCATATTCGTGGATTTTGCGGACCGAGAGGCTCCAGGCGCATCCCTCGCACAACTTGAAACCGCGGGAAAGGAACTGGAATTCATGGGGATAAGAGACCTGTTCTTTGCTGTCAACAAGAAAGAGGAAATAGACAAACTTCCCACCACCGAGAGGGTCAAGCGAATTATCAGGAGAAAATGGGACGCCTACAAGAACTGGCAGAAAAACGCCATCCCCGAGCTTAAGGGCCGGCTGGACACCGTGGAGGACAACTTGAGGAAGACCAAGGCTCAGGCAAAGATGTACGAGGAATGGGCCAAGCCTTACCTGACAAAACAGAAAATCCTGAAGATGAGGGAAGAGATGTCCAACCCCGACCTAGCCAAGAGTTTTGAAAGGATGGTGGCCAAGACTGTGCTGATGATATACAGGAAGGAATACAGGATAGGGACCAGAGTTCCCACATCCGAGGAGAGCCTCGCTGCTTACCACCCGGTGATTTTTCTGGAGATTTACCAGCGTGCCATACCTCAAGCGGTTTACGGGGGCTCGCCCAGAACCAGGGACGCCAAGGTGGAAATAAAAATTAAATGGTCTGCCAAAAGTACCTCAGATCTGGAAGACCTGATAGAGGAGAACGTCAAGATGGAAGAGAAAACCCTATGGGAAATTATAGAGAAACCAGAAGAGATGGAAAAGGAAGGAGAGAAGAACATTTTAGAACAAACCTCAGACCTCCTGGAATCAGTCACTAACTTAGCCAGGAAGGTCACCGGTCTCAAGCCGCCAAACGAACTGGAGAAGACTCACGTGGAGAAGGAAGTACTGCCGAAGATGGTGGAGGACTTCTGGGAGTCTTTCAAGTCACAATTCGGACTGGTGAGTCTGGGAAGGGTAAGACACAAATAGAAAAGTTTAAAAGTGGAGAAAATAAGCGGAATTCATGAAGGAAAGAGAATTCAAGGAACTTTTGGAGGAACTGTTGCAGTCGAAGCCAGAGGAAAGAATACACCGTATACGTGAAATCTGGCCTGAACTCAACCAAGAGCAGCAGGACATCCTGGAGGAGTTTCTGGAAAGGACGAGAAAACGACCTCAAAGACGGGACGTTCGGAAGGGACAATCCGAGACCCGAGCATCTGAACGTAGAGAGGAAAGGAGTCTAGAAACCAGGCCAGAACCCGGACCCGCTCCAGAACCGGACAATCCCGAAGAAGCTATTTATACCAGGGAAGAAACAACTAATGAAGAGGAAGAAGGCATAAGTCAGGAAGCAGTGGAAAGGGCTTACAGGACTTCGAGGGATGAGGAGCCAGAAACGTTGTCCCTGCCAGAAGAAGAACGGCTAGAAGAAGAAGAGTACGTCAGCCGAAGGCCAGAAGAAACAGGTCACCGAACGAGGAGAGATGGACTGGACACGGACCAGGATATGAGACATGACAGTGAGATGGGAACTAACTTTATGAGAAAAGAAAAGAGATACAAAAAGAAGGAAAAATAATGGATGATTATTACTATCAAGGCCACGGGTATAACCCTTTAGGCTCTTACTATCCAGTAGGTTTGAGTGGAGGAATGCAGAGGAGCCCCCACGAAGTGACCAACGCTGCCGCAATGTGGGGAGTGCCTGCCCTGGAGATTTCCCCCAAACAGGCTGAATTCGTGGGCAGGGGCGGAAGACAGGCGATAAAGCAGATTTCCAAGGTAAACAAAATGCAGATGTCTGTACACGTGAACCCGGGAGTGGATATGGGGCACTATGATCCGATGCAAAGAAAGAGGTCTGTCAGGGAAACGATGTCTGCCCTGGACCTGGCAAAGGACATAGGAGTCAAGAAAGTGGTAATTCACCCTTCCATGGCACAGAACGAATATGCAGACAAAATCAAGGACCCAGTTACAGAGAAGGAAATTCCCAAGTACGCCTGGGACAGCCTGACCAAAAGAGCACTGCAAACTGGAGGAAGGTGGGACCCAAGACAGATGGCAGAGCGAGAGAAGGAAGAGATTCAGGAAAGAAACAAGAGACTCATGCGGAGGAAAAAAGAAATCCAGAATGATTTGGAAAGAGCCAAGAAAGAAGAGGTCAAAGCCATAAACGAAATGGTCATAAGGGAGAGAATCCGGAATATTGAAGATAAACTAGAAACGGGAAAAAAGGCACTGAAACGGGTGGAGAGGGAATATCCCAAGGGAAGGTTCATGTCCTTGGAAGAAAAAATCACCAAAGAGACCGCGAAGAATCTGGAGAAGGTCGCCAGGGAAGCCAAGAAAAAGGGAATAGACGTTTGTCTTGAAAACCTTGAAGAGGACTATTACTACGGACGCCCAGAGAGACTGAACAAACTGGTGGACAAACTGAGGTCAAAGGGCCTGAAGAACGTGTTCACCACGTTTGACGCTGGTCACGCCATGATAGGCGCAGGACCCAGTAAGAAAAAGGCCCTTGCCAAGATAAAGAAGGCCATGGAAAAGCAGAAGCATATAAAGCACGTGCACGTAACAGACAACTTCGGTTATTCGGACGTCCATCTGCCACCCGGTGAAGGCATATTGGGAAAGGAAGGCATGGACAAAGTCATGAAAATGCTCAAGTCAAAAGGAGTGCTGACCGGGAAGCCTGACAAGGACGTGGGAAAGATAATTTCTGAGACTGCGGACGCCCTGGAAAGCGCACAGCCGGGACTGGGTGCTTTCAAGACAATGTCCGGATGGAGCGAATTCAACCTATACCATACTCCAGAGGGGTACGGGGTCGGAGACGTGTCTCTCGCGCTGGCAGGCTCCCTCGAATATCCACCTGTATCCGAAAGGAAGTCCAAGACTTGGTCAGGTTTGAATCCTTGGTAGAACCTTTATATACAAACAGCAGAGATAATAAATATGTCCGGGAAGAAAGGGAAATCAAAGAAGAAGTCTAAGAAGTCCAAGAAAAAGATAAGAAGAGAAGATGCCCTGAAACTTGTAAAGAAGTTCTCTGAAAGGGCCGTGGAAGAGTTCGGTCCGTTCATCAAGTCCATAGCAGTATACGGCTCCTACTTCAAAGAAAAGGAAAAGAAGACCTCGGATATAGACGTGTTAGTACTGGTAGACAACGCTTCCTTTGAGGTGGATAAAAAGGCGGCCGCACAGTATCGTCTGATGCTGGCGAAGATGATGGAGAAATTCGACAAGGAGAAGAAATTGCACGTGAACACCGTGACGCTCACTTCTTTCTGGGACGGTTTTCGTGCAGGAGACCCCATAGTTCTGCATATCCTGAGGAGTGGAGAAGCGATAGTCGACACCGGCTTTTTCGGTCCTTTGCAGATGCTCCTGAAGGCAGGACGGGTCAAGCCCTCGCCCGAGGCCATAGCCGTGTACTACGCACGGGGCGACAGGTTCGTGGAAATAGCTGACAATCGGATAAAGGACGCGGTCTACGACCTCTACTGGGCGATGATAGACTCTGCATATGCGACGGTCCTGGCCACCGGGAAAATCCCATCAGAGCCAGAGGAGATAACCAAGGACCTCAAGAAGTTTGTGGACAAGAGATGGTTGGGAAAGACCTATCTGAAGTCGATCAAACGCATGCAGAGACTGGCCAAAAAAATCGAACACAAGAAAGTCGACCGTCTGAAGATAAAGGACCTGAAAAAGGCCAGGAAAGACGCAATCAAGTTCATCAAGAGGATGAAAAAAATCGGGGACAAGTTACTCTGAGCAGTGGTAAAAAAGGTTTAAATAGCTTTCTAAGAACTTCTAGTTGGTTGTATGGCTAGGAAAAAAGGAAAGAAGAAAAAGAAGAAGCCAAAGAAGATAGCAAAGCGTGTAAAGCGCAATCGTGTAAGATTGGTCAAAAAGTTCTCCGATTTGGTAAGAGAAAAGCTAAAGGACAACGTAAAGGCCGTTTTCACCTTCGGTTCTGGGGTGCGCAAAGACAAGGGTTTCAACGACATAGATGTGGCAGTGCTTTTAGACGACACCAAGTTGAAGAGGTCTCCCAGCCGTAGGATGAAAAACGATTTGTTCGACCGACTGAACAAACTGGCCAAAGACGAGGTGGACGACCGGATACATGCTCAAATCTACTTCCTATCCAAATTCTGGAACAACGTGCGCTACGGAGACCCTATAATCATGTCCATAGTCAAGGACGCCATTGTGGTCTATGACGTAGGCATAATAGAGCCGGTAAGGCTGATGTTGAAGAAAGGACTGATAACCGGGACCAAAGAGTCCATAGACAGGCGCCTTGAGATGGGTCCGGACATACTGAAGGCGGCAGAGAACAAGATGACGTCGGTCATAAGACCCTTGGACGATGCGGTCATAGAGTCATCCCGGGCAGTGATAATCGAGGCCGGACTGATATCCCCGCCTCCAAACAAAGTGCCTGAAATATTCAACGAACTGTTTGTCAAGGAAGGCCTGGTAAAGAAAAAGTACGGGAAAACGCTCAAGAAGATACACAAGACATACAAAGACTGGGAACACGGGGACCTGAAGAATTTGTCTGGAAAAGAAATAGACAAGTTGAAGAAGGAAGCCGAAGACTTCCTTGAACAGATTCCCAAACTGGTAAAAAAAGTCAAGGTCAGGAAGCGCGCCAAGTCCATAGACCGCGCACTCGAAGAGTGTGCAAAGGCTATGAAAGACGCCCTTGCCTCGGTAGGCAAGAAAGACGTGAAGAAGCCTATATCCGCATTCGAAAAGGAATTCGTGGGAAAGGACAAGCCGCTTGCAAACACCTATTGGAACTCGTTCCTAGAGGTCGCACGCATACACAAAAAGAAGAAGACCAAAGGGATAGACTCGCTTCGGGTGACGGACGCTCTGGACGCCAGGGACCATTCCCACCGGTTCTCGGACGCGGTGTACGAGGTAATCAAACCCAAGAGCCTGCGTATAGTTGAATCAAAGCCGCACGTGGTCTGCAAGACCAAGGATGGTTACTCCCTGGCATGGTTCTGTGAAGACCGGATATTCGCCATACCAGACCCCAAGAACAAACAAGTCCTGGAAGCAAAGATGGGGAAGAAGAGCCTCAACAAGTTCCATAAGTCCTCCCTGGACAAACTGGCCAAGGCACTGGAAGGGGAAAAGGAAATGTCCATCCGAAAGGAGTACGTCAAGGGACTGAAGAAGAAAATCGGCAAACCAGAGGACATGTTTATTGAGTACGGTTCCGGATACAAGGTCAAACTGGACGAACTGGTGTAAAATTAAATAGGACCCATCTTTGTTATAAATACTACCAGAGACATTACCCAAAGTAACGTCCAGTATATACTTTCTTTATCTCATCAAGTGCAGGACAATTTCCTTCATACATGTTAAATCTATTGTATTAGATATATTTAAACCTTCTCTCAAGGTATTTCTTGGTCCTGAGAATTTTCTTGTGTTCTGATTCCTCGATTATTATCGCGCCTTGGAAGTCCATGTCTTTCAAGACTGAAAATATGTTTTCTACGTCCTTTCTGTCCATAATTTCTTTAGTGTCCTTGATACCGTACATGGGGAAAGAATTTGAGTGGAGCAACACCAGCTTCTTACCGACCTTCTTCAAGTCCTTCAAAATCTTATCTACAGACTCAGACTCGGCAAAGCTATGTCCTATGTCGTAAGCAACTCCGGTGTTCTTATCCTTGGTAATCCTCAGCACGTCTTTGACCGTTGACCCTTCCAACTGTTCCTGTATTATTAAGACCTGCTTCCTCTTGCCGTATTCGACCAGCTGGTCGAAGTCTTCCTGGTACCTTTTGAAGTAAGGTTTCTTCCATTTGGGCTTTAAAATGAACCTCGACCACCATCCCGGCGTCAATTGGATGTGGTGTGCAAGGACTCCTTTGGCACCGACTTTTTCAGCCAAATCAACCGTCTGCTTGTATGTCTTTAAGATGGCCCTCCTCAGGTCTTTGTTGTAGTATCCCAAGTAGAAGACGGGCGGGTGCAGGTAGAGGTCCATGTCCGCCTCTTTTCTAATCCTCTTTATCCTTGCCTTTGTCATGTTCTCAGGCAGGTTTTGAGCCATGCACAGCGGTTGCAATGCAGAGAAGTGATGACTCTTTGCGTAAGCGACCAGCTCTTCCATTTTCTTGCTCGGTGGCCCGGTCATCCCTATTTCCATATTCTCACCAATTTCTTTTTCGACTGAAGAATCTCCTTTTTGTTGTAACCACTGAAGTAACCGATGACCAAAGCTCCGTCAAAGCCTTTCTTTTTTAACCATTTCAACGCCTTCCTTTCTTTCTTCCCGACTTTTATTGGTTTGAGCTCGTCCCACGGTTCTATTTGGTCCATCTGCATGAAGACGAGTTTGTCTACATGAGGCTTCAGATTCTTGAATTGCCACATCCCTCCAGCAATCTTCAGGTTATCAATGGCCTTGAACTCCTCCTTATCATCCACGTTCAATATAAGTTTCAAACCTTTTTTCTTGCAGTAGTCCAGATAATCCTTCAAGTCCTTTTTGAACCTCTTCCACGTCTCCTTCTCTATCTTGTTGTCGAAGAAGGAGTAGGTGTAGTTCGGTTTCATGAGCACGTAGTCTGGCTTGACCTTTGCTGCGAGTCTGAGACAATCCCAAATGTATTTCTTGCCTGCTCTGTAGACACACTCACCGTAGAATTTGTTCGCGAATGTGGAGTCATGAATGTTGAAGGCGAGTGTGAGGCCTTTCCTTGCCTCCTTCAACACCTGGACA
The DNA here is from genome assembly GCA_964644245.1 of uncultured archaeon. Taxonomy (GTDB): domain Archaea; phylum Aenigmatarchaeota; class Aenigmatarchaeia; order CAZXUR01; family CAZXUR01; genus CAZXUR01. The sequence goes on from CAZXUR010000001.1 coordinate 132,757, forward strand.
TCGACTTGACTCGGGTCACCTTTAGGTCCCCAGAGCATGAGACTGACTAGTCCGAAGCCGTTCCTCTTCGCGAACCTGCACCAACCTTCGGGGGTGTCTTCGAACGGGTTGGTGGTGAAGCCTAGCATGCTCTCATCTCAAGTCAACCTTCACGCCTTTAGAATTTATATCTATAATCGCATAAGACTGCTCGAAACCCAGCGAACCCGCGTTCACCACCACCGTTTCTCCCAGCTTCTCTGTGCCCCTACCTTCGTGTATGTCCCCGCACAGGCTCAGGAGCACCGGGTGTTCCTCCAGCACGTTGGCTATTGCGACTGACCCGTTGTTGTATCCGTAGACGTTGAAGTCCACGGAGCCCTCGGTCTTGGGAGGGATGTGTGTCAGGAGCACGGTCTTCTTGGGGTCCAGGTCTTTCAGGACTTTCTTCAAGGTCTTCTCTGCCTTGTCCGCCTCGAACACTCCCGGTGTGACCGGGGAAATGGAGCCCCCGCAGAGCCTCTCTATGGCTTCTCTCTCGGAATGCCCAAAGCCTACGAACGAGTAACCGTCCTGTTCGTAGACACCGGTATGCACGTCTATGAGGTTCTCAAAGTCCTTGAGCATTTGCCTGAACACCGGATTCTTCTTGGACTCGTCATGGTTCCCGGGTATGGCCAGGACCTTTATTTCAAGGGAATTCAACTGCTTGAGAATGGATTTCACCGAGTCCGGGTCTTTCTCTCCTCTATCGTATATTCCCACGTCCCCTGTGAACACTATCAGGTCTGGCTTCTCCTCTTCCACCGTTTTCTTCAACCAGGAAACGTCTCCCTGGTGTATGTCAGATACATGCAACAAACGCATGAAAGACTTGGGACGAAAAGATTTATAAACGTTTTAGGATAAGAAGACGTATGGTAAAGAAAGGAAAGTTGGTTTCTTTCAGGAGAGCCAGACATCATCAGAAGGAAAGACACTACATACTAGACTTTGGTATGGATAGGGAAAAGGCGGAGAAGTTGGTGGGGAAAGAAGTCACGTGGACCTCGCCTTCAGGTAAGGAGATCAAGGGAAAGATTTCTGCCACACACGGTAACAAAGGCCTTGTCCGTGCGATTTTTGAGAAAGGCCTTCCCGGCCAGGCGTTGAACGACGAAGTATCACTCTGAAGATGTTTCCTGAGGATAAATTTTATATTGGATTAACCAGATGTTTATAGTATGTTCAGGAAATACGGTTTTATAGGAATCCTACTGATAGTCTTTGTGGAGCTTAACTTCTTTCTGAAAATCCAGCCGTTTGCTAACTTCTACTTCCCCATAGTATGGTTTGGATACATACTGATTATCGACGCCCTGGTGTACAAGTTGAGGAAGAGCTCACTGATAAGCGACAGGTTCTACCACTTTCTGGGTATGGTAATTATATCAATGCTGTTCTGGTACGTATTCGAACTCACCAACATTTCGGTCCAGAACTGGGCATACACAGGCCTTGGGGGCCTCGGTGGTATGACGAAATTGTTCGGACTGATTTCATTTGCGACCGTGTTGCCCGCACTCTTCGAGACCGTAGAGTTGATAAGGTCAGTGCACATTTTCGACAATGTGGAGCTGAAAAGAAAGCACAAAATCACAAAGAATTTTCTCCATGCCATGATGTTCTTGGGGGTGCTCTGCTTCATCCTGCCAGTGTTGCTGCCTTCTTTCACCTTCCCGCTGGTGTGGCTGAGTTTCTTCTTTATTTTGGACCCCATAAACTACCTTCACAAACAACCGAGCATAATCGGGCACCTGAAGGACAGAGAACTGACGATTCCCCTGTCTCTGCTCCTGGCAGGTATAATACTCGGTTTCCTTTGGGAATTCTGGAACTACTGGGCCATACCCAAATGGACCTATGACATCCCCTTCGTTGGTTTTTTCAAGGTGTTCGAGATGCCCATACTGGGTTATCTTGGTTACTTCCCCTTCTCTTTTGAGCTCTACAGCATGTACTGGTTCGTGAGGAGTCTGTTATTCCACAAGGAGCATCTTTTGGCTGAGTGAACTCCTGCTGAAGCGTTTCGAAACCCTTTTAAGCGTTTTGGCCATAGGTCTTCACATGAGAAACCTAATCGTAGAATGGTTGTTGGGAACGGTTTGTCTATTCATAGGAAGCGTCTACCTATTGAACGTAAACCCTGCGGTACTGGGAGCCACTGACTACTCGGTGGGCGCCACCCTGGGAATCTCGTTCTTGCTCTACCTGGTCACCGGATACTTGTGGATAGGACTGGTGCCTGAGACACTGAGCAGGCTGAACACTAATTTGAACACCAACTTTGATTTCAGCTGGTCCAACAAGAACAAAGAAGAAATTCCTTCTGTAAAAGGAGAAGAAACACCGACTGAATCAGGGACTGATAACCAAGCAGTCAACGGCGAGATTGCCCACTGCGGGACCCCTGACGGTTGTTGAGTGAATTTACCAGCCTCTTCCAATCATTCAAGGCAAGTCTTTTATTCACCTTGTCCTTGTCCAACACTTGACCGGTTATTAGTTTCCACATCACATAGGGAACTCCACAATCCTCGCACTTTGTCATGCCCCCAAATTCACAGTAACCTCTTTTTTCCCAGATGTTCAGGCAAAGGACCAGTTCCTTCAGAAGCCTTTCTTTTTTCATTTCCCCTGTACCTCTGTCTTCCTTATCTCAACTTCTCTCACCGGATAAATCTTGGAGCAGACTTTCTTTATGGACACCTGTGTTTTGTCTGAGATTATCGAGGCGTAGAAAGTGGTGAAGTCCTGTTTGGGTATGTTCTTCTTCAGGTACTCCTCTATCTTTTTTCTTATGGAGGTTTCGGTGGAGGCAGTGGCTTTCCTAGGAAGCACGGCCAACACTTTGACACGGATTTTAGTGCCGTCCTTGAGTTCGAAGACGTCGTTGTAGTCTATACGTGAAGAGCGTCTCCTGACCATCTTTGTTACGTGTTCCTTCAGTATGCTGTGACCCACTATCTCAGTCAGTGCCTCGTCTCCCTTGACTTCCTTGACCTTGAACTTCATCCGCACATAATACTTCTTGAAATCACCGGTTAGTTCCATGAGTGTGGACGTGATGATACGTCCGACCAGTTCTTTCGGCTCTGCAGCCGGGCTCTCTCCCAGAACTTTGTCCGCAAACAAAGGCGGGGCTATGACCTTGTGCCACTTTTTCTTCTTCCATGTATCCTTTGCCATCAGACTTTAACCTCAGTTTGAATTACTTCGTCGAGAACGTTTATAAATCTTTTTTCCTTTCCTTTTGGTATCATAGCACCGGCTGCCTGGGGATGTCCGCCTGCTTCGCCTCCAACTTTTTTGGCTGTTTTAGACAGTGCAGTTTTCAGGTTCAGGTCTATGTCCCTCCTGCGAGCAGAAACTTTGACCAAATCCTCAGCGTCTGCCATGCCTACCACCACCGGCTTGGGGGCATCCTTCACAAATATGGAACTCACCGTGCCTATCAGGTTCTCCGGTATCTTGTCGCCCGCCTCCACGTAAACAGCATACTTGCCTGTCTTGAACTGGTCCTTGTTTTTCTTGACCCAACTCAGGCTTGTGCCCACGGTCTTCTTGTAGTCCTTCAGAATCTTTCTCATCTTGTCTATGCGGGAATTGATGCAAATCTCGATTCCCAGGTCCCATTCCTCCATGCGTCCGGCTGCGTTGAGTATGGTAGCGAACTCTCGGGCGTTGGATAGTTCCTCCGGACGGTCAAGGACCAGCACGTCTCCCAGGACGTCCTCCGCCTCCTTGTGTCCGTTCCTGATTCTTTCCATGATTACCGCGGATATCAGTTTCTTCTTCTCTTCCTTGCCCAAGTCTGACAGTGTCCTCCATTCCCCGTCCTTCTTGAGTTCTATCCCCAACTCCGACAGGAACTGAACCGCTCCTGACTCGCTCCCGGTGACACCGGGAATAAAAGGGTCCATGGAATAGACCAAGGCGGTGTGGAGCGGGCGGGACATCCTTCCGAACATGCGCAAGCCTTTCTCCTTGGTGACTATGCTCAGGCTCACCGCCTTTTCCAGCAGCTTCTTGTTCAGTCCCTTGTCTATCTGCCTGTCTCCTATGGCTCCCACCACTGCCAGGTCGAGCAAGTCGATGTTGTTCTTGTCCAGTTCCTCTGCCAGTAGGTATGTAACCCCGGCTCCCGACAACTCCTTTTTGACGGGGATAGGATTCACGTGTATCACACCGTCTGTCCAGACTTTGGAAGGTTGATGGTGGTCCAGGACTATGGTTTTTGCCTTGACTTTTTCCACCAATTCCATGTAACCAGAACCCAAATCAACGAAGACGACCAGATCAGTTTTCTCATGGTTCAGGCGCTTAACCACCTTTTCGGTGAGTCTTTTCTCGATAGAAACCACGAACTCTGCGCCCATCCGTCTCAAGGCTTGGGTCATGATTGAAGCGGATGTAATTCCGTCTGCATCGTAGTGACCGACCACGTGTATCCTGCCGTTTCCGGCCGTTTTTCTCACCAGTTTGGCGGCCTTAGAAATCTCTTCTTCCATAGGTCTACTAGAACTCTCGACTTAAATTATTTGACCAACAAATTTGCCCTCTCAGGTTCGTACTTCCACCCGGCAGGCAGTTTGCCTTTGCGCCTGTAGTACCGGGCGAGTTTCCTAATCTTTGACTCGGTCAGCTCCAGTCCCCGCCTGGAAATCGGGTCTCCCTTGTTTTCAGCCAAATGGTTCTGTAACCGGACTGCCCGGAGAATGAGGTTGTAGAGGTCTTCAGGCATGTCCTTTGACTTGTCATGCTCGTCCAATATATCGCCTATAGACTGCTTGGTTATCTTCTTCACCGAAGGAATTCCATACTGGTCCCTCAAGACAGAGCCGATTTCTGCCTGGCTCAGTTCCTTGTCCACCAACTTCAGGACCAACTTCACCACGTCTTTCTTCTTGTACTTCTTCCATTTTGCCTTCTTTTTCTTCTTCTTTTCAGGATTTATCACTTTCTTTAACTTGCTTTCTTTGGCTGTCTTCTTGGTCTTGGGACGGATTATCCTGGGCTCCGCCTTCTTGATTTCTTTCTTCTTGGACTTCTTTTTCTTGCCTTTAGACTTTTTGGCCTTCTTTCCTTTGGACTTCTTGCCTTTCTTGTTCTTCTTGGTTTTTTTCTTTGCCATAAATACCACTTACACTGATTCTTGACTTAAAGTATATAAGTTTATCTAACCGCGTATCGCCATCTCTTCTTTATATTCTCGATTCGCTTCAGAATATCTTCATGCTGCTCATACGACTTATAGCCTTTCAGCACCGACTTCCAAGCCTCGTCCAAGACTTTGAAGTGTGTGGATACCAGAGCGTGGTAGAGCAGGTACAGGTCTATGGCCTTGTCCTCCACGGACGAGGAGTGAGAACCGAGGCCGAAGTCTATGAAGTAGAGGTCGTCTGTGAGTATCATATTTGAAGTGGTCAGGTCCCCGTGTATCAGGTCGTGGGAATGAAGGAGTGCGACATACTCACCTATCTTCCTGCAGAGCTCCTCTCTTTTGTTCTTCTTCATGCCGTCCAATACGTCCTTTACCCTTTTGCCCTTCAGGTTCTCCATCACTATCTTGTAGTCCGTTCTTTCCAAGACTTTAGGCGTCAGAACGCCTACTCTCCTCGCATCTGACAACATCTTTGCCTCTCTCTTGGTCCTCCCCTTCCTTATCTTGTGGTCCAGTTCTTTTACACGGTAACCTTTCTCCACTCTTTCTTTTACCAGTTTCCCATCGTCTGCCAGAAGCTTTGCCTCTGCTCCCTGGGCGATTAGTTTCATGATAAGACTTCTCTCACAACCTATAAAAACCTATGGAAGAACTTCTTACTATGGACAAGTCCAAACTCCCAGAAAAAACAAGGGCAGTCATAACCGTGAAAGGCAGAGTACAAGGTGTAGGGTACAGAGCATTCGCCAGAGCAAAGGCAATACCCATGATGATACGAGGCTACGTGAAGAACATGCCGGGTGGGACTGTGAAAGTAGTGGCAGAGGGTTCCAGGAAAAAAATACAGAAACTGGTCTCCCAACTGCAGGAAGGACCGGCCCTTGCTTCCATAGAAGATTTAAATATCGCCTGGGAAGAATTCAAAGGAGAATTCAGCGATTTCGAAATAAAACACTGATAGCCATTTGGATCGGCTCATGCCGAGATGACAGAAACATGGCTGCGGTAGTGTAATGGTAGCACAAGAGCCTGTGGAGCTCTTAGAGCGGGTTCAAGTCCCGCCCGCGGCCCTTCCGTAGGCGTTAGGACTCATTTTCTATTTCCTACACCTTTAGCGTAAATTCTCGTCCTGACCTTTCCGTCAACTTTTTTAGTTTCCGTGTAAAACTTGAATTTCTTCCCTATCCAATCTTTGCCTTCTTCAGAGCCAAAAAAATCGACCAATTTTTTTAGACTCCTTCTATCAGGGAAGTACACGTATCTTCTGTCGTTGTGAATAAAACTTATTACGACTTTTTCATCATCTGTTGATTTGTTTTTGGGACTGATAATTTTGACGTCCTTGATTTCAACAGCCATGTTGATACTCTTTACATTACCAGCGTCCACAACATCTATTGCTCCAAGGTCCTGTGGCATCAATTTCTTGGCATGTATCATTTCTTCACCTGACCAAATACCCGAAACAATAGAAAGTTATTGCCCTGTGGTTATTTATTTGTTATAAGTCACCAGTCGTCCCATTCTGCCTTGTTCTTGTACCTTTTCTTAGCCCATTTGTGAACGTTGGCAACTATGAACCAGTAGAAGAACACGAACAGGAGAAAGACGGGGTTGAACTCCAATCTGATTTGTCCAGGGGTGGCTCCTAAGTCCTTCAAAGACATGCCAAATAGTATGTACTGGATGATTATGTATGTGGGTATGGAAAGCACCAGGAAAACGACCATGATGAGAGCTTTCATAAGTTTGTTTTCCTTGACCTTCTTGGGCATAAGAATAGTTGTCAAGCCGCCTTTTATAATTTTTTGGGAAGAAAAAGCATTTAAATGTGCGACTCATAAAATAGATAGAGCATAAGGAGGTGAGATAGGAGAGGAAGTATTGATGAATCTGTACTATCTATTTCTTCTTATGCTATAATGTGACAGCTGGAGTAGGTTTCAGCTGGATGTAAGCAGTTGGCGAAAACCTGCTAAACCTAACGTGCACCGCCAATTCCGGCTTATCCTGCCGGAGGTTATCGCTATCGGGGTTCGATTAAGCTATGCAAGTCAGAGGCAACTCGGCGTACGGCTCAGTAACACGTAGTCAACCTGACCTAAGGAAGGGGATACCCCTGGGAAACTGGGGATAATACCCTATAGGTGTTTGGTGCTGGAATGCTCTTACACCCAAAGCTTCGGCGCCTTAGGATGGGACTGCGGCGGATTAGGCTGTTGGTGAGATAAAACCTCATCAAACCGATAATCCGTACGGGCGTTGAGAGACGTAGCCCGGAGATGGGTTCTGAGACAAGAATCCAGGTCCTACGGGATATAGCAAGCGCGAAACCTCTGCAATACGCGAAAGCGTGACAGGGGAACCCTGAGTGATGGTACTTTGTATCATCTTTTATCAAGTGTAGATAGCTTGTTGAATAAGTGGTGGGCAAGACGGTTGCCAGCCGCCGCGGTAATAACCTGCGCCACGAGTGATAACCACGTTTATTGGGTCTGAAGCGCCCGTAGCCGGTCCAGTCAATCCCTGGTGAAATCAGGCAGTTAACTGTCTGGCTTGCTTGGGACACTGCTGGACTTGGGACAGGGAGAAGTCTGGGGTACCTTTGGGGTAGGGGTAAAATCCTTTAATCCTAAAGGGACCGCCTGTGGCGAAGGCGTCAGGCTAGAACTGGTCCGACGGTGAGGGACGAAAGCTAGGGGAGCAAAGCGGATTAGATACCCGCGTAGTCCTAGCTGTAAACTATGCCCGTTTGGTGTTGGCTGTCCTGCATGGACAGTCCGTGCCGGAGCGAAGGCGTTAAACGGGCCACCTGGGAATTACGTTCGCAAGAATGAAACTTAAAGGAATTGGCGGGGGAGCACACAAGGGGTGCGGTCTGCGGTTTAATTAGATTCAACGCTGGACAGCTAACCAGGAAAGACAGCAGGATGAGGGTCACTCTTAAGGGGTTACCTGACAAGCTGAGAGGAGTTGCATGGCCATCGTCAGTTCGTGCTGTGAAGTGTCGGCTTAAGTGCCGAAACGAACGAGACCCACACTCTATGTTGCTATTGTCTTCTCCGGAAGACAAGCACTCATAGGGGACCGCCCGGGCAACTGGGAGGAAGGAGTGGTCGACGGTAGGTCCGTATGGCCCGAATTTCCTGGGTTACACGCGGGCATCAATGGCAGACACAATGGGATGCCACCCCGTAAGGGGGAGCTAATCCCCAAAAACCTGTCTTAGTTCAGATTGAGGGTTGAAACTCACCCTCATGACGCCGGAATCCCTAGTAAGCGAACGTCACCAAGGCCGAAACGACGTATGAAAGTAGATAGGCGGCCAGAGGTCGTATATGCGACCGATGATGAAAATGGCTTGATCTTGATGTCGTAAGGCTGGACACTGAATTGTCAGTGCCGGTCTGGAGAGGCTTCGTCGCCTCCGGTCGTGGAACCGTTCGCTGAATGCGTCCCTGCTCCTTGCACACACCGCCTATCAAGCCATTTGAGTGAGGTTCTGGTGATGTCCTGATTATTGTCAGGGTTAAACCAGAATTTCGCAAGAAGGGCTAAGTTATAACAAGGTAGCCGTAGGGGAACCTGCGGCTGGATCACCTCCTTAATTATTTAGCAGGTCGTCAAAACTGCTTACGTCTTTTTCACTTCTTAGTCAGATGTTTCCTTCCAACACCCACCTTTTCGTTCATCCTCTTCCATTCAGGATTATCTTTCCACAAAGAAATCTCGTCTTCCAACGCTTTCTTGTGAGCCACTGATTTTTTAAGACCCTTCCTCCGGTACTTTATCTCCTGCAACTCGTGGAAGAGAATGAATTTCTTGTACTCCCTGAACTTCTCAGAAATCCATATCTCATTCAGAGGAATCTTTAGTTTCAAGGCAGGTCTCGGTCTTATCTTCTTCCCCTTGTATATCACGTGGTAGCATGCGTTGTAGTCCTTGATTGTTTTGTGTGGGACAAACACTACATTGAAACCGAGTTCCTTTGCTTCTTCTTGAGGATTCATGAATAGATTAAAAGTAGTGAAATAAAAACATTTAAATCCTCTATTTGAGAGTTACATTCACGGGCTCGTAGATCAGCGGAAGAGATTGACGCACACGACGTGTGCGTCTCGCCGAAATCGCTGCCCTTGCAATGCTTTGTACAGGCTAGGCAGAGGCCGAGGGTTCAAATCCCTCCGAGTCCATTTATTTAAACCAGAAAATGGAATTCTCTTTATGAAAGTATACGACATAGTGACAAAAAGAAAGAAGAACGTGGTTGCCAGGAATCTGGTTTTCTCAAGAGAGAGAAGTCTGGATTACATAATTTCAATACCACATGGGGGTTCCCTCGTACCTGTCGAGTTCAAAGGTAAGTTCCCCGAAGATTTTAAGTTTGGATGGGACCCCCTGACCCAGGAGCTATACAAATTCAACAGAGGGACGACGATTTTATCCAACCTGTGTCCCTCCTTCTTGAACGTCAACAGGGCAGAAATCAAAGAATTGCCTTTGTACAGTAAATTTGACAAAAAAATATTGATGGAAGACTATACAAAAAAAGATAAAAAACGGGTTATGAGTTACTACCACAGATACCACCTTCTATTAGAATCTGCCATCAAAAAAGTCAAAAGGAATAACGGATTCGCGTTGTTGTTCGACTGTCATTCGCTGAGTCCGGTTGCGCCTAAAAAAGCCCCGGACTACAAGAAGAATAGAGCAGATTTTATCGTCGGGACCCTGGACGACACATCGGCAGACAGAAGGATAATTGATATATTTATCAGTCAACTGAAAAGAGAATGCAAAGATTATTCTATCAAGAAAAACTATCCTTACAAAGGCGGTTTCATAACCGCGAAGTATTCAGACCCCAAGAACGGTGTACATGTAATACAAATCGAGGTCAACAGGAGGGTCTACCTAGATAACAGGAAAGAACTCAGATCAAAGAAGGAAATAAAAAAGATAAACTCCATGTTGTATCGGGTGATAAACTCCACCTTTTCTAAGGCAAAATATCTCTGATTAGATACGCTTGTCTACCTCTTCTCGGATGTTGGGCCCCTTATACAATTTCTTGAAGTTGGACAAAAACAGGTAAGAGACTGCTGCCGTGTGTTCAGAAGAATCCATGGTTTTTTTACCCCTTGGTATGTAACCCAGTTTCTTACTGAATTTTCTAATTATGTGTTTTCTCAACAAGTCCAATTCTTTTTTTGCATTGACCTTACATAACTTGAAACATAGACCGACTTCACAACAGATATCCGGGTTCGTCCTCTTTATTATCGTCCTGATGTTCTTCTTGAAGTAAGAAAGAATCCAGCCGAACTCTCTCTTTGAAGAGTACCTCTGGTAGTAGTTAGTACCTGCGATGACAAAGTGTGTCAGACCGTATATCTTGTTCTTATACAGATAATCAGAGAGTTCCTTGTCTTTCCTATCGTCAAATACTTCCTTGTATCTCTTATTGAATTTTTTGGTTATGTCAACTAGTCCCAAATGCTTCATGTAATAGACACAGTTCACCAACTGCGTACCGAAATATTTTATCATATCCGTGTCAAAGAAGAAGTGTTCAAAGTCATCATCCTTCAGGAACTTCTTCAAAAACTTGATTCCGTTGGAGTAGTGTTTCCTCATCTTGCCCTTGTTCAGATCAAACACCCTCCAGAAGTATAGATGCTGCATTATGTGGTAGTAGAACAGGAATTCCTTGCGTCTCCTGAACAGCTCTGCCCGCTTCAGGTGCTTTATATCGTGTTTTTTCTCTAGATAATCGAAGAGCTCGTCCGAACGCTTCTCTATGTATCTCTTTTTGTTCAGGTTGTCAAAATCCTTCATGATTTCTTCCTTCTCTATCAAGAACCTCTCGATAACTGGGTTCAGGAACATGTCGTTATTCGTCGTCCGATAAAGACGGACCATGAAATGAGAACGATGGATAAAATTCAAAACGTAACTCCTGTTTTCAAAGGTTTTTGCTATTTCTTCTGCGATTTCTTCACATTTTGTTTCCAAACTTTTCATAATATAACTTGGATTAATCTTTATTTAAATATTTCAATAGGGTTCAAATCCCTCCGAGTCCATCAGTGATGTCTGGAGCGGTGTTTGGTGACTTTCCTCTTGTGGCGTCTCTTCTTTTTCTTGACTTTTTCCGGAACCTTTACCAAGAACAGGAGCAGTGAACCGATTATTGAAACCACACCCACCACCAGGAACACGGTCCTGTATCCGAGTATGGTCGCCAGTTCTGCGCCTAAGAAAGCCGCGCCTGCCATGGACAGGGACACCACCGTATCGTAAACGCCCCATTCGTATCCTTCTTCCTTGTTGTCGGAGTAGAGTGTGAATAATGCCATGTAAGTGGGGAAAGCCATGGCCTCTCCCATTCCGTACAAGACCTGTATCATGTAAATGTGAATGACGTCTGTCGCGAAGTAGTAGAGGAACGGACACAAAGAGAACAGGATGGAACCGAGAATCAGAAGACCCTTGTAACCATACCTGTCAGCAAGCTTACCAAACGGGATTGTCAAAAGTCCTTTGGTCACAAGGAAAAGCGCAGAAGCGGTCCCTGCTGCCACTATGGAGCCACCCACCAGTTCCTCCTTCACGAAAAGTGCAAAGATGGGGGAAATAAGACCGAACGAGGAAAGGATCAACAAGTCTGAGATTATAAGCAGCTTGACAATTCTGTTCATAAAGATATTTGCCAGGAGGGGAATATAAAAGTTGTTACCATTTTTTATCATGACGTTCGACCTAGAATTGAGGGAAAGGGAGCATGAAAAGGGGATTATACAGAAATCAGTCTATCGGGTAAATTCAATAGCGAAAGGTAGGAGAATGTCCGACAGTTCCCGGACGATGTCTTAGGCATGTACCTAAAAGCCCTGCCTGCTGTAAGCGCTGCCATAGTCAACGTGAATACACACGGCGGAAGCTCCATAGATATCTCTTTGAGATACAGTGATTTTGATATTTTCGTTACAGTCAGTGACGATGATGATGGTTTTGATGTAAAAGAGACGATTCGCAAGTTCAAAAATTCAGAGAGATACTACAACCTTTACGGTCAGGGTTTCATATCCATGAACGAATCTTCGGCAAGAATCGGACTCAATGAAAAGGGCAACAAGACCTTCATAGCTTACCAGATAAAGAATCCAGAGGACAAGTCAGAGGTGTTGAAGGCAGTCCAAAAGTATCGTAAATTAGAAAAATATTTCAGGAAATAAAGAACGACCATAACCTTTAAAAACAATGAATACTATTATAGTATACTTTCCGCCGAGTCAGAGTTAAGGCAGGAAAGGAGTGACGTTATAGAACGTCAAGTGGCGACACGATGTTCTGATAAGTCGCGGCGAAAGCTGTGAAAAGTGGAAGTTATTTAAACCAGAGGTAGATGGGGTTAGATGTCTTACACGCCTTGAATCCAGTTAAGGCAATTGACATCTTTCTTATGCCTCAAAAACTATTCAGAAAAGTCACGTATGTGACAATCATCTGGATGCAGCTCCGAAGCACAACTTCGGGGTCACAGAGTGGAGATATGGTGATGACCAAAATTGGACACCCTTGGAGTGGTGGACCGCATGTTGCGTGTCTGCTGCAGTGACGAGAAGTGGATAAAGAGCCATCATTTATGATACGAGCACAGGAAGCCCGTAGAACTAGAGAAAATTGGGTCAGCTTTGCACTGTTTGGTGGACGGCTTGGCTCGAGAGGTGAAGAAGGTCGTGGCAAGCTGCGATAAGCCCAGGCGAGGCGCATGCAGCCTTAGAACCTGGGATTGCCTAATAGGACATCCTAGCTTCGGCTGTTCCGAAAGGAACGCGAACGCGGTGAATTGAAACATCTAAGTACCCGCAGGAAAAGAAAGAAAACTCGATGCCGTTAGTAAAGGCGATCGAAAGCGGCACAGAACAAACCGAATGGGTTAGCGATGAGTTAATCCAGATGTGGTGTTGTAAGACTCGGGTTCTCTCTAACTCTCTGAATCGAATCTGCTGGAAAGCAGAGCCATAGACGGTGATAGCCCGGTAGGTGAAGGAGAGAAGTGAGATACCGAGTATCTTGAGTAGCGTTGGTTGAATTTCCAGCGTGAATCTGGGGGACATCATCCCCCAATTCTAAACACTCCTCGAGTCCGATAGTGAATTAGTACGATGACGGAAAGCTGAAAAGCATCTATAAAAGGAGATGAAAAGAGCCCCAAATCAAACAGTTATAGTCTGGTACGGCTCCACGGAGTTGTACCGTACGTTTGGAAGAACGTGACAGGGAGTATACTGTCGTGGCGAGGTTAACTTAGGTAGCCATAGCGAAAGCGACAAGTCCGCAAATTTGAGGGACGCCGTACGAAAGTGCGGGAAGTCACGGCATTATGACCCGAAACCGATCGATCTAGCCCTGGGCAAGGTGAAGTTCTCCGAAAGGGGAATGGAGGCCTGTTATCGTAAGTGTGAGCATGCCTTCGAGTGACCTGGGGCTAGGGGTGAAATGCCAATCGAGACCGGTGATATCTCTGTAAGTGAACAGAAAGCTGACCTGATCGTTCTTAAATTTAGCAACCAGATTCTCTTTTTCTGCTTGTTGACACGAAAAATAGATAAGGTTGCTTCACTAAATAGTAAGTATGAAATCAGAAAACCCAGACGTCTTGATTTCGAACTTCATTACACTTTTTGAGGGACATGATATCTATCTTGGAAATTGTAATAAGGTTCTGAAAAAATACAAAACAGAACTAAGGAAGCTTGTGAAACGGACTATGTACTACAGGTACCTGGATGGAAAATCTACTGTCCCATTAAGAACTTTGATAAAAATCTCTGAAAAAGAACCAAGAATTTGGACGAGTGTTTTGAAGTATGTACATTCGCCTCAAGAGCAAACAAGTCTCATAAACTTCCAAGAAAGGTTGATTCGTGTTTAGCGTATTTGGTCGGATGTCTCAGGGATTCTTACATTGATTTTTCAAGATACAGTGTAGAAATAGCACAATATGGTAAAGTTTCTAGACAATGGCTTAGATACCTGCAGAAAATATTCTTTGATACATTTGAAATTAGAGGGAAAATTGGTAGATTCCGGGATGGTTTTATACTCAAATTGTATTCAAAACCCATGATAATTTTTCTGCGAAAAATTTTCCAAATCCCAATAAAACAAGAAAATTGGGAAACGCCAATGATAATAAAAAGAAATGAAATGCTTTGGATTCCTTATATCTCTGGGTTTTTTGACGCAGAAGGATACGCTACAAAGACAAAGACTCTTGAGAAGACTGGTAAGAAAAAGATTGGATTTTTTCAAACAAACAGGAAATCTCTTTCATTCATCAAGAGAGCCCTTAAAAAACATGGCATCAACTCGGGCAAAATTTATCTGGAAACAGGACGTAAATGTTTTGCTCTATACATCCAATCCAAGGATGATATTTTGAAATTTGCTAAGATATTTAGCCTAGTGAGAAAGAACGATCAGGTTTTAAGACTTTCGAACGCTTTGGAGACACCATAGCTGGTTCCTTCCGAAATGAGCCAAAGCTCAGCCTGGCTGGAGATAGACTGTGAGGTAGAGCACTGATTGAGTAACCGAGGAGGGAGACCTCCAGTTACACTGTCAAACTCCGAACTCATGGCCGTCTTAGAAGGCTGGAGTGAGGGTGCATGGGTAAGCTATGTATCCGAGAGGGGAACAACCCCGACTAAAGTTAAGGTCCTTAAGTGCTGGCTAAGTGTCCTGAAGGGCGTGCCAAACCATAGACAACAGGGAGGTTGGCTTAGAAACAGCCACCCTTTAAAAAGTACGTAATAGTTTACCTGTCTAGGTGCGGTGCACTGAAAAGGGACGGGACTAAGTCAGCCACCGATACTTTAGACTTCGAAAGAGGTGGTAGGAAGGCGTTCTGCTTGGACAGAAGTATCCCCGAGAGGGGGTATGGACCGAGTAGAAATGATAATCCTGTTGGTAGTAGCAGCAAAGCTGGGTCGAAATCCCAGTCGTCTGAAGGGCTAGGGTTCCTCTACAACGATCATCGATAGAGGGTTAGTCGATCCTAATCCAAGTCTTAATCGAGCTTGGAAAAAGGGAAATAGGTTAATATTCCTATACCTTTCAGGTACGCGCGGCAACGCTAGGTCTGGTTTCTGACGCTTCGGGATAGGTCACAGCAATTCAAGCTCTTAAATCCAGGGAGTCTCATAACGAGGAGAACTGGATGAATGTGTGGAGCCTTGCATTATAGTGAGGTGTGACTGATTCTTGGAGCCCATGAAAAGGAAGCTAGAAAGAATCCTGAAAGACCGTACCAAGAACCGACACAGGTGCCCCTCGCTGAGAAGGCGAAGACGTGTTGGGTGAATTCAGTTTAGGGAATTCGGCAATTTAGCCACATACGTTTGCAATATGTGGTGCCTATCGTCCTTCGGGAACGATAGGTCGCAGTGACAAGGGTAACCCGACTGTTTAACAAAAACATAGTCGGCTGCTAAGCGGAAACGCCTTGTACAGCCGATGAGGCTTGCCCAGTGCCGGTGTGTGATGCTTAGGTACAACTAGGTGAAGCCCCGGTAAACGGCGGTCGTAACTCTGACGATCAGCATTTTAGGTCGTCCCTAAATCTGGCTGTATGCTGGAAACCCTGGCATGCTTCCGGGTCCTTAGCAAGGAACAATCCCGGGAGATTGGGGGTAATCAGCAGGAAACTGTAGGAGGCATTAGTATGAAAATCCCGAGCAAAGAATATCTGGCGGGATTTACAGATGGAGAAGGATGCTTCAATGTTTCACTCAAGAAACAGAAGGATACGAGATTCGGATGGGTCTTGGATCCTCTCTTTCAAGTTACACAACACAAGAACAACAGAGAAATTCTTGAACTTTTCCAGAGTATGATGACTTGTGGCAGAATAATAGAGAAGCCCGGTCAAAAAGACTTGCTCGTTTTCCTCGTCGACAACAGGAAACAACTCAAGGAGAAGGTGATTCCTTTCTTTGAAAGACATCCTTTGTTTACGAAGCGACAAGACTTCGAGAAGTTCAGGGAAATCGTAGAAGGGCTTGAAAGGAAAGAACACAGAAACCTCGAAGGCTTCAAGAAACTGCTCACAAAGGCATTCGAGATGAACCTTGGAGGCAAACAAAGAAGATACAAATTGGACGAAGTTCTTGAAACATTGAATTGAACAGGATCCTCAGAGGCCATACGCCAGACACCAACCTAGTTTGTTGGTGAAGATATGGTCCAGCCCTTGCAGAAATGCAAGTAGGTTGCTTAAGGTAGCGTAATCCCTTGCCGATTAAATGTCGGCCTGCTTGAATAGCTTAACGAGGTTGCCACTGTCCCAAACTGAAGCCTAGTGAACCCGATATCCTGGTGTATAGGCCAGGGATCTCTAGTGGGAAGAGAAGACCCCATGAAGCTTGACTGCAATTTGTTGTTGTGGTGCAGTTGAAATTGTATAGAGTAGGTAGGAGCCGTTTGTAGTCTGGACGCAAGTTCAGACGTAGGTGCCCCTGTAACACTACCCTTTTTCAACTATGCTGCTTACCAGAGGCAACTCTGGGACAGCTGCAAACAGGCAGTTTGGCTGGGATGGTACGCCCCTAACAAAGCATCAGGGGCGCCCTAAGGTCAGCTCATCGAGGTCAGAAATCTCGAGTAGAGTGTAAGAGCAAAAGCTGGCTTGATTGGATCCTTCGCGTCGACGGATCCAAATGCGAAAGCATGGTCTAGCGAAACGCACTTCATCCATGATGGACGGATGTGACATCAGAAAAGCTACTCTGGGGATAATGGTGTCGTGGCGAGCGAGAGCCCATAGTCTCTTCCCTACGGAATAGACAGGTAGATCGACCTCGCGCGTTGCTCCTCCGCTGTCGGCTCAACCTCTCCTGGCTGTGCAGCAGCAGCCAAGGGTGGGGGTGTCCACTCATTAAAAGGTTACGTTAGCTGGGTTCAGAACGGCGTGAGCCAGTTTGGTCTATATCTACTAGAGATGTTGCTGTCTGAGTGGAAAAGTGAATGAGTACGAAAGGAACGTTCACTTGTGGCCTCTAGTCTACCGGTTGTGTTTGCATTGCCGGGTAGCCACGCCATATGGGATAAGGGCTGAATGCATCTAAGCCCCAAGCCCTCCGCGAAAATAGACAGTTTGGGCCCTCTTAGAAGAAGAGTTTGATAGGACGGGAGTGTAAGTCGGGAGCTTCGGCGACCGATTCAGCTCACCGTTACTAATCGCCCACAGGGGCTGTCCCAATCTCGTTTAGTTCTACGGGCGGAACTGTGTTTAATTTAAAATTGTAAATATATCTATAATATGCATGAATGGGCCTTAGCAGAATCGGTTATTTCTACAGCACTCAAAAAGGCTGAAGAAGGAGGTTTCAAGAAGGTTACCAGGATTAAAGTCAATCTGGGCGAACTACAGCAGATAGACAGAACTATTCTTGAAACTGCTTTGGAAAAGATGACTAAGGCAAAGGAACTTGCAGACGTCAAGATAGAACTGGAGGATGAAAAGGCAGTTCTGGAATGCAACGCCTGCGGAAAAAGGTGGCCCTTTGAGGATGCCCTGAAAAAACTGGACGAAGGACAGTCCGAATCACTGCATTTCATACCGGAAACCGCACACGCACATATCAGGTGCCCTGAGTGTGGGAGTCCTGACTTCAGCGTCAGAGGACGAGGCGTTTCTGTGGAATCAGTTGAGGGAGAGTGAATCAATGGACCCCAGAATAAACATAATCGAGAAAAGGCTGAAGAAGGTTGATAGAATAATTGCCGTCTCTGGCGGCAAGGGCGGTATTGGTAAAAGCTCGGTCGCTTCTGTGATGGCGTTGACGCTATCCGACATTGGCTATGAGGTCGGTCTTCTAGATTTGGACTTTACAGGGCCATCAGTACACACCATTCTGGGCAAGACCGAAACACCCAAAGAGGACAAAGGAATCGTCCCTCCTCAAATCCGTGGCACCAAATTCATGTCAATCGTCTTTTACACAGACGGAAAACCAGCACCCCTGAGAGGCAGGGACGTTTCTAACGTATTGATAGAGTTACTAGCAATCACCCAGTGGGGGGCACTAGACTTTCTGATCATAGACATGCCCCCCGGCATGGGAGACGCAACCCTGGACGTAATCCGTTTAATCAACAGGGCAGAGTTTATTGTAGTCACCACCCAATCAAAACTGTCCTCTGAAACTGCGGAAAGGGAGTTAAAACTCCTAAGAGAATTGGAAGTTCCTGTAATCGGTACGGTTGAGAACATGAAAGAGTCACCAGAAGGGAAGAAAGGGGTTCTGGGTGAAATAAGATTTGACAAAGATTTTGAAAAGTCAATAGGAACTGACACGCTCTTGGAGACGGATTTCGCGGAAGACGTGAAGAAAATGGTTCTGGGCCCAAAATTCAAACTGGGAGAAGACACCGCACTGTGAAAGGAATACCTATATTAGTATCTGGTAGTTGGCATGAAAGCTGTACAAGCCAAAAACTCAAGAAGATGTTCAAAGGAAAGATAAATGTAGTTGACGGTCCGAGAGGCATGATAGTCGGATTCTCGCACCTACCGCTGGTGGTTGACTTCGCAATCCTTTCAATGTTTTCCATCAGCATGTTACTCCTGGCGAGGTACCTCTTCAACAGGACATAGACCTGACTAAACGTTGAATATATTATAAAATAAAAAAGAGGGGTGTTGGCAAAAGTAAAAGAAATTCTAAACTTTTTCTACTTCTTCTGCTCTCGGTCCTTTGTCACTATCGACGACCTTAAAAGAGACTTTATCTCCTTCTGCTATGCTTACTCCTTCTTTCAGCCCACTGGAGTGGACGTAGTAATCCTTTCCATCTTCGGCTTTGATAAAACCAAAGCTTTTTCCTTCGTCGAAGAACTTTACGGTTCCTTCCATTTTGTTCACTCATAGTTATCAGTAAGACATCCTTTTAAAGTTATCTTTCTCTCGGGACGGTCCAAAAACCTTTAAATACCCTCATGGCAAGTCTAAACCGGTGAGTCAGGAAGCGACTGCCCCGCTAAGCGGGAGGAAGCTCCGTCCACCCTGACCGTCGAAAGGCGTAGAACTACAGTCCTGAAAGGGTCCTGGCCGAGAGGCCTGAAGCCGGTAGCAGAAACGACACCCAAGGATGAAATGACGACAGACATACCCGGGAGGGTCAAACCCCCTGGAATGGGATGAAACGGACCGACTTTGTATGGATGCAAGCGAGACCACCACGCCAAACAACCGCGGCAAAATAAGTGGTCATAGTGCAAAGACAAATGTCGCAAACCCTACTGATGAAGGCTGGCGGGTATGCCAGTCCTGAAAGGGTCACAGAAGGCGGGCTAATCTGACTCACCAACATTTTAAATAGTTTGTTCTTGAATTATTCTTATGGCTAAAGAGAAGAAACGTATGCCGGGAGCGGGACAAGCCGGCCTGGTCAGGTATTTCGACGAGGAAGAGACCGGACCAAGGTTCGACCCCAAGCACGTTGTAGTCGGAGCTTCACTCCTGGTGTTCATCGTTCTGGCCATGAGGGTCTACGCAGGCTGATTTTTATAGTTCTCCGTAAAGTATTATCATGACAGAAGTCAAACTGGGTCCTGCCGGTTCCTGCGGACAGGGCAACCTCAAGGGAGTAAAATTCGTAAAGGAAAAGGGACTCCATGCCATGGAAGTCGAGTTCACCTACGGAGTAAGGATGAAAGAAAAACTGGCGAAGCAGGTGGGCAAGTCTGCCAAAGAACTGGGCATAGAACTGTCTGTGCACGCCCCCTACTGGATTAATTTGAACTCGAGGGAGAAAAAGAAAGTCGAAGAAAGCAAGGAGAGGATACTCAGGGCCTGCCAACGCGGGAACTGGATGGGCGCCAAGAACATAGTCTTCCACCCCGGTTTCTACATGAACATGGACAAGGAAAGTGTCTACCGGACGATCAAGAAGGGGATAACTGAGGTTCAGAAGGCGGTAAAGAGCAAGAGTTGGGATGTGGTCCTGACTCCTGAGACCACAGGCAAGAAGTCCCAATTCGGCTCGCTAGAGGAACTGGCGAGACTGAGGGACGAACTGGACTTGGGCATATGCGTGGACTTCGCGCACCTTCTGGCAAGGAAAGGAGACCCGGAGTCAAGGAACGACTACCGGAGCATACTCAAGAAAATGGACGGGCATATTCACTCCCATTTCTCAGGCATCGAGTACACTGAAAAGGGAGAGAAGAGGCACGTGAACATGGACGGAAGACCTGCCTTCAAGTCACTGGCAGAGGAAGTCCTGAAGCAGGGGAAAGACATCACCATCATATGCGAGTCCCCGGTCACCTGGAAGGATTCACTGAAGATGAAGAAAGTTTTTGAGGAACTAGGATACAAATTTAAGTGAGACGAAGGAGTGTTAATATGGGAAAATCAAGAGTCGCAGTGGTGGATTTTGAGAGTTATGAGACTTCCGTGAAAGAGGGGTTAGACATGATAGACGCCGAGAAAGTACTGAAAAAACAGGAGAAAATCGTGCTGAAGCCCAACCTGACCACCAGCCAGAAGCCGCCTGTGACCACGGATGTCCGGTGCATGAAAGCACTGCTCAACTACATAGGCAACTGCAACCAGAAGGCAGAAGTGCTCATAGCCGAAGGGAGCGGAGACTGCGACACCCAAGAAGCTTTCCAGGCACTGGGGTACGTGGAACTGGCTGAAAGGTACGGAGTGGACTTGGTGGATTTGAACCAGGATGACGTGGTGAAGTTGAAAGACCGGGAGGCCCTGGTCTTAAAAGAGTTCTACATGCCCAAGACACTCAAAGACGCGTTCCTGGTGTCTGTTCCCGTACTCAAGGAACACGGGGACGACCGAGTGACCATATCCATGAAGAACCTGTTCGGCACAGCGCCGGGCTCCCACTACGGAAAACCGGGTTCCTGGCTCAAGACCAAACTGCACTCCTACGGGGTATGGCAGTCCATTGTGGACATAAACCGCTACAAACCCATAGACATGGCGGTGGTGGACGGGGCACTGGGACAGTTTGGCAGCCATTTGTCGGAAAAGCCTCCAGAAACCCCCTTAGAAGTGGTTATATGTGGATTTGACCCGGTTTCCGTGGATTCTGTGGGAGCCAAGCTATTGGGACACGACTGGCAACAGGTAAAGCACTTAAAACACGCAAATACCCGTTTAGGTACCGCTGATTTGGACAAAATAGAGGTCCTGGGAGAGGTCAAGGAGCGGAAAGCCAGCCGCAAAAACCGCATAATCTCCTCTCTGATAAGCAAAGGAAGGCTTTTCACCGGCATACCCGGGGTTAAAACACTGGGAAAGGCTGTTTTAAGCCGCCTCTGACTCAACGTATAAATATATCTGTGGACATATATATTCTCATGTTAGAGGTTCGTTTTCACGGCAGAGGCGGACAGGGAGCGGTGACAGCTGCCCAAATCCTGGCCAAGGCTGGTTTTAAATGCGGAAAGTATACACAAGCCTTTCCCAACTTCGGAGTGGAAAGGAGGGGAGCCCCGGTAGAGGCTTTCTGCCGCATAGACAAGAAGCAAATAAACCTCAGGACACACGTCTATGAACCGGACGCTTCTGTGGTCCTTGACCCAAAGCTCATAAAAACCGTGAACGTGGCAAAGGGACTGGTCAGGAGGGGGAGAATAGTGCTTAACGCGGAGAAATTCCCCAAGAACTGGGACCTGCCCAACTTCGGGTTCAAGATAACACTGGTGAACGCGACCTCAATCGCACTCAACACCATAGGAAAACCAATCGTCAACACCGCCATGCTAGGCGCGTTTTCAAATGTGAATGAAATGGTCACTCCGGACTCCATTCAGGAAGCCATAAAGGAGACGTTTCCCAGGGACATTGCAAACAAGAACTGCAGGGCGGTAGAGGAGGCTTACAACTCGGTGAGTGAATGAAGGAAGAAAAAGGCGCAGTGTCAAAGAAACCAGGTTCCACCAAAAATTTGAAGACCGGTTCCTGGAGGACGTTCCGTCCCATAGTAGACAGAGAGAAGTGCACCGGCTGCGGGATGTGCGAGAAGTTCTGCCCGGACAACGCCATAAAAGTGGTGGACGGCAAGGCAGTAATAGACTACAAGCACTGCAAGGGCTGTCTGATATGCATGAAGGAGTGTCCGGCCAACGCCATCAAAAAGGATAGGGAGAAATGAGTAGAGAAGAGTACACGAAGAGGACGATAAGGAAGTGGGAGAGAGATGATGAAGATGAGCATGAGTAAACTTGAGAAAACGTTGGGATTGATGCCAAAAAGACCCTCCAGATGTTTTTCTGGCTCATTTTACACGGTGTTTACATGCAGGGATTTAAGGGAACATTTAGAAGAAAATATGGAGGTGCATAATGGCAAAGAAGAAATGTGAGAAAAAGGTCATGGAAGGCAGCCATGCAGTAGCAGAAGCAGTGAAGCTTTGTAGACCGAAAGTCATAGCCGCTTACCCGGTAACGCCACAAATTGCTTGAAGCAAGTGGTCACGCATATCGTGGAGCGGTTGGCAGAGATGGTGGCAGACGGTGGACTAGACGCAGAGTACGTGAACGTTGAAAGCGAACACTCGGCCATGTCTGCCTGTATAGGTGCACAGGCCACCGGCGTCCGCACTTTCACTGCCACTTCTTCCCAAGGACTGGCACTCATGCATGAGATGCTGTTCGTGGCCTCGGGCATGCGGCTGCCCATAGTCATGGGTGTGGCAAACAGGGCGCTGTCCGCGCCAATAAACATTTGGAACGACTGGTCAGACTCTTTTGCCTCGCGAGACTCGGGCTGGCTGCAGCTTTACTGTGAGTCCGCCCAGGAGGTGTTCGACACCACCATACAAGCCTACAAGATAGCAGAGGACTCCAAGGTCCTGCTCCCGACCATGGTATGCCTGGACGGCTTCTACCTGTCGCACACTGTGGAGCCGGTCGAATTAATCAAGGCAAAGAAGTTCAAATTCCTGGATGAGTACAACCCACCGGTGACTCTGGACTCAGAGAAACCTGTTTCACAGGGCACACTGGGCACCCCGGAGCACTTTCAGGAGTTCAAGAAACAGCAATGCAAAGCCATGGAAAACGCCAAGAAAGTGGTGAAGAAGACCAACAAAGACTTTAAGAAGAAGTTCAAACGAGGATACGGCAACGGACTGATAGAAGTCTTTAAACCCAAAGCCAGGTATGCGATAATCACCATGGGAAGCCTGGCCGGAAGCGTGCGTCACTTGATAAAAGAGAAGGGATGGAAGGACATGGGTCTCATACGCCTCAAGTCCTTCAGACCGTTCCCCAGGGAAGAACTGGAGAAGCTGGACTTTACGGCCGTGGGAGTTCTGGAGAAGTCCGTCTCACCGGGGAGCGAAGGCATACTTTACAACCACGTGAATCCGGTGATGGATTCCCGGGTGTCCAGTTTCATCGGTGGCCTGGGAGGAAGGGACATCACCCTGGGACAGATAAACGATGTGGCCTCCAAAATCAGGAGGGCCGAGGAGTTCAAGGAGTGGATAGGATGAAAATCAAAGGAAACACCATAATCTGGATAATACTGGCAGCACTGCTGGTCTATATGTATTCACAAGCTGCAAATATAATGGGGGCTGGCTGATGGAAGAACTGTTTGCCTCCGGACATAACGCTTGCGCAGGCTGCGGCGAGACCATCGCGGTCAGGCACATAATGAAGGCTGCCGGGAAGGACTCCGTGGTCGTATCCTCCACCGGCTGCTTGGAAGTGGTTTCCTCTAAATATCCCTACACTGCCTGGGAAGTGCCGTGGATACACGCGGCTTTCGAGAATGCTGCTTCAGTGGCAAGCGGTGTGGAAGCAGCCCTGAAGACCATGGATAAGGACACCAACGTGATAGCGATATCCGGTGATGGAGGCACTTTCGACATTGGGTTTCAGGCGTTGTCCGGCATGTGCGAAAGAGGACACAACGTTCTTTACATCTGCATCGACAACGGTGCCTACATGAACACCGGAATTCAGCGCTCTTCAGCCACGCCCTACGGAGCTTGGACCACCACTTCACCACCGGGAAAGAAGTCATTTGGAAACCCCACCCAGAAAAAACCAATAGAGGAAATATTAGCCGCGCACCACATCCCTTACGTGGCCTCTGCCTCAGTCGCTTATCCAGAAGACCTGGAGAAAAAGGTGAAGAAGGGGTTGGAGGCAAAGGGGCCTGCATTCATACACGTCATGACCCCTTGTGTGCCCGGATGGAAAATCGACTCCAGCCAGACAATTGAGGTGGCCAGACTTGGAGTGAAGACAGGTATATGGGTACTGTTCGAAATAGAGGACGGGAAACTGACCATAAACCAGAAACCGGACAAGAAGGCAAATGTTTCCGAGTACTTGAAGGAGCAGGGCAGGTTCAAGCATCTGAAGGACAAAGAAATAGAGAAAATACAGAAGCAGGTTGACGAGAAATGGAAGCACCTGAAGAACTTGGAAAAGTCCGAAGTCACTCTCTAGTACTTGACCAGGTCTCCCCTTCCTGAAGGTATGTACCTCTGGATTTCGTCCAGGGGAGCTGATTTTATGACAGGCTTGTGCTCTTCTCTGGCCTTGAGCAGCCACTGGTTCTTTATCTTTTCTGCCAACTGCTGGCTCTTGGTGTATCCGGGCTGTATGGTCACAAAATAGTCTGCAGACTTGGAAACCGCCTGCACCGGGCCCGAGATTACCCTCCTTTCTTCCAACTGGATGCCTACGGCCAGTCGAGTCTCCGCTCTCTTCAAATAATTCCTCTTTCCCCTGACCATGAATGAGCCCTTTGCCAGGGATTGGCCGGCCGGGGGTGACTTGGAGACCTGCTCTGGGGCCACCCAGTACACGTCCACCTCACCCAGGTTCAGCTGCCAGGCCTTGGAGTAAGAAGCCACGAACTCACCGGCTTCCTTTATGGATTGGGTAGTATCAAGGGATTTGGGGTCCTTGGTCTTCACCAGGGCAAAGGGAGAGCCCTGTATGTCTGCGTGGAGTACCACATCCGTTGGTTCCATGTGCTTTTTTATGAGCAACTCGTTGGAAGTGGCGTCTTTTCCAGCCACCACCAGTTGTCCGGTGGATGATTTGAACCAGCGGAACTTCTGATACCATCTCTTCTTCTTTTTCTTCTTCTTAACGATTTTGGGCTTTTCCTCCACTTTCACCGGCTTTTCCACCTTCTTTTCCGTCTCTTCCAACAGGTCCTCCAACTTCTCCTTCTTGGACCTGGCCTTTTTGGACTTCTCGTAGAACTTCTCTGCGTTCTTCTCCACCGACTTTCTGAAGTCCAATTCAAGCTCCTTTCCAGAAACCTCTACGGTCACGGTTCCCTGATGCTCGTCCAGACTGGTTATGGCTTTGGCCTCCTCACTCTCCCCTTGTTCGATTCTCTTCTTGATTTCCTTCCAGGAGAGTCCGGAATTCATGGCCTTCTGTATGCTGGAAAGTATGGATTCGATTAGGCCGTAGTTCTTGTAAATCAAGTCAGCCTTGGTCCTCTTCTCCTTCTTCTTGCCTTTCCACTTCTCCAGGGCCTGCTCCTGCTGCTGGAGTATCCTCTTTCTCCTGCCCTTTTCCTGTTCAACTTTTTCCTCCTTTTCTTCTTCCAGTCCGCTTATTTCCTTCTTGGTGAAATAGGCGTCAAAGGCCTGGTTTAGTGTGGGAAATTCCTTTGCCTTGAGATGGCGGTGGGTTTTGAAAGGGAAGGGAACCACGTCCACAGGCTTGTCATTCCTGTAGACTATCCTCGGCTCTGGCGTCTTCTCCATGAGAAATTTGATGACCCGGTAGACTTTAGACAGGTTGTCCGTGTCTGAGGTGGCTTCCTTGTCCACTTCAGCCAGTAAACACACTTCCTCTGCGTACTTGCCCCCCAAACCCAGGTCAACCGCCAGGAACCGGACCATGTTCTTGTCCGAAGCACTGGCCATCTTCTGAAAAGTCCGATAATCAAGGCGGAACAAGTCCACGCCCGAAGGCGGATATTTATAGTGCTCTTTCTGTATGACCCTGCGGTCCTTCCAAATTTGTATTTCCTGGGGCTGGAGGATTTTCCCGCCCTCGTCTATGAGTATCACGTTGCCCTTTTCTCTTGAGAACAGTTCGGCCACCAGTGTCATAAACTC
This sequence comes from uncultured archaeon, assembly GCA_964644245.1. Taxonomy (GTDB): domain Archaea; phylum Aenigmatarchaeota; class Aenigmatarchaeia; order CAZXUR01; family CAZXUR01; genus CAZXUR01. Next base: position 159,082 of record CAZXUR010000001.1, read on the forward strand.
GAACTTGATTTCCACGATTCTTTCTGAAGACCTCTGGACGATGTCTTTTATGTGCTTGCCCATCAGGTACTTCCTCAGAAACATGGAGAAGTTGGACGGGGTGGGAGGAGAAGGCCAGTCGTACTCGGTTAAATACATCTTATATCCGGGGTCTATCAGCAGTTCTTTTTTCTCCCCCTTGTATAGAACTATCCTCAACTTCTTGCCATAGTCGTAGATTTTGTCAACCCTGGCTCCCAGGATCTCCTTCCTCAGTTCCTTGACTATCAGCATCAGTTCCAGTGATGTCAGCTGCTCCTTCATCAATATTCACATCCTCTACCGCTTCTTCCATCTTTTTCTTGGCTTCTTCCAGGTTCACATCAAAGTAGTCATTGAACTGTTTGGTGGTCTTCAACTTCTTGGTCCTCTTGAACTTCTGGCTGGATACAAGACCCTTGTCCTCTAAAGCTTTAATGTATTCGTAAGTCCTGTTCCCTATGACTTTCACTATGTCGCTCTGCTTGACCGGCTGTTTGTAGGCTACTATGGCCAGAGTACGCAAAAGGGCCCTGGAGAGGTCGGAGTGGGGGGTCAAGGGTGCGACCTGAGAAAGGAATTCCTTCCTGACTGAAAGTTTGTAACCCTGGGGAAATTTCTCCAGTGTCATGCCAAAGTCCTGGTCGTACTTTTTTTCGATTTCCTTCAGTAACTTTTTTACCTTGCTCGATTTCAGGCCGGTGACTGAGGAAAGCTTCTTGATACTGACCGGCCCGTCGGCCATGAACAGGGCTGCTTCCAGAAGCTGTTTTGACATGTTATCTAATTACTCTATGCAGTGAGAAATATAAACTTTAGGAGCAGTCCCACTCGAATGTGACGTTCTGTTTGTAGGTGCCTGCAGAAGTGTTGTCAGGCGCCTTCACGTTGAACCACACAGACATGTTGGTCCATTGGCCGGTAGAGTTCAAGTTGGTGAACAGTCTCTGTTGGTTGGAAGTGGGTTGAAGGACGTTGGCGCTGTCATACTCGGTGGACTCGTCTATTTCCGTGGAGTTGTCGTGGACGCTAGATGTGTTTATGTAGTGTGTGACTCCCACTGCCATGGAGCAGTTTTGGCCGGTTGAGCCCTCTCCGCCCAGGCAGGTTCCTGACTCGCACTTCCACTCGGTGCCGTTTATGTCTATGTCTATCTGGCGGTTGCCCGACTGGTTGGCACTTAAAACCACCCTCCTGGGAGTTCCCATGGCACCCGCAGCAAAAAAGGAACCAAAGTCAAGCACGTCCCGGTAGTCCGAATAGTCAGTACCGGCTTGCTGGGTGGTGAGAGAAATAAGACAGTAGTTGACCACGGTGGCGTTTCCTCCTATGGGACTCTGGCCTGAGGTATTGGAAATGATGGTGAAACCTATGGTCCTGGTCAATATGCCCACAGAGTATATGCACAGAACTGATATAAAGCCAATGAGCAAGTATTGTTTTGTCTTCATATCAGCAGCTCCATGAGTATGTTATGTTCTGTTTGTAGATGCCTGGTGAAGTCTTGGTGGGAATCTTTATGTTCAACCAAGAGTCCCGTGCCTGGTCGGGTGAGATGTGGTCGTGTATGACCGAGGCTGTGTCCGTGACCTGTATTCCGTTGCTGTCGTACTCGTTGATAGTGTCTATCTGAGACCCTGTAGTGGACGAGTCGTCCGAATTGTTTATGAACTTGGTGGTGCCCACGGGCATGTCATCGTTCATGCCTGCCACGGGACTCGTACACGTGCCGCTGTGGCACTCCCAGTTGGTTCCGTTCACGTTAACGGTTATGTTGGATGTGGAGGACGAGTTACTCCATACGGTCACTTGCCTGGGTGTACCCACTTCCCCGACCTTTATACCACCGTACCCTAGAGGAGGCGTGAATTCAGGGTACCAGTCCTGTGTGGAGGAGTCGAGGGCGGACTGGTTTGAGTTTATTCTCAACAGACAGTAAGTGCCCATGGACGTTTGCAAGGTGGCGTTGGGTATTCCAGAGGTGTTTGTGGAGTAAATCATGAACGCGAGTATGTTTCCCTCCTGTATCATGAGGGAGAAAGAGACGAGTACGAAAAAGGATATGGCAAGTACGTTCC
>CAZXUR010000001.1:161277-167246 GCA_964644245.1 uncultured archaeon
TAAAATTACCAGAATTGCCAGTAGAGCCCGAATTTTCATGTTTATAATTGTTTTTTCTTTTATATAAAGTTTTCTGACCGTTTCAACACTTCCTTATTTCACTCTTAATTTTATTCTTTGTTCTTTTGTAGGTCTTCTTTGAGACCACTCCTGCCTTCCTTGCCCTTTCCAGTGCCTGGAGTTTTGCTTGCAACTGTTTCTTCTTAATTATGCTTTTTATCTTGCCGTACTTGAGGTCCTTTTGTCTGGAGAGTTTAATCACTCTTCCGAACACAATCAGGACTCCGATTATCAGTAGTATGAACATGGCTGGCATTAGGTAGTCCACGGGCTCGATTGGCACCACCTTGAACAGGTCAGTGCTGGTAGCTGTAGTGTCCATATACTTGACTTCCACGAAGGCAGTGTAATCCTTTGGGTTGAGCACCGGAAGTTCGAGATTCCTCACGAAGCTTACGTTGCCTTGGACTTTCATAGTTTCTTCCGAAGAAGACACCAGTCTGCCTTGATTGTCCTTGACCCCGTATGTGTTGTTCACCGTGTATTCTCCGTCGTACAAAGCAAGTATGTTCACCTTGACGAAGACATCGTCTCCCGGATGTATCCTCCGCGACCATTCCGGAACCTCCAGGAATGCGTCGAAGTACTTGTCTCTGGTCTCCACCTCTATGAGCACCGGGATTATTTTCTTCATACTCTCCCCCTTCACAGTCAATTCACCAGTGTAGACTCCGGTCTCAAATCCGTTAACCGTGACAAACAGGGTCTCCATAGCGCCTTTCTTCAGTGTAAACTTCTTCCGGCTCACGTTAAGGAACTCTTCCAGATTATGTTTTATACGGAAGTCCGCTTCATCCTCCAGGTTCTTGACGTACATGACCATTATATCAGAGGAGTTGAAATAGACCTCCATGCTTATCTCTTGGGGGTCCACTGTGAAGTTGTACTCTTTGGGCCTTCCGCCCCCGCCAGACGGAGGTCCGGGAGCTTCGGTGACCGTAGCAGTAAAGTTCCTGAAAACAGACTGGTTGTAGTCTATGCCGTCGTAGGCGTCCACCCTCCAATAGTAAGTACCTGCAGACAAGGACTCAGAGGAGGTCAACTGATAAGTAGTGGTGGCCAGACTGGTTATATTCCTGGTCACCGAGGAGAAGTCAGAATCATCATCTATTATCAGGTAGAAAGTAACGTTCTGTCCGTTCACATCCTCGGAGTCGGACCACTGGAACTTGGGGGTGGAAGTGGTTTCCTCCCCGTCTTCGGGTGAAGTCAGGTTCACCTCTACCGGCGCGGTGTTCAAAACCGTGGTGTTGCCTGAGGGGGTCTCAGTCCCGGACATGAAACCAAGAGGCAATGGGGCCAGTCGTATGAAGATAAGTTCGGTTACCAGTACAAAAAAAAGCAGGATAAAAACAATTGTGGCCAGACGCATAAACTTAATTTGCTTGGTTCATTTAAATCGTTTAGGCTCAGAAACTTTTTATATAGAAAGATTATAATTAATCCAATGGCAAATAATCGAGTGGTCAAGTGGGTAAAGGACAGGCTGAAAGAAGGGCTCAGTAAGAAAGACATAAGAGAGAGTCTGAAAGAGGCTGATTACGATTCAAAGACCATAAAGTCCGTACTCAAAGAGGCCGCCAAAAAAACCAAGAAGAGTAAAAAGAAGAAAAGCAAGAAAAAAGGAAAAAAGACCAAGAAAGTCCTGCACGGGAGTTTACTCAAAGAAGCCCTGAAAGACGTCGACAAGGAACTGAAGAAACTCAATAAAATCAGGAAAAAGCTCAAGGGCAATGTTTCCTCTACCGGAGGAAAGATAAAGAAGGCCTATAAGTCTGAACTTGAGTTGACCAAAAAAATATCCAAACTAGCAAAGGAAGAGAGCAAACTGAACAAGAGAAAGGACAAACTAGAGAAGAAGCTGAACAAGGTCAAGGACAAGATAAACAAGGTCAAGGAAATTAAGGAAGAGATGAAGGAAGTCTAGCTGACTCTGACCGTTATACCCTTCTTCATTTTCACCAGGATGTTCATGCCCATGTCTATATCTCCCTGGGAAACCTCTTTCTCACCCACGATTCCCATGTTCACGTAGACGGTACCCGAGTAGATGCCCTCCTTGTCTCCAATAATTTTTGTGGTTATGGGTGTCCATATCCTATAGGGAATGACTTCAGGAGCTTCAAGTTCTCCGACCTCTGTCAGGTTGCCGTTCAATGACACCACCACGTCCCTGTCCGTCTGGTGACCGTTCCAGACGTGGAATGTCAGCGATTTTGTCTCCCCGACCGATAAGTTGGCCTCCAGGTCTCCCGGAGTCATGGCATAACCCTCGGGACCCCCCTGTCTCTGGACGAACAGACCGCTGATGTCCGGTTTTAGGACTAGACTGGACAGGACTGTAAATGTGACTAGGAGTACGAAACTTATGATGTATTTCTGGTATCTTTCCATCAGTCACAGCTCCAATAGTAGGTTATATTCTGCTGATAGACACCTGAAGAGGTCTTCTCGGGGATCAATATGTTGTACCAGGTGGAAGCTCCGGTGTCCGCAGTCAGGTTGTGTGTGCCTTCCAGGTCTGATGACAGTATACCTGAAACGGAATTGTATTCAGACGACGAGTCTATGTGGCTGCTGTTATCTGTTACACTAGAAGAATTTATATATCTAGTCGTTGAGACAGGCATGGAACTCAGTGTTCCAGGCAGCGGAGACAAACAGTCCCCGGAATTGCATTCCCAGTCAGTTGCGTTTATGGATATGTTTATGAATACGGATGCTGAGGTATTCGCGTAAGCGACGACACGCCTGGGAGTGGCTACATAGCCTATAGGCACCGAACCGAACTGGAGTCCTTCAGAAGTGTTGTCCAGGTATTCAGGCCCTGTGGCCTGTTGATTGGTGTTTAAGTTTAGGGAGCACATGGGGTTCATGCTTGCCTGTCGTACAGGCGCCTGCTCGGTGACGGGAGTGCCTGACCCTGTTTTCAGGGTAGAATTTCCGGTGAAGTTGAACCTGTCGTTGTAGAGCATAGAGGCATTCGAAAGGACGTCAAAGCTCATCCTTATGTACTCTCCCACGCCCTGCGAGTCGTATCCCAGGTCCCGGCCAAGTTTCTCTCCGGATGTGAAAGTGACGTTAGAAACGTTGCTGATGGTGAGGTTTACCAGACCGTAGGCACTGGTGCTCGGTTCAGTCACCGTAAAGTTGGAGGTGACGGTCCTGTCTATTTCATATTCGCTCGTACTGTTGATATAGTAGAATCCAACTGACGATTCATTTATGTCGAAAAGGAGTACGTCCCCTTCCTGGTCCTGGTTGGGCACGTAGGACAGTACTTCCAGATACTCGCCTTTGAGGGAATCGTTGCCCAAGTACTGGACGGTGTCGTTCACAGTCGCGGTGGTGTTGGCGACTTCTGCGTACAAACGGCTGGTCAAGTTCTTGTCCACTCCTATGTCCACTTCATTGAGCAGGGGAAGCCTCATCGAACAGTTTATCAGAGAGTAATAATGGTTTCCTTCCCAGTCCACTTCCCAGTCAAAGGAGGATGCGTAAAAGGGCTTATCCGTCAGTCCGGTATCAAACCAGTCCGTGTACTCCCTGTCTCCAGGGTAGAGAGTCTTCCAAGGGTCGCTACCACTGTAGGACAAGTTGGGACTGTCCATGGGGTTGTAACCAGACGTATCCACTTGATATATCTTCCAGTCATGCACCGTATAAGTGAGATTGTTCTCCGTCTCGTTCGCCCTTGATTCTATAAACCCGCGTATCATCCAGGTGTATGTAGAGGTGTTCTGGGCCATGTCTATGCCCTCTTGTATGGCAGCTCTGGTGAAGTTCTGGGCAAGGGTCTTCTGGGTATGCACGGCTGTGTCGTTCCCGTACTCCACGCGGGACACTCCGTAGTCCAAGTCCAGCCAGTTCTCGCTCTGGCCATAGTTCACTCCTTCCTCTACAGTAGCGTTGAAAGAAAGAACGACCGTGGTTGAGGCAGGGATATTCCCTTTCCAGTACACAGCGTCGTAGAAGCCGTCTCCGTCGGTATCACTCCGGTTTGTATAGTCGGTGCTCCCTCCTGACGAAGAATTGGAAGTGATGTTCACCACGTCGTTCCCTCCCACAGTGTCTTTTTCAAATTCCACTCTTGCCTCAACGTCGTTCAAAGTTCTGCTAGAACTGGGGTTTTGGATGGACAGGTTGAAGTAGATTGTATTCTTTGACTCAGGAGAGTTGTCGTTTGAGTAGAGGTCTATGCCTCCGGCCGAGTTGTTGTGGGTAAGGCTCAGATTGATGGTCGGGGCTGTGTCAGAATCGGTGATGTTGTAGGTGCTTGACTGACTGTCTGCAGAGGTGTTCGCGTAGACGCGCGTCTTCTCTCCGGTGGACTTCACGAAGTTCCTATACATCTTGACGTTCTGGAGGTTGGTGCCTGTGGTGGAAGATATATTCAGGACGACTTGCTGTAAGACGTCACCCACGTTAGGCACTATCACGTCCGCGTGCCCTTCCCTGGTTTCTGACAACACCTCACCGGTGTAGTTGAACTCTGCGGTCACGTCCTCTCTGAGGTAAGTGGTGAGGAGTGTGGGTTCGGTGGTCTCCGAGACTATCTGGCCTGTCATGGACAACTCCAAAATCATGGCTATGGTCAGAACTTCTGCCACCAAATCATTCATTCATACCACCTAAATATTTGTTCTGATTGATTAATAAGCATTTCAACATCAGTTCAAAACCCCCTTCGGATAGTGAAGCTTGGCCTTGCCCATTATTCTTACGTCGATATCGCCTTGGGCCTCCAGGACAGCCAGATACTTGGAGGCAGTTGCCCTGTATATGTCCATATTGTTTGAAATTTCCTTTATGGTCAGTCCATACTTCTTTTTTCTCAGCAGGACAACTATTTTTCCCTTGATGTCATCTAGTTCGTTTCCAGAACCAAATGAAGCCATACCCTTACTCGACTTAAGCCTGACGAACATCACTGCAATTACCACTAAAAGAATGACGATTACTCCATAGAGGAAGTAGTCTTTCCCGCCGGTGACCTCGAACTGCTTGGTGGCCATGGCTTCCCTTCCGGTGTACGTAACCAAGGCCTCCAAGGTATACATGTCTGGGACAGTGTCTCTGGGCACCAAAACTTCAAATTCCCTTTCTAGTTCCCCGTGCACAGCGAATGTCTCTGAGGCGTCTGTCACCACATCTCCTTGGTCCGTCTTAACCGAGTAGGTTGCGAACACGTCTACGGTTGCTTTTCCACCCTTCTGCTCAAGAGATATTCTACCCTTTGCATAATCCCCCTGTCTGGTTTGAGGAGTAAGCAGTTCCAGTACTATGTCAAATATGGGGACCCTGAGAGCAGAGTGGATTTCTGTGGCAATGTGCTTCTTGTACTGGGGGTCGAATCCGGTTATTATGGCTGGTAAATACCATTGTCCGCCGCCGAGTATTGATGCGTTATATACTATAGTTATGTTATCTCCCTCGTACAAGAACGAGTCCCAGTTCTCTTCCAGGCCGGTGGAGAAGTTGTAGTAGTAGATGTCCACCACCGTGCCGTCAGGCAAGGAATCAGACAGAGGGGGTTCCATGATGAAGTCTGTCTGGTTGTTCAAAGTCCTCGCAGAGTCATCCGTTGAGTTGTAGTAGGTCACGTCCCCGACGTCGTTTCTTATGCTGGCTCCGTAAGGCAGGTAGTCTGCCAGACTTATATCAGTCACGTTACCGCCCACTGTCCACAAAGATATGATCACAGTCACATTTCCGGGAGCATCGGGGTTGGAACGTATCTCCTTATCCGCTCTCAGGAGCACAGGCGAGACAGAAATGTTCTTCTCCAAGTAGTCTCTTGCTTGGTTGTTGTTCTTGTCCCAGACTGTGGAGTTGGTCTCCAGGATAAAAGTACTGTTGGCAGATTCCTCTCCCGAAGTGGTCAGATACCCCATCATCAGAGACTCGCC
>CAZXUR010000002.1:0-141725 GCA_964644245.1 uncultured archaeon
TGGTAGTGGTCCTGAACGAAGAATCGCCTGACCGGACTAACGAAATCGTTAAAGATTTTTCAAACAGAAACAAATGCATGAGTGTTGTATACTTAAAAGAAAACGTGAAAGGCTACCTGGCAAAGCTAAAGGCAAGGGAAACGGGCGCGAAGGCTGCCAAGTACGACTTGCTTGCATTCACAGACGCGGATTGTGTTGTGAGAAATGATTGGCTCAGCAATTTGGTCAAAGAAAAACCACCTGTCATAGGCAATACACAAAACGATCCTAAAAAAGGAGGGATAGACAGATTTTTATATCTTTTCAGAAAGAAGATTTATCCTGATATAAATAATCCGGTTGTGATAAACAAAAACAACTTTAACAAGATACCCAAGGGAACGGATAACTTCCTTTGCAACAAGAGACAGTTCTTCGATTCGTTGCCGGAAAGTAATGAAAGATATGTGTCTGATGACATAGGCATATTCAAAAATCTGTTAAAACAAGGGACTATACTCAAATCATCGGATGCTTTTGCTTATCATCTTGAAAGGGAGAGTAAGAGGGACCTGATGAAACAGTGGCATTCGAGAGGTCAAGCGTTCGCGGGATTTTACCTGGGACCCGGAGAACCATACTTTCATCTTCTCATATTTTCTCTCGTAGTTCTTTCATTGGGAATCTATCTAGTAAAAATATGGCCTTTAATATTATTATTCTACATGGCCGGTTTTTTGTTACTTAACGCTTATTTCTGTGAACGTGCTTCTGACTTTTTACTTTTTGTCCCAAACTTTACGGTATTATTGATTGGTTTCGCTACGGGATTAATCAGGCATAGAAAACTAATGTTCATCGCATATCTCGTATTCATTGTTGCCGTTTTATTGATTTAATAGACGTTTATACTGATAACTCAAAGAGGTAAATCCAAGTACCAAAAATAGTTATGGTACAGGTGACCTCTCCCTGATACTGGCTGGGGGAATTTCAGTTGTTTTGAGTAAGTACTCAAACGGATTTTTCTCTTCCTCTGTAAGCGTGCAAAATTTCTAAAAATATCGAGTCTATCTTTCCAGTTTTCGCAAACCTTTTTATTCCTTCAGGCAATCCTTGAAATCCCTTCAATATTATGGAAGCGCTACCGAGTAGAAACCGTGGCCTCCTCATCATGGTCATGTAGTTCTTCCATATCACTTTGTTATGCAGGCGGCTCCTGGCCTTTATCAGCTCTTCCTCGGTAAACCCTATACACATAACTGGCTTGTCCACTTGTTTGCTGGAAATCCATTGTCTGTATGGTTTGTCTATGACACCCTCCTCTAACGCCATTCTGTAAAGTTTAGTTCCTGGGTAAGGCGTAGCATAAAAGAATTCGGTGTAGTCAGGCTTTATATCATCCACAAGATCCTCGGTTTTTTTATATCTTCCATTTTTTCTCCGGGCGTACCTAAAATAAAAGAGGCGAATCTCTGTATTCCAACCTCTTTAGTGATTTTAAATGCCCTTATGACCTGGTCTGGTGTTATATCCTTCTGAAGTATCTTTAAAACTTTTTCAGACCCTGACTCAACCCCGTAATCAATCTGTACACACCCAGCTTCTTTCATTGCTTTCAACATCTCTCTATTTACCGTGTTTACTCTTGCCTGGCATCCCCATACAAAATCGCCCCATTCCTTTGACTTCAATCTATCGCAGAAAGATATAGTCCATTCAGAATCCAAGGTAAATGTATCATCTGCAAACCAGACTGAATCTATATTAAAGTCACGTCTCAACTGCTCCAATTCTTCAAGAATATTCTCAATGGACCTTCGCCTGGTCTTTCTTCCGAACATCAGATGAGAAGAACAGAATATACACCTATATGGACAGCCACGACTTGCCATGACTGTGGCGAGTGAGTTGGTCCATACTCCTCTCAACCTGGGTGGTGCGAAGTACCATCTTTGTGGCAAAAGGTGTCTAGCTGGAAAAGGCATTGAATCCAGGTTCTTTATCAGTGGTCTGGGTTTGGTGAATTTAAGTTTTCCGTCTTCCTTATAACCTATCCCTTTAACCTTATGGGGGGAATCTAAGTTTTTGACTAGTTCTTTAGTAGTCTCCTCTCCCTCGCCTATAACTATGAAGTCAACGCTTTCATCTCTCAACACTTCCCTGGGCATGACTGTTGGGTGTACACCACCAAGAATCGTGGGTATTCCAAGTTCCTTTACCAATTTAGTTATTTCAAAGGCGCGGTTTATTTGAGGAGTAGTAGAAGAGATGCCTACGACATCTGGTCCCCATTCCGATATTTCACTCTTGATCTCATTGGGTGGGACATCAGAATAGGGGTCCATGACCTTTACTTCATGTCCTTCCTCCTCTAGTACAGCTGCTATGTAGAGTATTCCCAGGGGGTGGTTTGGTGTATCTAGACAGCGTGCGTTTATCAAGAGAACCTTCATTACTAATGAATATGAAGCAAATGTTTAATAATTTACACTAAAAACCCAGCCTGTTCTTCAATTCACAAACTTCTTCCATGTCAAGGACATCCAAAATAAATAAGAGTGCTACAAATACCAGAAGCCCTGCCCCCAATGAGAGAACTATCTCGAAGTATACGTTTGCCACTAAGGCTTTCTTTAACACACTGACCACAGAAAGGAACACAATCCCCGAGAGCACGGTCTTCGTCCAATCTTTTAACGGGAACTCAAGTCCAGTAGATTTTTTCAGTTCAAAGGTGGATAAGACTAGGATGAATAGGAAACTGGATACGGTAGCAAGTGCCGCTCCTGATATCCCATATAAAGGTATGAAAAACAAGTTTCCCACTATGTTCAGAAGAGCTGCCAATGAACTTATTACAGCGTTCGCCTTTGGTTTGCCTATCCCTGAAAGAATGAACAAATTTACATATGCGATTGAAAAGAAAATCGCACCCACCGAAAATATCTGGAGTACTATTGCTGACTCAATGTATCTAATACCAAAGAAAAAGTTTATTATTATCTTGGGGAAAACGAACATGACGAGTGTAGTTGGTACCAGTAGTATGAAGAAATACTTCAAAACATCCTCACATCCCTTTACTACCAAATCCTTTTTACCGGATGACCACAGCTCAGACGTCATCGGCAGGACTACCGAAGCGAAGGCGATTGCGAGGTACCAAACCATCTTGCTGATTGGTTGGGCAGCATTGTATAGAGCAACTTCTTCGAGGGTTGACATGGCAGTAAGGAGAATGATGTCTGTGTTTATAATTATCTTATCGGCTGTTATGGTTATCATCACTGGAAGACCAAAAGATATCAACTTTTTCACTAATCCTTTATCTACCTTTGTACCTATAGTGAAGAAGTCCGGGAAGACCTTCTTCAAAAAAACAGGTATGTAGATTATTGGGATCAATAAACCGGCCAACAGAAAGGCGTAGGTGGGCGCAAAGACGCCCATGCCTATATTCAGGAAGATAACGGTCGCGAGCACAACCAGAGACATTTTAACGAAGTTTATAGAAGAGTAAAGACCCATCTTTTGGAATCCTTGAAAAGACCTCTCAACCAGTTCAATCACGGTGAAAAGTATGAAATATATCGATATGAGCTTCATGACCGGCGAAGCTATGGGAATCTTAAAGTAGTTTATGGCAAGGAAATCGGACAGAAGGAAAAGCGTAGAACCAACGACGACTGATAAGAACAGTTCTATCAAAGATACGATTAAAATCGTGGATTTAGCCAAGTCTCTTTCTCCCTTGGGCAGATACTCTGATACGAACTTAACCAGGGTTATGCTGAGGCCAGCGTCCCTGAGTATCAATAAGACTCCAATCAGGGATAATGCAGAGAAGAATAGGCCGAATTCCTCTTGTGCCAGTCCTCTGGCAAGTATAATTCTGAGGCTCAAAGACAGCAGTGCTCCCAGAACCATCATTACGAACACTATGGAGACGTTTTTGGTGGCTTTACCAGTATATCCCATAGGTTAGGTAATTCTTATAGCCTTAAATAGATAATTAAATTCTTATTCAAAGGGAGAAGAATGGCACTATTTCTTCCACACTTTCAAAAGACCTGCCTTTGTTGGAATGATTTCGTATCCAAATTTATTCCTATTTCTTCTCAAATATTCGACCACTTCTACGCCCTTGCCTACATATGCATCATGACAAAAGATTATTCCTTTACTTGATAAATGTTTTTCTAAAATCTTGAATTCTGAAAGAGCGCTACCTTTTCTAGAATCTATGAATGCCATATCCACTTTCTTATCATTCAAGTCCTTTATAATTTTTCTCAAGATGTTAGCAGGTCCTGAATAATCCTTAACTTCTTCAGATGCAGGCGATGTTACTTCTTCCTTCAAAACACTAAGACCGACATACGTATGAAAAGTTTCATATGGGAATTCTTTATCGACAGCTTCAGTGAATTTCTTCAATATATCAATAGTATAGAAATGGCAGTTGGGACAATTGGCGTGAAGATATTTGTAAATTTCTCTTGTCGATGCCCCCCTTCCGGTTCCAACTTCTATGAAGATTCTTGGTTTAATTTGATTTATTGATTTCTTCAAAGATATGCTATCGTTATCATCTATAGGACCGGCATTTGCAAATATATCGCCTCTCAAATGAGAGTAAGTCTTTAGAAAGTATTTGATCTTATCTTTGATGAATCTTATTACTTTCATGTGTATACCCATAAGAAACTTACACCACAAACTTCATATATACTTACCCCTAAAATGTAAAATAATAGTTATATTGTGTTTTTTGACACTAATCACATTATCATTTGAAAACGGCATCTTGATAACCTGAGGAGATTCCTTACCGAGCTCAGGAAGAGGGGTCAAAGTGACTTTCAACATTCCTACCGATTATGCGAGGGGTGAATTTGAAGGTAGAAAGATGGCTGACTGAAAAGATTTGAAACAAGTCAAGAAAATTGGCATGGTTGACGTTTCATTCCAGAAGTCATCAAAGATTGTATTTCGACTTATCTGGAACAAAGATTGTAATAAATACTATTAACCAAGAGGTTATTCGGAGCCCTGAAGACCTTAGTTCTCAGACTCAGAGAAAGAAGAATTTTGGTATGGAAGAGGTTATAGAAAGGGATGCTTGGCTCATTGAATGTTTACATCTGGTCGGATCGGGTAACGAATATGAGTACTCCACGTCAAAAAATGCCTTCAAAAGGCATCTGAAGTTCATCAAAAAAAGGTGAATTCTGATGAAATATCCGTGAAAACCAGAAGGAAGCGGTCAATTCTTTGATTTGAGCCCCATCGTACCTAACATTTGTTCTAGACTTTCTTTCTCGCTTATTTCGGTGGTTATCCCTGTGAATCCATGGTTATATGAAACTTTCCTGTATACGTCCTGTCTTTTTCTTAGAACTTTCTCTGGCCACTCTTTCTTACGGGCATGTATTACCTTCTCGTCGGCATATAGGAAAAATTTATAGTTGAAAATCGGGGGGAAGAGGAACATGATACTTCTGGCCGTCCTTTCCGGTAAGCACCTGTATAAAAAGTCGTAGTAAGATCGGTGGCATATAACATCATCGTAGAATAAACTCATGAAGATGACCACCCAAGGCAACATCAAGGCATACAGAAGGCCTCTTACATTAAAGATTTTCACCTTTCTTCCTCTTGACTCGAGGGTTTTCTTTAGCATCCTGCCCAAAGCGGTTTTACCAGAACCGTCATTACGAACACTATGGAGACGTTTTTGGTGGCTTTACCAGTATATCCCATAGGTTAGGTAATTCTTATAGCCTTAAATAGATAATCAAAAATGTATTTTCAGGATGTCCATGACAGCTACCATTACGTTGTCTTTTGATGATTGTTACTTGAAGACAATTAAGAATGTGTTGCCTTTACTGAAAGAATATAAATTCAAGGCGACTTTCAATGTACCTACTGATTATGTGGGAGGTAAATTTGAAGGAAGGAGGGTAGTTGACTGGGAAAAATTGAGAAAGATGAAAGAAATTGGCATGGAGATAGCGTTTCATTCCAAAAGTCATCAGAGGTTATCATCCAATTTCTCTGGCTCAAAGCGTGTACTAAGAAATATGAGCCCTACGAGGTTACTTAGAGCCCTGAAGGTTCTAATCCTTAGACTCAGAGAGGAACGGAACTTCGACCTGGAGGAGGAGCTGGATCCGAGCGAAATGGAAAAGAGACTTGGCTACAAAGTCGTGTCGTTCGTGTATCCCGGCGGACATTATAACGACAGATTGAAAAAAATTGTTGGTGAACGTTACGAATCCGCTCGTTCCACGGATACTGGATTCAACAAGAAAATTGATAGGTATGCGTTAAAATGTATGGTTTGGACCAAAGACACCACAGCCGAAGAGGCAAACGATTGGGTGAAGGAGGCCATAGAAAAGGACAGCTGGCTCATTGAGTGCTTCCATCTGGTTGGACCGGAGAACGGCTATAAATATTCCACGTCAGAAGAAGCGTTCCAAACACATCTGGATTTTGTCAAAAAGAATGTGGATTCCAACAAAACCTCTGTGAAGACGCAAAGGGAAGCTATCAAATCTTTGATTTAACCCTAATCGTGCTTAACATTTGCACCAAACTCTCTTTCTTCCTGATTTCTGTGTTTATCTCTATGAATCCGTGATTGCCAGAAACTCGTTTATACATATCCTGTCTCTGTTTTAACATCTCCTCTGGCCATTCCTTCTTACGATCATATATTATCTTCACATCAGAATACAGGAAAAACTTGTAGGTAAAGACCGGTGGGAACAAAAATATAATCTTGTCTGCAATTTTTTCCGGGAGGCATCTGTATATAAAGTCATAATAGGAACGGTGACATATAACATCATCGTAAAACAAATACAGAAACAGAACGATGAAGGGAAGTGCCAATGCGTAAATCAGACCTCTCACGTTCAACAGTCTCACCTTTCTTCCTCTAGACTCGAGATATTCTTTGAGCATCAACCCCAAAGCGGTTTTACCGGAGCCGTCAACTCCCAACAGACATATATTCATTTCATCGGCCCCTCTTTTAGTTTATGGTACAAAGGCAATAAAAAATCAATGATATAAGAAAACAAATCGTTCAACACGGCACCTAAATTTCCTCTTCTCGCAGATTTCTTGATTTTATCTAAACGGAATCTAACCAAATCCTTGATGTCTATCCTTGCTGGCAAATCTTTAAGTTTAATTTTCTTTTTGATTATTGAATACGCAAGAGATGGATTAAAATATACTTCTTTTTTACTTTTCAGCATATCGAGGGTCTTTTCGATTTCTTTCATTCCGTGGTAAAACTTAATTTGGATTATGTCTCCTGCTCTTACTTCCATGTTTTCAGCCAAAATATGAGCAAGACATATCATGGATTCCATATCTTTCCCTGGTACCGGAGTCCTCATGCCAAAGAGATTCACGGTCCTTTTACTAGCGAAGATGCACCTTTTATTTATATATATTGAGTTTCTCCAAGAGACCTCCTTGTGTATATGAACGTCTAAGAAATCCTCTGAATGCCACATCTCCTTGTATTTTTCATTGATGGGATTTCTTTTGAACTCTTTCTCTGCTAAAAATTGCCTGAGCTCCGTATAAGAAGAATCATTTTTCACAAGGACGTCCATGTTGTTATCGATAAAGGGATATCCGATTTTTGTTTTTATAAAAATTATACCAGGGACCGAATTATTCAACAACTTGATAGTTTTTCTTAACAACTCTCTTTTACGTCTAACTTCACGCCTTTTTTTGTCGGAAATCAAATCCCTTTCGGACAAAGCAAGACATTCCAAATTGTTTGCCTTTATGTATTTCCAAGGGTTCTTCTTTTTCTTTGCGACCTTTATTTGGTCAGTTAAAAAGCGTTTCATATACCTCACCTAATTTTTTCGCATTCTTTTTCATATTGTATTTTTTTCTTATAGTTTCCTTGGCACTCCTTCCCATGGACTCGACATCAATATCTTCTATATTTCTTATAAATTTTGACAGCTGTCTTCGGTCATTGTAAATAAGGCCGTTCTTCCCATTATCGACAATCTCTGGTATGCCGTTTACCGGCGTGGTTATCACAGGAGTAGCTACCGACATGCTTTCCAACACAACGTTGGGAACCTCTGTAGTGTAGTAATCTCTGAAAGGGGCTAAAACGATTTTTGTATCTTTCATTTTCTGCGGAACGTCCTTAATATTCCCAATATGAGTTCTTACATTTTTCAGTCCCTTGGTTATTTCTTCTATAGCCTCTGGCTTTCTCTTTTTGACGTCTTCCTCAAATTTTCTTATGAAAAGGTCAAAATGTTTAGAAGGGAACTTGCCAGCTAGTTTAACGATATCGCCGATTCCCCTGTCTTTCGCAGCATCGCCAAAATAGGAAAAATCAATTTTTTTTGGAGCATTCGACTTTCCAACTCTTTTGATTAGAGAAACACCCGGCCTAACGATTGTCTTTTTGTTTTTTTCTATTGGCACAAGATTATAGATGTTCTCTGTTGGGCATATGACCTTATCTATATATTTGGAAACCCCCTTAATCCTTAGAAGATGTTTAAACAATTTATTCACATAATGAACCGTTTTGTAAGGCTGTTTGAGTGCATGGGTCAGGCTAAAATCAGAGTAACATGGCATTAAAACTTTTTTTGAGTCTATTTTTCTCAAAGAAAAAAGTCTTAGAATGTTCATATAGGTTCCGGGAAAAACAACCACATCCGGATTCAATTCCAAAATTTTTTTCCTGAAAGAACGGTAACCTGAACTGAAAGTATGATGAACTCTCCCATCTTCATAGTCGTCCTTCTTGCCTCTAGAGAGGAGGTATGTTTCTTCACCGCTATGCTTATGCAGATGGTAAATATAGGAATTAGGATACACTGCCAAGTGTCCTTTATCTAAGTTGTATCCCATAACCAATATCCGGTTCTTGACCATACCAGTTTGTTCTATTATATCTTTAAAAAATCTACTATTTCACTTTTTTCAGTGAATTTGGTCTATATGGATAAGACTTCCTTTATGAGTTGTTCTTCTCTTTTAGATATTTTGTCCCAACTGTATTCTCCTGCTTGTTCTTTGGCGTCCTTGGAGATTTTATTCCTAAGAGACTTGTCCTTTAACAGTTTTGTGACTTCCCCAGCAAAAGCATTTATGTCTCCCTCCCTGACCCTGACCATCCCCTTCTTATAAATCGACCTGTAGACTGGGAGGTCCCATACAACGCAAGGCTTTCCGCATTCCATCGCTTCCAGTATGGATATGCCGAAACCCTCCTCGTGGCTCGAAAGCACGAACACTTTGCTGGATTTTAGCAATCCAAACGCTTTTTTATCCTCTAAGAACCCCAAGATGTCAATGTTTTTCTGTAAGTTTTTCTCTATGACTGAGTCCTTTAATCTTTTCTCTAATTTTTTTTCTCCAGAACCTATTATCGCGAGTGTGGATTTTGGCATTTTCTTGGTCACCCTATCCCAGATGTCTATTAAATCAAAAATTCCCTTTGAAACGTCCAGACGACCCAAATAGACACAAGCATACCCTTTGGTTGAGGGTTTATACTTTTCCATTTTTTGGGGGTCCACGCCATTATAGTTGACTTTGATTTTTTCTTCATCAAAACCAAGATCTAAAAGATTTTTTTTCACCAATGGATTGACGACGATTATCAAATCGCTATGTTTTCTGATAAAAAGAAAGCTAATCCTTTGTGCAAGCGTCCTCAAAAAACCATCTTTTTTTATGTGATGAACTGTTTGGACCCATTTCAGGCCTTTGTTTCTCTTTTTCCAGAAAAAGGCAGGGATTACATCTGATAAAAAATCCGATGTCGAATATAGAACATCTTTCTTTTTGAAATCAAATCCCGAAAAACATGCAATTATAGGCCTTGTCACATAACTCACAAGGATACCTAGTTTATCTAGAATAGGAAATGGAAGAACCGTATACTTCGTTCTGAAACGTTTCGAGTAACTGTTGTGCCCCATCTTAGACGTGATAACATTTATATCGACGCCTTTTCCATGCATACGTTTCAGTATCTCCATCGCTCTTTTATCTCCTCCGCCCCCAAACCCTTTTCCAAACAACCAAAAGGCGAATGTCGTGGCTATTATCCTAAAGTCTCTTTTCATGTTCTCAACAATAACTTTTACACCATAATTTAAAAAATAATACAATAACTCTAAAATGACTTATTTCAATTTTCAAATCACCTTGAAAACGAATACCTGGGGCTGGTCCTGTGGCTGTGCGTATATCAGCTCAAAACTCCCTGAATTTACCAATTTAGATAAACCGTCATTAACTAGGGACTCGTTCCAATTTATAGTGCAGGAATAGTCTATCACCGCATACTGATAGTCCCTTGCTTTGAGCCATGAGTGTATCTCCTCAGCAGACTGGTCCAATGACTCCTTTTGATATGTCCTTTGCTCCTGATTCCAGAAAGCCACATATCCGTCGTAGCCTAAGACTTTCTGGTAGTTTGAGCAGAGGGGAAATATCCTGGTGTTGGGTGGCTGCTGTTTGACCCAGGTGTAAGCTTTTATCTCTTCCAACGTGCTGAAAACCCTGAAGGTCGGCAGCCATGCGGATTGAGTATTTATAACGAATTTAGGATAGGCAGAAGTGATCAGCAGACCAACAGCTAGCAGAGATATAACTTCCCTGGGCCTTATATTGTACTTTCTCATGTATTTAGCAACAAGGAATATCCCTTCTGCGGCGAGTATGGAAACGGGTATCGCTAAATAACACCAAAGCCGGTGGGCGTTGGGTATTACGGCTATGGGCAGGGACTTCCCCTGAACACCTAGGAATGTGAATATCAGAAGTGCCAGAATGAAATATTTCCAAGGTTTGGTGTCCTTTGAAGTTTTTGCGATAATATAGAACGAAGCGAACAGGACCAAAACTATCATCACCGGTCCTATGCCTGTGGGCTGGTCTATCTTATCTCCCTGACCCAACAGGGCTGGTGGGAATATGTAGTTCATTGGCGAATAATCCCCGCCGACACCTGAACTACCGAGCGGAGTACCGCCGCCATAGATTCCCGGGAACATGGTCACAAAAGGGTTCAAGAGTCCACCAAACTTGATTCCTTCGGGTACCCAGAAAACGGCGAGGCCTATTATCAGGCCCAGAACTCCTGCCAGCAATACGTATTTCTTCACTTTTTTCTCTGACAGAGAATACGCGGCTATGTAGAAGAGCAGGAATCCTGCGAAAACGTAGGAAGCAAGAATATGAGTGACGACTATGGCAGCAATGACTATGGCAGCGACCAGGTACCAATGCCTCTCGTGCTCTATCCTGGTCACCGCGTAAAGCGCGGGAAAGAACAGAGTAACTGCAAGAGGAGTGGCGAATATGAAGTGTCCCAAGTAACAAGGAATAACCGCAAGTGAGAAGGCCGCGAGCACTGCCTTAGTGTTGCTATTTGTCAAGCGCTTGACAAAATAATAGAAGAAGATCACACCCAGAGATATTGTTAATGCGTTAAAGAACTTCAGGGTCCAGGAGACAGACTCGTTGGTCTGATGGAGTACTCCCATGAGCATCTGATACCCCTGAGGATAAGGATCCATAACTATACCATAACTGCCCCTGACCTGTTCCCGGATGAGTGTAGCATTCCTAGAAGAAAAGACCTCTTCAGGACTCTTCCCAGGTATTTTCTCCAATTCCCGGTTGAATGTCTGTTGGTGAGCAATATACTTGGCTGCCTCTGCATACTCCCAGGGGTCTCCGTCTTCCAACCATGGGTATGCAAAGGCTCCCTGGTGGAAGGCGATGAACAAACCAAGGGTGAATATGAGTACGAATATTACTGACAGGGAAGGTCTCTTTATGTGAAGGCCTTCTGATTCAGACCCTTCCGCTTTAGCGGTTACCAGAGAATAGACTGGCGATACCAAGGATATTAGAAGGAACAAAAGCCAGTTCAAAGGGGCTCCCAAAAAATTGATGGCAGAGCCCAGGACCGTGAACACACCCAACCCTATTCCCAGCCTCATCAGATGCCTTTCCCAGAAGTCATCTGTCTTGAGGAAACAGGTAGCCGCGTGTCCCAATCCGTACATGACCACAAAAAAGTAAACTACAGACCACAGATACATAAAAAAGATTACTTGTTAGACTTATATATTTATTTTAACTTTAAGGTTTTAGTGTAAGTATGAAAATCGTGGTCATAAACGAATTCGTCTCCAGCCCTGGAAAACCAATGATTGGTGGTCCGGAAGCAAGGGAAGTCAACCTTTTCAAACGCTTCAACCACGATGTTCATTTCGTCTGCGCCATGCTCAGGGGTTCCAAGAGGGAGGAGGAGAAAGAAGGGATAAAGATACATCGTGTCGGAAACCCCAGGGGGTATGCACAGAGAGGAAACATGTTGACCAGATACTTCTTCTACCGGGAGGCGGTGAAGCGGACTATAGAACTAGAACCTGATTTAGTCATGGCAAGCGGATTCGCAGGCCTGAAACCCGCCAAAGAAGCGGCCAAAAAAATCGGAGTTCCTGCAGTGGCAACCGTCCACGAGGTGTGGAAAGGGGAGTGGAAGAAGAACATGGGTCTGTTGAATGGGGCCATAGGTGAATACCTGGAACCCAGATTCTTGAGGGACTTTGACTTGTATATTGCGGTGAGCAACTTCACCAAGGAGAAGTTGTTGTCGCTGGTCCCGAACGCAAAGGTAGAGGTAGTCTACAACGGAGTAGACCTAAAAAAGTTCAAGAAAGTCAAGGGAAAAAAGTTCAATAAGAAGACTTTGATAACCGTCTGCCGTCTGGTGGGATACAAGCGGGTAAACGACTTGATTAAAGCACTGGACCTGATAAGGAAAAAACATGACGTGCAGTTGAAGATCGTTGGAAGTGGTCCGGAGGAGAAGAAGTTGAGGGAATTGGCAGAAAAGTTGGAATTGTCTAAAAACGTTGACTTCGCAGGGAAAATCAAGCGACATACAGACTTGCTATCCATGGTCAAAGGGGCTGACTTATTCGTACTTCCCTCGGTGACCGAAGGATTTTCCATAGTAACAGTAGAGGCAATGGCTTTAGGCACACCGTTCGTGGTAGCAGACATACCACCGGTCAAGGAGGCCTCCGGAGGAAGGGGCGGTCTGTTCTTCGAACCCAAGCATGTGGGAGACCTAGCAGTCAAAATAATGCAAGTTCTGGAAGGAAAGGCTAAAATTAAGAAGACGGGGAACTTCCTCAAGAAATACAACTGGGAGAAGCTGGCAAGACAAGAGGAAAAAATATTTGAAAAACTTGTAAGGGAGAAAAATGAAGATTAAACCCAGGATGGTACTGCCTTTTTTGGTAGCAGTACTTGCCTTGTTTTTTTTCATTTTTAACATCAACATTTCCGAAACTCTCCAGACCATATCAAAAACCAATCTTTACTTGTATTCGATTGCCTTTGTGATGGCATATTTAGCACTGGCAGCCAGAAGCTACAGGTGGAAATTGCTTCTGAAGAACATGGACTTCCATGCAAAATTTAAGGACGTATTTGAAATATACTTTTTGTCCGTATTTGTCAATTGCCTGCTTCCGGCGAAGATGGGGGACGTCTATAGAGGACACAAACTGAAGAAAAACTATGAAGTTTCCATGTCCAAAACTGTGGGAACTGTCTTTGTTGAAAGGATTGTGGACATAGTGTTTCTGGTAGCCATGATTTCCGTGTCCGGTTTCTTTTTATTTGGTTCACAATTACCAGAAGAAATTGCATCAGGCATGAAGGTGGCTTACTTACTGGCAGCGCTTCTCATAGCAATGCTTTTCTCGATTAGGAAATGGAGGAAACGTATCATAGGACTTCTGCCAGGGAGGATGGGAGGATATCTTGAGAGGTTTGAGTCAGGTTGCTCACTCTCGCTAGAAAGAAGGAGACTTAAAATTCTGGCAACCACTTTACTGATATGGTCGATTGACTTAGTAAGAATCTTTATAGTAGCAAAAGCCATAGGCGTTGACCTGCCAATCTTAGTACTTCTATTCATTTTACCCACCATCGCACTCTTGACTGCTCTACCGTTAACTCCGGCCGGCCTGGGTGCGGTAGAACTGAGCGTCACCGGGATACTGGTACTGACTGGTCTGAACGTAAATGTGGCTGCGTCCATTGCCATACTTGAAAGGCTGCTCAGTTACTGGTCCTACATATTCTTTGGCGCCCTTCTTTACACATTTAGTAAGAAGTCATAGATACCTGAACGTCCATATCAACAGGACCTTGCCATGTCTGTATATGTCTTTAAGAAGCCGTACTATAGGCGTCCGCTTCCTCCTTTTTTCAATCCATTGAACTGGAAATTCCTTGATTTTATACCCGTTTTTGCAAGCTTCTATGATTACCGCTGTGTCCCATGCCCAGGTCTTTTCAGTTATATTATCTATCACATCTTCTACAAACTTCCTCTTGAACGCTTTGAAGCCGCACTGGGAATCCTTAACATCACATCCCAAGACTGTCCGTATGTAGAGGTTGTATGTTTTTGAGACGAACTGCCTCAAGGGAGGACGGCTTGTTTTGGAGGACTTTACGTATCTGGAAGCTGTCACCACATCGTATTCTCTGGAATACTTCAACAAATCCTTCAAATGTTTGGGGTCTATAGGCAAATCCACATCTATATATCCAATGACATCTCCTTTGGCAACGGAGAACGCATTCTTCAGCGCCTGTCCCCTTCCAAGTTTCTCTTCCGAATGTAAGTGTCTGATTTTCTTGTCTTTTTTTGCGAGTCTCTCAGCAATTTTATCAGTCCCGTCCGTAGAGCCATCTTCAGCTATTATTATCTCGTAGGAAGTCCCTTTCAAGATTTTTTTGACCTCTCCTACACACTCCTCTAGAAAATTTACCTCATTGTAAGCCGGTAAAACCAGCGAAAACATACTTGCCATGATTAAAGTTATAAAACAACCTTAAATGCCTTGCTTCAAGACAATAAATTTAAGCTTTCTTCTCAAGGCTATTTTATGAAAATAGCACTCATAAACCCTCCGCAAATTTTTTCCAAGACACAGGCCTCAGCAGGTATAACCCCTCCTCTAGGACTGATGTACCTAGCTGCCTACGCCCGGAAAAAACACCAGGTATCACTGATAGATGCGGTAGTAGAAGGTGCAGACGAACTAAACGAGTGGAAGGAGGGACTCCTACTGAGAGGCTTGTCTTATTCGGAAATCATCCAGAAAATCCCAAAAAACGCAGATATAATAGGCATATCCAACTTGTACTCTTTTGCCTTTCCCATGGTGAAAGAGCTGTGCGAAGCCATAAAAAAGGAAAGAAATGGGAAGATAGTGCTGGGCGGTGCGCATCCTTCTGCTATGCCCAAAGATTGCCTAGAGAAAACCAAGGCCGATTTCGTTATAATAAGCGAAGGGGAGGAGACGTTGATGGACTTGTGCAAATACTTGAAGGGAGTGAAAAAAATAGAGAAGATAGATGGGATTGCTTACAGAAAGAAAGACAAAGTAGTGGTAAATCCCAAGACTAAATTCATCAAAGACTTGGACTCGTTACCTTTTCCAGCCAGGGACTTGGTACCTTTGAAAAAATACTACAGACAAAAAGAAGCGCACGGACCGGTCGCCGACAAATGGACTCCCATCCTTTCCTCCAGGGGATGTCCCTTTCACTGCACTTTCTGTACTTCTCCCTTGTGGAACTTTAAGTGGAGGGCCAGAAGCGCGAAGAACGTGGTGGATGAAATGGAACACTGTATAAAGGAGTATGGGATAAAGGAATTCCACTTTGAGGACGAAAACATGACCCTAAAGAAGAAACGTCTGCTCGAGATATGCAATGAAATCATCGATAGAGGACTGGATATAACATGGCAAACCCCCAACGGAATCCGTGCCTCGGTTACTGACAGGGAGATGCTAGAAGTGATGAAGAAAAGTGGTTGCACGCACATAACTGTGGCACCGGAAAGTGGTTCTGAACGGGTACTGGAAGGGATAATGAACAAGGAACAGAACACAGAAGACGTGTTGGGGGTGATGGAAGCAGCGCATGAACTGGGCATGAAGACTACTGCTTATTTCATAATCGGTTTGCCTGGTGAGGCAAAAGAAGACATAGAGAAGAGCATAGACTTGATGAAGAAATTGGCAAAAGTCGGGGTTGATGAGGTAGGAGTCAGTCTGTTCATACCACTTCCCGGGTCTGTTCTCTACAAGGAACTGGAGAAAAAGGGGAAGATTTCTGACGACCTGAGGGAGTTGATATGCATAACCGACTTTGCCAGAGCAAAGTCCTGGTCCGATATAAGCGCGGAAGACTTGAACGAATACAGGAAAAGGGCGTTCCTTGCTTTCTATGCGACCAAGGCAATCCATCACCCCGACAAAATTGTCAAGTCTTTGCTCAATATATTCAGAGGCAAGGAAGAGACAAAGACCGAAAGGACTGTCCGGGTCCTGTTAGAGCGCCTAAAGAAATAAAAACTAAGTCTTCAATTATTTGTTATGAACAAGAGTCATCTGTTCGTAGTGGTGCTGTTTCTTTTATCGGTCTTTGTCCGAGTCTCCATAAACGGGTTCAACATGGGTTATCCGGGCAACCTGAAGGCCATGGACCCCATGCACCACTCGCTTGAGACAGAATGGATAGTGGAAGAGAACGAATACGGACTCATGCCATATTATCTAGCCCAGGGACATGAAGACGTCATATCCTACCTACCTCCATTCCTTTACCTGGTCTCAGCTACCTTTGCCCTTATAGGAGGCATACCCGCCTATGATTCTATATACCTCCTGACTTGTATAATATCTGCATTGGCCGTGCCGCTTCTCTATCTGATTGGAAAGCGCATATTCAAGTCTGAAATCATTGGCGTGATTGCAGCCGCATTGTATGTAATACCTTTGGAGGTGTCAGTATGGCTGTACGGTCTGTACATAGGCCAGTGGTTGATGATAGTCGCTTTCACCTTCTTCCTAGCCTCTATTTGGCTGGCATGGGAATTCTATAAAAAACCTAGTTGGACGACATCATTGTTCCTAGGTCTTTCTCTCGCCGGTTCTTTCATGACCCACTTCCCTGAAACTGCCATGGCCGTGCCCATAGTCCTGGTTCTGGTTGGAAAAATGGCATGGGAAGGAAGACTGCCCATAAGAAGCATAGGAATAGCAGCAGTGGTTCCACTGATTTGTTTTGCGCTGTTCTTCCCAAATCTTCCTGTCTACCTGGCAGGGCCTGGTTCAAAGCCAGCCGGCTTTGGGTTCTATGAGATAAGCACCAACTACCACCCAGGCAGTCTCACAGATTTCCCGGTTTGGATACTACTTTTAGCAGCCGTGGGTGGGATATACATGTTCCTGAACTACAGGCGGTTATGGTTCTGGGGATTCGTAACAATTTTTTCCCTGCTTTGGATGTTTGTACTTCCTAGTTTTTTCACCCCTTCCGGATACCTGGTCAGACAGAGATTCATGACCCCGTTTTTCATACTCCCCATAGCCGGATTCGGTTTTTATGTATTGTTGAGGGAAGTGAAGAAGAGGTTTGAAGTGAATACTTTCTGGGTTACAGTTGCAGTTTCTTTCCTGGTCATATTGGTCTCCTTTTCCTCTCTGAATAACTTACAGGAAAGGATGACTGGCAAAATAATTACAGAAGACAACTATGAGGCGCTCAATTGGCTCTCAGAGAACACGCCAGAAAAGTCCACTGTACTGTTCCTGAACGGTTTCTACCAGAAGAGCGGTTTCTTCTCCAAGCGGATTCCATATCAGTTGTATCAAGGAGATGTGCAACTAGCTTTGGAGACCTACTTCACAGAGGGAGAGATACTCACCAGATTTGAAGATTCCAACTGGATAAACTTCTTTCACGAAGGCCCTCACAAGACTTCCTTCTTCAACATAGAGTATCACGGTCTAAAAGACAAGGAGCCAGAGATGACGACCTTTGACTACGTGGTTATGAAAGATGAAAACCAATACTTCTCTGAATACAACCAAGCAGTGATAGAAATGTTATCAGAGGAAGGTTACACAGAAGTATATACGAAAAACGGAATACACATAGTGGAGGCTGGAAAATGATAGAATTGGAGAAAGTCAAGAATTTACTGTTACTGGGCCTTATAACCGGACTATTCTTCGGTATATTGAGCGCCGATTTCACAGCAACAGTAAGGATAACCATTGCCTACCTACTGGTCGTCTATCTGCCCGGACTCTTTTGGGTTGGCTTTTCCAAGAGGTCGTTAATAGAAAGATACGTGCTGCTCAACCTTTTCGGCCTGGTTGCAACTCCATTTTTACTGTACGTTGTAAGCTTCTTGGGGGTTCCAATCAACGAGATTACGGTCTTTTCGGTGTTCCCGGTGCTTTTATTCAGCGGCTTTATAAGGTATAAAAAGTTTGTTTCTAACAGAGAAATTAATGCTCCCAGTAGTGATGACCGTACTGAACAATGAGAAAGATATAGGCAAATGTCTAGAATCTTTGAAGGAGCAAACAGTTGATGTGAAGTTGTACGTGGTGGACGCTGGTTCTACAGACAGGACTGTTGAGATTATCAAGAAATATAAGAAGGTTCTTCCCATAGACATGACCGTGAAAAAAGTCAACCGTAGTGTTGCGAGGGACTTGGCAATTCGCAAGACGAAGGGAAAATTCGTAGGAGTAGTCAATTCAGACGTGGAACTGGAAGAAGACTGTTTTGAAGAATTGTTGGAGGTAATAAAGAAGAAAAAGGATGCGGGAGGTGTGGCCGGCACACAAACCAGACCTGAAGGACAGAACTGGGTGGCTAAAGGAATATATTATCTACCAGGCATGGCTCAGGTCAATGAGAGGCAGGACTTTGAGGAAGGACTGGTTGAAACGCACTCCATTCCCTGCGAGTGCGGTATCTTCAGGAGGAAAGCCTTTGAAGAAATAGATGGCTTTGATGAAAGTCTAAACTGGGGCGAAGACGCGGAGCTCGGCATGCGCCTCAGACAGAAGGGATGGAAACTCTACGGAGTTGAAAAGGCAAGATTCGAACATTTCTACAAGTCTACGCTCCAAGGATTCTGGAAACAGCAGGTAGGATACGGAACCGGCGGAGGAATCATGTGGAGAAAGGGAATGGAACTGAATTTCTTTGGCTTAAGATGGAAGAAGTGGTTGGCGTTGATATCGCCAGTGCTGATTGCTCTCTACCTCTTCTTGTTAGTTGTTCATCCATTTCACTGGTCCATTCTGACCGTTTTGGGATTACTTACGGTAGTGATAATTTCCAAGTTCAGATTGACAACTTCTTTATTGTTCGTGGTAAAGGTAGCGGCAAATATATACGGTGTTTGGAAAGGCATTTTCCAGGAGAGTCAGGGTGTTCAGGGATGAAAATCGTACATTATGGTTATACTTTTTATCCTCACTATGGTGGGGAAGAAAATTATATACGTGATATTTCAAAGTTTTTGGAAAAAAAGAATTTTGAAGTGATTGTCGTCCAGAGAGGATTCAAGGAAGAGTATGAAAATGACAAAAAAAGAAAATTTTCAAAGAGAATAAAAATAAAACCTGTCACATGCTTGGCCCCAAAAAATCCTTACACCTCAAGTCGCCTAAGAATTCTAATCGACCGTCATATTATCTACCCGTTAGTCTCTTTTCTCGCATTGAGAAAGTTAGCAGAGAAGGATGACTTAATCATTACACATTTTCCCAACTTATTTTTTCCTTCTGCTTGGCTTCTGAGAAAAAAATGTAAGACTGTTTGTGTCTCTCATTGTTTAATTTGGGATAAGCCCAAATCAAATTTTATTGAAAAAATCTTTTATTCGTTCATGAAAATACTGCATAAAATTGCTGAAAAATACTCTAATAAGATTGTGGCGAATGAGAAAAAGTACCAGAAGGAAATCAAATCAGAATATATACCTAACTATGTGGATACTAAGCGATTTAAACCAAACAAAGATAAGACTAAGAACAATGCAGTAATATGTGTAAGAAACCTTTATTATAGAAAGGGCGTAGACATTGCAATACGAGCATTTAAAGATATTGATTTTGAGCTATGGGTAGTAGGTACCGGACCTTCAAGAAAAAAACTAGAATCAATAGCCAGTAAAAATATCAGATTCTTTGGGAGAGTAAGTGATAAAACTCTACTAAATTTGTATCAAAAGGCGTATGCAGCTCTGGTTCCTAGCAGATACAGTGAGGGAACTTCTTTATCCGCTCTGGAAGCTATGGCTTGTGGTTTACCTACCATAGTGACGAATGTAGGAGGGCTTACTGATCTAGTAGAGGATGGTAAAGAGGGATTTGTCGTTAATCCTAACGCCAAAGAAATAAGAGATGCAATCCAAAAACTTTCAAAAAATAAAAATAGAGAAAGGATGGGAAAAGCGGCAAGAATAAAGGCGGAAGATTTTTCCTATGAAAGGTGGTGTAAAAGGTGGCTCCTTTTGATAGATTCTCTATATAAAAAATCTTAAGAAGAGTTTAACTACGTCCTCATCCTACTCCTGAGTTCTAAGAGCTCCTCTTTCGTTAGAACGCCTAAAAGTAATATCATAGATATAAAAATCGAAAATCCTATGGAAAGTGAAAAAATCGTTTCAAAGAAGATGTCAATGGTTAAAGTTTGTTTTAAAAAGGAGATGACCAAGAGGAAGATTAACCCAGAAAGAAATGTCTTGACCCAATCATCCCATGGGAATCTAATTCTCATAACTTTCCTCAATTCTAAAGAGGATAATAATAGAATTAAAAAGAAGGAACTGGATGTGGCGATTGCAGCTCCAACAAACCCATAAATAGGTATCAATAACAAATTGCCTAAAACATTTACAATAGCTGAAATCGAAGTAATTTTTGCGTTTAACCTAGGTTTGCCTATTCCAGATATTATGGCAAGGTTCAAATAAGCAATTGATATGAACACTCCGCCTAATGATAGGACTTGTAATGCTAAACCTGCTTTAGTATAGGACTCTCCAAAAAAAATGTTTATTACAGTTTGCGGAAAGGCTAAAATCAGCAGCGTAGGTGGAACTAAAATGAGTAAAAGGTACTTCAAGGCGTCCTCACATCCTCTAACTATTAAACTTTTTTTTCCAAGTGCCCACAGTTCTGATGTTATAGGAAGTACTACAGAGGAAAAAGCAATTGCAATAAACCAAACCATTTTTCCAATTGGTTGTGCTGCACTGTAAAGGGCGACCGATTCAAGAGATGTCATAGCAGTAAGAAGTAGAATATCTGTGTGTGTGATTATCATGTCTGCTACTATTGTTACCATAGCAGGAAGGCCAAAAAATAAAATTTTCTTTATGAATGCCTTATCTATTTCAGTATTCGTTTTAAAAAAAATTGGAAATACCCTCTTGAATAAAATAGGTATATATATCAAGGATATCATGAAAGAAGCAATTATAAATGCATATGTAGGTGAAAGGACTCCCAGACCCAAATCCAACAAGAACATGGATATTAGAAAAATCATAATGGTCCTTACTAAATTAACAGATGAATAAAGTCCCATTTTTTGAAATCCTTGGAAGGATTGTTGTAGTATATCGTTGATTGTAAATAGAAAAAAATAGATAGAAAATAATTTAATCAATAAAGATGAGATTGGTAGCTGAAAATAATTTAATGCAAGGAAATCAGAGCAAAGAAAAAGAATTCCAGATATAGCCCCTGCTAGCATTAACTCTATCAAGGAAACTAAAACTATTGTGGATTTAATCAATTTGTCTTTCCTTTTAACATTAAACTCTGATATGAATTTTACAATGGCAATTCCAAGTCCTAAATCTCGGAGGATAGCCAACATCCCCAATAAAGCCACTATAGAATAGAAAAGGCCAAACTCTTCCTGTGAGAGGCTCACTGCTAGCAATATTCTAAGCAAGAATGTAATCAATGCTCCTAAAATCAACATAGGAAAAACAACTGAAACCTTTTTTGAGGCTTTTGACGTATAGCTCATAGATTAGGTGAATATCAAAGGTTTAAATAAATGCCTTTTATACTTCAGACATGAAATGGCTTGTCTTGTCTTTGATGCTGTTCACATTCCTGGCAGCCGGATCGATAAGCAGGGACTACATAATGGATGAAGTAGACTTCTCGGACTCTGGAAGAGCAATAGCAGAGACGGGTATACCTCTCTTCTACAGGAGTGAGGCTGTTCCTGAAGTCTACGGGCTTTGGCATCCTCCACTCATGATGTATCTGATAGGGATTTCTTTCCTGGCTTTGGGGCATAGCGAAGTCGCCGCAAGGTTGGTGCCTTTTGTCCTCTCTCTGGGTACGGTAATCTTGATATACCTTCTGGCTTTGAAACTGACTGAAAGAAAGGATGTTGCCGTCGTTTCATGCCTGCTCTATGTCATCAATCCGTACGTCATCCAGAGCTCTCTACTTTTGGACATAGACGGTGGACTTCTCACTTTCGCAATAACACTGTTCTTCTACCTCTACCTGACGTTGGGAAAAAACAGATTTATTGTATTGCCGTTAGCATTCGCATTCGTTCTCTGGTCCAAGCTCGGTTCTGCGCCACTCATAATTTTCGTACTTTTTTTATACTCCTACTTCAAAAAGGGTGATACCAAAGAGGTGTTTTTCTTTGCGATCATCGGTTCTGTTGTTTTCCTTCTGACATGGTTCGGGTTCTCCTACTTCATGGGACTGCCTTTCGAGGCGCCCTTCCACCACAACATAGGAATCATGAGGTTTTTCTATATGAACGAAATGGGACTACAGAAATATCTTCTAGAAATAGCCTATTGGGGGGTTAGAAACACCGTCTTCTGGATAACACCTTTCTTCGCTTTGTTGGTACTATATTCTTTGCACAAAAAAAAGACATTCAACGAGATTTCGGTTCTCTCGCTCTACGCGGTCCTGGTGTTCCTTCAATACATAATATTGAGACCGGCAGCTTGGGGTTTTCCTAAGTACTACGCTCCCATGATGCCCATATTTTCCATATTGATAGCAGAGATGATAGTATCCGAAGGTTACGTGGATTGGCTGAAGTCCAAAAAATCCGTGTTCATAGGAATACTGTCTGTGATGTACTTTTTCATTTTCCTCGGCGACCCGTTCTTCGCAAGTCCTGACAACTACACGCGTTTGCTACAAGCCGTTTTAAGGTCTATAATCTTCTTAACACCCATAGCTCTCGCAACACTCTACTTCAGACTAGAGGAGAGATTGGATTGGACCAAGGCTTTTGTGTTTTCTTGCATCATACTCACGTTCTCCACTTCAGTATTCTTGTCTGCTGTCCAGTGGCAGGCTGACTATTCCACGTCTTACGCCTACGGAAGGACAGGAACCAAAGAAGTAGCAGAGTACGTTAAAGGGAATGGAATCATCATCGCTCCGAAGGATGTGGTCTTCTATTCTGGGGAGAGGAACTTCGTACTAGATGAAATATACGATGACCCTGAGAAATTTTCAGAGATAGTGTCTGAACATGATATCGAATACATAGTCACCTGCGACGGATATATGTGCTGGGTCAATGAAGAAGTTCAGGAAATCGTCGATTCTCAGTACGATTTGAAGGAAAGGATAGGCACTTATAAGGTCTACAAAACACGATAGAGCCAAACGACCGGTTTTCCTTTGTAATAAAACACCTCTTCTAGTTCGAATTCTTCTGGGTTTTCGATAGAATGTAAAAACTCCCCTAGCTTTGCTTCGTCTCGTTCATAAGCCCAGAAAATCTCGTCATCGATTCTGCCCATTGGAGAAGATGGTCTTGTTGGTCGGCGGGAAATGGTTGAAAGTAAAAACAGGTCGCCATTTCTTATGGGCTCTTCTATATTAACTATCCTCGAATCGAAAGTGTTTAACGTTTTTCTCTCCAAGGTCATCTTCAAGAAACCGTCTTCCACAGAAACGTTTCCCTCCAGCTGAACCACCTCTTTATCTATGTAGAACCTGTTCGGGAACAAGTAATCCGTGAACACCCTAGCATCGGAGGAGGTGTTCCCATTGATGTAGACGCCGACTTCTCTCCACGTCGTAAAGTCGATGTCCTCAGCAACAGCAGTGAAAGTTGTGACTGACATGAGGATGATGATAATTACAAGAAAGTATTTGCTCCGTCTCTCATCAATCTCAGATAAGAACACCGAAGCCGCGATGACAGCGAAAGGCAACACAGGAAGGATGTGCCTCGGGTATATCCTTGCTTCTAACAATATTATAGAGCCCAGTAAGATGACCATCCAAGCGATTAAAGCATCCGGGTAATTTCTTTTGAAATAGAATCTGCGGGCCAGAAGTACGACTCCTGCAATGGCCAACAGAAATATGATTGGGGAAAGGCCCTCCAAAAGAATTTCTATTCTGTACGGCAAAGATGCCCTGAACGATACGAACAAAGATTGTATAAGTGTAAGGTAGACGAACCCTCTTCCCATGGAAAGCAAATCATATCCAGTCAGAATGACGATAAAGATTGTACAAAAAGAGACTGACTGCAAGACGATGTCTTTGACCCATTTGGTGAAATGGGTTTCTCCGCTTCTTAGAAAGAAAATCATATGATAGGGAACGAGTACTATCAGTGCATAGTACTTGGTTAAAAAAGCTAGCGATGCGAGAAATCCTGCCAATATTGGATATTTGTATCCTTTAACGTCAAAGCTGTATTCGGTCATCAGAATAGATGCCATGATGAAGAAGAGCATCATAACGTCCGTATAAGCGAAACGGCTGTATACAACATGGAGAGGCGTCAGTGTAAGCAATAGTGATGCGATAATTGCGGTCTTTTCATCGAAATGTTTTTTCGTGAGCAGATAAACGACTAACACCGTCGAAACACCGAAGAAAACTTCCACCAGCCGCATGGAAAACTCGTTCAGCCCGAAGATTGATGTAAAGAAGACGTGTATGTACGTGGATACGGGAGGCTGGTCAAACATCTCCCAGGGGGTAGCTATCTCGCCTTCCATGTAATTCTTGGTCAGATAGGAATGAATGCCTTCATCGAAGTAAAAAGCAGGCTGAGTAATATAAATTATTCTCAACAAAACTGCCAATATCAATATTGCAAGTAGTTTGTAGTTCATATATGACCCTTATGGAAAACTTTTAAATTGTTAAAACATAAGAGCGAATATGAATGTTAAGGGCTATTACAAGGGTCTGGAATACGATTGGCTGAAGGCGAGAAAAGAGGGAAAAATCACGGACAGGCTCTACATCGACAGGAGATTGAAGTCGTTCACAGATGAAATCGACTTCAAGGGCAAAAAAGTACTTGACTTAGGTTGCAACACGGGAGTTTTCTCCTTCGACATAGAAAAGATGGGAGCGGAAGTGGTTGCCGGTGATATATCTAAACCGGCAATAGAAAGAGCGATAGAATACGGGAAATCCCTGGGAAGCAAAGTAGAGTTCATGGTTTTGGACGCTGAGAAACTTCCTTTCAAGGAAAAGAAATTCGATGTAGTGCTGGCAACGGGCATATTGGAGCATGTAGAGAATCCGGAGAAAGTCGTAGAAGGCATATACAAATGTCTGAAGCCTGGGGGCAAGGTCATAGCTGAGGTACCGCACAGGTTCTCCCTTTGCAACATAGAACCAATACGCAGGTTGCTCAGCACAAGGACGGAGTTAGAGGCCGAGCCTTTTCACACTGTTTTTGATAAGGAGGGTTTAAGAGAACTCTTCAAGGACTTCAAGCTGATAAGAATCAAATATGGAGGTTTCTTGCAGGAGCTCTTTGGGATATTTAAGAAGTGATAGTATGAGAAAGGACATAGTTTTGGTTCAACCCAAAGTCGGAAAATGGGACGCGCTAGCAACAAGGTTGCCAGAATCTCTACTAGCAATCGCCGCAATTCCTGATCAGAAGGGATATCATGTCAAGATAATCGATCAGAGGACAGAAGAGGATTGGGAGAGGCAGTTGCTTTCATCCCTGAAAGACAAACCGATATGTGTGGGTACTTCAACCATGACAGGAAAACAGATACACTATGCCTTACAGGTATCTGAACTGGTCAAGAAACACAGTGAAGCTCCTGTTGTGTGGGGAGGTATACACCCTACCCTTTTGCCCAAACAAACTCTAGAGAATGAGAACGTAGATATACTGGTGATGCGAGAAGGTGAGTTGACATTCATAGACCTGGTAAAAACGCTCGAAAAGGGAAAATCTTTAAAATCTGTAAAGGGTATTTACTACAAAGAAAATGGAAAAATCAAGAAGACTTCACCCCGACCCTTCATAAAGGACCTTGACTCACTCCCCTTGCTCCCGTACCATCTTCTGGACCTAAAGAAGTATTCCACATTCGACCTCAGAGATAAACATGCTCTTACGTTCCTTACATCAAGAGGATGTCCATTCAGATGCGGTTTTTGTCACAACGCCGTCACCAACAAGAGAATCTGGAGGGGTTTCTCGGCCGAGGAGACTGTGAGACGTCTCAAATACATGGTCGATGAATTTGGCATAAGAGATTTTTTTATAGAGGATGACAACTTTTGTGGAAACATGAAAAGGTTCCGGGAAATCATCGATTTGTTGGTCAAGGAAGACATGGACATATTCTGGGGGTCTCTCGGTGTTAGGGCTGATGCGATAGCTTCTATGGACAGAAAACTTCTGAAAAAAATGGTAAAAAGTGGGTGCAGAAACCTCGACGTTGGCGCTGAATCCGGATCACAACGTATTCTTGATTTGTGCCAGAAAGACACCACGGTAGAAGAAATCAAAGCGGTTAACAGGAAAATCGCAGAATATCCTATAATAATGAAATATACATTTATAGTCGGTTTTCCAACAGAAACTGACGGAGAGATTAAACAAAGTATCGATCTCGCGCTTGAACTGGTAAAGGACAATAAAAAGGTTTACACGCCCTTCTTCATATACACACCGTACCCAGGGACGAAGATGTACAAATTCGCGATAGACCACGGGCTAGTACCCCCTAAAAGTCTGGAAAAATGGTCTGATTTTGACTTCGAGAACTGGTTCTGGAAGTATCCTTCATGGCTTGACAAGAGGAGGATAAAGATGTTGAGCAACCTTTATCATACTTCAATGCTCTATAACAAGAACATAAAATACAAGATAACAAGCCGTTACCTGAGGTGGTTGTTCGACCTATACCGACCTTTTGCAAAAATCAGATTTGAGAACAACTTCTATCATTTTCAGATAGAGAGGCGACTTGAGGACCTGGTATTCAGGCTGTTCAGTCAGTGAGGAGGTACTTGTACCTCACGTATTTCAATATTTCCTTCTTTAAATCAGCCGGTTTTTTCACAACATCTTTGAACATCGCAGTTAAGATTTTGGGATGCAAAGCTGAATACCTCAGCAGGTTCATAATCGATTGAGCCACCCACTTCCTTCTGAAATCTCCAGCTACTTTATTAAGATATTCAGGGTCGAACTGTTCGGTCTTTATGATTCCCCTGCCTTGGGTAGCCACAGAGAGTTTTTCCGGAGTTGGTTCGCAGGTGAAGAAGTCTTCCTTTTTGCATATATCGTAAAGTCTGGTACCTATGAGTGGTGTCGCAAAGAAAAGATAAGGATAGACATCGTACCTTCTGTTAAGTCGCAGTGCGAAGTCTATGGTGTGTTTTATGTTTTGTTTTGTCTCTCCTGGGAAACCAATCACGTAAAAGGCGTCTAGGGGAAGTTCTATCTCTTTGCATATCTTGGCGATCTCTTCAACTTTTTTTAGGTCGAGGTTCTTTCCCACTATTTCGTCCAGGACTCTCTGGTCTCCTGACTCCACACCGATTACAAGATATACGCATCCAGAATTCTTGACCTTTCTAAGTAGTTTTTTGTTGAGCGTATCAGCTCTGACACCGTTGGGAGTATCCCATGTAATGTTAAGTTTTCTGATACCGTCAATTATCTCCTCGAATCTCTTTGGTTCCAGAGATATGTTATCGTCTTCAAAGTGTACGTGTCTCACATCGTACTCGTCTTTTAGGAATTTTAGATGTTTCAAGACGTATTTGGAGGAGTGGAAACGCCAGCGGTGACCCATATGAAGGTGTACAGAACAGAAGACACAGTTGTACGGGCAACCCCTTGAGGTGACCATAGAGACTGCCCTCTCTGAACCTCGTATATCAATGGATGGTCTGGCTGGAAAATCTTTGTTAGCCTCAAAATAGTCCTCCATTTTGACCAAATGATAGGCGGGAAAGGGAAGCGAATCGAGGTCTTCGATGAAGTCGGGTCTGGGGTTGATTATCATCTTTCCTCCCTCCTTGTACCCGATGCCTTTCAGACTCCTTACAGAAATCCCTTTCTTCAGCCTCTTGACCAATTCCGGGAACACCAGCTCCCCCTCCCCCAAGACCACAAAATCCACAGAATCCTCTTTTAGAAAATCCTTAGGTTTTATAGTCGCGTGGGGCCCTCCAATCATCGTCTTTGCCTTTGGGTCAATCTCCTTGACTAGTTCCGCGGTACTTATAGTATTCTTGAGCTGAGAAGAGAAGCTACAGGTTATTCCTACTATATCAGACTCTCTTAATTTCTTCTTCATATCTTTCCAAGAGGTACCAAACTCTGTTCCTCCGTTTTTCCTTCGGACCTTCGTTTCTATCAGCGCATCGACTATCCTGGCGCCCTTCAGATTCGCAGCGATGTAAAGAAGACCGAGCGGCAAACCTACTATTGGTGGTTGTGAACCCTTGTAAAGTGTTTGTGGTGGTCTCACGAGAGTAATCATAAGTCTACTTACGAGAAATCCTTAAAAATCTATTTTAAAAATTGCGGTTAAATTTATATTAAAAACAATCTTTTTAAGCCCTCATAGAAGAGTCTTGTATATTCTACAATACGCGTCTATGATTTTACTCCATTTCATCTGGAGTGCCCTTTGTCTCGGTTTTAAATTGTGTTTTCCTAACATTTTTTCCAGCCCCTTTTTGACTGACTTTACATTCGTATCAACTATCAGACCTCCTTCTCCCACGATTGCCCTAGGCCCGGGTCCGCCGCCGGCAAGCACGGGCACCCCGCAGGCCATCGCCTCCAAGAAGACCAGTCCCCAAGGCTCATTCTTACTGGGCATTGCGAACACCTCAGCTGCTCTGTAGATGTCAGGCAGGTCTTCGTTGGAAACCATACCAGTAAAGATGACCCTGTCCTTTACTCCCACATCAGTCACCAACTTTTCTATTTTCTCCCTCTCAGCACCATCTCCGACGAGTATTAGTCTGAGGTCTTTATCTTCAATCTTTGCAAATGCCTTTACAAGCAAGTCTACGTTCTTCTCTCTGGCAAACCTTCCCACATACAAGACTGCCCTTTTGATGCCTCTTTTCTTCTTAAAATCAGACCTGCCGGGGCTGAACTCTTTCGTATCTACCCCTGCAAGTGGGACTATCTTGACTTTTTTATTGTCAACTCCCGTCTTTTCTATCAAGAAATCTCTGGCATCCTCATGGATGGCGGTCAGAGCGTCCGCATCTCTCACTATACGCCCTCCTATAGTCTTTTCCACGATTTTTGTGGCAGTCCTTAACAAAGGGTTTCTTGAGCTTCTGTACTCTTGGTGCGTCAACACGAATGGGATGTCCTTCTTTTTGGCTGCAGAAAATGCAGACCAACTCACCTGATGTATGTACTCCTGGGTGTGAATCACGTCCAGGTCATCTTTCAGAATCTCTGACTTCAATCCTGGAACGTACGGTAAGAACTTCACCTCAAAGAGTGCAGGGAAACGCTTGATGGTCAGGTTACCGTGTTTTTCGGTTCTTGGTAACTTTTCGTCATCCTCCCTGAACCTCCAGGTCTTCCTGTCTGAAGCGTAGACAAAAACTCTATGCCTCTTTGAAAGTCCTCTTGCCAGATGTTCTTCAGTGAGACCCAAACCCATTTCAAAGTAAGGGAACACTAATCCTATTCTCATACTAAAACTTGAGAGAAATGCTTTTAAGACTTTAAAGTTATCATCAGGGAGTAAAGTCCCTTGACCAGAAGCAGCCATCCCAAGTAACTGAGCGGTGGCTCAAGGCCTAATACTATGGCTACTCCTCCTATCACATCTATCACTGAAAAAAGTGTAAACAACATAACTTAACTAAAAGGAAACTTTTTTATTGCTATCAGGACTGCTACCGCTCCTGCTATCAATACGCCTAAAGTGACCGGTGAAAGGAAAGAACCTGTGGTCCTGGGCGTAGACTCGAATATGTCCACTGTATGGTTCTCTTCCGTGGTATTACTTGACAACACATTAACTTGTTCCGGATTTCCTTCCGTTTCTTCTTCCTTTTCGCACTTACCTGCCTCCACTTCCACACCCACGTCCTTGTCCTTCCATTTCTTCCATTCATCGTCGTAGAGGTAGACCCTCCCCCTCAAGGTGTATTCACCCAGGTCATCACACCCCTCCTTCAAGTCTATAGTCAGGTTGAGCAAGACCTTTTCCCTCTTCGTTAATTCACTCTCCACCGCATATGCCGAATGCTTGTATTTGAAGTGGCTTCCGTCTGGTTCCCTGCAGATGTTTTTATGACCTCTATAGACGTAAGAGACGAACCTCATTCTCCCGTACTTGCTCCCGGAAAAGAATTCGTAGACCACATGATACTTCTCTCCTTGTTTTATGTATTCAGGGTGTTCCAGTACTTTGAAATATGATTTTGGACTGGTTCCGCCCGAACTGCTTGAACTGGATGTGGATTGAGAATTAGTCGATGCGGTGGTGGTTGTAGTAGTCGTGGTGGTTGAAACGTTGGTTGTGTTGTCAGGGAGGGTGGTGGTTGTAGTGGTAGATGTAGAAGTTGTGGTTAGAAAAGAGTTTTCGCAACCCGGTGTACCGCCCAGGACCAGGGACTCTGACCATCCTCCGTCCTGCCTTTCCAAGGACATGCCATTCCCATTCCCTCCCCAAGTTTTTGAATAGTTTAGGGAATAGAGTAGGCTTCCATTATAGTCCAAGGTTATGTTTTGGAAGTCGTTGTTAAGGCCTCCGCAGATGGACGAAGCGTCCACGTGTAGAGCGAGGGACGGACTGACGTTGAAGTTGTCGTAGACCTCGGTCCCGGTCCCTCCGTCTGTGACCAAGGCAAATCCTTCGGCAGGTATCAACAGCCCCTCTTCTAAGTAGACCTTGGAATCGTTGTGACTGATGTAACCCGCAAGCAGCTGGTCTCCGCACACGCTCCAACCAGAGACGTTTAGTGCTTGCTCAGAAGGATTGTACAGTTCAAACCATTCGTTGTATGAGTCGCTGCCCTGTTCCGAGCAGGGGTTGTACATGACCTCGTTTATTTGAGCCCTGGCTAAAGGCATCAGAACTAGCAACAAGCATACTAATTTCTTCATAGAAGCTGTTTGCAAGAACCAAAAATATAGTTATTTGACCACTGTCAGTGGTTAACCCCCGTACACATCTCCAGTTTCTTCTTCCTCTGTTTCCACGTCTTCGAATTCGACACTGAATACCTTTATCTCGTTGCCAAAGTTTTTGACTAAGTCAAAGTGTTCCAATGCAATGCCGTTGTAAAAGTACATCTCAGTGAACATGGAATGGTCTAATTCCGGAGGCATGTATATTACTTCTGGGTATATGCGTCCTTGACCAAAGGAGGCGGGCGGAGACACCCACAGAGTCCCTTCTATGGGTGCTTTGGGATTTGTAGTCTCGTATGGGGTGTTGTTGTAGAAAATCGCCAAGTTCTGGATTTCATAGTAGTTTCCGTTCTGTAGGAGGAAAGGCCTCAAAGCGGACTGATTCTCTATCAGGACGAACGCGTTTCCTCCGCCTATGGGATATTTGTAGGTTATGGCATTCTGCCCTTGGATGGCTCTGGGCGGGTTCTCTTGCGGGTCTTCTATTTTTGCATGGGCGTAACTGGAAGGTTTTCCATTCTTGGTTTCAGGGTCCCAGGTCGCCAGATAGGACCAGGCCGTGGATTTTCCAATCAAATCGCTGGAGGCTATGTAGTACATTTGACTACAATTACCCAAATAACCTTCGAGTATGGACACCGCCTCTTCTTCGTCCTCAGTCAGGAGAGTGGTGCCTATTTCCTGCGC
Organism: uncultured archaeon; assembly: GCA_964644245.1. GTDB lineage: Archaea > Aenigmatarchaeota > Aenigmatarchaeia > CAZXUR01 > CAZXUR01 > CAZXUR01. The sequence continues at coordinate 32,035 of CAZXUR010000002.1, forward strand.
GACCCTGCCTATCTGAGTCGCACCGTCGTTAGTCACTTTCCTCTCCCCTAGTTGGGTTATCAAGTGTCCTGGGTCCCACCAAGTCGCAACCACCGTGCATTCAGGAGTCTCCTCCCTGAACCACTCCATGGTATCAATCCAGTTCTGGGATGTGGAAGTGCCGTAGTTGGTCGCAAGGGAATATGCCGGCTGGAACATGGATATGAGTGCCTGGGCAGTGACTATCAGTGCGATTATAAAGAACCAGTTACTCTTCATCACTGGCACTCCTTATTTCTGAATATTTCAGCACGTAGTTCCATGCCATTGAAAATCCTATGCCCGCAGCCAGTGTTATTGGAGGGGTGAGGAGGAGTATGAATCTGGCTGCCTGTTGGGAAGGAATCAGAGGACCAATCATCCATACGGATAGCAAAATCAGTGCTTCTGCGTACTTTTTGCGCATAAAGGCAAAATAAGCCAGCGCGAACAGCACTACAATCGCCACGTAGAACAGAGGGATTCCTATAGGCAGCAGAGGAATTGGGAAGAACTGTCCCACTCTCCCAGACGTCTCTTTGACTAAGTCTCCGGGTGCCTGCATCTCAGCCACGGTTTCCCAGACGTTGGGATAAATCCCTGCCCCTGCCTTGAATTCCTCCGTGAAAGAAATGACGTCAGTGGGAGAAGGTACTCTTCTGAAACCTATGAACGGGACCGTCACTACGAGAAAAGCCGCTAGTACCAACAAAAATATGAAAACCCTTGACTTTATCTCGGGTAGTTCTTGTTTCAAGTTCTCTTGGAAGGTCCCTGTACCTTTGCTGAAAATAGCTATGTATAAGGTGTGTAAAACCACAAAACCCAACATCAACCAGAATGCATACCAGTAACCGTTCCATGTGAAGGCAAAAGCTGCGAGGAATAAACCGCAGAGAATTGCATAAAGCAACGGCTTGGGTTTGGTGGGTTTTTCAGGGTCTAACTTATTGTAAGAGAGGAGAAAAAAGGCAAATATCAACAGAGGAAACAACAAGACCAGAGAGTCGGTGTCGAATATCCCTGCCATGGTCCTGGTAAGGTATCCGGGCGAAACCGAGAAGAAAAATGCGGCAAAAAGTCCCGCCATCCTGTCGAACAGTTCTCTGCCTATTATATATACCGGGAAAATACATAAGGCAGCCATGATGGGAGTGAACCAGAACGCGTAGCGGAGAAAAGGCATTCCAAAACCAAATATTGGATAGGACTTCGCCAGCAGAGTGCTCATGAACAGGTCTTCAGGCGGGATGTACCTGCCTTCGGGCCAGGGTGCCTTGCTATCCCAAGTCTTTTCACTCAAATCTTCTATAATTGAAGTGCCGGACTCAAGTTTCATCTCGGCAAATCTGAAGTGCCAGAAGGAGTCCGGCTCTATGAAATGTGAGTGCTGCATGGTAGGAAGGCGTACGAAAACAGCAAGGAAAAATATGAGGGCTAAAACTGCCCAAGTAGCATATGTCTTGGTGTCCTTCCCCAAACTGAATCCCTCAAAACCCTTAAGGTTCTTCAAGTCTAGTTCTAATTCTTCCCCCATCAGTTCTCCTCCAAAGCCAACTTTCTCACGATTTTTTTAACGTCCCTCTGAGTCTTTACCAGAACGTGGAAGTTGTAGAAAGTTGCTGCCAGTATGACGAAGACAGCAATCACTACATACAAGTCTAGGACCCTGACCACTACCAACGGGCTCTTCAGGCTTGAAACCACTCCCGGAAACAGTGTTCCCAGTACTAATCCAGACCATATCAGGAACCAGACCACAAAAGAGTTAAGTCCTATGTCCTTCTTCTTGTAATAAATATAGGTGAAGTAAATCATTGCCAAACCAAAGACTAGACCTATGATCTGAATTCCTATGATGTCGCCTAAGACCATATTTTCCACCAAAACATCTTCAACACTATTTTCAGACCATCAAAAACTGTGGTCCCTTTGTACTTGTCTTCGTACACAGTTTCTATTGGTAACTCCTTATAACTTAACTTATTTATTCCTATGTTTTTAACTATTTCAGAACAGAAAACGTAGTGTGAGGAATGCCATTTCAAATCGTCCCAGACATCTTTCTTGAATGCCTTGAACCCTGATTGGGTATCCACTATATCAACTCCGAACAAGAGTTTTGAAGCCAGATAAATGAAGGAGTTACCCAGACGCTTGGTGAGGGGCATCTCTGAGAAGTCTCTGGAGCCTATGACCACGTCCGAGTCTCCCTCCAGTTCTGATACCAGAACGGGTATCTTTTTGGGATTGTGCTGTCCGTCCGCGTCTATGGTCACTATGATGTCCGCGCCTTCTTTGAGCGCAGCCTCCACTCCGGTCCTGGTGGAAAAGCCAGCTCCCTGGTTGACCACTTGTCTCAAGACACTAGCACCGGCCTTTTCCGCCTTCTCAGCCGTAGAATCCGAAGAAGAATCGTCCACCACAAACACATTCCCGTGCTTCTTCGCTTCTCTAACCACCTCAGAAACGCCTTTCTCCTCGTTGTAAGCAGGCATGACAATCCCTATCATGAGAAAGATTAAGGAGAAGAGTTTAAAAGATTTAAACTACGGTCTTTATCGGTTCTGCTCCTTCTTCTTTCAAGGCCTCTGCAATACTTTCCTGGCTTTTTCCATTCTTTGCCAAAGCCACGAAAGAACCGTTGCCGCCAGCTCCAGTCCACTTGGCGCCCAAAGCGCCTTTCTTCCTAGAAATATCCAGACATTCATAGAGCCTCTCAGAGTCCAGCTCCTCACAAAAATTCTTCAACGTCCCATAACACTCCTGGTTCTGGTCCATGAGTTTTCCAAACCGTTGGTTATCGTTGTCCAACAAAGCCTCTCTCCCTTCCTTGGTTATCTCGGTTATCTTTTCAAATGCCTTTACCAACTCAGGTTTCCTGTCCCTGTAATACTCGTTCAAAGTGTTCAGTATATTCTTGGTGTCTCTCTCGCCTTCAACCTGTCCTATCACCAGATGCAGAGGCTTTGACTCAACACTTTTCACAGAGAAGGGGGAGAACTCTATGTACACTACTCCTCCATATGCAGAGGCAGTCTGGTCCATTTTTCCGCATTCTATGCCCAGAACGTCATGCTCTGCTCTGTAGGCCGTGTCTATTATTTCATCTCTGTCCAAACCAAGAGAAAATGCCTTATTGAAGACTTTGGCCGCTCCTACTGATAGGGCTGCTGAGGAGGATAGGCCTCGTCTCATGGGTAGGTTTGATTTTAGACGTAAATCAAGTCCTTTCAGTTCATGACCCGAATCTTCTAAAGCCTTGGCAACCGCTTCCACGTATCTCATGCTTCCCTTAAAACTATAGTCGCCCATATCAAATTCTTCTCTGGTTTTGGAACCGTGAAAAATATTTTTTGCTTCAAGGACCACCTTTTTGTCTTCCCTGGGCTGGTAATTGAATTTAATGCCTTGCTCTATGCCCGCGGCCAGTGAGCAGTTGCCTGCCCAGTCGTTGTGGTCTCCCAGCAAACATACCCTGCCATTAGCCTCCGTTGAATTCTTCTCTGATTCTCTCATAATCCGACAGCCTCCCCACGTCGTAGTATTTTACGCCTTCCTCCTTGTAGAGTGAGATTCTCTCTTCCGATGAAAGCATCTTTGGAAAAACATCCTTGGAAAAATCAAGACCCGGTCCCAAGTATTCTAGAGCCTTTTTACTCAACACGAACACTGGACAGTTGACAAGGAAAGGTAGTTTGGGCTTTTCCTTGATTTCCTTCACAAAACCGTTCTCTTCCTCTATGACTCCGAACTCCACTGGGACTCCTTTGACTCCGAACAGGGTAGCAATGGTCTTTTTCTTTTTGTGTAGTTCGACCATTTTCTTCAAGTCCATGTCAGTCAACGTGTCCCCGTAGTAGACCACAAACGAATCTCCCTTCAACAGGTCTTTAGCCGCGAAGACCTCGCCTGCAGTGCCTTGAGGCTCTTTGGAACGAGAGTACTCTATATTGACTCCGAACCTGGATCCATCGTCAAAGTAGTTCTCTATCTGCTCTCCCAGATGTGAAACCGTGATTATTATATCTTTCATTCTGTGTCCTTTCAGGTATTCTATTATGTGTTCCAAAACCGGCTTTTCATCCACCGGAAGCATGGGCTTCGGGAGGTAGTATGTCAAGGGTCTAAGCCTCGTGCCCCTTCCCGAGGCAAGTATTATTGTCTTCATGAAAAGAGTTAGAGGTCAATATTTTTATATTGTATGTCGGGTTGTGAATCTTTAATAGTTTTTTGTCATTTATTGTTATGATTTCGATTTTAATTCCAGCGTACAACGAAGAGAGGAGAATAGAGCCGTTTCTAGATGAACTGAAGGTTTTTCTAAAAGGTTACAAGGAACCTTACGAAGTAATACTGATTGACGATGGTTCTGTTGACAAGACTGTGGAAATCGTCAGGTCTCATTCGATACCCAATCTCAGGACAGTTTCGCATGAAAAGAACAGGGGCAAAGGAAAGGCGATAAAGACAGGAATCATGGAAGCCAAAGGAGAAAAGATAATTTTCCTGGATGCGGATGGCGCAACTTCCCCGAAAGAGATACCCATGATGAGTGAATATCTAGAAAAATACGATTTTGTAGCAGGGAACAGGAAAATGAAGGGTTCCAAGGTCACCAAGAAACAGCCCTTGCACAGGATTATCGCTAGTTTTATCTTCAACACCATCACCAGGGCTCTTTTCGATATTGGGACTAATGATGCCTTATGCGGTTTCAAGGGAGTAAGAAGAGAACTTGGTAAAAAATTAGCGGAGGATATGATTTCTGACAGTTGGGAATTCGACGTTGAATTGCTCGCCAGGGCAAGGAAGGAAGGTTGTGAAATAGGTAATCTGCCAATAGAATGGCGTGACGAGAGAGGCTCTCGCCTGAACACTTTCAAAGACCCTCCAAAGATGTTATACCGGTTGATAAAGTTAAGGGGAAAATTATAGATAATAGTCTCCAAACTTGGTCCAGAGTTCCTGTCTGTTCCTCGCGTACTTCTTCCAGTATGATCCGTACTTCGTCTTTAGCATCCGGTCCCTTCTTTCTCTGCCCTCCAGGATGTACCAGGCAGTGTTGTATATTTGAGCGGTTCTCCTTATGATTTCAAATAACGGGGTCTCGAAGAACAATTTCTCCATACCCTTTCTTCTCAGGAACATCTCTGCCCCTTCGACTATGTTATACCTCGCAGGTTCGAAATCCACCTCAGGCGGTTCATCACCGACAGTCCTGTACTTCATGTCTCCGAGTCCTTTATCATGACAGAGTTTTATGTATCCGACCGTCTCAGGGTCTATACCCATAAGGTTTGCCAGAAAAGTATCCATAGAAACCATATCTTTGGACGCGAACACGTACCCAAGCTCTTTGGGCATCCCTAACTTAGGCCCCTTTCCTTCCATACATATAGTCCCATCCGCAACTGCGAACTTCATCTTGTCTTTCAAAAAATTATTCACATCGTACAACGCCTCATTTATCCTCAAGTGATAGTTCAAACGCAGTTCATGTATGCACCCCCACTGATTCTTCAGCGCGCATGTCATTTGGGTTATCATGTGTGTTTTCACTATCGGTAAGGTTATGATTGCGTCTGTTTCCAGTAAAGTTTCGGGTATCATCAGTTTTTTTATTGCAAGACCGTCTATCTTTATGTTCCTATAATCGTCCCTCCCTAGACTAACGCACTCAGCGTTGAACTCATCGGCAAGCTTGTGTATCCCGAGGTTCCTGAACCCCCTGTCTGCGTATGCTCCGGCAGAAGTGTTTGCTTCCACTATGGTTATGTCATCGAATTTCTTGGACACTTCCTGCAACACACCTCTCACGACACCAGGGTTTGTGTCAGCCCCGGGATAGAGGAGGTCCCATACGAAATTGGGCTTCAGAACGAGCTTCTCTCCCTTTACATGTCTTTTCCAATTACAAAGTCTCATCGCCCTTCTAGTTGCTTTCTCTATAAACTCCTTGCCCTCGCCTACTTTGCATACGGAGACTTTAGACATGTTACCAATTCCTGCATCCCTGGCAGAGCTTTGACCTTCTCTCAATCAAATCCTTCCTAAACTTTATAAAGTCCCCGGAGTACCAGATATCCTTGAAATCCTGCTTAATTATGTTCCCTATGGAGTGTTTCTTCCTGTCCAAAATTACACAGCAGGGAGTCACCTCACCGTCCCAGGACACGTACAGACCCTGCCAAGGCCACCAGCATTTTCCGCCTTCCTTGAAAATGACCCTTGTCCTTCCTCTCTTGATTTTTCTCTTCACTGAATTCAGTTCCTCCTGGGTGATGAAGTTTCCTTTGATGAAGTCTTTATCGTACCTCTCCTTGTAGTCCGGGTTCACCCGCATGACACGGAACACCACTTCGTCTATCCCCAAGTCATCCGCGAACTCCACGAACTCATGTATTTCCTTGAAGTTGTTCCTCATCACCGTGACCCAGAAGGATATTTTCAAGTGCGAATCCTGCTTGTTCCTCTGTTTCACTAGTCCTTGAATATTGGTGATTACGTTGTCGAACTTTGCACCCCTGCGTATCTTCTCGTACACCTCTTTTTTGTGCGAGTCCACGGACACCACCACTTCGTCCAGACCACTTTCTAAGAGTCTTTTCACGTTCTTTTTACTGAGCAATGTACCGTTGGTGACTACTGTGGTGTCCACGCCCTTGTTATTTGCATAACTTATCATATCAAACAATTCCTCGTTCAACAGCGGTTCTCCCTGTCCCTGCAACTGCACTCCGTATAACAGCGGGAGCTTGTCCATAACCGACTTGAATTCTTCCAAAGACATGTCGCCCCAGGGCTTCAGTTTCTTCCTCACACACATGACGCAGTCGAGGTTGCATCTGGAAGTAGGTTCGACCTGCATCCAAACTGGCTGCGAGTTCAGGGGTCTGGGCAATCGGAACAAAGATAAAAATATGTTTTTGAGCACTTTGAACCTTCTTGAGACACTCTGACCTCTGGTATTTTCCCAGAAGTTCCTCAGATAGTCTATTTCCCTCATTCTACCGCCTTACTATAAGCCTTTTTTATTTTCTGAGCAGACGAATTCCAAGTAAATTCCTTCAATACTTTCCTCCTGCCTGCCTTGCCCATTTTCTTCCTCAGTTTCTTGTCCTCCAACAACTTGCCTATCTTGGCCCTCATCTCTTCCACGTCCTTCTCTTCCACCAAGTACCCGGTCTTGCCGTCTTTTATGACGTCAATTATCCCCCCGACCTTGGAACCGACCACTGGAACGCCACAGGCCTGTGCCTCGACTAGGACCACCCCCTGTGTCTCTGTCTCTCCCTTTGAATCTACTATAGAAGGTAGGACAAACAGATCTGCGTCTTTCATGTAATTGGGCATGATCTCGTTGGGCACTGAATTGACAAAAACAATCCTCTCTTCGATGTTCAAATCCTTTGCCTTTCTCTCCAACATTTCCCTGTCCTCACCCCTGCCTATGATGACCAGTGAACAGTCCAAGTCCTCCACCGCTTCCAACAAGTAAACGAATCCCTTCTTCTCCACCAGTCTTCCCACTGACAGCACCATATTTCCCTTAAGACCCAGTTCCTTCCTCATCTTTCCCTTGACATTGGGCCTGAATCTTTTCTCGTCGACGCCCAGTGGTATCACCTGGTTCTTCACGTCTGCGATTTGCAAGGACTGGTCCCGGACGTAAGAACTTATGAATATCACGTAGTTTGCGTTCTCTAGGACTGCTCTGTTAAGCCTCTGACTTATGGGGTTCTCCCAAACCGAACGATAGACAGTCAAGACGTAGGGTTTTCCGGTAAGTTTTTTTATCAACATAGCAACAAAACCAGCCACCACCCAATGTGCGTGCAACATGTCCTTCCCTCTGGAAACAGACCAGGCCTTCAGAAAGAAGAACAGCATAAAGAACGGAAACACTGCTCTAGCCGACCAGTGCCTTAAATTGTTTGCCAGTCCGCTTCCATAAGCCACGTTCTGGAAGGGTTTGAAGAAGTATGAAAACCTCTCCACTCTTGCTCCTCCCAAGGCCTCGTTCTTCTTTGTCTTCTCGTCCATGGGTGCGAGCACGGTTATTTCATGCCCAGATAGGTGCCTGACCTGTTCGTAGACAAAATGACTGGAAGGGTCTCCTTCAAATCTGGGAAAGGATGTGGTCAAATGACAGATTTTCATAAAAACAGATTGGGAGAAGGATTTATAAGTCTATCCAGAAATGGTCTTCCAAGCCAGTTTGAGCATGTCTTTCTTGGGCATCTCCATCATCTGGGTGGCGATGAAGTCCATATCCAGGTCCTCGACCTCAAGGTTTTTCACCAGTGCGTCTATCTGGTCGTTGTCTAGACGTTGGTAGGCACGGCGTATCCACAGTCCTTTTGATATTTCATCACCCAGAACCTCCTTCCACTTCTCCTCGTAACCGCTCAAGTCATAGTCTTCGGTCTTCAGGGCGTTTGAAATGACATCGGCTGCGATTTTACAGGCAGTGCTGGAGTAGAGCAGTCCTCCTCCGGTTATGGGTTTCACCTGACCACAGGCATCCCCGACAAGAAGCCCCCGCTTGAAGTGAGACTTGGTAGTGCCTACGGGTATTACTCCTCCGTACTCTGACATCACTTCTGCGTCCCTGCCCCTCATGAAACGCTGGTAGTATAGACTGGGGTTGTCTGTGGTGGCCAGTCCGTACTCAACTTTTATGCTCCTGGGTATCTTCCAGGCAAAAAAGTCCGGAGAGAATAACTTGTTGAAATATATGTTGAAGCAACGCGAACGGGTCCTTTCCTTGACATAGGCGAACCTTCCGTAATACATCTTGTCGGGCACGCCCAGTCCCAATTGAGTCCTGACCAGAGAACCGGGGCCATCCGCACCAACCAGTATCTTTGCCTTGTAACTGTCTTTTCCGGTCTTGACAGAAACACGGCTGTCAACGTCCACCGACTTGACGCGCTCCCTGACTATGGCACAGCTCTCGCTGGCTTTTTTGTCCAGATGACTGTCCAGCTTCACCCGGTCCAAGACAAGTGCGTTGAAATTCACGTCCAGACTGTGACCACTGGGAGAGATTATCTTGGCAGAACTGATTTTCCTTTCTATAATGCTCTTGGGTACTTCCAACTGGTTCAAGAATTTCTTGGACACCACACCGGAGCATTGGAGAATGGGCTTCTTGTGCTCTTCCAGGATGAGAACGTCCAAACCTGCTCTTCCCAGCATGTCTCCCAGATAAAGCCCTGAGAAACTGCCCCCGACTATCGCAACGTCATGCATCAAACCACGTGTATTTATTGTCGGGAAGTCTTTTATGATTATCCCATTTGCTATTTATTTAAGGGTTTCTCATAAATTATGGATATGTTTTTGGACCTGATGGTGAAGAACTCGACCAAAACCATGTTTATTTCCCTAGCTCTTTTCGTTTTGGCACTTGGTTCACTGGTTGTCATGCAGTTACAGACCGGCAGTTACGTGGGAAGGGGGATAGACCTCACCGGAGGAAGGTTGCTGACCATAGAGTTCTCAGGAGAGGTGGACCAGACAGAACTGGAGTCATACCTGACTTCTGTCTACGGGGACGTCTCTGTGAGGATTGCCAGCAGTGTGGGTTCAAAAGTGCTGTTGGTCAGGACCGGACTGGACGCTGACCCGGACGAAGTGCTTGATTCCGTCAGCCAGAGAATCACCGTACTAGAAAGCAACAGCCAAGAGACCGGAGCTGCACTGGGAGAGGCTTTCTGGTCGCAGACTCAGATAGCCATAGTATTCGCATTCCTGATTATGGCCGTCATAGTCCTTCTCATATTCAGAAAGAAAGTGCCTTCGGTGGCAGTCATATTCAACTCTACATCAGACTTTGTAATCACATTAGCAGTTATTAACATTCTGGGCATAAAACTCTCAATGGCAGGATTGGCGGGCATACTTCTGCTCCTTGGTTATTCGGTGGACACCAACATACTCCTGATAACCAGAATCACTAAGTCTTTTGAAGAGTCGTTCGACAGCCGGGCCAGATCCGCGATGAAGACCGGTTTGACCATGACCGCGACCACGTTTGGCGCTTTGATATGCCTGTACCTGGTCTCCACCTCCCTGGTACTGAGTGAGGTGGCTTTGATACTCATCATCGGCCTGCTGATAGACGTATTCAACACATGGACTTTCAACGTCGGTCTTCTGAAGAGATTCATGGGGGATAAAGAATGGACCTAGGACTGACGAAAGACTGGAGAATAATACTCTGGATAGCTGTGGTTGTCCTTTCCCTGGTCCTCATAGGGCCTAAGATAAGCACTGACGGCATGGAGATAAGTTCGGTGGGAAAGAATTCCACGTTCTACGGGAGACTTTCCAGGGGAGACGTGATATACAAGATAGCCACCCCGGACACAGAGACAGTGGACGTGGAATCAGAGGAGGACCTTCAACCCTTCCAGGACTATCTCGGCTACTTGACGCTCTCCACTTCCAAGGGAGACATGGTAGTCAAGAAGGACCCCGGTGAGACTATAGAACTGACGCTCACAGAACCCGGGTCCTCCAACATTCAGTTCGGCCTGGACCTCGAGGGAGGTGTGAGGGTCATAGTGAAGCCCGAAGACAACGCTTCCTCAGAAGTGCTCAACCAGATAAAAACCACACTTGAGACCAGGATAAACGTTTACGGTTTGAAGGAAGCGCTGATAACCCCGCTCTACGGTGAAGGCGGGTTCGTACAGATAGAGATGGCCGGAGGAACTGAAGCAGAACTCATGGAACTACTGGAAAAACAGGGAAAGTTCGAGGCCAAGATACCCATGACTGTGGAATTCTCTGAGGGAAACGGGGAACTGATGTTAGGCGAGGGGCACACGGTCGAGTACTCTACCTCAGGCAACGGCTCTGTAGTCCTAAAAGGGCAGGAGTACGTGAAAGGTGACCATCTCTCGATAGAGGACATAGACTTCGAAGTGTGGAACGTGTCCGAGGAACGCGCAGTGATGTCTGCCACGGTGTTCACTGGGAAGGACATCATACGAGTGCACTTCGACCCCAAAAATTCCTATCTCCGGAGACTGGAAAAAGGATACGAGTTCGGATTCGGGGTGGTGTTATCTTCCGAGGGAGCAGAGAGATTCGCCACCGTAACCAAGGAAATCCCTCTGTCCATCGACTCCAGCGGAAAGGAGATATTGGAATCGAAAGTATATTTCTATATGGACGACAATCTGATGGACGCCCTCCAGGTGTCAGGAACTCTCAAAGGAAAACCATACACCACACCCATGATAACCGGAGGGGGAGAGACCAAGGAAGAAGCCCTCCAGTCAAAGCGTGAACTCCAGTCCATACTACGTTCTGGTTCCCTGCCCACAGAGATAGAAATAGTAAAGTCGGAGAAAGTCTCGCCAAAACTGGGCTCAGACTTCCTTTCCAACGCGATGTTCGCCGGTCTGTTGGCGATAATCGCTGTTTCAGTCATCGTGTTCGTCAGATATAGGAAGCTCAAATTCGTGCTGCCCATGTCCATAGTCTCGGCCTCGGAAGTCGTGATAATAATGGGGGCCGCGTCACTCATCAACTGGACCATAGACCTGGCAGCCATAGCAGGAATCATAGCAGCGGTGGGTACTTCCCTGGACTCCCAGATAATAATAATAGACGAGACCCTGAAGGAGGAGAGTGTGGAGGTCTCGCTGAAGGCAAAGATGAAACGTGCGTTCTTCACCATATTCGGTGCTGCGGGGACCACCATAGGTGCGATGCTGCCCCTGATGGTGCTCGGCTTCGGTATGCTGAGGGGATTCGCAATAACCACTTCCATCGGGGTGCTGGCTGGTATATTCATAACCAGGCCTGCGTTCGGTAAGATCGTAGAAAGAGTAGTTTAACAGGAAAACTCAGTGCCTTTCTCAGAGGAGCACGACACCCAGCCGTCCACCACTTGGTAGTACTTTACCTCTGGGTTGGCGTTCTGTTGCAGGCAGCAGACAGTCTGTACGTAGGACTTGACCAGGTTCTCCCTCTCTGATTCCATTTCCTCTATTTGGTTCTCCAGTTTGGTCTTCTCCACTTCCATGGCAGACATGTTTCCCACCTGTTCCTCCAGGCTCTGTTTGTACTTCCTGCAAGTGTTCAGGTCAATCCGGCAAGTCTCTTCGCTGTCCCTACACTCTTCCAGGCCAGACACGCACTGGTCGTACTCTCCAGACAACTCGGAGTGACTTACCTGAAGTTTGGAGAGCTCCGCTGAAGTTTCGTTCAATTCGTAAGTAAGGTTGCTGGTCATGGTCAGGTAGCCGGTGATGCCAGTGGTGGCTACGTAGAGTATGGCTACCGCCCAGACCCCGGCTATCAGGAGCACGCCCCTGTCTCTGAGAGGCTTGGGTAAGTTCAGTTTGTTCAGAAGTCTCGTGACCCTTTCTTTCAGAGAAGCAGCCGGTTTTTCCTGTGGCTGATACTGGTAGTTAAAATCTGCCATAAAATTACTTGTTGCACTGACTTAAATAATTTGTTTATAGCCCCGAACGGATTCGAACCGTTGTCTTAAGGTCCAGGGCCTTTTACACAGTCTCGCGACTTAAATGCTTGACCACTACACTACGGGGCTTCTCCTATGATATGGAAGTGTAAACCTTTAAACTATTTAACTTAGCCCCAGAACTCATTTCTCCAGTATCTTGGACCCACTCTTGGTGATGACAAAACAAGTAGAACCTATGGGGTTCAAGCAAGATAAATGGCCTTTCTTGACTAGCGCGTTTGTGGTCGCTTCAACCACAGATTTGGCGTCCTCAGAGCCGTTGTTTCTGAGTTCTTTCACCAACTCCATTTTTGTCACCAGGTTCCTCTGATTCACTATGCCCAATATTGACATTTCTTTCTTGCTCAAAGATGACATGGTATCCCTTATCCTTTTAGATTTATAAAACTAATCTATAACTATTAAAAGATTTCCCACAAATGTAAGGAGTGATATCATGCCGGTCATAAACATAATGATAAACGAGATGGAGGGCGAGAAGAAGAAGTCTCCCAAGGGAAACATAAACATACGCTCCACACCTAAAATCAAGAAAGTTTCTGAAAAGAAATTCGACCTGAAGGGAGTGGACAAGGTACTGTCCATAGAGTTCGAGTTCAAGACTGAATACACCCCCAAGGTCGGTTCCATAGAAATGTCCGGCGAACTGGTGTACGCGGGTGCTGACAACAAAAAAGTCTTGAAGAAATGGAAGAAGGAGAAGAAACTCGACGAGTCAGTGGGCATGGATATCATAAATTCTATTTTCAGGAGATGCATATTGAAGGCGGTGAACCTTTCGGAAGACCTGCAGTTACCCCCTCCCATACAGATTCCCAAGTTCACCCCACGTGCTGGCTCCGAATACATAGGATAGTTCTCAAACAGACTCAAATTGCTTATTTGAACGTGTTTCCTACATTTTCCTCAATACCCCCAGGGGTAGACTGCAAGAAAAAACCGGGAAAAATGTGAGACTTAAACCTGTAATTTTTACATATGTTCTTTAGTATATATGTTTAAAAACATATTATTAGAAGTATATTATAGTAAGTATTTTTTATTAAATATCCTCTGCTCTATAGTTATTTAATTATTTATTTAATATTCTTGAACTTCTTCCTGTACCAACTAGCCACCCTTTCCAGGGCCAGGGGAAACTTTGATGAGAGACGTACCGGCTCGAACTTCGCTTTCCGGTCTATGATGCCCCAGCGTTGCATGTACTCGGCGGTGTCATAGGCCGTGCCCCTCTTCAGCTCGTGTTTGGAGACTATGTCAGACACGGTCTTAGGGCCCCTGATAAGCTCCAAGAGAATGATCCTGGCACAGTCCCTCATCTTGGTCTTCTTCTGAGGGAAAAGCAGCTGGACGAAGTCATCCAGGTTAAAGTCTCCGATGTGAATCTTCTCTGATGCGTAAGCGGTTACCTCCATTTTCAACCTCCTTTTTTCCACAAAATTTTAGCGATTACCCCTGTACTTTTGCCCGAAAATCCGGTCCACGTTTCTGAGCTCAATATGGTTTTTACCGACACCGGGCAAAAATGCATGTGTTTTTTGAGTCGCTACTATCGGTTATTAGCATACATATATAAATAAGTAGTAGCACATGAAGGTATCCCAGAAAATCGTATCAAAAAGTGTGTTTTTGGGGTGAACTGTCGGTAATTACCCGACTAAGCTCAGGGCGATTTTGCCTTTACCCCTAGGGGGAAAGGGATCATTTTTTCCCTTTCTTTTTCTTCTTAGAACCAGATTTTTTGGACTTCGGCTTGGTCCCTTTCAAAGGAGTCTTGGAAAACCTCCTCAGGATTTCTTCCATCTTCTCTGCCAAAGATTCTCCCTTCTGGGTTAGGTTTACGAACTTTACCCGTCCCATCTTGTCGAATTTCACCAGACCTATTTCCTTGAACTCATTCAGGAGTTTTACTGTATGGGAATATGTGCAGTCGGCTTCCTTGGCCAAAACGCTCACATACTTCTTCTTTTGGGTTTTCAGGGCCACTAGAAGCTCAACCGGTTTCTTTCTCATGAACAATTTTTCTAAAATTGACTTGGCACTTTTTTTCATATTTTCTCTATACTATATATTCAACTTCTCATATAAAAAGTTTTTAAACGTGGTGGAAATTGAATTGAGAAGTTATTTATTTAATTAATTATATATAGGGTATAAAATATTATAAAAAGTATATTTTATAAAAGGTTTGTTTAAAACTATATTTTTGATTATATAATAACCCACCCTTCAAATGTGAGAGTTAAACGCCTGAAATCGGTTAAAAGCGATATTTTAATATATATTTTCTTATATATGTTTAATTTATGATATTATATAAAATATATATTCAATTATATAAAAGGTCCCTTTGACTAACCCCAAATGTGAGACTTGTTCGGCCCAAAAAGCGCTAAAAGGCTTAAAACCTTTTGTGTGTGATGTATGGTATGAGTTCGAAAGAGAGGCCTTTAGTCCTAGTGATAGATAGGGACAACGATATAGGAAGCAAAGTGGGTGTGAGCGGTCCAGTGGTTGAAAGGGACGAGGTGCTGGAGACTGCAAAAAAGTTAGCTCTGGCGGATCCAGAGGATTCTGATGCCAATACACTGTTTGCGGGCGTGAGACTTTACGACCAGTTGAAGAAGAAGAACAAGAATGTGGGAATAGCAGTGGTCTCTGGCGACCAGAGAGTGGGTGTGAAGTCAGACCAGGTCATTTCAAAGCAATTGGAGGAGGTTCTCAAGACACATTATGACGAGGCGATAGTTGTGAGTGATGGGGCCGAGGATGAGTATGTGATACCAGTGGTCCAGTCGCACATAAAGATAGCATCTATAAAAAAAGTGGTGGTCAAGCAAAGTGAGAATTTAGAGGGTGTTTACTACTTGTTTGTGAAGTTTTTCAAAGACATGCTGAACGAGCCTTCGACCGCCAGGATATTCCTGGGCATCCCGGCCATAGTACTCCTCATATTCGCCCTGCTTGGGACCACTGGATGGAGACTGGTTTTGGGAGTGTTGGGGGTATACCTCATGATACGCGGCTTCCAGCTGGAGAAATACATATTTGCAGTGCAAGAGGAAATGGTCAAGGCCCTGAAGAGAGGTACGGTTTCTTTTTTCCTCTACTTTGTGGGTGGTGCTTTCTTGATAATCGGGGCAGCCCAAGGGTACTGGAAGATGGAGGAATATGCAGCCTTTGACCTGTTCACGTCTGGCCTGGCGCTTGTTAATGGTGCTATAAACACGTTTTTCTTTGCCGGGATACTTTTCTGGCTGGGAAAACTACTCATAACTTATTCCAGCGGCAAACCCCTTTCACGCCACTTCACAATATTAGCGTTGATGTTCTCCATAAACATAGTGGTGCTAAACGCCACCGGACTTCTCCTGACGCCTGAAAAAGGCATATATGACCTGATTCTTGCCATATTCATCGGGTTCCTAGTACTCACCGGGACCATGATAATAGAAAAGATCAACAGATAGATAGTTTTAATAGTGTAAGCGTTGAAATAATAGTATGAAAACAGAATTACCACTTGCACCAGTAAAGAAGATTCTCAAGAAGAGCGGTGCGAATAGAATATCAAAGGACGCGGTAATTGCTTTCGCAAAACTGCTGGAAGATGTGGCTGCTGACGTGGCAGCCGAGGCCGTAGTAATGGCAGAACATGCGGGAAGGAAGACCGTGGTCAGGAAGGATGTAAAACTCGCCAGAAAAAGTGATTGAATGGCTGAAAACCAAAAAGTTTTTAAAATAATTACAGCAGTGATGATAGTTGTTTGCGTGTTGGGCATATTTATGGGGTTGTCCCTGACCGCGCAGATGGTATCGGACTTGCCGGAGAATGAAGTACTTACCACCAGAGCAAACAGTCTCCTGGACTGCCGGGGAAAATGCATAAACATGTGCAGGGAAGCAGGGAAGCGGTTCGAGCATGGGAGTTTCGACCAGGATTTCTCTTCTTGTGAGTGTTTCTGTTATTAACTTTATATCCTAACTGATGAAGATTTTTATATGCGTGCACAGTCGGGTACCTTCTACATTATACTCGTGGCCCTGGCCATATCCATTGCGCTCCCGTTTTCCCTCCTGGGGATGGTAACTTCCTCAGAGACCCAGACTGAATACAATTACAAGAAGGCAGCTAGGACCATAGGAATGGCAGCGGATGAAATTTACCGGGCCGGAGGAGGACAACGTGAAGTCTATGTGAACTTCCCAAAAGGACTGGAGGAAGCTATAATTGAGAATCGTACCATAAAAATTGTCTATAAATCAGGAGAGGGGGTGAAAGAGGTTTTTTTCAGGACCAGGGGGTCTGTCAACGGAAGTCTGAGCGCTAACAAAGGCAGCCAGAGAGTGTTCCTTTCCTATCTGCAGGGTGACACAGTTCACGTCAAGGGTAGGACATTAAAAGATTGAAACCTATTAATTGTATGGAGAAGTTGATTTCTAAAATTGCGGAAGGCTCGGACCTTTCAGAGAAAGAAGTGGAAAAGAAAATAAAGGAAAAAGAAAGGGAGCTTTCCGGTCTGGTCTCTCCTGAGGGTGCTGCATACATAGTTGCCAAAGAACTTGGATTAGACCTCCTCGAGAAGAGAGAGAACCGCTTGAAGCTCACCAACATAATCCCTGGTATGAGGAATGTGAGTTTGGTGGGAAAGGTGATGTCAGTCTCAGATGTGAGGGAATTCGAGAAAGACGGGAGGAAAGGTAAAGTTGCCAATGTGGTGATTGGGGACGAGACGGGGTCAGTGAGGATGTCCCTGTGGGACAAAGAAACCCAACACATAGGCAAGACCTTCTCAGAGGAGAATGTGGTTGAGGTAAAGGGGGCCTACGTGAAAGAGGACAACCTAGGCAACCCGGAAGTCAGGGTCGGCAAATTTGGTAAATTTTCACTGAGCAAGGAAAAAATAGACAAGGTCAAAAAAACGCCCCGCGGGGGCAAGGCAAAAAGGATGTCTTTGTCGGAAGGAAAGGAGGGCGATTTCATAGAAAACCGGGCAGCAATCACCAATATATTCGAGGGAAAATATTTCTTTGAAGTGTGTCCAAAATGTGACTCTTCTCTCAAAGACGGAAAATGCAAGGAACACGGGAAGGTCAAGGGCAAAAAAGCGATGTTCCTGACCGGGACCATAGACGACGGTACCGGAAACATGAGATTCGTAGTTTACAGGGATACGGCTGCCAAACTTTTGGGGCTGAAGGATGAAAATGTGAGTGAGAAAGAGATATCCAAGGCGTCAAAGAAAATCATAGGAAAGGAATACCTGTTTGTAGGGAGAGTAAAGAAGAATGCCTATTTCGAGAACCTGGAGATGTCCGTGTCGAGAGTTGAGGAAGTTGATTTGAAGAAGGAGATAAATAATTTAGCAAAGGAGGTTAGAAATGGATAAAATCAAAGAACTGGATGGCGTCGGACCAAAGACTGCAGAGAAACTCAAGGAATCAGGGTACAACGACTTCATGTCCATAGCAGCCGCCTCTGCCGGGGAAGTCGCAGAAGGGGCAGACGTGGGAGAAGCAACTGCCCAGCGGATAATATCCTCTGCTCGGAAGAAAGTCAAGATGGGCTTTGATTCCGCGGACAAGATACTGGAGAAGCGAAAGGAGATAGGAAAAATCACCACCGGGAGTAAAATGTTGGATGATCTTTTGGGTGGTGGTGTAGAGAGCCGTTCGATAACAGAAGTCCACGGGGCATACGGCTCCAGCAAGACACAGTTAGCGCTGCAGCTTGCGGTAAACGTCCAACTCTCCGAGAAGAAGGGGGGTTTGGAAGGCAGTTGTGTGTTCATAGATACGGAGGGCACTTTCAGGCCTGAAAGGGCCGTGCAGATGGCCAAAGCACTTGGGCTTGAGCCGGACAAGGCGCTCAAAAACATATACGTAGCCAGGGCTTATAACAGTGACCATCAAGTGTTGTTGGCAGAAAAGTCGTCTGAATTATTGGAGAAGAAGAAAGTAAGGCTGCTAGTAATTGATTCACTAACCGGACTTTTCAGGAGTGATTACACCGGTAGGGGAGAATTGGCTGCCAGGCAACAGAAACTGAACAGACACCTTCACGACCTGCAGCGTCTCTCGGACATCCACAACATATCTATATACGTCACCAACCAGGTGATGGCAAACCCGGCCGTATTGTTCGGAGACCCCACCACAGCCATAGGGGGGCACGTCCTTGGTCACGCAGCCACTTTCCGGATTTATCTGAGGAAGAGTAAAAAGAATACCAGGGTGGGAAGACTTATAGACTCGCCCAGCATGCCAGAGGGTGAGGCGGTGTTCGTGGTGAATGAAAAAGGCATCAGAGACAAGTAATCAGAGTTTGAAAATCCTGCTGCCGTCAAAAGGTTCTATAGGCAGGGCGTTCAGGAACGCACTCATGACACTGGCAACTAGAAGTATGAAAAGAAAATCCTTCCACAAAGGGCTGTCAACTTTTCTGAAAAGTATGAAGGACATACCTGCTGTAAGCAAATTAAAGGCAATGCCTCCCCAGGCGATAAAGACGGTTTCTTCCGGAGTGAGGGGACGACTGAAGACGGTGGCAAAACCATATGCCTGCAGACCCCGATCCGGTCCTGAGATGAACACTACTTCTGAATCCTGACCCACAGCCAGTCCAAAAGCCACGTGACCCATCTCATGGGTGAAAATTATCAGTGAAAGTATCAGAATGGATAGGCATACCTCTTTCAAAAGTGTTTTACTACTATATAGTGACATAAAGTAAAGAATTGGATAAACTTTAAAACGTTAGTGTTTGGGGGAACTGTCGGTTAAAACCGACAAAAAATGGATTAAAAGTCTTCAGTTAGAAGTGTTATTTAATTAATTAAACAATTTCCTTCTCACTGATTATAACAAAATCCCCGACTGACTTGACAGTAGAGAAGGGTACAAGGAACCTGCCTGAAGTGTCCTGTTCTAGTCTCAGGGTGTCGGCTGCTTCAGTGGAATTGTTCAGAACTAGATGGAGCAGTTCTCCGCTCTCTGTTATGAATCTGATATCCCCGACATCTCCAAATTTCTTTCCGGTTTCTTCGCTCACGATTATCTTTCCTATGAGCCCTCTTCCTTTTGTCTTTGATTTCATCAAACCACCTTCTACTATTGGATTCAAAGTTTAAAAACCTTTCTTACTAAATCCCTTACTGCCCTGTCCGCTTCCTTCTTTGTCATCTCTGTGGTGTCGATGGCGTAGTCTGCCGAATTGATGAGAGACTTAACCCCAAAACCAATCTCTCTCTTGTCTCTTTCTTCCAGGTCCTTCATCTTGCTGGGGTCGTCAGACCTTTTCCTCTTATGGAGCCTGCGGAACCTTTCTTTTTTGGAGCAGCGGATGGCAATTACCACGGTCTTAAAGTGTTTGTTGAGCAGTTTCAGCTGTTTCTTGGACCTCAATCCCTCTATCACAAATAGTTTCTTCTTGGTCTTCACATCCTTCTTCAACTCTGATATGAGCCATGAAACGTGGTCGTCGTGGAAGAATCTGGAAACCTTTGCCATGTTCTCTTTTGTGGGCTCCAGGTCCAGTTCTTCAGTGGTCTCCCTTATTATATCACCGGAAGTATACACTCTCAGTCCCAGTGACTCGCACGCCTTGGCAGCGGAGGTCTTACCAGAGCCGGGCATACCTACAAACACGATAGCAGTTTTTTTGGTCATGCTTTCACCATCATAGTGTTAACCGAGGAGGAAGGTTTGTACACGAAACTCCTTCCCTCTTTTTCTCTCTTCACCAAACCTTCGCTCATCAACCTTTTCAAAAGGTTATTCACGGAGCGTGTAGCGTGCCCTTTAGACTTGTAACCATGGTCCATTGTTTCTGCTATTTTTGCAGCAGATCCGCTGCCCATGTTTATCAAAGCTTCCAGCACTTCTTTTTGTTTTGATGGCAGTTCTTCAATCGCTTCCATGGACAATCTGTCCTTCTTCTTGGGTTTTCTTTTTTCTACCTGGAGATTAGTCAACTCTAACGTCTCTTTTTCGATGGCATTGTTAATTACCTGGTCACATGCCTTCAATATTTCCCTGGGAAATCCACCGGTCTTCATGTAGATATCTTCTATGATTTCAGGTGTGAAGGGCTCCATACCTTCACCGCCCACATTTCCTATCCTTCTTTTTATCAACTGCTCCGTTTCATCATGCGTTAGTGTGGTTAATTCAATTTTGGTGGTGATTCTTTTGTAAAATGTCTGGAGTTTGTCTTTGAGAATATCCTCAAAAATGGGCAGACCCGCAAGGACCAAACTCATGTTGTCTATATGGTCATTCAAAACCCTCAGCCATTCCAGGACTTCTATGGGTGCCTCGTGTGCTTCGTCTACCAGAAGGACGAATTGTCTGTCAGGCATTCTGATAGAGACATATTCAGAGAGATTGTAGAGATTGGGCTCCCTTCTGAGTATCCTGTCCCATATAGAGGGAGAAAATTCGTCAGAAGTGAAAATGGTGATCAAATCAGCAGGGTTTTTGGGGGGTTTACTCAGGTATTTAACATGACAGTTCTGTAGTTGCTTGCTAAGCCATTTGAGGAGGGTGGTCTTTCCCGCTCCAGTGGGCCCTGTAACCAGTGCTACCTTGTGGAGTTCCTGGAGGTGGTTTTGTATTTTGTCCACTTGTTCTTTATAACCGACAAAAAGAGAGGGTGATATGGTGAGTGTGAACGGGTTGGTGTTCCATCCCACTTCCTGGAACCACTCTTTAGTAGCCATAAATCATCATATTCTATATTGGTCCGGATGTTTAAATAGTTTCACGTCCGGATGTGAAGTTCACATAGTAAATGTGAAAGTAATGTGAAGTTCACGTGAAAGTAAATCCTCAAATGTCTCAAAAAACCGGGTTTGAGGGGTGTTTTGAAAAAGGCGTGAAGTTCACGTGAAGGTAATGTGAAGTTCACATAGTAAATGTGAAAGTAATGTGAAGTTCACATTCAGATGTGAAGTTCACGTGAACAAATGTGAAAGTAATGTGAAGTTCACGTGAAACTCGGAAATGCCTTAAAAGGGGGTTAAATTGAGTATTTGGACGTATATGACGATTTTAAGGGGGCACGAACTTCACACAGAAAAATGAACTTCACGTGAAGGTAATGTGAAGTTCACATTCAGATGTGAAGTTCACGTGAACAAATGTGAACTTCACGTGAAGTTCACACGAAAAATGTGAAGTTCACGTGAAGTTCAGTTATGGGCCATTTGAGGGCCTCTGAGGGGGTGCTAGAAAAAATGAACTTCACATTACGATAATTTCATGATTTTCATGATTTCTATTAGTTTTTTGATGGTTATTCCCTTCTCCAAGTTCTTTACCACCAAAGGCTTCAACTTTATCAATCTCACACCAAAGTAGCGCCCGTCCTCCATGTATCCCACGTTATCCACGGCTGAGCTCAATACCTTGTCTATATAGTAAGAAACGGTGGAAACCGGTAGTTTTGCCTCTCTGGCCAGTCTTCTGAGCCACAAACCATCCGGATATTCGTACAATACGCGTATGATCTTGCTCGCCTTCCGTATATCAGGGCCTTTGGGCCTGCCAACCTTTGCCATTATCACTCACAGTTAGTTTTTTGAACACTGTTCAATATATATTTTTCTATACTCTAAACGTCCCTTTTCACGGTGTAACTAACATCATTTCAATCTTTTGAAGGTCCAAAAATGCTTAAATTTTCCTTTATTTTTATATAAACAGTTAAATCCACGTATAAGTAGTTTAAATTTGATATAAATATAGATATAGTCACAAAAATGTTATTTATAACTCTTTTAACTTATTTATGTCTTTTTTAGAACTTTAAATTCTTTTAGAAGTGTTTTTAGTGTTTTAGGTTGAAAAAATGGAAAAAAGTAAAACTCTCAAAAAACAATCTTTTTATTTTTAAAAGATATATATAACTATGCGATGTTTTCTCGCTGTGGACGTGCCCGAAGAACTCAGGAAGAAGTTCATGGACGTACAAAGAACTTTTTCCGGGGTGTGCAGGGCAAAATTTGTTGAGCCTGAGAACCTTCATATAACACTGAAATTCTTCGGAGACGTGGATGAGGACAAAGTAAAGGAGATAATCGAAGAAATAGCCAAATTCAACGACGAAACCCCGGTAAAAGTGCGTTTTACGCGTATAGGTGGGTTCCCAAGCAACACCTATGTGAAAGTTTTGTGGATAGGGGTTGCCGGTTTGGAAGAATTGCAGGAAAAGCTGTCAAAAGCCGCAGAAAGCCTTGGTTTCCCCACTAAAAGGAAGGAAAAGCCCCATTTGACCATAGGCAGGGTAAAGTCAGTTTCCTCTAAAAAAGACTTCTTGGAGAAGATGGACCAAAAAGGCCCTTTTGGTGAGATGACTGTAAAAAATATTAAACTTAAGAAAAGTGACCTCACAAAACAAGGTCCTGTTTACGAGGATTTAAAAGTATTTGAACTGGGTGGTTGAGACGGCGAAAGTCTATTTACTCCTCTCTCTTCTGGGTTTGTTAATACTTTCAACACTCGTTTTTGTGTTTCCCAACCGAGTAAAAATCTGTGAAATTGACCAGTCCATGGTCGGGGATGTAGTACTGGTAAGGGGAACTGTCACTTCCGAGCGCGTCTCTGGGTCCAACACGTTCATGGTGATTGGAGGTGACTGTGAAGTGTCGGTGGTTTTTTTCAGACCAGTCAGTGTGGAAGAGGGAAATTTAGTGGAAGTGAGGGGAGAAGTAAATAAATATGAGGGAGAACTGGAAATAATCGGTAAATCTATAAATCTTTCCTGACGTATACTCTCATACCAGCTGGGACCACAAAGTTTTCCTTATCCTTTCCCACTAAGTCCTTTATCCCTGCTTTTTTGGCCTTGGAAACTATTTTTCTGTCCACCTTTCCGTCCATTATCAACGTTTTTGCTGAAGGAAATTCGTCCAATTTTTCAATTTTTTTCTTTTTCAGGACTTTACCATCATCGTCCAGAAAAATTCCCATCCCTTTTCCTATTTTCTTTATCACACTGGAATATAGTTTTTTTGTGGTATTGTTGATGGGCGGCGACTCGAACTCGGTTATGGGCAGAGTGTCACGCAGACACTTGAAAATCTGTTCCTTGCTCAGTTCTTCTACTTCCTTCCCCTCTGGTGCTCTGGCCACAAAATCCAAATCCATCTTGCTCATCATCTTTTTCAGGAGGAGTTTGCCTGCCCGGTCACCGTCCAGAAAGGCCGTGACTTCCTTGCCTTTGCAGTGTTTCATGACCTCTTTGGGTATGGTTGTCCCTTCCACGGACAACACATTCTTGATCCCGTGTTTCAGGAGGTTCAAAACGTCTGCCCTGCCCTCTAGAAGTATTATTTTTTCTCCTGAAATATCAGGTCCGCAGGCCAGTCCTTTATATTCACAGATTTCTTCCCCACGCACCGATTCCTTCATGTCGGTGAGTATGTTCTTGGTCTCTGGTGTGGAATCAAGAAGGTTCTTGAGGAGTTCCTTTCCCCTCTTGAGTATGTACTTCCTCTTGACAAACCGCTTGTCATTCACCCCTTCCACCTTCACTTTTGCACTGCAAGGCCCGACTTTCTCTATGGTCTCCAGGGAAGCTGCTATGAGTGAAGTCTCGGTGGCATCTAGGGAAGAGGGTATGGTTATGGTTGCCTTGGAACTCCCGTTGTTCTCAACATTCACCTCAATCCTGCCTATCCTCCCGGTTCTCTGGAGTTCCCTGAGGTCCATGTCAAGACCTAGAAGTCCTTCAGTCTGCCCGAATATGGCGCCTATGACGTCTGGTTTCTTTACCACTCCCTCCGCAGTCAGTGTGGCTCTTATCAGATACTTGGCACTGCTCTGGGGCAACTTACTGATAATCATCACCTGATATCTATTGTTTAGGGTAAATATAAATCAGCGGTGTTTTTTCATCAGGTTGAAGAAAGAACGAATCTCGTCCGAGACTTTGACCACATATTTCTTCATCTTCTCCTCGTACCCCTCGAGCATATCGTTGTACAATACTTTATGGTAGAAAGAACGGAAGGCAGTAAAAAGTATGGAGGATTGGATGGGTGTTTCCTGTTTGTAGATGGTCTCCACGGTTCCTTGAACGAACACGTCCAAAGACCCCTCATATTCAACCTCCCCCTTTCCAACGGGTGTCATGTTGCCACTGACAGTAACTGCTATCACTATCCGCGAGAAATTGTCCATTTTCTTGTAGGCCTCGAGGTATACGGAAAATTCCTCGTTTCCTCCCGGAAGCTTTTTGTGCTGGTAGTCGTACTCCTGAACGTCTGTAGTATTGATGTTCATCACCCTTCCGAGTCTGTCCCTTATTTCCTTGACCAGGAGGTGTGGGTTGGCACCTTCGTAGACTATCCTCTGGAAGAAGGGGTCGCTCACAATCTTAAGCTTGGGTGGCATAAAAACACTTACACTCATTAAATAAATAGATTACTTTAAAAACCTTTTTATTCTATTTCCACAAAAAATAACCAATGAACTATGAATTCACTTTCATATCGTTGGTGGTTTTGTTCTTAGGACTGCTGATGGTTTCAATTCCCTCTGGATTCTATGTGGTCGCGGTGGTGGTAGTCTCATTCATATTCATCTTATTGGTCGTTTTGGGGGTCGGGGCATACGCGGGATACATCAGGAAGGAAGGTAAGAAGTTCAAACTGAAAGAAGTTGGCCTGGAATGGATAGTGTTGTTGTTTTTACCGATTATATTTATACTCATAATATTGTATTTTGACGTAGGAAAGTTGATGATATCCTCTTTCTTGTTCATAATAGGCATGTTGGGTGTGTTGGTTGGGGTGGCCAAGCCGGAGAAAAGAACTTAAATATATCGACAAAATATAAAGATATAAGCCGAATACTTCGACTGGTGTTGATATGGACGAATTCAAACTAGCCAAAGAAGGACTAGCAAAGAGGATGGCAGGAGAGATATCTCTATCTGAAAAACCAGGGAAAGTTATAAGGAAATGGAGAAACATCCTGAAAATTCCCCAGAGAAAAGTGGCTGAGAGTATGGACGTGATGCCTTCAGTCATAAGCGACTATGAGTCTGGGAGAAGGAAGTCGCCAGGGATTAAAATAATCAAAAGGATGGTGGAAGGGATGCTCTCTGTAGACCAGAAGAGGGGTGGTGAGGTGATAAAGGAGTTCAGCAACTTTCCCCAGTCAGCTTCCATAACATCCGCAGTACTGGACATTAAAGAATTCGTAGAGCCGGTCAAGGTCAGTAAGTTCGTAAAATCCGTCAAGGGAAGAAAAGCCTACAACTTTCCTGATAAAGAGATATATGGGTATACAGTCATAGACTCAGTGAAAGCGATTGTAGAATTCTCACCCATGGACCTGGTCAAACTATACGGACTTACCACTGAAAGAGCCCTGGTATTCACCAACCTCACCAGAGGCCGCTCACCATTGATAGCGATTAAGGTGAGTAATTTGAAGCCTGGTCTGGTGATACTCCAGGGAATAAATAAAGTGGATGATATTGCATTGAGAATCGCCCAGGTGGAAAAAATACCGTTGGTCCATTCATCCATTGGTTCTGAAGAACTATTGAAAAATCTAAAAGATTCATTCTCATAGACCCGGTTATTTCTTATGGAAAGGTTTTTCATTCGGATGAAAAAGAATGACTTAACACTATAACACTGTTATGTAAATATTTTATTATTATTATACCTTTCCACCTGAAATCATGGGGTGGTGGGTATGTTTCTTCTGGAATATATATTCAAAAGAATAATTTCCAGTAGAAGAATCCTTATATATTATTGAGGTATAAGGGAAATGGGGATGGTTAATGCAGGAATCACTGGACCAAATGTTCGACTCTTATATTAATCAGGAGTCGTTGTTCAAGAACAAGGTGGTGTTTGCCAATTATTATAAACCGGATGACATCATGCACCGGGGTGAAGAGATAAACCAGTTGGGTTCCATACTGGCTCCTAGCCTCAAGGGGAATATTCCCAGCAACATACTTATATTCGGGACCGTGGGAACCGGTAAGACGTTGGTGGTGAGGCACGTGCTCGACAAGCTCTCCAAAGCTGCTGCCAAGGCCAAGAGTCCTATAAACATGATTTACATCAACTGTAAGATGAAGAAGGTATCTGACACAGAGTACAGGCTGGTTTCACAAATACTGAGAAAGATGGGACTCGACGTCCCTGACACCGGACTTCCAACCAACGTTCTCTACCAAAGACTGTTCGAGAAACTGGAAGAAACCAAAGTTACCCTGCTCATACTTGACGAAATAGATGCGTTGGTGGAAAAGGTGGGTGATGGTATATTGTACAACCTGACTAGAATAAACAGTGACCTGAAAAAAGGGAAGGTGGGAATGATAGGGATAACCAACGACCTGTCTTTCACTGACCTGCTCGACCCTCGTGTGAAGTCCTCACTCTCAGAGGAAGAACTGATATTTTCTCCATACAATGCTTTGCACCTGAAGAACATACTCAAGGAAAGGGTCAAGGAAGGCATGGAAAAAGGAGCTTTGAGTGATGCGGTGATAACCAAGTGTGCGGCCTTGGCTGCGCAGGAGCACGGTGATGCGCGCAGAGCCCTGGACCTCCTCAGGGTTGCGGGTGAAATAGCTGAGAGGAAGAATGAGAAGAAAATACTGGAGAGGCATGTCGACATGGCAGAGACCAAACTGGATTTGGACAGGGTCACGGAAACGGTCAAGACCCAGCCCAAACAATCTCAGGCAGTCCTCCTCTCCATAATAGAGATTTCCAAGAAAGACAAGGAAATCACCACAGGCGACATATTTGAGGTTTATAAAAACACTTGTGAAAAGAATGGTCTCAAGGTTTTGACTCAGAGAAGGGTGTCGGACCTCATCTCAGAGTTGGATATGTTGGGAATCATAACCACCACCGTAGTCTCCAGGGGGAGGTACGGAAGGTCCAGAGAGATAAAACTGGCAATCGGAGAGACAGCACTCAACAAGTTGAAGGATATATTATACAAGAATTTTGAGTAGATAAGATGAATAAGAAAAAAATGGTAGGGAAATTCTTGAGCAGGGGAAAATTGGTAACCCCCCATGCTTTGGAAAGCCTTATGACTGAAAAAAACACCAGTTTATACCTGGAAAAGGAAGGCCTGTTCACCACCAGGCATGATTTTGAGAAGTTGGTTATTAAGAAGAACATCACCGAGAGTAAGAAGGAGATGACCACACAGGATTTTACATCCTACTACCAATCCAGATACGCTAAAATAAGAGAAATATTGGTAAACGAAAAACCACGTCCCTACGTTTCCATAGACAAGATAAACAGAGACTTCAAACAAGGGTTTGTGATAGGCATGGTCAGGTCGGTGGAAGACGGAATGGTCATTGAGGACATGACCGGTGAGTTGAAAATTCAAGGAAAAGGACCCGAGCCTGATGATGTGGTTGCGGTTGAAGTGGTAAGAGACAAAGGACTCAGGGCCAAGAATATAATCTATCCGGACGTGCCCTTGAGGTCAGCCACCACCGGGAACGGAAGGGCGGTTTTTGTATCAGACATGCACCTCGACGAGGAGAAACAGGGAAAAAAGTTCCTGGAGTGGTTCAATCGTAAAGGAGTGAAGAATTTGTTCATCGCAGGGGACATAGGGGATCAGAAGACACTGGAGGACAACGTGAGCGGGAACAAAAGGGTGTTTGTGATACCCGGAGAAGCAGACGGAAACGACTATCCCCAATTGCCTTTAAATCTCACCAATGGAATAATATCCCTGAGCAATCCGTCCATGGTCGAACTGAATGGCCTCAAAGTTTTGATGGTACACGAGTTTGAGAAAGATATGTTGGTGAAGAGACACATGGGGGAATTCATCTTCCCGGAGGACCAGATGGTGCTTGAAGAAGTACCGGACGTGGTGCACCACGGACACACTCACCAACAATCCATAGACAATTACAAGTCAATAACCATGATAAACTCCGGCTCACCCAAAACACCAGTGATACTGGACTTCAAAACTAGGAAGTACAAGGTGATTGAATTATGAAGGTTCAGATTTTAGACGTCGATTATGTCATGACCAACCAAAAACCAGTGGTAAGAATCTTTGGCAGAACCGACGAGGGCAAGTCTGTCTGCCTGTTTCATGAAGGATTCTATCCTTACTTCTACGTCAAATGTGACCAGAAGAAGTCTGAGTTTGAAAAACTGCTAGAAAAGTTCAACGGTGAGGTCAGGGAAGTAAAGAAAGTCAATAAAAAAATTCCCCTTGGCTACAAGGAGAAGCCCGACGAACTCTTCAAGGTGGTGAACACCACCCCGTCTAAGGTGCCTGAGATCAGGAATTTCCTGTTGGACAAAGGCATGGACGTGTACGAGGCAGACATTTTCTTCAAGTACAGGTTCATGGTGGACCATAACATAAAGGGAATGGAATGGGCGGAAGTGAAGACCACCAAGACTTTCACAAAGACCGTGAGCATACCCAGTTACAAAATAAAAAACATAAAGCCCATAGACAAAACAGGGAACTCTGAGTTGAGGTATTTATCTTTTGATATAGAGTGTGTTTCAAAAAACCCGGACCGCCTGCCTGACGCCAAGACCGACCCGGTCATAATCATATCACTGGCCTTCAACAGAAATTACCATGGAAAGAAAACCATGGTCCTGTCGCTCAAGAATTCAGAGGGGTGCAAAGGGTTCAACGGAGAGGAAAAGATGTTGAAGGAGTTCCTGGAAATAATAAAGGAGTACGATCCGGACATAATCACCGGTTACAACGTGAATAACTTCGACCTCCCGTACATATTCGAGCGTCTCAAGAAGTACAACGTACCAGCCACACTGGGCAGGTGTGAAAAGAAACAGGCTTACGCGAAAAAGTTCGGTTATTCAACCACAGTCAACATCCCAGGAAGGGCGGTCATGGACAGTTACCAGATAATAAAGTCAGACCCCTACATGAAGTTCAAGCGATACACACTGAACAACGTTGCCAAGAACATGCTGGACGACGAGAAGAAGGACGTGAAGCCGAAGGAAATGGCCAAACTATGGAATGGCTCCAAGAAGGACGTCAAGAAGTTCATAGACTATGGGAGGAAGGACGCGGTCCTGGCCCTCAGACTCATAATCGAGAAGAATCTTCTGGACAAGTACTTCGAGCTTTCAAAGGTATCCGGTCTGGTCCTGCAGGACGCAGTGGGCGGTCAGGCCATAAGGGTGGAAACATGTTTCCTCCATAAATTCAGGGAACGCGGGTATGTAATGCCGGCAAAACCCAATGGGAGTGAGATAAGCAGGAGAAGGAAGGAGAGGGAAGAAATCGGACTCAAGGGAGGTTTCGTACTTTCACCCGAAAAGGGGCTGCACTCCAAGGGGTGCATATTGGTCCTGGACTTCAAGAGTCTGTACCCTTCCATCATGATTACTCACAATATATGTCCCAGTGCTTTGCTGAAGGACGGAAAAAAAGAGAAGAAACACAAGGGCTCCAAGTCCCCTTCCGGCTCCAGGTTCGTAGACACTTCAGTTCACCGCGGACTGCTCCCGGAGGTAGTTAATGAAATACTCGATGCCAGGGCAAAGGCAAAGAAGGAGATGTACGCGGCAAAAACAAAGGAAAAGAGAAAATTAATGGACGCAAAACAATACGCGCTTAAGATAATGGCCAATTCGTTTTACGGTTACACCGGATATTTCAGGGCCAGACTTTACATGGTCGAGGTCGCGGCAGCAATAACATCCTTCGGGAGGGAACTCATAAAGAAGAGCAAAAAACTCTGTGAGGAGGAGTTTGATGCAAAGGTCATTTATGGTGACACGGATTCCATATTCGTCAAAGTCAAGACCAATGACTTGGACAAGGCAGCCAAGCTGGGAGAAGACATCTGTGAAAGGATCAACAAGACCCTTTCAGGAGTCCTGGAACTGGAGTTCGAGAAGATATACCGTACCTTCCTCATACTCACCAAGAAACGCTACGCAGCCTGGAAGTTTGAAAAACAGAACGGGAAGTGGGAGAACTCCATAGACATGAAAGGTATAGAAACGGTGAGGAGGGACTGGTGTGATTTGGTCAGCTCAACCATGAAAGATGTTATTTCCATGATACTCAAGGAAGGGGACGTGAAGAAGGCGATGTCAAAAGTGAAAGACATTGTAGAAAAACTGAAGTCAGGAGAAGTTGAATTGGAAAAACTGGCAATAGTAAAGGGAATAACTAAGAAGCCTTCGGAGTACGATGGTACACTCCCCCACATAGAACTGGCCAAAAAGATGAGCAGGAGGGATGCCACTACAGCTCCGGTTGCCGGAGAAAGGATTGCTTTTGTGATAATAAAAGGCAATCAAATGTTGTCCAAGAGAGCTGAGTCTCCCGAATACGTAAAGGAAAACTCTCTGGAAATAGACCCGGACTACTATATCCATTCCCAACTCCTCCCCCCACTGGAGAGAATATTCTCATCACTGGGAGTTAACAAGACAGAATTACTGGGACTGGGAAGACAGATGAATTTCTTTGAGGTAGTGAACGGTTCAAAGAGGAAGCTTAACCACAACGTTGCGGTAAAACACAGCCAGACCCTGGAAGGATTTGAGGAATTCACATGCAAGTCTTGTAAGAAGACGTTGAGGAGGCCTCCACTCACCGGTAAGTGCTCCTGTGGGGGCAACATAGAAATAGTCTTTCAGGGTTCCAGTTCCGACCGCTGCAAGGTTTAGTTCCGCACCGCCTTTATCACCATGTCCCTCTTGTCCTTTGTTGCGAAACCAACTCGGTTGTGAAACTTGGAGACCCTTCTCTTACCTTCTATATCCAAACACCAACACTTTCCTGACTTGTATATGTTGCAGTCTACATCCTCCAAAGACAGCAGCGCTTCCACTTCTTTAAGGCCTTTGTGGTTGACTGACTTCACACGTACGTTCCTCACTTTCGTTCGTTTTTTTCCGGAGCCCCGAAACCTTACTCTGATGTATCCCTTGACCTCGAAGAACCCGCTCAGGAAACCCCGTCTGAATCTCTTTGAATCGTAAGCCATGTCTGGTACAGTCCAGTCCCGTGTGCCAAACCTATTGTTCCATTTTTTCAAGAGGCGTTTGACCGTCTTCTTCCCGTATAACTGGACTGTATACCTAGTTTTTCCTCCTTTCTTTGCTTCACGCACCTTTGGTTCAGTCTGACTTATGTTGGACAGGGAAAGGAGGAACACGTCTGCGAATTGTTTGTCGCTTGTCCTGAGTGTGAAAGAGTAGTTGCCGGTCTTTTTCGAGCAACAGACCGAACCGCCCCCACACAGGGAACCACACACAAACCCTTCTTCAAGTACAGACATGGTTAATGTTTGACCCGGAGGTTTAAATCCATTACCTATGAAGGGGGGTATAGAAAATGTGAATTACGGATGGAAAAAAGGTGAAATTCACATCCCTTCAGACCCAATTAAAATGAAACTTTAACCCACTTTCGTGAAGTTCATTTTTGGTAAAAAAAGGAAAAAGTTCCACTGGAAACGGACGGGTGCGCAAAACCCGTTTTTACGGGTCTTGAGGAAATTCACATTTCCCTTCAGAATTCATAGAAAATATTCCTTTGTGTGTGAATTTCACAGTGTGAAGTAAGCGATGGTTGGTAATATCAGGACCCCCATCATGAAGGACTTCCTCACACCGATGTTGATGCAGAAAAGCCCTATAGAAAGCGCAATCAGACTCAGGAACACGCCGAACAGACCGTTGAATATGTAGACCAGGACAATGACCAGGAAAAAAACCAGGCTACACAGTAAACGATAGTTTATTCTGGTGATGATTTTTAGGGAGACTTTGGACAACCACACGGTTGAAAGGGCGGCCAGACCCACTGACAGCAAGGAAACAGCGAGAAGGAGCAGGAGCTCGGGCATCCCCACATCCATCAATCCACCCACCACTATGGCCGCGCCGCTCCTGGGATTTCCTATCAGGAAAAGTGCTAGAAAGGAGAACACTATGTCAGCGGTGTTCACCCCACCTATGGACATCAAGAACTCAGTGGTCTTCTTGCTCTTCCCGATTTCCTTTGCGAATACTGTTGCTTGGGCCGAGCCGATTCCGGGAAGCAGACCTGCTATAAGCCCTGCTGCGCCCCCAATCAGAGAAGCCTTTCCGAACGATTTTTTATCCACCTTCAGTACTTCTGTCTTCTGTTCAGGCAATACGTTCCTTTGGGAGAATGATGTGTAGAGGAGTGGCAGGCCGAATAAACCACTGAGGAGCGGGAACAGGGATTTGGATGATATCTCCAACGCCAAATATCCCAAAGCACCAGACAGGAACAGCACCATTCCAGAGCCCCACCTGTTCTTGGAGCGGTAGAGCATATATACCACCACTCCCATCAGTAGCAGGTGAGTGTTGGGCCTCAAAATTTCGTAGACAGGAGGGACCAAGAACATCACCACGGGCAGTGCAAAAAGACAAAAGAGAAAACTTCCCACACCTCCCATGACTGTCAGGACCACAGCCTGATGCCCCAGACCTTTCAGTAACATCCTGTGTCCGGGCAGGACGGAAAGCGCAGAGTCGCCCTCCGGTGCACCCAGATAAATGGACGGGATAAAGTTCACGAAAGAGTTGACCACTGAACAGGAAACTATCAGGGAGACCAACGGGATTGTTGGGAGTCCCAACCCGATGCCCAGACTAGAAACCATGATTGCGATGGTGTTAGGGTGCAGTCCTGGAATCAAGCCGGCTATTACCCCCAAAAAGAAGCCCAGAAGAATGTAGGAAAGTACTAAAAACATTAATAAGTATTGTTGGTAATTAATTTAAGATGAAAATGTTGAACCAGAAGAAAATCAACAAAATGATGAAACAGATGGGCATGAAGATGGAAGAGATAGACGCCAGTGAAGTGGTCATCAAGACTGCTGACAAGAACTTGGTGATAAAGAACCCAGAAGTTTCCAAGGTGAACATGATGGGAAGGGAAACCTTCCAAGTAGTCGGTGAAGTCACCGAGAAAGCAGACGAAGAAGACATAAAGACAATCATGGAACAGACTGGCTGCGGGAAGGAAAAGGCTGAAAAAGCCTTGGAAAATGAGAAGGACCTGGCCAAGGCCATTCTAAAGATAAAGGGGAAATGAATGGGAAAAGTTCTCTCTGATAAGTACAGGTGCAGTGTTTGTCACAAACCCATAAGGGGCCAATATTTCAAGTGCGATAACTGCAAGCAAATTGTTTGCAGAAAGTGCATAGTAAAATCAGGAGATAAAAAACTCTGTACGGACTGTGCCAAAGGCATGTCCTAAAGCAGTTTCTCTAGCAGTTCTCTTTCACGTTCGCCCAGGCTTTCGAGACTTGTTTTGCACTCCATGAACTCCCTGTCGTCTTGTAGGAGACTCAGTAGTTCGTTCAGTTCACGTGTATGTTCTGGGCCGGTTTTGCCGGCCGGCTTTTCGCTGTATATGTCTCCATTCGTACTGAAAATTTCGTAAGAGTTCCCGTTGGGCACGTAAGACCTGGTGGTCAGCTGCTTGCTGCCGAAGGCATTTGCAGTCTGTCCAGGCTCGTAACTGAGTTCTCCCCTGGGGACCAGCCAGGTAACATTGTCTCGACGAACGATAATCAAGCCGTATTTTTCAGGTATAAAAAGACCCATATATAATTGGTTAAGCTTTTATTTAAATTTTTCCTAATATAGACATGAAAAACATATCCGTGACAAAGTTCAGCGGTAAAAAAGAACCGTACCAGAGAAAAAAGATTCTCCGTACCTGCATGAGGACAGGACTTTCAAGGAACAAGGCAGAAAAAATTGTTGACAAAGTCGAAAGTAAACTGTACGATGGGATAACCACCAAGAAAATACTGAATATGACACTGAATCTTCTGGAGAAAGAGGACACTTCCTACTACTCCAAATACGGGCTTAGACAGGCTCTTTCCGAACTCAGGCCGGACTATCACAACTTTGAGAAATTCGTCCAGTCCCTCTTCCGCCTCCAGGGCTACGACACCAAATGGGACCAGATAATACAGGGGAAATGCATAGAGCATCAGATAGACGTCATAGCAAGCAAGGAACAGACGATACTCATAGAGTGCAAACACCACAAGAATCCCCACCGGTTCTGCGGCCTGGGAGACATACTTCAGAACTGGGCCAGGTTCATGGACATCCGTGACAAGACCGACAAGTACCAGAACATATGCGTACTCACAAACACCAAGTTCTCTGCCCATGCCATGAGATTCGCAAAACCCAAGGGAATGATGCTGATAGGATGGGGGCATCCGAAGAACAAAGGACTGGAGACCATGATAGATAGGAAGAGTTTTTACCCGGTTACCGCGCTCAAGATATCCAAAAAGAGCAAGAACATACTACTCAAGAACGGCATCATCCAAATATTCCAGGTAATAGAGGAAGGGGACAAGTTAAAAAAGTTTTTCAGTAAAAGTACTGTAAACAAAATGCAGAGACAGGCAGAGAAGTTGTGTAAAAATGTATGATTTGATAATAGTGGGCGGGGGACCGGCAGGACTTTCGGCAGGCATATTTGCAGGAAGGAACGGTCTGAAGACGTTGATACTGGACGATCCCCAGAAGCCGTCACAAATGAGTTATGCGACAGTGCTAGAAAACTATCCGGGAATCAAGGAGACCACCGGACCCAAACTACTTGAAGACATGAGGGAGCACGCAAAGTCAGTGGGTTGTGAATATCGCGCCCAACCGGTGCTTGATTTTAGTCTGAAAAAGAAGACCAAGACAGTCAAGACCGGAGACCGGCATTATAAGTGCAAGGCAGTGATAATAGCCACCGGTGCTCAGCACAGGAAGGCAGGGGTTCCCGGAGAGGACAGTTTGCTGGGGAAGGGGGTTTCCTACTGTCCTACATGTGACGCTCCTTTGTTCAAGGACAAGAGGGTCTTTGTCATAGGAGGGAGCAATGCAGCCGCATTGGGGGCCCTGCAGCTCAAGGACGCCGGAGCTCGGGTCAAAATCGTGCACCGGAGGGATAAACTGAGAGCAGAACACGTTTGGGCAAAGAGACTGAAGGAAGAGAAAATACCAGTGATATGGGACTCGGTCTTGAAGGAAATAAAGGGAAAGAAGAAGGTGGAGAGTGTCGTCCTGAAGAACAAGAAGACCGGGGAGAAAAAAGGACTGGATGTGGATGGTGTTTTCGTAACTATAGGACAGGTCCCCACCACTGACCTGGCTGAAAAAGCCGGGGTCAAGACAGTCAAAAAACACATAAAAACTGACCGGTACAGGAGGACCAACATCAAAGGAGTGTTCACAGCCGGTGACGTACATCAGTGCCCCTGTAAACAAGTGATAGTAGCGGCTGCTTCGGGAGCAGTGGCAGCCACGTCTGCCTATCAATATCTGAAGGAATCAAAATGAAGAACTCGACAAAAAAGACCATATTTTCCCTTTTTGTAGCCATGTTCATGCTTTCTTCCATCCTCTTCTACGGAAGCCGGGGTGTTTCCGGAGGAACTGAAATGCAGACGCCCGACCGGCTGATATATACGGAGGAACTTCCTGAAGAAACCGAGACTGCGTTCATAAGACAGGGGTTCACAATCGCCAAGTACTACTACCCTCCCATGTGCGTTGATTGCGGGCCTTTCGTACAGAAACTGGAGAGCACCGTGATGAACGAACTGGACAATCAAATGATACTGGAAAAGATGGAAGCGGAGAATTTCAACAAGACATTGCCTTACATGAAGTTGAAAAGCGTGAAGTCCGTAGAAGAGATAGAGGGATTGGAGAACATGACACAATTCTACGAAAAAGCGTGCCTGGTGTTGCTCCAGCCGCCTACGGATTGCGTTCTAGTCTGACTCCTTTTTGAATCTCCTTATAGTCTTGAGCAACTGGCCCTCTTCAACCCCCAGTTCTCTGGCTGCCTTTTTCAGGAGCAACAATTCCTTCATATTTTCTTGACCACCTTTTTCAAATCAGGTTCCTGCTTGTAAATACCCTGTCCTATTTTCTTGGAGCCGCCTCCCTTGCCTCCCAGTTCCGAGCAGATTTTCTTGACCACCTTCCCCATGTTTTTTCTTTGGCTGTAACCGAACACGTTCTTTTCTCCGAAAAGGAGAACCGTGTCCCATTCCTCAGACAACTGCCTTACCATTGCTTTGAGCGTCTTGGCATCAACATCGACCTTGCCCACCAGTTTTTTTCCTTCAGTCTCGGACTCCACGTCTTTTATCAGTTCTTTTGCTTCCTTTTTCCTCTTCTTCCGTTTATCCTTCCTGGAGGACTTCCACTTTTTGAACAGTTCACTGGCCTTCTTGACTATCTCTCCCTCCTTGCAGCCAAGTTCCTCAGCCACTTCCTTCAGCAGTTTTCTCTTTTCTTTTAGCACTTCTTTGGCGCGTTTTCCGGAGACAAATGTAAGTCTCACCACACCATCCTGTACCCTTTCAGTGGAGAGTATCAGTATGAGTCCTACTTCTCCGGTCCTGGAGCAGTGGGTGCCGCCGCAAGCTTCGTGGTCTTCTCCTATGGAAACTATCCTAAGTTCCTTTCCTGGAACTGCCCCGCCCTGGTATATGTGAAAACCGTACTTCTCCTCTGCCTTGCTTCTGTCCATACTCTCTTTTTTTATCTTGAGGTCCCTGTTTACTATGTCATTGGCTACAGATTCTATCTTCTCCCTTTCTCGGTCTTCCAGTCCCCTGTAATGGGTCATGTCCAGATGAGCGATTTTCTCCTCTTTTTTCGCACCTGCCTGGTTGATGTGGTTGCCCAGGACCTTCCTGGCAGCCAGGTTTACGATGTGAGTGGCGGTGTGGTGGTGTGTCAGTTGTTTTCTCCTTTCCCAGTCTATTTTTCCTTCTACTTTCTTCTTCTTCAGCCCCGGACACTTGTGCCCTATGGCCTTTCCGAACTTCTGTACGTCCAGCACCTTCTTCCCGTTCAGCCAGCCCGAGTCAGCCTGTTGTCCGCCTGACTGGGGGTAGAAGGCAGTCCGGTCCAAGAACACCCAGTCTCCGACTTTCTTCACCACATCTGCCTTGAAATTCCTTATATTCATGTAGTAAAGGACTTTGGTCTCCGGGAGGTCCTTGGGCATCTTCTTCTTTACCTTTTTCTTTCCCCTCTTCTTTCCCTTCTTTTCGGTCTTTTCCAGGAGCGAGTAGAAATTGTCCGGTATTTCTATGTCTATTCCCTCTTCCTCAGCCACTTCCTCCACGGTTTCGGGGAGAATTCCGTGTGAATTGTACATCTCTACCAGGTCAGACGCAGACAACTTCTTCTTTATGGCTCTCTTCACTATTTTTCTTCCCCGTCTTTTGGTTTTCTTCCATCTCTCCTTTTCCACCTTTATTATTTCCCCTGTTTCTGTCTTCTTCACTTCCGGATACATCCTCCCAAATTCTCGTTTGTGCCTGTTGATGACTTTTGTCACCTCCAGGTCCCAGCCGAATTCTTCTATGAGTGAGAAGCACCGTCTGAGTATGTATCTTAGGTTGTAGCCACCGCCCACGTTGCTGGGTAGTGCACCATCGGTCAAAGTCACCAGCAGCGAACGTGTATGGTCAGCTATGGAGTAGAGCGATTTCATGGGCTCTATCTTGTCATGCAAGTCCCTTTCTCCCATTTCTTTTGACAGCCTTCTCCAGTTCTTCTCTGGGTTTGTTTCGTCAACGTTGAAAGTGCCGGAGTGTTTGGAGAACTTCTTCCAAAGTATTTTCCTTTTCTTCACACCAGTCCTTTTCACCAGGTATCTCATCACCGAAGGAAAGACGACTTCGTAAGAGGTGGGAGTTCCCTGAGAAACCCAGGGGTAACGGTTCAGACCCGCGCCCATGTCTATGACCTTCACATCCAGAGGCTTCAGCGACCTGCTTCCCTGTTCATATTCAGTGTACACCTGATTGCCCAGTTCACACCCCCTGGTAAAGAACTCCAAGGAGGTCCCCAGCGCTCCTGAACCTGCCCATGCGTCTTCGTGGAACACTATTTCCTGGTCCGGAAGCCCGAACTTCTTTAACAACTCGTATACGTACTCTATTCCCTTTTCTTTGAAGTAGACTTGATTGTCACGATAATTGAAGGCATGCTCTCCTATCATTACGAACCCAGAGTAATGTCTTCCGGAAAGGCCTATGTTGTCTATGTCGTTGAATCTCAGGCAGAACTGTGGTACGAGCAATGGGTTGGCAGGTGGTTTGACCTCTCCGGTGATTACGTAGGGATGAAAGTTGTCTATGGAAGCTTCAACGAACGGTATGTCTTCCCTCCACCGTGCCACCACCGGATAACGGTTTATGACTCGGTGGCCGAAGCCCTTGAATACCCTCTTCCACAGATTCCACGATTTCTTGTAACCATACTTCTTTTTGGTGGGAGAATCGCCTATGAATCCGTAGGCGGCTTTTCCTGCTTTCTGCCTGCATTCGGGCTCTTCACAGTGCTCCCTTTCTCCTGACGACCAGAAGTGGTTCCCGCACTCACATCTTCTCCTAGAAAAGCCGAGTTTTTTGAGAGTTTCAGTTGGATAGTACTTATCTGGGTCCTTAGAAGCCTTCTTTTTTAGCCTTTTCTTCCAGTCCATAAAAAATATTGAACTGAACAGATATAAATAGCCGGTGTCGCAACACCTTTTATGCCCAAAGGACAGGGAGGAGGCGAGTATCTGTTCACTTTTATAGTGGCTCTGATAGTGATGCTGGCCGTTGGTTATGCCCTGTGGAACATGGGAATAATAGACCACTGTAGTTTTCAGAGGACGGGAAGTCTGGACCCGGAAAGTTTCCTTATCAAGGATTATCGTTTTTCCGGCTCTGACTCCAGCTCGCCAAACGAGTTTGAAATAGTCTTCCTTTCCAAATCCAGGAAGCCGATGAACGTTACCGGGATGAGAATCATGTCCGGTGACATCCTTTGCAACCAGACCGGTGCAGCTTCCTTTTCCAATCAATTGGCAAGTTACGGAGAAAAGTTCTCTGTGGACGGGATTTTCACCAAATGTAAGAGAAGGGTGGGTGACTGTTTGATGGTCACGTTAGAAATCAGATTCAAGACCAAGAACGGGCTGGAAAGGACAGAGACCGGGTCGATTGTGACCAGGGTTGAATGATTACGAGATATAGTAGTTTTCTGTATTCTCCTCTTCTTCATCTTCCATGTCCTTTTTCACGCCTTTGATTTTTATCATTAGATGTCCTCCCTCTTCCTTGGGAAGTTTTTTGACCTTTAGATATCTTTTCAGATATCCTTCTTTGGTCACGTATTTATGCACGGTCATGACCGGCTCATCCAACAGTCTGGCTAGCTTCCTGACCCAGAGCCCTTCCGGATGCTTCTTCAACTCTTCCAAAATCTTTTCAGAAAGTTCCCATCTTTCCGGGCCAGTCATAAACACCTGTAACTACTTTTGTACGGAAGAATATAAAGGTTGGAACTCTGTTAACCGAACAGCGTTCCTAGACCTTCAGCAGCTTCTTCCTTCTTCTCTTCTTTCTCTTCCTCTTTTTTCTTCTCGTCTTCCTTTCCTTTTTCCTTCTCGGGCTCTTTGGCAGCTGCTACCGGCTGTGCCTTTATGGCTTCTTCTATGTCAACTCCCTCCAAAGCAGCGGTCAGTGCCTTTAACTGGGTCTTTTCTGGCTTTTCTCCAGTGGCCTTGACTACCTTCTTCAGAGAAGATTCATCTATCTTCTTTCCGGCAGAGTGCAGCAAAAGGGCTGCATAAACATAATTCATTTTTTAACCTCCTTTGATTTTTTCTTATCGTCTTTCTTCTCCTCTTCCTTTTCTTTCCCTTCCTCTTCCTCTTCCTCTTCCTTCTCCTCTCCTTTATCCTTTTCCACCAGTGACGAAAGGGCTTTGGCCTGTGAACAGGCGTTGGAAATCATATGGCGTATGTTATCCGAGGTTGGGATCCCCAGTTCTATGGACAGTGCGAACGCGCTGGAAGCCGCTTCCTTCAGAGATTGCAACACGGATTCCTTGCTGATGCTCAGAGAGTCTTCCTTATAGATTGTACCTTTCTCGTATGCGGCTACCATCTTGAGGCCGATTTCCACCGGCTTTATGTCCAACATGGAAAGCACGTTTGCCAGTTCCTTGCTCACTTCATCCCCTTCCTTTCCGATTACTTGTGAGGATTCTATCTTTATCTTACCGTCCTTTACACTGGTCTTGAGTCCCATCTTTTGCAGCTGTCCTATGGCCGGTCCGGCCGCTATGTCAGTAGGACCTTCCTTCACTTCCACGTCCCTGTCCAGTCTATCGCCTGTCTTTGCTCTGGCCGGAGTCCTGTTTTCCTGCAGTGTGTTAGAAAGCTTGAAAGGCCCGGTCTCAGAGAAAATCAGGGCGGGAATTTCTGCCATACTGTTTTTTAGTTTCTCTATATTTTTCTTACCGCTCTTCTCCAAGGCCCTGATTATGATATTTTTCTTGTACATGCGTATGAGAGCCTTTTCCTTGAGTTGTTTCCTCATTTCCTGTAGTTGTGCAGAAGGCATGGATTTCATCTCCAGTATTCCTATCACCGGATATTTGTCCATAAATTGGTTGAGTTCCTTGACCTGTTCCGCCTTCTTTTTGCTTACCATCAGACAGTCACCTCCAGGGGTTTGCTCATGGTCAGTTTCAAGTAGACGTTTTTTATCTGGTTCCTGCCTTTGGGGAGCTGCTTCACCACTTCTTCGTGCACCGTCTTCAAATTTTCCTCGATTTCTTCGTCCTTCATTTTCTCTGTGCCTATCCCGCACTGTATGGTGGGGTTTGTGGCAAAAATCCTCACCGACTTTTTGGCCCTTTCTATCAGTGGTTTGGGGTCAGAGTTGGGAGGCATGGGTTTGGGCATTTTGCCTTTGGGTCCCAGATAACGTCCCAATATCTTTCCCACATCCACCATGAGCGTGACTTCAGCCAGGAAGTATTCATGCCCTTTAACCAGCTCGCTTATACTCTTCTTGTCCTTGGGGAGGCCTCTCAATTCCTTTTTTGTGACCACCGTGTCGGATATTTCCTTCACTTTGGAGACCATCTTGTCCACTATGCAGCACACCTTTACCGGTTTTCCCCTCCCATGGGGCAGAAGGACCTGGGTCTTGATATGATTCTCCGGTTTTTTCATGTCCACGTCTCTCAGAGAGAAAATTAGGTCAAATGTCTGTTTAAAGTTCCTGTCCTTAGAAGTTTTTCTTAATTTCTCGATAGCTTCTGACGGTTGCATATTACGACCTCCTGCCTAAGCAGTAAATTAGATTGGACCAAACCTATTTAAACTTGAGTTTCTGTTCCCGGTCCTTTTTCTTACCCTCAAACATTCCCAGAAGTTCGTCTATGGATTTGACCCTGTCTTCCAGTTTCTGAAGGGCAAACAGTGTGTTTTTGTTGTGCCGGTTCATTTTGTTTTCCACTTCGAATATCTTTCTGGCCAGTTCCCTGTACTTTTCTCCCATTTCCTTCCTGGTTTCCTGTCTTACATTCTTCACGTGCTGGCCTGAGACGAACGTGGAGAGCTTCAACTCCTTCCTCAGGTCCTGAAGACGGTTGGATATGGAATCCAGTCGGTTCATAATATCCACTGGTATGGTGGCAGCATTTTCCTTCTCTACCGGTTTTTCAATCTCTGCTCTCACCAGCCACAGTCCCACCACAAGGAATATTGAGGTCACCCCCAGAATCCAGTTTATTCCTGACTGCAGGACGGCGAGTGATATGGCTGCCAGAGAAAAAACAATCAACACATCCGTGTAGTCATCCATAAGACAGTATTAACGACAAAGTTTAAATTAGGTTTTGGCTGGCTCCTTCTTTTCGGCTTCCTCTGGTTTCTCATCTTCCTTTGGCTTTTCCTCTTCTCCCTCACCCGGAGCGGTCTTGACCTCGCCGCCCTCTTCAGGGACTTCTCCTTCTGCCGGTATTTCCTTACCCTCTTCCTTTGCTTTGGCGAGTTTCTTGGCCTCTTCCTCTGCTTCAATCCTGGCCTCTTCTTCACGCTTCTTCTCTATTTCCTCAGCCAATTTCTTCTTCTCCTTTTCCAGTTTCTTTTTCTCTTCTTTGGACAGTTCGGTCTTACCTTCTTTTATCTTCTGGTCATACTTCCCCTTTTCCACGTCTTTCATGGCTTCTTTGGCGTTCTTCCCTTCTACCAGTATTCCCATGGACACGCACGAGCCGATTACCTGCTTTACTGCGGATTTTCTGTTGTTTGCTAGAATGGAATCTTTCTTCATTTTTGCAACCTTGATGGCCTGCTCTATCTTCATGTCAGCCACCTCTTCTTCTCCGGGCTTCTCCGAGCCCTTTTCCAGTTTCAGTTCCTTTTTGATGAGAGCCGAGACGGGCGGAGTGCCCACTGTGATTTTATACGACTTATCGTCATTAATAATGACTTTGACCGGCACTTTCATGCCCTCGAACTCCTTGGTCTCCTTGTTCATATCTTCCACTACTTTACCCACATTTATCCCCATGGGCGCCAGTGTGGTGCCTATTGGTGGGGCAGGGGTTGCCTTCCCTCCTTCTATGAGAACTTCAACTTCCTTCATATGGTCACTCCTCTTTGTTTTTCTTCTCCGAAAGCCGCACCGAGTTCACGGATATTGTAACCGGGATCGGTATGGCTGCCTCCAGCAGTTCCAGTGTCACTTCTTTTTTCTGGTCGTCATGGCGGGTGACTTTGCCCTTCTCATTCTTGAATGGACCGCTTATCACCGAGACTATGTCGCCAACTTCAACACTTATCTCTCTCTTTTCCGGAATCAGGTAAGGTTCTATCTTTTCTATCTTGACTTTCTGCTTTAACAGGCCCCTGACGTGCGGAACTCCTTTGATAGCCTTCTCTATCTCCCCTCTCTTGCCTTCTATGAATATATAACCGCTCAACTCAGCCGGATGGAAGAGTGAAAGCACATTTATGCCCTTGCTTTTTATTTTAGAGGACAGAGATTCCACTACCACGTTCTCCCTTCCTGTGGTTGTGCGTAAAGTAGCAATCATTCAAGGCACCTGTAGCAGTTGAAAGACCATGAATATCAGGAAACCCACCAGGCCTATTATGGCTATGCCCAATCCGGTTATCTTTACCGCGGATACGTACTCGTAATTGTTGGGCTTAGTGGCTACTCTGACCACTCTGCGGCAGTGTTTCACGAATTTTATGGCTTCATCAACTGGCTCAAACATAATTATAATTCATACAAAGGTTTATAAAGCCTTTGAAAAATTAACAATCAAAAGCGTTCAGGAGACAAAGTCGATTCCCAGCACGTTCTCTATTTCCTTTTTCTGCTCCTCTGTGAAAGTCTTCTCCGGACCGTATATCTGGGACGATTTCACGCCGGTGACTATCAGCATGGTCCTGATGGAATCGCCGAGTTCCTTTATTATCTGGGCTCCCCAGATTATCTTCGCATTGGGCGACAGTCGTGTGGAAACAGCTTCCACTATCTCCTGACACTCCTTTATGGTCACATCAGTACCTCCGGTAACATTTATGAGCGCTCCTCTCGCTCCGTCAACATCCACATCCAGCAAAGGATTGTTTAAAGCACGTTCCACCGCTTCGTAGGCTCGGTTGTCTGTATCACTTTCGCCCATTCCTATCATCGCAAGACCGCCATCATTCATCACAGCTCGTATGTCGGCGAAGTCTAAGTTGACAAGGCCGGGTTTGGTCACCAGTTCTGCTATACCCTTCACCGCATTTACCAGTATTTCGTCCGCTACCTTGAATGCAGTTGTAAGCGAGACATCAGGTACGATTTCCAACAACTTATCGTTGGGTATCACTATCAGTGTGTCTACCACTGATTCCAGTTTTTCCAGTCCCTCCCTTGCGTTGGTCATCCTTGACTTTCCTTCCATGGTGAACGGAAGGGTCACTATTCCTACAGTCAGTGCACCTAACTTCTTCGCCACATCAGCTATTATGGGTGAAGAACCGGTTCCGGTTCCGCCGCCCAGACCACAGGTAATGAAAACCATGTCTGCGCCCTGCAGAGCCTTTTTGATGTCGTCCTTGCTTTCTTTGGCTGCCTCTTCCCCTATCTTGGGGTCGGCACCAGCGCCCAGACCACCAGTTATCTCCTTTCCGATGAGGAGTTTCTCATCCGCATCCGTGTATAACAGGTCCTGTGCATCCGTGTTGATGCCAACAGCCATGGCTCCTACGATACCTACTTGCATCAAACGTGAAACAGTGTTCCCGCCGGCACCGCCAGAACCAACAACGATGATTTCTGCTTGTCGTGTTTCCAGAATCTTCCTAAGATCTTCATCAAGAGCATGAGTCTTTGACATTGCTTTTTCAGCCATGAACATAACCTCCGTAAATTGTGTGATATAGTTTATATATCAGGAAATTATTTAAGGTTAAGTGGTGTTCTTGTCCTTTCCTTTAAAATTCAACTTCTTGATATCAGTGATTTTCATGACCAAATCAGAGACGACTTCT
Organism: uncultured archaeon; assembly: GCA_964644245.1. Classification (GTDB taxonomy): domain Archaea; phylum Aenigmatarchaeota; class Aenigmatarchaeia; order CAZXUR01; family CAZXUR01; genus CAZXUR01. The sequence goes on from CAZXUR010000002.1 coordinate 76,973, forward strand.
CTCAGATGAGGGGGGAGGTCCGCATCCACGGTTGCCTTGCCTTTAGAAATGGAAACTCCTGGCTTCTTACCTGTGAAGTATTCTGTTACCGCGGCTATCTTGTTCTTGTCTCCTTTGACTCTCTTGACCACAGTTACCTTGTATTTTAGCCTTTTGCCTGCCAGTGGGTTGTTGAAGTCTATTCTCACTCTCCCACCGGAGACCGACTGGATTCTCCCTTTCACAGTGCCGAAATCAACTACTAGACCAGGGGTGGGCGGTATGTTCCTTTTTTCAAGCCACTTTTCGGTAACCAGTTTGATTTTCTTAGAGTCTCTTTTGCCAAAGCCCCTTTCAGGCGGTACTACCACTTCTTTCTCTTCCCCCACTTTCATGGCTTTCAGCGCTTGTTCCAGTCCCTTTATCACAAATCCTTCGCCTATGACCACGGGAACGGCACCGTACCTGCCTCTGGGCGAACGTACCCCCTCTTTTTCCGCAAGTTCCTCGTCAGTGAGGTCGAATATCTCCCCGTTCTCCAAACGGCCCACATACTCGATGTAAATAACGTCTCCTTTTTTCATACAACCACTTGCCTTCAATGTTTATAACGTTAATTTACTACCTTCGGATAGTTATTAAAGCGTTTCTGTTAATTAAAATTATGATATTCAACAATGACCGTGACTGGAAAAAGAACCTTTCCAAAGACGCAGAAGCAGACTTGAACGAACTGTTGGAAGAAATCGCAAAGCATCGAGGCGCATTCCGTTCCGCATCGGACGTGAAGACCGCTCAGTTGTGGTGCGGTCTCCTGGAGACCAACCGAAAGATGGACAAACTCAACCGGCGCTTAGAACGGATTGAGAATCTTTTGGACGGTTTGTTCGAACGTTACGAAAAGGAAAAGAGCGAACTTTTGAAGTCTCTGAGAAAGTTCTAGACCAACAGAATACCCGGTTTTTGAGGGTTGGCTTTAGTCAGGCCCTCGCCTTTCTTCTTTATTTCAACCTTGCATCCGAATTCTTCCTTTAGGAAGTCTTTTGAATCCTTCAAAGTCTTCAATTGCGTCTTCCTATCAGCCACTTCCTCCAGTTCGTGCTTCTTGAACAGTGAGGCGATGTATTTCTTGGACCCTTCTTTGCCCTTATACTTCTTCATCAAAGCCTTGGGCGACTTCGGTTTCTTCTTCCTCATCTTTTCGTACACGTTAAACTTCCACTTCTCCGCCACGTATAATTCCACTTTCTTGGGCTTCTTCTTCACCAGCTTTCTTATGGTCTTGAAGTCCTTCAAGACCGTTTCCACCATCTGTTCTGCCTTTTCTATATTCTCGTCTATCTTGCTTTTCTCCGCCTTGGGCCATTTCTCTAGGGAAACCATCCGCTTGTTTCCCATCTTTGACCACAGTTCCTCTGCGGTATGTGGAGCGAAAGGAGCTAGCATTTTCAGGAATATACGGAAGGATTTTTTGCTCTTCTCTTCTTCCAGACGGTCGAGGAGTCCCATCAAGTTTATTATCGCAGAGTTGAACCGGTAGTTGTCTATGTTTTCAGTCACGTCTCGAATGGCCTTGTGAGTGTAGTGCGCCAGACGTTTGGAGGAACTTTTGCTCTTCTTTTTGCTCAATTTTTCAATCCTTCCCAGGAACTTTTCCATGGATTTTATGCCTTTGTCACTCCATTCAAATTCCTTCTCTGGTAAAGCAGCAAACATTATGAAAAGTCTTGCCGCATCTGCACTGTACTTTTTAACCACTTCTATGGGGTCGACTACGTTTCCTTTTGATTTAGACATCGCAGAACCCCCGAGTGTTACCATGCCCTGGCAAAGCAGTTTTTTTGCAGGTTCGTCGGCCTTTACCATTCCAAGGTCCTTTAGTACTTTGGTTATGAACCTGGAGTATATCAGGTGGCCGGTAGCATGCTCTATACCACCGGTGTAAAAGTCCATGGGCATCCAATAGTTTGCCTTCTTCTTCCCGAACATTTTCTTTTCGTTCTCCGGATCACAATAGCGCAGGAAGTACCATGATGAGTCGACAAACGTATCCATGGTGTCTGTTTCCCTCTTTGCCTTGCCCCCACACTTCGGACATTCAGTGTTCACAAATTCTTCGCATGTCTCCAGGGGATTGCCTTTTTTGAATTCAACCTCCGAGGGCTCTGGAAGCAGGACCGGCAGTTCTTTCTCAGGCACCGGGACCACTCCGCATTTGTCACAATAGATTATGGGAATGGGAGTTCCCCAATATCTCTGTCTTGATATCAGCCAGTCCTTCAGTTTATACTGCACGCTCCTTTTTCCTCTGCCTGTTTTTTCCAACCAATCTGATATTTTTTCTATGGCTTCTTTGTTATTAGTTCCGTTGAACTTTCCTGAATTAACAAGAATACCCTGGTCCACGTAAGCCTCTTCCATGTCCTTTCCTTTGATTTTCTTGTTCTTGGGCTGTATAACCACCTTTACCGGCAGGTCATTTTCCTTTGCGAATTCGAAGTCCCGCTGGTCGTGAGCAGGAACTGCCATTATCATACCGGTTCCGTATTCCAAGAGGACGAAGTTAGCCACGTAGATTGGTATTTTCTTGTCATTGACCGGGTTTATGGCGTACTTTCCGGTGAAAACGCCCTCTTTTTTCTTTTCTATTGCTTCTGGGTTCTTGATTCTTTGTTTTTTCACCTTTTTTATGAACTTGTTTACCTCTTTCTCCTTCTTGGTGCCTTTGACCAGTTCCTTTACCTTGGGATGTTCAGGTGCGAATACCATGAAGGTGACCCCAAACAGTGTGTCGGGTCTGGTGGTGAACACCGGGAGATTCTCTTTTGAACCTTTCAACTTAAAATCAATCATCACTCCCTGGCTTTTCCCTATCCAGTTCCTCTGCATGGACGTGACCTTCTTCGGCCAGTCAACTTTTTTCAACCCCTTGAGGAGTTTTTCAGCGTAGTCGGTGATTTTCATGAACCACTGGCTCAGTATTTTAGTTTCCACTTCGCTGTCGCAGCGCCAGCATTTTCTGCCTACCACCTGCTCGTTGGCAAGCACGGTGTCGCATTTGGGACAGAAATTGACTTCTGACTCTTTCTTGTAGGCGAGTCCTTTCTTGAACATGCGCAGGAATAGCCACTGATTCCATTTGTAGTAGTTAGGCAGACAGGTGACCACTTTCCTGGACCAGTCGTAGCTGAGACCCAGTTTCCTTTGCTGGGATTCCATGGTTTTGACGTTGTCCAGAGTCCATTTTTTGGGGTTCAGTTTGTGTTCGATGGCCGCGTTTTCAGCCGGAAGTCCGAAGGAATCATACCCCATGGGATGTAGGACGTTGAACCCCTCCATGAGCTTGAACCTTGCTAATACATCTCCTATTGCGTAGTTTCTCATATGTCCCATATGCAGGCCTTCGCCTGAAGGGTAAGGGAACATTTCCACGCAATAGAACTTCTTTCTTCTCCCGTCCGAATCAGCTTCGAATATCTTCTCCTTCTCCCACTTCTTCTGCCATTTTTTCTCGATTTTCTTGAAATCCATATTATTCCTTCCCGTTCCAATTATTTAACCTTAACACCTCTTCAACAAAATCCCGCTCTTCCAGTTCTCTTTCCACAGAACAGTGTGGGTCTCCGCATATCACTTCTGTTCGCCCGTCTTTTCTATAGACCTGAATGTTGTCCTCCTTGCAGAACGGACAAGGAATGGCAGGTACCCGCATGTACTTCCCTTCAGGCACTTCATCGGAAAAAGACATTATTTTTGAATAGGTCTTCTTCCCTCTTTCTATGTAAATCTCTTCTAGACGCTCCTCAAAAGGACTCATATTCGTCTTTCCGTTCAAATTAGCAGACATGATATCACCGAGAACAAGTCTGCCGCCTAAAGCAGCAAGACCAGCACTAGGGAAGTCAGTGTTTCACGCGCTTGATTCATCCTAGCACCTTGTTACTTTTTAAATACATACATATATAAAACTTGATTGTGCCCCCGTAGCTCAGCCTGGATAGAGCACTTGCCTTCTATCTGCGGATGGAAGATCTGAGGTTCGCCTGTGAGGAAGAAAGCAAGGGGTCGCGGGTTCGAATGTGCAGACGGTCTCGTTCCGTCTCGCCGGAACTCCCGTTGGGGGCATACTAATAAATAGACGCAACCCAATTATTCTTTATGGCAAGGACGATTTTGCTACTTTCAGGTAAAGGTGGTTCCGGAAAAACCACCGTAGCCACCAATCTGGCGCATACTTTGAACGAGTTGGGTAAAACGGTGGTGGTAGTGGACGGGAACCTGACCACCCCCAATCTAGGCCTGCACCTGGGCATGGATTTGGACTCTGTCAACCTGCATGACGTGCTCAAGGGGCAGGCGGACCTGCTTGATGCCATGCGTATCACTCCTTCAGGCCTCCGGGTCATACCTGCGTCAATTTCTGTGGATGATATGAAAGGGATAGACCCCGAGGAACTGGGCCCTTCACTTTCTCCACTCCACGACCAGACGGACTACATAATAATAGACGGGCCGGCAGGCCTGGGCAGGGAGGCGCTCGCCAACCTACAGGCAGCGGACGAGGTGCTGGTAATAACCAACCCGGAGATACCCGCAGTGACTGACGCTCTCAAAGTCATAAAACTTTCTGAAGAGGCGGGCGTGGAAATAACGGGGATAGTGGTGAACAGAATCAAGGGAAAGAAACACGAACTGACCAGGGAGGATATAGGCTCATTGCTGGACGTGCCCATACTGGCAGAGATACCGGAGGACGACACAGTCGGCAAATCAATCTCAAAAGGCAAACCAATCACCAAACTTTCCCCTAATTCAAGAGCAGCCCTGGAGATGAGGAATCTGGCCGGTTCTTTTGTGGGACAGAGAGTGCAACTGCCATTCCTTCAGAGACTCAAGAATTTCTTCCTCAGAAAACCGTTCTGACCTTTATAGGCACATCTCAAAACCCACCACCGGCTTTTCCAGTGACCAGTTCTCGATTACCTTCGGACTTATCTCGCCCAGCACGCCAATTTCTTTTCCACACGAGACTATGACTGCACACCGGCCTTTGAAGAACGATGGGTGGTTTTTTTTCTTGAATTTGTAGTCTATGCCCAGATTCTTCAGGAAGGCGGCTACTACCGACGAGACATTCTCATAACCGACCCGGTTGTCTGAGATGACTGCAGCCACCTTTAGCACGTCTTTCGTCTTCAACTTCTCTTTCTCATCCAGTTCCACTACTTTTCCCACCTCGAAAACCTTCTGCGGAAATTCAACGTGCTTGTTCTGGGACAGGAACTCCAGGAGCGAAGGGAGCAATCTTTTCCTCAGACAGGACCAGTTGGACGACACCGGGTTTGAGATTTCCGCTAACTTTTCCTTTTTGAGTTCCATTTTGTCCAGCTGATTTTGTCTGTTTGAAAGTATGTAAGTCATTACTTCCTGGAATCCGAAACCGCCCATCATTTCCCTAAACAAGCGTGACCTTTCTTCATTTTCCGTTAATCTGCCTACCGTGACCAGTTCAGGAGGAGAAGGTTTTAGGGAGTTGAAGTCAGACATTATTGCCACGTCTTCTACCAGGTCGTTCTGGTGCATTATATCGTCTCTGTAGGCAGGATACCAGACGTGTAGGCTGTCTCTCTGCTCTGTGTTGCATCTGGCCTTCCTCAGCAGACGCATGATATCATCGTTTGACAGGTTTAGTCCCAGCATGTCCCGACAATGGTCCGGGTCGAGGTCGAACTCCCTCGGCTTCAGGTCCGGAGAGACCCTGTCTTCCCCGTTCTTTATCTTTACCGACTGTATTTTTCCGTTCCTCTCTTCCAGAGCGGTCACTATTACGTTCAAAGCAGTTGAGACGATTCTCTGGTCATGACCGGTCACTTCCACAAACACGTTCTCAGTGTTCTGGTCTATTTTGCCCGTGAAGTCTGAGTTTATCACCGGTGGCATGGACAACACGTTCTTCTTGGAGTCTATGAGTAGCGGATATTTTTTGCCTTTCAGCAAATGTGCAAATTCCTTGCCTTTGGGGTGTTCCTTCAGTATCTCTTCAGGAGTCATTTTTTCCTTGAATTCCAGGGGCACGAACTTTGTTCCCTTTGGTCCTACCGGTTTGTAGTGGACGGGAGGAACGATTCTGTCAAAGTCGTATATTCCTATGGCCGCCTCTCTTCTTCTCCTGCCGTACGAATTCGCTACTTTTTCCTGCAGTTGTATCATCTGTTTTATGGCTTCATCGTCGAAAGCGAGTCCTTTTACAACCGCGGCCATTATTACCGGTCTGATTTTTGACATTTTCTTGGACACCACCAGTTCCACCCCCGAATCCTTCACCTTGAACTCTGGCAGGCCCTCTTCTGTGCCCAGGTGCCCCCTCAACTGTCTGGCTATCCCTTCCACAGACCAGAGGTCAGGACGGTTGGTGTCCTTTACGTCTATTTTTACTTTGCCCTCTTCCTTGCCTTCAACTTCACCCTTTGCGAAGAGTATGTTCTTTTTCAAATCCTCCAAAGACAGGTTGTCCTTGAGTAAATCGTTCAAATCTCTCAGCGAAAGTTCTACTGTTGGCATTCTTTATCCCTCAACCATTTTAAGTCATTTGAAAACAATTCGCGGATGTCCTTCACGCCCAGTTTGAACATGGCCAGTCTGTCGATCCCTATCCCCCAGGCGATTACCGGAACGTCCACCCCCAGGGGTCTGGTCAGTTCTTCTCTGAACATGCCGGCACCTGCTAGTTCTATCCATCCCAATTTTGGATGTTTGGCTGACAACTGAACTGACGGTTCAGTGAACGGATAATAGTCAGGGAAGAATCTTATCTCTTCAGCCCCGCCTATCTCAAAAGCAAACATCTTCAGGAGTCCTAACAAACTGCGAAAGTTAAGAGACTTGTCTACAACAAATCCTCCCATCTGGTTGAACTCCACACTGTGAGTGGCATCGATTACGTCAGGTCTCGCACACCTGACAAGGCTGAAATACTTTCCCGGTATTTCTATTTCACCTGAAAAACCGGACAGGTACCTGGGAGATATGGCGGTGTCGTGTGCCCTGACCATCAGTCGGCTTGCCTTTTCCTTGGACCAACCGTATCCCCAGCCGGTGGAACCTGTCTCCCAACCGTTCTCGTGCGCAGCCTTAACCCGGTCTACGATTTCTTTGTCCGGAAGTTTTCCTTTTTTCGGATTTTTCAATTGATATGTCTCGGTCCAGTCTCTGGCCGCATGGTGCTGTGGCTGGAAGAGTGCGTCAAAATTCCAGAACTCAAGTTCGACCAATGGTCCTTCCATCTCCTGGAAGCCCAGCTTGACTAAATCATCCTTCACGCTGTCCAGGAAGGCCTGATAAGGGTGCTTCTTGCCGGGATGTATTTCTTTGCCTCTGGCCTCAACGTTGTATGACTTGAATTTAGCCTTCTTCCAGAGCCCGGTCTTTATCAATTCAGGTGTAAGATGGTTGACCCCTTCCTCCAACTGGTCCTTCGCCTTCTTGACCACCCCTTCTTTCACCTCTTCAATTAAATTCCTCTGGAGCAAGACTTTAGCCCTCTTCTCTGAAGGTTCCTTCCCCCTCTTCACCCTTTTCAACGCCTTCTTTAGGGGTGACTTGCCTTTCTTCTTGACTTTTACGTTTCCTTTTTTGACTTCTATCCATTTGTTCTTCTTGGCCCACTGTATGGCAACGTCCAGATGAGGCAAATCCAGGTCCTTGATAGCCCGCTCTTTTTTCACCTTCTTCAGAAGCTGCTCTTCGGGCAGGCCTCCCTTCAAATATTCCTTCCCTTCCTCAGTCAAAACATACATACAAACAATTTCTCACTTATCTATATAAGTTTAGTTCGGATGAATTATCAAATCTCATCCGGTCCGGAAAATAAACATATATAAAATCGGTTACAAATAAGTCTATGAAAAAAACTCTGATACTCGCTTTTGCGGTGTTATCCACATTTGCAATCTATTATTTCATAGGGCTTGACAAAATAATATTCTCTCTGGTCACCGGAGACCCATACCTGGTGGTGCTTGCCTTCGTCCTTTACCTCGCCTCTCTTTTGATATGGTCTCTCCGTTTGAGACTTTTCACCGAACACAGGATTTCTCCCCTGACGTCCTTTTACTCTCTGATGGCTGGTCTTGCTGCCAACAACTTGGTGCCCCTAGTCAAATTCGGCGGGGAACCCGTCAAGGCCTATATAATGAAGAGAAGGAACGGGCTCCGGATGAGAGAGGGAATATCAGCGGTGTTCCTGGACGACGTTTCAGAGATACTTTTTGCCTTTGGAATAATATCCTTTGCACTGCTTTCCTCGTTCTTCCTGTGGAACCCCCCTTTCTGGCTTCACGTTTCCATGTTCATAGGTTATCTATTCTTCGTATCTTTTTTGGTCTTAATCTTCTCAATTCCCAGCACTAACATCGTCCAGAGAATTTTTGATTTCCTTTACAGAAAGAGTTTCTTCAAAAAGAGAGCAGACAGGGAGAAATTCCTGAGAGTTTTCAAGACATTCAAAGAGAACGTGAAGAAGGGAAGGAACAGAGACACGTTGTGTAAGGCCGTATTGGTCACATTGGTCCTGAGATTCCTTGACTTCGGAAAAACCTACCTTTTGCTGATGTCTTTGGGGCTGGGTCTTTCTTTAGTACAGATAGTAATCCTCTACGGAATAATGATATTCGTACTCTTCATCCCGGCCACTCCCGGCTCGTTGGGGGTAGCCGAAGGAGGAGAGATATTCGTGCTCACTCTGTTCGGGGTCGGGCTTCCCGCGGCAGCAGCCTTCGCCTTCCTAGACCGGCTTTTCACCTTCTGGTTCACCACTTTGTCAGGCTCGGCCATAGGCGTTTATTACGGGGTGGACGTGTGGAAAGAAAAGTCATCTGAGAGCAGGGTAGTCTCTTGAACCCTCCCGGTTGAAAATCAGATAATTCAGGCTGTTCTTTATGTGGAAGAAGACGTACTTCCAATAGTGCCTTTTCAGCCTCCTGGGTGATGTCCATATACCTCCGCTCATCAAATTGAAGTCGCCAAAGTTTCTCATCCGATAACTTATATCATAGTCCTCTGCGGATATCCAATCCTTGAAACCGTTCACTCGTTTGAAGGCTTTCCTTCTGTAGGCAACGAACATCGAGGGGAAGAGAGGAATCCCGAACAATAGGAATATCTTGGTGACCAAAAAGACTCCCTGATATATTATTCTGTACCTCCATTTCCCGGTTGAATACGCCTCTCCGCAAAGCCCCACTAGGTCCTGGTCCTCGAATTCCTTCAGTACCCTTTTCAGCACCCCTTTGTTCAACCTCATGTCCGCGTCTATGAACAGATATATGTCGCCCTTTGCCTTCTCCGCGCCTTTGTTCCTGGCCATGCCCACACCCACTTTTTTGGTGACAATGACTTTGTCTGCATACTTCTTCGCAATTTTTGCGGTGTCGTCCTCAGAATTAGAATCGACAACGATTATCTCTTTGTCCACATCCTGCTTCTTTATCGACTTGAGGCAACTGCCTATGTACTTCTCTTCGTTCAAAGTAGGCACGATAATCGAGAGCATGAATATTTTTAACCTCTTGTTATATAATGTTTTGTAATTGGGCTTCTTAAACACTCCTTTTAAATATCCTGATACATATTAGACTTATGAATTTTAACAAAGGTCTGACTCTTTTGAGACACCCCCTAAAGACTTACAAGATATGCTTTTTTGGGATAACTAATCGATGCAACGCCAGGTGTGATTTCTGCTCCATATGGAAGCAAAAGAAGAAGATTTCACCGAGCATTGAAAATGTAAAAAAGGCTCTTGACTTTTTGCACAAGAATAACGTAAGATTCTTGCAGTTCACCGGGGGCGAGCCCTTCCTATACAAGGACATATTTGAGGCTACTAGATACGCATCTAATCGGGGTTTTTTCGTCTCTGTAGTTACCAACGGCAGTCTCATAGACCAGGAGAAGGCGAAAAAGATAAAGGAATCTGGGATTGATGCGGTGGGTGTGTCTGTAGACCACTACAAGTCAGAGATAATAGAAAGTACCAGAGGCATAAAGGGGCTAAAGGATAAAGTAGAGAAGGGGGTGGAGCGTCTGAAGGATGAAGGTGTTCCCGTATTTGCTTTGACAACTATATGCAAATCAAATTATAAAGAACTAAAAGAAATACTGGAGTATGAAAGAGATTTGGGGGTTGATTCCATTACTTTATGCTACCCCATGTTTACAATGGATTCTACGTTTGAGATAGGTGGAAGCGACTCGGTCAATTTCTCTAAAGAAGAACTCTTAGACGTGTTCAGAAAGGTTATCAAACTCAAGAAAGACTATAAGATACTGAATCCTACCAAGGGATTGAAGGACATGATTCGGTTCCTAAAGAAAGAGGAGGTCAAATACCCATGTCTTGGAGGCTCTAAAATATTTTATCTGGACTGGAATCTGGATTTGTATAAGTGCATGAAGAAGTCAGAAATCATATGCTCGGCTCTTGATGATATCAAGTTAGAGTTGGAGGATTCCCAGTGTAACGAGTGCATGCTCGAATGTTTCAGGGACCCCAGCATATTCTACTATGGGTTGAGGTCTTTAAAGCCATTCTACGAGTTCTTTGGCATGGTCGGAAACATATCCAAGAACATGGCTAAGCTAGGGATTCGAAAGCGTTTTCAACCCTTTGGGCAACCTTCTTCCAAGTAAATTTTTTCAACACCCTTCTCCTCCCGTTCTTTCCCATCCTTGCTCCCTTCCTTTTATCGTCGAGTAAATCTGCGGTCCTGTCAGCCAACTTGTCACAGTTACCATAATCAATCAGAAAACCGGTCTTTCCATGCTTGACCACTTCGTTTACTCCTAGGACATCAAAACCCACCACAGGTTTTTCACACGCCTGTGCGTCAAGGACAGCAAGCCCAAACGACTCAACAGCAGAGAAAGATACATAGACATCTGCGAGGTTGTATGCGCCTACTAAGTCTTTGTCAGGAACGTATCCCGTGAAGTGGACCCTGTCTGACATACCAGACCTCCTGAATTTCGCCTCCAGGACGTCTCTATACTTGCCTCCACCGACCACTAAAAGAGAGGCATCTATTTTCTTCAGCATTTCTACTCCGTGCTGTATGCCCTTATACTTTACTATCCTTCCCACCGTCAGGACAATCCTTTTTGATTTCACCGAGTACTTTTTTCTGAACTTTTCACCAGATTCTTTATCTTTTTTGAAAGTCTTGTAGTCAGAACCGTTGTAAACTACTTTTATTCTGGACCCACTGACCCCAAACCTTTCGGATATGTTATTCTTAAGACCTTTGCTGACAGCAAGTAGCATGTCACTTTTGTCAAAAAATTTCTTGGTAAACAATTCGTTGTACAACCAGTAAGGCCCTCTCCACATGCCCAGATTCGGGCTGTCGACAGGCCAATGTACTGTAACTACCATGGGTATATCATGTTTCTCAGATATTTTGGCTACCCCACTGAAGAAGCCGGTCGTGTAAGTGGGCCAATGCACGTTTATCACATCTACGTCTTCTTTCCCACAGAGTCTATCCAGTTTTTTTACAAGATTACCATGGAAGACATACTTCGGTGGTGACAAAAAAGGTACGTTCCTGTAGGACACGTCCACATTTACGTTCCTTATGCCGTTTTCATTTATGCTGCTCGGTCCCACATATATGATTTCGTGCTTGTCCTTTAACTCTCTGGAAGTTCTCAGTATTACGTTTGATATGGTTTCCTTGGAGCCCAGATGATAGGGGTGGGGAAAAACTATTTTCATATTTCTACTTATCAAAACTATTTAAATTTGTGAGGGAAGTCTTCTCTGCTGGTCTTTTCGGGAAAGCCAAGATAACTTTTCAATCCCTTCCTGATGTTTTTTGAGTTCGTTCCTCTCCTGCTTATCATTTTTATCCTGAGACGGGAATCATAATCCAAGTCCAGTACCTTGGCCGACTTGCTTATAAAGTAGATTTCTTCAGGCCACACAGGTCTGAATCCGTCGGTCTTGAGAAAGTCTTCCCTATTAATTGATATATTTGGACCACCTACTTTCATTATGATATTTTCCAGGTGATAAAGGAAGTTTACAAATGATAGTCGTGTGTTAAAGTTGAAGTTCTCATCCGTATAAAGTATCCTGCCTATGATGAAAGTTCCTTCTCTGACCCTTTCCTCGATCCTTTCCCTCCATCCAGAAAGGGGGTATGAATCTGCATCTATGAAGTAAAGAGTATCGCCTTTTGCCTCCTTCCCCCCAAGATTCCTCGGGTACCAGGGGCCTTTGCTGTTCCTATCAGTTTCTATAACTCTTGCCCCCTTCTTCCTTGCTACATGGGCTGTTCCGTCAGTGGAGCAGTCGTCCACAACTATTACCTCGTAATTTCCAGGCTCTTTCATTATCTTAGGGAGGGTACGTTCCAACACCTTTTCTTCATTATACGCAGGTATTATAACCGATATCAAAATAACACCCCTAATTCATTGAAGCCAAAGTATAAAATATGATTTATGATGGGTCAGGAATGATAGTTATTTTCGGGACCCTTGTTGAGCACAAAGAAATGATATATTTCAAGTGGCCATATGTATCTGTTATCAAGAGTGATGGGAAAGTCTTCTACGATCTCAAAGTAATCCCCAAATATCCTCATCCAGCTGTTGGTCTTGGCTATGTTTATGTGAGTCACATCATTGTCCAAGAGTCCGAATCCCAGAGCTGAGATGAAATGATGAAATCTGCTGGAGACAGGCACAAATACAAACAGATAACCGTTTTCTTTCAGCATTGATTTCACCCTCTCAAGCACAGAGTCTAGGTCTCTCAAATGCTCTATTACATCGAACATCGTGATCACATCAAACTTTATTCCCGAGAACGGTCTTTTTTTACATATATCGCAGATTCTAAATTCGCCCTTTAAACCTCCCTCTTTTGCCTGTCTTATAGCATGTTCACTTATGTCTATACCGTGCCTTTTGAATCTGTCTGACATATGCTGAAGAAAAAAACCGTATGCACAACCCACGTCCAATACGTTTCCCCCTTTCTTATATTCCAATACCTTATCGACCTTCCATTTCCAGTACTTTATATGTTTGTGTTTTTCATACCCTTCATATCCCCCATTCAGAAGACCGCCTATTGCATGACTATGCCTATTGAAGTACTCTTCATTGTATTCTCTCCGAGACGTGGTTGTCAGGATATCAAATCCTTTATCTCATGTTCCTTAACTTTACACATGTTTTCTGTTATTCTTTCATCCAGTGACTCTATGTCATTTTTTATTCCATTTGGTATGGTGTTAGTTATATTTTCTTTGACAGTATCAATCCTGGCGGCAATTCCATCGTTCAGTTCTGCCACCACAGGGTCTGACAACAGTACCATGGAAATTACAATGGTGAACATCATCATGTAAATTAGAATGTTGGATACCCTAATTTTTTCAAAAACATCGTTCAAATTCACCCAATTAAAAATTATTACCATGTTGATTATGGATATGGGTATGGGGATTATAAGCGGTAGTTTGAAAGTATATATGACTAAGGAAATTAGATAGAGCATTACCACTCCGGTAAATATTATTTTTAGTGTCATGTTCTGGAAAACATTTTTTCTTATGTCATTTTTCCAGAAAATGTAACATCCGACATACAGTAAAGACAGGAAACTCATGAAGACGTATGGAAAATTGTTAAGAGTAATCGAAAGCGCGAACCAGCCCAAAGAATACTTCAAGAACTCGATTACGAATAGATTTGGAACCACAAGTTTTGTGTTCTTTAACCGTAGGAAGGGAACGGAGTGCAAAAAGTTCAGAAACAGTGTAAATGCCACTAACAGACCAAAGTAAACGTTTACCAAGAAACATAAAGACATGCCAACAATCGTCAGTATATATGAAAACGATTCTACATATTCCCTTGTGAATTCAGACCTTGCAAGTGGCTTGTTTCTTTTTCTGATTTCATCCTTGACGTCCTCTTTGTAGTCCATCAAATCGTTGTATTGGTAAACGGACTGGTAGGCGATTACAAAACCAAGGAGCCCGAAGACGAACCTTGCTGGGTCAAAGACATTAAAAACCGAGAAATAAAGCACAGAGCCCATGATAAATTGAAAACTATTCTTGATGGGATTGTAAAGCCTGATGATCAAGTCGTACTTCATATTATCAAACGTTGTTTTGAATAATACTTTTCAGTTCCTCTTAAAAAGGTTTTCTGACTTCATTTAAATTCCTTTACCCATACATATAAACCATGTCCTTAAAACTAGATATTCACATCCACACAAAAAACTCAGGTGACTCAGACATGTCCTTCAGAGAAGTGGTGGAAGCGGCTCTGGATAAAGGAATGAACGGGGTTGCTATCACCGACCATAGCGTGTTCCAAAAATTCAGTTCAGACAAAATATTGGTAATACCGGGGGAAGAAGTGGCTGCCGAATCGGGCGAAGTCATAGGACTTGGACTGAAGAAAGAAATACCTCCGGGTCTGACCCCGAAAGAGACCATAAAGAGAATACACAAACAGGGAGCGATTGCGATAGCACCCCACCCATTCGACTACTTCAGGCACGGGCTTGGAAATCTATTGGAACATCTAGAAATAGACGCAGTGGAGACATGGAACGCCAGATGCCTGATGGAAAGGCCGGTAAGGCTTGCAGAAAGATTCGCCAGAGAGGAAGGACTTCCGGAGGTGGGAGGAAGCGACGCCCATACACCCGGAGAAGTGGGAAATGCGTATACACAACTGGACTGTAGGAAAAATGTAAGTTCGGTCTTGAAAGCCATAAAGAAAGGAGAAACAAAAGTGGTGGGAAAACTCTCCAGTCCGCTCGTTCATTTGGGCTCGTACAAAGCAAGAATCAGAGGAAGGATTTGCTGATTACCACGCCGGCAACGATGCCCATCATCGCCACTAACACTACCGCCCGGTCATCCCTGTGAACCGGTTCTACTATTTCACTGGGTACTATGATTGGTTCTTGAATCGTTTCTCCGGTGTAAACCTGGTAAATACTTTCGGACACGCAAGCGAATTCCTTGGCATAGGAATAGTAGAGCAAAGCGTTATAATCGTCTTCGAAACTTTTACCGTATTCGTAGTAACTGACCGCCACCAACGGATAGACAACTGACTCAGCATCCTTTATGGACAGCTCAGCTTCGTTCTTTGCAGTCTCTGCCTTTTCCGAGAACTCTTCGAGACCCCGGACTTCCATGGCCAGGTTCGCTTGGACTTTTGCGAGGGCCGCGTTTATTATGGCTGATGCGTATTCCTGATGCTCGTAGTCGTCCATGGCATTTTCCAAGGATTCTGATGACAGCCCCAGAAGTTTTCCTCCCGAGACAGTGGACGCATATGTTACCGAAGAGTCGGCTTCATCTATCTTCATCTTTGCCAGATGTTCCAATTCACCCGTGTTAAACGACTGGTTACCGCCGAATACTTCAGTCATGTCGAACCAGGTCCTTGCGGTCTTGGAACGCTCGTCTGCATAACTCGCGTAATAACAGGCAGAGAGATAGTCTTCGTTGTAGTAGTTCTTCCAGGCCAGTCTGATCAAATCGTCAGCCTCGTTTATTCTCTGTGAGGAAACTGCAATCAGTTCTATGTCTATTATGTTGTCAGTTACGTTCTTGTCTATGTAGTCATCCGTGTCCTTGACTTTTTCCTCTATACCGTTTATCAGTTCGTACAAGAAGGACTCACCGTCTCCTGACTCCAGTAGTCCTAAAGCATTCTTCACATAACTAGTCCTTATGGATATCTTGAATGCCTGACTCGAGGCCCCGTAGTAATTTCCTCCTTCATATAACTGTTTCAACTTCTCCATTTCTCCTTCCATTTCCTGCAACATGCCCGCCAGTTCGGTGTAGGTAGAGGTGCCTTTTCTTATTCCGGATTGTTGAAATATCTCTCTGCTTTGCTGGTAGTCCCTTTGCGCATCCGATTTCAACTGCTCGGAGACTTCCTTCATGACCTCCACGTACTTGGAAGTGTCTATAGTTGCACCTTCTCTTTCCTTGAACCGGTGACCACTGTAGTAGCGTAGGGCGTCTTCCACGTCTGACACTTCTATCACTTCCAGTCCCCATTCCTCCTTCGCATAAGACATGATATCAACTCTTTTGGGAGTGGTCCTGACATGAGTCACTGGACCGACTTCTGTTGTTTCCGTTTCCTCATAATAGATAACCGACTGTCCCGAGGGGACCAGGAACTGGGTGCCGTTCACAGATGCAGTTGCCTGTGCCTTTTCCAAGATTCTCCCCACCGGTCCTATGGTCCCGTCCGGGTTTATGGTGCCAGTCAAAACCACTTCTTTGGAGGCGTTCAAATCGAGTAAACTGGTCAGAGTGGCGACTGCCATGGAAGCACCGGCAGAAGGCCCTCCCACTATCTGTGCCTCGGAGCGGATTACGTAGAAGAAGTCCAGTTTCGAACAGTCCACTTCAGTCAGTCTGCAGGCAACGTCCCTGGCGATTCTTGCCGAAGCCTGTGTATCTATTTTTGTGAGTGGTGAGGTGTCTACGTAGGTGTGACCGTCCCCCTCCTTCACTTCCACATTCAACACGGCCACAGCTCCTTCATAACCTTGGTCCGTTTCCCTGATTGCAGGTAAATATATGGAGGTTTGTTTCAGTGCGAAACCAGCGGGCAATATCAAAAGTATGAATAACATGGCTAAAAACTTTCTCATGTCATCCCTCCAACATGAACTTGTCTACCTGTTTCTTTGCTTTTTTTCTCTTCTTCTGATGTTTCTTCAGGAACCTTTTCAAGTGCTTAACACACTCCTTCTTGCAGTCACCGCATATTCTCTTTCCCGATTTGCATTCCTTTTCTATCTTCTCCAGCTTCTTGTCGTCGTCTGTGAGCAGTGAGAAATACTGGAAAACTGAGCATTTTTCCGGCTCTCCTCCTTTCTCCCTCTGTTCCTCGGCGCTCTTCCTACCTCCGGTTATGGCTGACATCAATTTCTTCTCCGCGTCCTTCGGCTTGTCGGTGAGGAATATGCATGTCTCTGGTTTGGACGTGGACATCTTTCCTCCGGAAAGACCGAGCATGAATCTGTGGTATGTAGAGGAGGGTTTCACGAACCCTACCTTGGCAGATATGTCCCTGGACAGGCGAATGTACGGGTCCTGGTCTATGCCTATAGGCACTACAACTGGTTTGGGTCCACCGAACTCCTTGGTCTGGGGGAGTAGGATGTGAGCGCTTTGCATCACCCCGTAGAATATGGCTCCGGGATTGGTCTGGTTGTTAAAGCCGAATATAGCCTTGACGGAAGAGAAGGTAGTTTTGGTAGACAATCTGGTGGCTAGTTCATAGACGGACGGTGTTTTGGTAGAAATGAATATGTTGGTCTTGCTCTTCTTGAAGCCTAGTGCGATTATGTCTGGTATCAGGCTTTTGGCGTTTGCGTTCGCTTCTTCGAGCGTGTCTACTTTTCCGAAGAAATAGCTCTCGTCATTTGATACGGGGATGAAAACCTCCGCACCCTTCTTCTGGAAGAACCGTGCCTGGTCCAGAAACATCTTGTGACCGAAGTGTATGGGTCCTGAGGGATTCACACCCGTGACCACCGCGAATTCCTTGTCCTTCCTGATGGCCTTTGTTATTCGTCCAAAGTCCCGCTGTCCGAATACGTAACCACGCCTGTATATTTTGTCCAGGGGCTCAATCTTCTTCAGATATCTCTGTATAGACTTGACACCGAACTTTTTAGAGAGCTTTTTGTAGTCTATATCCCCTTCCACATCTGACACATTTACTTTCATTTCAACCACCATTAAATCTTCCTGTAAAGCTATTTATAAGTTGAGAAAAAGTAGAATTATGGCAAAGAAGAAGTCCAAGAAGAAAAAAAAGTCCAAGAGTAAGAGGAAAAGTAAGAAGAAGAAAAGCAAGAAAAAGGAGAAAATTGACCAGAAGACTCTGGACGACGTGTTGGTGAGACGTGGTTTCATCTGGCCTGCTTCTGAGATATACGGAGGGGTGGCCGGATTCTACGACTACGGACCTATAGGCGCCTTATTGAAGGATAGAATCGCTGATAAGTGGAGAGAGTACTTTGTTATAGAGGAAGGTTTTTTTGAGATAGATGCGCCCACTTTAATGCCTGAGGACGTGTTTTCAGCCTCTGGACACCTTGAAAAGTTCTCAGACCCTATGGTTGAGTGCAAGAAGTGCGGGGAGGTCTTCAGAGCTGACTTATTGGCTGAGGAGGCCACAAACAAGTCCTGCGACGGTTTAATGACCAAAGAAGTCGAGTATTTACTGGAAAGCAAGAATGTAAAGTGTCCTGAGTGTGACGGAGAACTGGGAAAGGTGTGGGACTTCAATCTGATGCTGAAAACGGACATAGGAGCGGGCAAGAGCAAGGTAACCGGCTATTTGAGGCCAGAGACTGCACAAGGTATGTTCCTGCCTTTCCGGCGTTTGTGGGACCTGGCAAGGAAGAAACTTCCCTTCGGTGTGTCTCAAATAGGAAAGGCCTACCGGAACGAAATCTCGCCCAGGAGAGGTCTAGTGAGACTAAGAGAATTTAATCAGATGGAAGTGGAAGTGTTCGTGGACTCGAAGAAGAAGAACAAGTTCTCGAAGTTCAAGCGTTTGTCTAAGGAGAAAATTAAGATATTCTCCAAGAAACAGCAGAAAAAGAAAAAAGGAAAGCCTAAGAACAGGACGATTAAATCAGCGGTTAAGAACAAGACATTTACACAGGTCATGGGTTATTACCTGGCATTGTCGCAGAAATTCCTCTCTTCTTTGGGGATTCCGAAAAAGAAGATACGTTTCAGACAACATCTGCCCAACGAGGTTGCCCATTACTCGTCGGACTCATGGGACATAGAGGTCTACTTCCCCAACTTCGATGACTGGGTGGAAGTCTGCCAAGTCTCCGACCGTACTGACTATGACTTATCCAGCCACGGCAAAGCCTCGCAGAAGAAAATGGAAGTATCCGTGGATGGTAAGAAGATAGTCCCGCACGTGATAGAACCCTCTTTCGGTCTGGACCGCATAGTCCTGGCCACCGTGATGTACAGTTTGGTTCAAGACAAACGAGACTGGATATGGTTCGAGTTTCCTCGAAATATCTCGCCCATGGAAGTTGCGGTTTTCCCTCTGGTGTCCAAGGACAAACTGCCTGAAAAAGCAGAGGACGTTTTTCAAACTTTGAGGGAGAAGCGCTTCTACGTCTATTACGACGACTCGGGTTCCATAGGACGTCGCTACGCAAGACAGGATGAGATAGGCACACCTGCCTGTGTGACCATAGACCATCAGACCAAAAAAGACAAGACCGTCACCTTGCGTGACAGAGACACCAAGAAGCAAATCAGAGTCAAGATAAAGGAATTGCCTGACGTCCTCACGAAGTTCCTGTCCGGGACCAATCTCAAGAAGCTGGGTAAAATCGTATGAACCCCCTGGAATTTCTGAACAAAATAAAATGGGACCCCGACAAATATCTGGAGGATTACTTTCTGGTCTTGCTCCACCGGGGTGCTCCCGACGACCGGAAAAAGATATCGTGTAAAGGCGTTGACATAGGGAAGACTTTTATCTCAACCGGCAGGACAAGAATACCCGCTCACCGAATACTCGAAATCAGAGAGGGTCCGAAAGTCGTTTGGAAGAGAAAAGACGAAAAGAAATGAAATCAGACGGTTTTTCCTCGTGCCTTTTCCCTGGCCTTCTCCCACTTGTTTATGACTTCTCTCTCCAGTTTTTCCAAGGAGCTTTCCAACGCTTCCACGAAGTTCCATGACCAGTCCTTCGAAACCACCACGTCCTTGGCAGTCTCCAGACGGGTCCTCACCGAATACTTGGTCCTCTTGCCCCCGGTGTCGTGCTTCTTCACGTAGACCGTCAAGCGCCTCAGCCGTTCCTTTATTCTTCCCAGTTTCTTGACCGTCTTTTCTATATCCTGGTCCACTTTGTTCCTGAATCCCGACTCTTCCTTGTCCAGGCCCACTATCTGCACGTATACTCCCTTCTTCTGGGTCTGCTGGAGGTTCCTCAGGACTGATGTGAACGTGACTGCTCCGATGATTTTTCCGTCAGAAAGTATGATTTGGGGTCTCTTGTCTTTTTTTAGTTTTTTCACCACTGAACTGACTGAACTTTTCTCAGTGAAAGTGGAAGGTCTGTCCATGAGTTCCTTCACCGGTATATCGCTCTCGCTCTTCTTCTCGCCTGCCGCGTCCCGGAAGCCCATCTTGTACTTGGGATGGACCAATTTCAGCAGAGAAAAAACATCCAGATAGCCCCTGAGTTCTTCATCGACCACCGCCACCAGCCTTTTGCCTTTCTCCACCAGGTATTTCCTGGCCTTGTCCACGCTGTCTTCAGGCTTGACAGTTTTCACGTCTTCCAGTATGTTTTTCAGTTCCATGTCAGATGGTTCCAGTCTTTCCCATCTATGCACAAGTTCGTCCTTCACCATCACCGGCAGTTCATTGTTTGCCATCAGGCTTACCACCTCGTCCTCGTCTTCCGTAGTCGGAGGCTGGAGAAGCAGTGTCCTTACCTTGGTCTTGGGAGCATCCTCGGCGCTTTTGATGATGTCTTTGGCAGTCACGACTCCCAGGAATTTCTTCTCAGAATAAACCGGCAGAGCTTCCTCTTTCTTGTTTATCATTTCCGACGCTGTTTTGGATACAGGCTCCTCTGGTTTGACCATAGATAGATTTACCTTTTTGATTTAAATTGTTTAAGGACGGATTCTTTCGATTTTCAGATACGTTACGTCCCCTTCCTCGTCCACGATTGCCCAGAGCATGCTGGCACGTATGTTGTGGGCAAGTCTGACCGCCCTGGAGAGTTCCGGAAAGGAGCAGGAGTAGTTGGTGGGTATGGCATGAACTATCCATTTGGTGTGTTCTCTGGTGGATTTGGGCCCTTTGACCAGTTTTACACCCCGATCGTAGACTCTGAAATGGGTCCCAAACTTGAAGCCGGTCCTCACCAGGAGTCCGCGGTTCCTCAGGTCCTTGTAGACTATGTATTTGTGTGGGAACTCCTCGTCTATCTCGCAGGCCAGTTTGTGAAATTTTTTCTTGGAAATCTTCTTACCGCCCTTCTTGACGGTCAGTTTGCCCCTCTCCATCAGATGGAGGGCTTCTTCCAGGCACAGTTCTCCCCTGTCTTCTATGACCTTCCCATAGTTCCCGTCCTGATAGACCTTTTCCGCGTCCTTCTTTTTCCTGATTATGACCTTGTTTTCGACTATTTCGGCGGATACAGGTTTGTCTGCCTTTTTCTTGCTCTTCTTTTTGCCTTTCTTCTTTTTTGCCATGTTAGTACTTTCCCACTTCATTTAAAAAGCTTTACATGTCCACTCCCAGTGTGGAAAGGCTTGCATTGCAACTGTTGCAGAATGATTTTCCTTTGAGGTCTATGTCTTCCACGGATTTGACCGGATACATGATGCACCTGGGGTTCTTGCACTCCCTCAGTCCTTTAACCTGTCCCATGTAGTACAAGACCTGTTTGACCAGACGTTCCATCAGCAAATCAAAGTCAGGATTTTCCTTGTAGAATTCCGGCCTGAGTCGGTAGAGCGAGACCACTACCGAACCGTCATACTCCGCGGCTCCGAAGTCGAATGACTTGTTCCCGGAGTATATGTCCTCTGTTATTATGCCCGTTGAATTTCCCCTGAACCGCCTGAGGATGTCCAGTATCAACTGGCTGTTGTACTGGTGCCTGTAGGGAGAGAACGATTCTTCAGGCATTTCTATGGATTTGAAAGTCTTGACAGAGAAGTTTTTCTTCTTCAACTCCGGCTGAAGTTCCTGCAAAACCTTGCTCGGAACGTCGCCTATGGGGATTATGTTTAAGCGAATCATCCAACCCAAAAATACTTGAATAAAAAACATTTAAAACTGAGAAATGGGAAGGGTGGGATTTGAACCCACGACAACTGCCTCTTCAGGTTCGCCCTCCAAAAGGAGTGCAGCGCTGATGAGCTTCCTTGAAGTCTCCCAGGCTGAGCTACCTTCCCTCTAGCCTTAATCAGTAAAACAATATTTAAAACTTTAGAAAGTGACGTACTTGGCTTCTTCGGGCACCATGTCCTTTTCCTCTACCCTTATGATTATCCCCTTGTCAGTGAACTTTCCCAGGTTTCTGACTATCAGGCCAATCTTCTTCATGTGTTTTTTGCACATGTAAACAGTGGCCAAACTCCTCTTCTGGAGTATGCCTTTGGCCTTGAGTTCTATTATGTCCACCTGTTTGACAGGCTGGTTCTCACAGCCTTTCATGTTACAGGCGTCCTTGTACTTCCGGACATCGAACCGTTCACTTATGGCCTTCATCTTCGAATCCATATCTTAGAATAGTTTCCAATTTTTTTAAACTTATATTCGGCCTCTTGTAGTCGAAGTCCACGAAAGGTTTGTCCACCGCCTTCTCCAACTCCTCCATGAAAACTCCCGACTCTTTCACCCTCTCCTCGACTTCTTCCCTGTGCGTCTCGTACACACCGCAGGAGGGGGATGCGGCCACACCGACTACACCATAGACTTCAAAACCGACCCTTTCAAACTTTTCCATAGATTCCTTTATTCCCGAAGCCAGTTCTCTGCAATGGCTTCTGAACTCTTGGTTGTCGTAGTCGTCCTTGGTCGCCAGGTCCCGGGGATAACCCTTCACATTGAATTCCGGACAAGGTATCTGTTCCAGGCCTACATTCCATTTTTCCGTCAGTCTCGTAAGTTCCCACACATCCGACGTCCATCCCTTTCTGACCAGTGTGGGGGCAATGGTGTTTTAGTTGAGTAGACAATGGGCTACATACAGAATCTTCTTACTCCTGTCCATAGCGCCCTCGGCAAGATTCGAACTTGCGACCTTCTGGTTAACAGCCAGACGCTCTACCTACTGAGCTACAAGGGCTTGGAAAAGAATTGGTGAAACAGGTTTAAAAAGGTGTCTATTTGAACCCAGGCGCTTTTAGTTCCTTGAATTTCTCTGGTAGATACTTCTCCACCACGAACTCGAATCCGTACTTCAACAGGGCCTGTTGTTCTGCTTTTTTCCCTATTTTCAGCCAGATTTTCAACTCGTCCTGCAGACGTTTGTCATTCTTGTACCTGGGGTCTTTCTTCAGTTCCTTGATACGCTTTATGTCCAGGTCCCTCATCTTGTCTGTCTTCAACTTATACTTCTTTATGTCTGAGGCAGTCACTCCCAGCCAAGTCGCGTCGGGCGTGGCCAGATGCTCGTTGACATGGGCGGACTTGGCAGAACCCGAAATCACCACCATGGCTATGTGAAGACCGAACGGGTCGCTGTCTGCAAACACGTAGACCGGTATTCCCATTTCTTCGTTCAAACGCTTTATCATCCTTCTTGTTGAACGTGAGGCCTGGCCTCCCAGGTTGACCAGCAGTGCATCGAACTTCTCGTTCCCGTTCTCTTCTATCAGGCGATTGTACATACCACCAGTTTCCACTGCTATCACCTTGTTGGCAGAGGTCTTCACTAGTTCTGCTTCACATGTCCTGGGTCCTATGGCCTGTCCGTCCGCAGTGTCCAGGCAGTTGACCTTCATCATCTTTCCCTTCTGGTTCTTGAACTTTATGGTCAGGTCACCGTATATGGAACCCTTGGGGTTTGGTATGACCTTTATGTCTTCCCTGGGTTTGGAAATTATAGCCTCTATATCTTCCACTATGTCGTCGGATTTGGGCTGCTCGTCGAACTGCAACTTGTCTCCCCACGACTCGCTTATGTAGTAGAGTTCTCTTTTGGTTATGTGTCTGTTCCCATCCTTTACCAGGTCCTTGGTGAAGGCTGCTACCTTCAGCATCTGGGCCAGGCGCTTTACGTGGCGTATGTTCCCGGCTGACCTCTTGGACTTCCTGTCTCCCAACACGTAGCAGGAGAGTTTGGGGTCGTATATTATGTTGGATGTAGAACGGATCGGTATCTTGATCACTGGTACTTCCTTTTCCTTTATCTGTTTGACTACCTGTTTGCCTATCTGTTTAAGCTTCTTTACGGTGTCCTCCCTCTCCTTCTTCTTGGCCTTCTTGGTTTTCTTCTTAGATTTTTTCTTTGCCATGTTACTCACTTGCCTTCTTCTTCACGAATTTCTTGTCCATCTTACCCGTCTTTATCTTGAGCAGTTCGCTCTTCACAACTTTGTCCAGTATAGGTTTAATATTTACTCCCTTTTTCACTCCTGCCAGTTCCTTAGCCGACTCTTCGATGAGCGGGAAGTAGTCCTTGAACACTCCCAGTCTGTGCTTCTCTCTCTTGGCCCTCTGTTTCTTGGATATGAACAGCCTCAACTTCCTGGCACATTCCTGAAGAGCCAGTCTCATTTCCTTTACTATTTCCGGATAGGTTGCAATAGCTTCCTTGCTTTCAGATACGAAGGGTGCCCATACCGATGCCATGTGCACTACCAGTACTGCGGGCCCGTGTGGAGTGGAACCCCTTTCCTGCCCCAATCCGTACCTCTTCCAGGATGTGGAAGTGGCTGCCTTCCATATGGCGCCTGCTGACCTCTGGTAAAGGAGCGGGACTTTGTTGGCGTAGCGCATCAACTTCACTGAAGTGTCCGGGTTCAGGTCACCCCCGTAGACTATTCCTGCCTCTATCTGGAAAGGGTTACCTTTGTAGACCGAAGGGTTCCTGGTAGTGGTGGTTATGAAATCTGCGTTGAATTCTTTCTGTAATCCTTTCAGCAGATGTTCCTGGTTGACCGGTGAGAGGCAGTTGGTGGGCGGACGTTGAAGCTTCACCGTCTGCATGGCCTTCAGAAGCCTTTCTGCTTCGTCGCGCTTTATCTTCTTGGTCTTTGTCCTGGTCTTCAGGCCTGCCAGTTTGCATATTTCCTTGGCAGAAGTGGCGCCTACCCTGCAGAACTCCTTCCTGAGGAAGGCGCTCAATGTCTTGACATTGGAGTTCTTCAGCATCCTTATCAGAATTCCCAGTTCCATTCCGTAGGGGTGCGGCTTTATCTCTTTTGACCTTGCTGGCAGTTCCTTGACCGTTCTTTTGTAGTGATACTTCTTGCCATTTGGTGATTTGTACTTGATGTCGGCGTAGGGGTTTACTATGGCAGTCTGTTTCATGTAGTCGTCCACTGATTGTGTACGTCTGTACTTGCCCTTAACGAACAGTGTTATGCGTGTCCCGTGGTCTTTCAGTTTGTTCTTAGTTACTTTCTCCTTGTCGATGAGCGCTTCGTTTTCCTTGACGTCTATGTGTATGTGAAATACGTGGGTGGGCTTGCCCTTCCCGGTCTTGGATTCGATTATGGCGTCCTTTCCGGTGGTGTTGTGGGCGTAGAGGACTGCCGCGGATATTCCTATGCCCTGCTGTCCCCGAGCCTGTCTCCCCCTTCCGAACCTGCTTCCGTACAACAGCTTACCAAACACGTTGGGTATCTCCTTCTTCATTATTCCGGGTCCGTTGTCTTCCACTACAATTTTGTAACTATCCTCGCCCTCTTCGGTTATTTCCACATTTATGTCAGGTAGTATTCCCGCGTCTTCACAGGCGTCCAACGAGTTATCCACTGCCTCTTTCACCACCATCAGAAGTGCCTTGGTCGGGTTGTCAAAACCCAGAAGATGCTTGTTCTTCTCGAAGAACTCGCTGACTGAGATGTACCTCTGTTCTTTAGCCATGTCAGCGGCGGTCTTATTCCTACCTTTACTTTTCACTTATTGCACCTTCCAAAAAATTGTACACAGAACGGTGAGTGGCTCCTGACACCAGTTTCTCTATGGCTTTCTTGGCCAGGTCAGCCTTGTCAAATTCACCGATCACCGATACAGTTTTCCCTTGAACAGATATAAACGTTTCGGTGAGTTCTTCCAGCTTTCTCCTGACTTTTCCTTTCTCACCTATAACCCGGGCTTTTTGCCGATTTAAGGCCTTTTCAGACAGACGGTCTCCGAGCTTTATTACCACCAGACTCTTGTTTTCATTGAGTGTCAGAGCCTTCTCAGGAGAGAATCCCCTGCCGATGGCCTTGACCATGTTCCAGGCGTTCATAACCTTAAGCGCATCCCCGGATATCTTCACGCTGTTGCCCCTGACCCCAATCTTTACTCCCTTGGACTCTATATTGTTGATTACACTGTGCTCTTTTCCCACTAGAATGGCCACTCTATCCTCTGGGATTTTAACTTCCTTTATCAAGAAATCACCTCAATTCTTTCAAGTAACCTTTTTTTCTCAACCATTTGACTCTGGACTTCTTATAACTCCATATCAGGTCTCCCCTTGTATCGCTCTGTGTGTCCCAGGGTTTGACCAACACGTGAATATTGGGTTTGAGCCATATTCTCCTCTTACACCTTCCAGGTACCCTGCATATCCTCATTTTTCCGTCACCGCACCTCACTCTGGCTTTTGAGCCGGGCAGTACCTCCTCTATAACTCCGATTACTTCCTTTCCTTTTGGCACTCTTACTCTGACCGTTTCTTCCATGGTATCACAACTTAAATAATTATCCAAGCTTAAAAAGATTTAGAGTTCTCCATCCCTCTTCATGGGATACTTTTCCACGGTGGAATGCAGCTCAAGTTCCTTCATCTTTCTCTCCAAACGGGCCAGACGGTTTATCAACTCCTCGTTGGTTTCTGCCAGTCTCCGGTTCTCTTCTGCCAGGTTCCTGGTTTCCGTGCCCCCCGTCCTCACGTGAGACATGAAGTTGTTCATGTTTTCCATCATCCTGTCCAGTGATTTTACCAGCTTAGATATCTTCTTGGAGACGTTCTGGTTCGACTTTACCAGTCTTTCGACCATCTTTTGGCTCTCTTTTTGGGCAGACTGTAGGTCTTGAATGACCTGCTCGTAAGAGGGCATATAATCCTCTTCCGATTCACTGCTGCTCTCTGTAGACATTGAAGCCATAAGAACATTTGGATTAAGGGTATAAATAATTTCTTTAACCCATGGGTGGCATTCCGCCGCCAGGCATACCTCCCGGCATTCCACCAGGGGCACCGCCAGGAGCGCCGCCCTCTTCGGACAGTTTGCTGGCGTTTATCACATCATCTATCCTTAGAATCATCTCTGCCGCCTCTGATGCGGACTTTATGGCCTGTGTCTTTATTTTGAGTGGTTCCACGATTCCCATCTTCAGCATATCCGAGGTCTCCGCAGAGAATACATCTACTCCGAAGCTCTTCTTGCCCTGCTCGTGCTTGAGACGAAGTTCTACCAGCGTGTCTATGGAGTCCATTCCCGCTGATTCGGCCAGTGTCCTTGGAATGGCTTCCAGAGCTTCGGCAAACGCGTTTATCGCCAGTTGCTCTCTTCCTCCGGTCTGGTCAGCAAACTCCCTGAGTTGTTTGGCAACTTCTGATTCCGGGGAGCCTCCGCCAGAAACAATCTTTCCGTTCTCAAAAGCGGCTGCCACTCCCAGGACTGCATCGGTCATGGCTCTCTCCGCTTCGTCAACCACGTGCTCGGTTCCTCCACGTATCAGTATGGAAACTGCCTTGGGGTCAGGGCATTCGCGCACGAACACCATTTCCTCGCCGGCAATCTTCTTTTCCTGTACCAGACCTGCTTTTCCCAGGTCTCCCGCACTGATTTCGTCCAGATTGCTGATTATCTTGGCACCGGTTGCCTTTGCCAGGACTTCCATGTCAGACTGTTTGACCCGCCTGACCGCGAATATGTCCTTCTTTGATAAGTAATGCTGGGCGATGTCGTCTATGCCTTTCTGGCAGAAAATCACGTTGGCACCGGACTTCACCACTTTGTCGACCATTTCCTTGAGCATGCTTCCTTCCTGCTCCACGAAAGCCTGCAGCTGCTTGGGGTCAGTTATCCTTATCTCTGCCTCTGTTTCGGTTTCCTTTATCTCCAGGGCGGCGTCTATCAGTGCTATCTTGGCGTTCTTGACTGAGGAAGGCATGCCGGGATGGGTCTTCTCCTTGTCGATTACCAGTCCCCTTATCAGGCTGGTGTCGTCCAGGGAACCTCCGGTCTTCTTCTCGAACTTTATGTTGTCGGTGTCTATGACCGTTTCTCCGTTTTCCCTCTCTGCCACGGTTTTGACCGACTCTACCGCCAGTTTGGCCAGGCTTTCCTTGGCCGCTTCACTTCCCTTTCCGGTCATGGCGGTCATGGCAATCCCTTCCAGGGTGTCAGTGTCCCTTTGCTCAACCGGCTTTCCGATTTTGTTCAGGACTTTGAGGGCTTGAGCCCTGGCCATCCTGAATCCTTTGATTATGAGTGTTGGATGAATATCCTGGTCCAGCAGGTCCTCTGCCTTCTTAAGCAATTCTCCGGCTATTACAACTGCAGTAGTAGTACCGTCGCCCACTTCATCTTCTTGGGTCTTGGCGACTTCTACCATCATTTTTGCCGCCGGGTGCTGTATTTCCATCTCATCGAGAATTGTGGCACCGTCGTTGGTTATGACTATATCTCCTATGGAGTCCACCAACATCTTGTCCATGCCTTTGGGTCCCAGAGTGGTCCTGACCGCATTGGCGATTTTCTTGGCTGCGTCTATGTTTCCTATCTGTGCTCCCTTGCCCATCTGTCTCAGTGTTCCTTCTGGCAAGACTAGCACTGGCTGCTGTCCACCGATATTTTGGTTCATTTTAACACCACGTCTATATCTGTAACCAAACCTTTAAAAAACTTTGGTAAGCGATATGGTTTTATATTTAATCAAATGTTAAAAACTCTAGCGACAAATAAGTCTGTGGGCCAGTAGCTCAGGGGTTAGAGCGTCGGTCTTATAAGGCCACTTTCGGTAAAGTGACGTAAAAGCCGAAGGTCGTGAGTTCGATTCTCATCTGGCCCATACCATTAACCATGGTATATCGTGTCATCGGACATCATTTCGAACTCTATCCACCCGGAAGAGAGCTTCTCGCAGTACTCGGACAGTTTCTTCTCTATCCCGTTGTTCCACAGGCGCCAGACTTTCTGTATCCAGTTTGCCATCCGCTCCTCTGAGTAGACTATGGACAAATAATTGCTTTCCCATATCAGTGACTGGAGACGCCGGTATATCTGGAACAGTTCGAGTTTCTCCCTCTTGGACAACATTCCCCTCTCATAAAGACAGCAGAAATTCTCCGCACTCCCTATCATGTGCTCCACCATGTGTGAGAACAGCGCTAGCTTGCTTGATATCCTGTTCCTCACGTCCTCCAGGAGCAGTTCATCCGACTCCACCTCAAAACGGAACACTTGCTTGAGACGTTGGATATCAGGAAGCTGATACTTGGCACGCAGAACTTTCCATTTTTCTTTTACCATATACATTTATAGATTCTTACAAATAAATAAATGATGTATGGGCCCGTGGTCTAGTGGCTAGAGAATGACGTAGATTATGTCTGCGTCTTTGACTTAGACGTTGCCTTCACATGGCAAAGATCGAGAGTTCAAGTCTCTCCGGGCCCATTGCCTTTTTAAAATCTTCTGTAGGAAGTCTATTCATGAAAGTGCCTTTCGGTATAACCGACGGAAAGAAGTTGGAGAGGTTCGAGAAAGGGAAGGAGGCGGAACAGTTCCTGGACTCTGATGAGCCCCTCCCCGAGAAACCCCTAGACCTCAGAGCATTGGCCGGGATGGATGACCAGTCGTTCAACCGGTTTATGACTTCTTTCGGCATATCCTACTCCAAACAGAAAATCAAAACCAAAGATAGGAGGGACCGAGTCGCCATACAGGTGGTGGAAGCGTTGGGGGACTTGGACAAGGTGCTCAACCTTTTTTCGGAGAGACTGAGGGAGTGGTATTCCTTGCACTACCCGGAACTGGATGAGAAGATAGACGACCACCGGAAGTTCGCCAGGCTGGTCGCCAAGTATGGCGAAAGGAAAAACTTCCCTGACTTTGATGAGAGTTTCGGTCAGGAGTTCTCAAAGGAAGACGTGTCCATGGCCAAGGAACATGCCAAGAGCCTTTCAGAACTGTACCAACTGAAGGAAGACATGTCTGGATATTTGGAGAAGTTGATGAAAGAAATTGCGCCCAACACCACAAAGATAGCAGGTGCGGTCATCGGAGCCAGGCTGATTTCGCACACAGGTGGTCTGGAATCCCTGGCCAAGAAGCCTGCCTCAACCATACAAATTCTGGGAGCAGAGAAAGCGTTGTTCAGGCATCTTAAGGGCAAGGGCAAGGCACCACGGTTCGGCCTTCTGTATTCCCACCCCATGATAAAAAAGACCAAGGAAGACAAGAAGGGCAAGGTCGCCCGCCTGCTGTCTTCAAAGATAGCCATTGCAGCCAGGCTGGACTGCTATGGTGACCGGGACAAGGGAGACGAATTGTTGAAGGAACTGAAAAAGAAGGTGAAAAAAGCATGAAAGAGGTTTTCCCCGGAATCTATAAGGAAAAAGGACTCATGACCAAGAACCTGGTGCCCGGTTTCGCATCCTGCGAAGAGACGCTGATAAAGAAGAAAGGCAAGGAATATAGGACATGGGACCCCAACCGCAGCAAGCTAGCGGCAGCCATATCAAAAGGACTGAAGAAAGAACCCCTGAAGCCTGGGATGAAAGTCCTTTACCTGGGAGTGGCTTCGGGAACCACTGCTTCGTACATATCAGACATCGTCGGGAAGAAAGGCCTGATATATGGGGTGGAGTTCTCGGACCGGGTGTTGGCAGACCTGTTTCCGGTGGCCAGCAGGAGGAAGAACATCGTTTCCATACTGGAAGACGCCAGGAAGCCGAAGGACTACACGTGGATAGAGTCCGTGGACCTGGTCTTTCAGGACGTGGCTCAACCGGACATGATAAAAATATTCGTGAAAAATGCAGAACTGTTCCTGAAGTCGGGTGGATTTGCGATGCTGGCCGTCAAGTCCAGGAGTGTTGACGTCACCAAGAACCCCAAAGAGGTCTACAAGCAATCCATCAAACGGTTAAAGAAGTCTTTCCATATATTGAACTGGGTCAAATTGGATCCCTTCGAGAAGGACCACTGCTTCATAGTTGCTAGGAAGCGTTGACTTCCCTGGCAAACTCTCTCTTGAAGTCGTCCGCAAACTCCGCAGGAATAGTGGCTCCCGCTGCTTGCGGGTGACCGCCCCCACTGCCATCCACCTTTTCTAACACTCTGTCCAGGACTTTGGTCAGGTCTACTTCTTTGCTCCTCAGACTGAACACGTGGTTGTTTCCTTCTCCCTCGTAAATGGCGTTTACGTTTTTGACTGGAAGCTTGGTGGCGATTATTGAGCGTATCCTGTACTTAGATTCCATATGGTAGAATGTTACTTTACCCTTGACTTCCTTGTTTTTTTCAAAGTCACGCATTACACGGTCTATTTCCTCGTCTATGGTGTTATTCTCTTCCAGGAATCGCTTG
Organism: uncultured archaeon; assembly: GCA_964644245.1. Taxonomy (GTDB): domain Archaea; phylum Aenigmatarchaeota; class Aenigmatarchaeia; order CAZXUR01; family CAZXUR01; genus CAZXUR01. Next base: position 108,300 of record CAZXUR010000002.1, read on the forward strand.
CCTTTCCTGAAAAGCTCTTTCACACCGCCCACCTCTGAAAGGAGTTGTGCGAACTCCTCGCAGCCTTTCCTGCCCTCCACTGCCTTGACCGAGGCGATGACGTTGCTGACAAATCCCAGTTCTTCCTTCTTGTAGTCCTCTAAGTCCTGAAACAAATCCTGGCTGTCCTCCGTATTGAAATCGCCTATGGCTCCCACGGCAGCCACCCAAGCATACTCTTTCTCACCCAAAAGCTTGTACACCAGGTATGAAGCGGACTGGTATATGTCCGGGTTCTCGAACCGGGGATTGATGTGGGTGACTTTACGGCTGGACAGGTCCTTTGACACGTGATGGTCTATTATTAGTACTGGACAGTCAAAGACGTCCAAAAGATTCCTGGACTGGTCCAAGGCAATGTCCAGGACAATCACATAGTCCGGGTCCTCCCAGGATATACTGTGGAACGTGGCCTTCTTCGGGGGTATTGGTTGTGATACGAATGTTGGATAAACTTTCCTTGACTTCAGATACTTGCCCACTATTCCTGCCGAACAGACTCCGTCAGCATCGTTGTGGTGTATTATGTACACACGGTTCTCTGGCTTTATTCGGTCCAAAAACGTTTTTTCTCCCATCAAATAACCTTTTTATATAAGGATACAAAGTAGTTTTATGTTTAAATACATAGAGGCGGCGTGGAACGCTTACAGGAAGAACTACCTGCCTCTTATTTCCGCTTTCTTGGTCATCCTGGGCGCCACATTCTTGATATCCTTCCTTGGTTTCGTGGTCATCGCCTCTTTGGGCGGGATGGACGTCCTCTCACAGGAAATCACTTACATCGTTACCGCCACGGAGAACATCGCCCTGAATCCGGCAGATACCAGTCCCTTGGCCATGCTTACTCCTTACTCTTTGGTGTTCCTGCTGTTCGTCACACTGTCGGTGTTCGTGGGCGTGGGACTGTACGCTGGCTACATAGGAATGCTGGACGAGTCTTTGAAAGGAAAGACCTCATTGAGCATAGGGAAGAAGACCACCTTGTTTGAAATGGCTAAAAAGAGGGGGAAGGCCACCATAGGGGTAACTTTACTCATCTACTTCATAATCTGGACTACAACACTGGTCCTCTACAAACTACTGACCACACTGATTGGACCCGGATGGCAGTTCGCGTTGACTCCGATGATATCACTGACGATCGAAGATATTGCTACTGCTTACCTGATAATAATAACCACCTTTCTCTATCTGGGAATACCGGCCACAGTTATCGACAAACTGAATCCTAGGAGGGCGGTGTCGAAGAGCATAAACATAGTGAGGAACAACTTCCTTTCATTCTTCTTCATAATATTCTTCTATTCACTGGTCCTGTCCCTGCTTGAAGAAATTTCCCTTTTGGGGAGTATTTTGAACCTGTTCTTGGTAGTCCACTTACTCAAACTGTCTGTGGTTAAATTCTACAGGGATAAGAAGTGATTGCTTTAAACCGTGCCATTGAAAACCTAAAATTTTCTTCCCAGCGTTACAAGGAGAATGTGTTCCCGCTGGTGCTGGCACAGTTCTTGGTTTTGTTCCTCACACTGTTGATCGTCTCGCCTGCATTGGTGATGCTCCTGTCCATGCCCTTCTTATTCATGGACATGGGAGCGTTGACGGGTTTGATGAGCACCCTTGCCTCTGTTCTTTTCTTCGTAATACTTTCAGGACTGGTCAACGTTGCCTTTACTTCCGGCCTTTTCGGCATGGCGCATCAGGCACTGACTGATAAGGCATCCATAAACACCTTGTTTTCGACCACCAAGTCCAGGGGAATCACCACTGTGGCATCTTCAATACTTTATTCCCTGGCAGTATTCGTCCCGTTGACCATACCTTCGATAGTGCTGATGCTTTCAGTGACCGACCCCGGCCTGACAGTCATAGGCCTGGTCCTCTTGCTTTTGTTCCTGGTCCCGTCCGTGTTCATCGGAATCAGACTTTCCCTGTTCGTGCAGGCAATCGTGGTCAGTGATATGTCTGCTGTGGAGGCTCTGAAGACCAGCAATTCAGTGGCAAAGGTTTACTTCCGAGACCTGTTCATCCTTTACCTGATACTATGTCTGATAAACTTACTCCTTTCACTCATACCACTTTTAGGCACTTTGTTGTCTTACCTGTTCCTGGCCCCGCTGATGTGGATTTCACTGGTCAAATTCTATGTGGACAGGACCACTACCGTCAGCTCTTCTTCACAGAAAAAGTCAGAGACCGGTCCCCAAACTTGAACTTCTTCTTCCCTTTCCCATAGCGGATTTTCTTGGCGTTGACCCCTTCTTTGATTTCCTTTTCCATTCCTATTTTTTCGGAAAGTGTGAGAACTATCTTGTCCTTGACTCTGAGTTTCTTCCTCTTCCTCTCTCTCTGCACTTTACGAATGAGTTCTCTGACCATCCTTTCCTTCTCCAAACCCTCGTCTTCGTCCATGTCCAATGCCACCACTCCTTTTGAGAACGTCTTGCCCTCCTTTTCAGCCTTCCTCTTGACCACCAAATCATCTGCCTTCAGTGTTACTTTTCCCAACTTCACTTTTTTGGGCGGCTTGTCAAAATCTTTTTTCTCCAGTTCCTTTTCCAGTTTCTTCACCTTCCTGCCGTACTTCTTCCCCACTGAGGAGTAGTCTAGTTTGACTTCCACCTCTGCCTTAAGTTTCCCTTTCCTTACTTCCTTGACGTTGGCCATGTTTTTTACGACTTGTTCATACTTCTTGGGGTTCCATCCGGAGACTGTCAGTGCCTTGACCGGCCAGCGAAGTCTCAGGCCTTTCTCGTCCCTTATGGCGTTGGCAGCTTCCACCACATCCTGCACAACTTCCATATCCCTCTCCAGCTTCCGGTCCTGGTACTTCTTTTCTGCCTTCGGCCAGTCAGTCAGATGGATGGATTTTTTCTTCTCGTGTTCCTTGTAGAATTTCAGGTACAGGTCCTCGGTCACGAAGGGGAGCATGGGAGCTAGAAGCTGCAAGGCCTCAAAACTGACCTTATACAGTGTCCACAGGGCTGCTTTCTTGTCACTGCCTTTGTACCCAACCTTGACCCTTTCCCTCACTAATTGCCCGTACCAACGGGACATGTCGTTTAGCAGGAATTCTTCCATCACCTTTCCGGCCAGATGTGGCTTCAAATCTTCCAGATGCTGGATGACCTCTTCCTTAACCGTCTGAAGCCTGGACAGCATCCACCGGTCCTCCAGATTCAGTTTTGGTTTTCTTTTTGGTTTATAGTTGTTAGCGTTGGTGTAAGTCCGGACGAATTTTGCAAAGTTACATATTATGTTCAGTTTGTTCTTCACTTCCTTTGCCGGCCTGTAACCGAAATTCAGGCCTTTCCCTGGGTTCTGCCAGATGTACATCCACCTCATCACGTCCGCTCCCATCTTCTCCAGGCCTTCCTTTCCTGAAATCGCGTTTCCCCATGACTTGTGCATCTCCTTGCCTTCCTCGTCGCACACCACGCCGTGGGCCAAGACCGACTTGTAAGGAGGAGTGTCTTTGAGGACTGTAGACATCATCAGCATGGAGTAGAACCACAGTCTGACCTGCTCGTGCATCTCGGTCACAAAATCCGCGGGGAACCACTTCTTCCACTGTTTTCTATCCTCCAGATAGTTTAGTGTTGAGAAGGGGACTATGCCCGCGTCCAGCCAGCAGTCTCCCACGTCTTCCAACCTCTTCATTTCCTTCCCACACTCACAATTCAGTTTCACATTGTCTATCCAGGGTCTGTGCAACTCTTTCAGCCCCTTCATGCCTTTGACCGCTTCTTTCTTCAGTTCTTTCCTGCTTCCTATGATTTTCCTCTTCCCACACTCACACTCCCATATAGGCAGGGGCAGTCCCCAGTAACGTTTCCTGGATATGGACCAGTCCTTGAGGTTCTCCAGCCAGTCCAGCATCATGTCCTTTGTGAACGACGGTGAGAACTCGACTTTCCTGGCGTTCTTTATCAACCGCTTCTTGACTTTCTGACAGTTTATGTACCAGCCTTCTACAAGCCGGTATATGAGTGGATTGTCGCACCTCCAACAGTGCGGGTACCGGTGCTTGATATTTTCCTTCTTGAATAACTTTCCCTCTTTTTTCAGCCAATCGATTATCTTGGGATTGGCGTCGAAGACCGACTTGCCGCTCAGCCATCCCACCGACTGGTCGAACTTTCCTCCCTCATCAACCGGGCATGGTTTTGGCAGGTCCTTCTCCCTTCCCAGTTCATAGTCCTCCTGGCCGTGCCCGGGTGCTATGTGTACTAGGCCGGTTCCTTCCTCCCCGCTGACCAGGTCTTTGGACAGGACCACCTGCCGTTTTTCTTCCTTCAAAAGCAGGGGCATTATAGGTTCGTACTCCAGACCCTTCAGTTTTTTACCTTTGAACTCTTCCAGCACCACGTGTTCTCCCGCTACGTCTTCCAGACGGTCTTTGCAGATAATCAGGCTGTCTCCGTCCACGTCTACCTTCACGTAGTCCAATTCAGGGTTTACAGCCACCGCAACGTTGGCGGGCAGAGTCCACGGAGTGGTGGTCCACACCAGGAGATACTCGTCCCTGCCTTTCACCTTCAACTTCAAATAAATGGAATCGTGCTCCACGTCCTTGTACCCTGAAATCAGTTCGTGTTGGGAAAGTGTGGTGCCGCACCTCGGACACCAGGGGGCCGTTTTCTTGTCCTTGTACAGCCATCCCTTTTTCCAGCATTCCTTGAGGAAGTACCAGACGTGCTCTATGTTGTTATCGCTCATGGTCAGGTAGGGGTTGTCCCAGTCCATCCACATGCCCAGTTTCTTGGACAGCTCTATCCACACATCTACGAACTTCAGGACCCGTTTCCTGCACTTCTTGGAGAATTTCCCAATCCCGTACTTCTCTATGTCCTTCTTTGAGTTGAATCCCAATGCTTTCTCCACTTCCACCTCGACCCATAGGCCCTGGCAGTCGAATCCGGGCTGTCTTCTTTCCCGGTAACCCCTCATGCCGTAGAACCGGAGATAGAGGTCTTTGTATGTACGTCCCCAGGCATGATGAACACCCATGGGATTGTTGGCAGTCGGGGGCCCGTCGTAGAACGAGAACTTCTTCCTCCCGCCCTTCTTCAGGGCCTTCTTAACTATGTTGTTCTTCTCCCAATATTTCAGGATTTTCCTCTCAATTTTCTTGTCGTACTGCATGATAACATTTAAACCTCCCTATTTTTATTGTTTTCAGTGGACCGGCTAGAAAAAGCGCGTCTACACGTAGATCCGGTGTTCACCAGGCATAAGCCTCGAAAACAGTTTAACAGGAAAATATATAAGTATGAGAGTTTAACGGGAGCCTTGCGACCTTCTATCTTTTTATTTGGTGGCGACAAAATATGGTTATGAAAACACCCAGGGGCATGCGCGACCTGATGCCCGAAGACAAACGCAAGAAGGAATACATAATTTCTGTAATCAGGAGAGTGTTCGAGAACTACGGTTTCCGGCCCCTGGAGACACCGGCGGTGGAGAGTTACAAGACACTTTCAGCCAAGTTCGGCGGGGGCAAGGAGATAAAGAGGGAAATCTACCATTTCAAGGACAAAGGCGGCAGAGAACTGGGACTGAGGTTCGAACTGACCACTCCCCTGGCAAGAGTGGTGGCTTCCAATCCCAACCTTCCCAAACCATTCAAGAGATATCAGATAGGCAGGGCCTGGAGGTACGACCGACCTCAGGCCTCGCGCTACAGAGAGTTCACACAGGCTGACATAGACATATTAGGCACGGACTCCGTACAGGCAGACCTGGAATGCCTCCAGGTGACCGTGGACCTGTTCAAGGAACTGGGACTCAAACCGCTGATACGAATAAACAACCGCAAGATACTGGAAGGACTTGCACTGGACTGCAACATACCCAAGTCTAAAGTGCAAGACCTGTTCCGCTCCATAGACAAACTGGATAAAATCGGGTGGAAAGGAGTGAAGAAGGAGATGAAGAAGAGGAACGTGGAGTCAAAGAAGTTCCTTTCAGTGATAAAGAAGAACGAACTTCCTGACATGTCATTTGAAGTGGGTCAGAAGGGCAAGGAGGAGCTGGAAGAGCTGGTCAGACTTGCCAAGAAGGCCAGTATCAACCGTTACTTGAAGACGGACCTGTCACTGGTCCGCGGGCTTGACTATTACACCGGACTGGTGTTCGAGATAAAGGGAGACAAGTGGTCCTGCGGGGGAGGAGGCCGTTACGATGAACTGGTGGAAAACTTTGGCGGAGAGCATACGCCCGCGGTGGGAATATCCTACGGAGTGGACAGGCTGATGGAGATGGTCAAGGAAGTGCCTGATAGAGAGCTTTACTACGTGGCTGTGGTAGGTGACGTGAGGGACCGGGCAATCAAAATCGCCAAAAAACTGAGGAAGGAGGCACCAACCATGCTCAACCTGAAGAAGAAGAGCCTTTCCTCCCAGTTGCGCTACGCCTCAAAGATGGGAGCCAGCAAGGTGGCCATAGTGGGAGAAAAGGATTTGAAAAAGAAGAAAATAACTATCAGAGACATGGATTCGGGAAAGGAGAAGAAAAAGAAGATAAGTGATTTATAGAAGGAGATGACTGACCGGATGCTGTCAATACTGCTCTAGAGGGAGAATTTGTTGTCTTCAAACACGAAGCCGCACTTCTTACAGTAGTGGCTTCCGTCTCCATCCAGACCGATTTTGTCTGATTTGCATTCGGGACAGTTCATGTTATCACTGTAATCAGGTTAAACAAAGCCTTTTTAAATCTTTCCCCAAGTATATATACAATTGACGAAATGTCATCATATGAAAAAAGAGAATAAGAGAATGAAAAACAAAGGTAAGAAAAAGTCTTCTCAGCGACTTTCCAAAAGGATTACACCCGACACATCTGTCCTCATAGATAGGAAGTTGTCTGAGATGATAGACAGTGGAGAACTGAAAGACGTAGAGATAATTATACCCGAGATGGTTGTTGATGAATTACAGTCGCAGGCTTCCACCGGCAGGGACACCGGATTCATAGGCCTGGAGGAGATAAAGGCTTTGAGGTCCAAGAAACAGGCCGAGGTCAACTTCACCGGCAGAAAACCCACCATGGAAGAAATCCGGCTGGCCAGGAAAGGGCGTATAGACGCCCTGATAAGGGATGCGGCCAAGAAGCACAACGCCGTGTTGTATACGGAAGACTACGTCCAGGCACTGGTGGCCGAGGCCAAGGGAATAGAAGTTGTTCATATACCTACTGAGAAAAAGGCGAAAATATCAGTGGTCAAGAAGTATTTTTCCAAGGATATAATGTCACTGCACATGAAGACAGGTACCAAACCATACGTGAAGAAAGGAAGGCCCGGGGACATAGAACTCAAGACCGTGGACAAGAAGATGTCTGCCAAGAAGGTGGAGAAGGTGGCCAAGGAAATAACCGAGGTCGCGCACAACCGTGACGACGCCTTCACCGAAATCAACAAGAAGGGCGCCAAGGTCATACAGATAGGCGACCTGAGGATTGCCATAACCAGACCTCCCTTCTCGGACGCACTGGAGATAACCATCGTAAAGCCGATTGTGAGACTTGACCTGGAAGACTACGAATTCTCGGACAAACTAAAGAAAAGGTTCAAGGAAAAGGCAGAAGGCATACTGATATCCGGGCCACCCGGACACGGGAAAACCACACTGGCTTCAGCACTGGCCAGATTCTATCTCAAGCAGGGAAAGGTTGTAAAAACCTTCGAACAGCCCCGCGACCTGCAGGTAGGACCGGAAATCACCCAGTACGGACCTTTGGACGGTGATTTCGTGAAGTCCAGCGAAGTGCTGCTCCTGGCACGTCCTGATTACACCATTTACGACGAATTGAGGAAGACAAAGGACTTCGGAGTCTTCTCGGACATGAGACTTTCCGGAGTGGGCATGGTTGGTGTGGTTCACGCAACCGGCGCGGTGGACGCCATACAGAGGTTCGTCAATCGCATAGAACTGGGAATGATACCACACGTCATAGACACGGTCGTCTATGTCAGGGACGGAGAAGTGGACAAGGTCTATGAACTGTCGCTGATAGTTAGAGTGCCTACCGGAATGACAGAGCAGGACCTGGCAAGACCTTTGGTGGAGATAAAGGATTTCGAGACCGGGACACTGGAGTATGAGATATACTCCTTTGGAGAGGAAACTGTGGTGGTCCCTGTGGAGGAAAAGGAAACCGCCAAGGACAAACTGGCAAAACAACGGGTCATGCAGGTGATACGAAAGTACGACAAGGATGCCGAGGTCAAAATCAGGGGCTCGAACGCAACCATAAAAGTGGAAAGCAAAGTGATACCAAGGATAATCGGAAAGAAGGGAAAGAGGGTCAAGGAGTTGGAGAACAAACTCGGCCTTCGTATAGACGTGCAGCCCAGGGAGGCTACTTTGGAACAGGAAGTCGAATTCAAGAACAAGGAGACAGGCAGACACCTGGTGTTCTCCTTTGACAAAGAGTTGAAAGGCAATGATGCCTCTTTTTACATAGACGACGACTACGTGTTCTCAGCCTTGATAGGAAAAAACGGCCAGATAAAGATATCCAAGAACAGCGACTTGGGAAAGAAACTGCTCAGTGCCCTTGCCTCAAACAGGCGCATAAAAGTGTTCGTTTAAAGCTTAAAAACAATCTCCTGTTTATATGCTTATGGGCCTGTAGCTCAGTCTGGATAGAGCGGTACATTTTCAAGCCGAACCTCCTATCCCTGAGGGAGATAGGTAAAGGTCGTGGGTTCGAATCCCACCAGGCCCGTGTCTTTTTCAATCACCTTTAAATTTGTATTCTTCAAATATTAGCAAGGGTTTGTTATGGAGAAAAGTCTGTGTCTGATTATCGCTTTTTTACTGCTGTCAGTGGCCGTATTCGGTGATAGCATAGATACAATTTCGTTCAACCACACGACCAGTAACTCTTTCATATCTGGCGATTATACGTTCAACATAACCACCAACGCCACTGATGTCTCCATCTATTACTACAATTCGTCAATGAACGCCACTTTGTTTGGCTCCAATTCCACACACGAAAACCAGACCCTCTACTATAGCGACACCACTAAAATCACGGACGATGTTTACACTTTCATTGCCTACGGATTCAACTCCAGTAACGCGTCGAACAATGTGTCCGCAACCATAACCAATGTAACCATAGACAACCAGCCTCCCAGCACGCCTGTACTTCTGACCCCGGCCAATGGTTCCAGCAGTTCGGACCATACTCCTACTTTTAGTTGGTCTGCCACGGATAACACATCAGGAATAGAACGTTATTTCCTCTATCTTGAGTATATGAACGCCTCCGGTGAACAGTGCAGCGGAACCCTAAATTTCACCTCCGACACTGTTACTGCCCCCGGTGCGCTCAATGCCACATACTACTGGAAAGTTAGAGCCAGGGACAACGCAGGCAACAGCGGGTCCTGGTCAAACGTCTTGCAGTTTACCGTGACTCATCTGCCTCAATTCCAAGTACTCAATAGTAGCTTGGAACTGTTTCCAGAATCAACCCAAACATTAAACATCTCGATCTTCGACGAGTATGCTTATCCCATATATGACCTTAACTCGAGTAATGTGCGTTCACTTACCTTGACCCATAACGAAACGGGAGAAGAACTGTCGATAAACAACTTCTCATTAACCAACTCCTCGGACTTTTATTTGCTGTCCTTTTATCTGCCTGATATAGTTGGTGGACAGTTCGAACTTGACCTGGCGTTGAATGAGACCAACAGTTCTGACATTGCTCACGGCAAAAGGAACGTCACTGTGAACAAGAGTTATCTGACCTATTCAGAATCAAGTTGGCCATCTTCTTTGACAGTGGACGGTTCCAGCACTACCTGGACGCTTACCGTCACCAACCATGGTCTGAACGAGACAAACGTAACCATAGAAAGGTCATTCTCTGACGACGGCTATATGACTTTGACCCCTTCCAGTGTCAACCTAAACCTTCCTGCCGGTAATTCAACTGATGTCGTATACACCCTCACTCCCGGAAACAGTGATTACGATAATTTGGAAGTGACCTTCACTTTGAACGGGGGTAAGTGGTGGATGAACGATACTTCTGAGACAATTTCAAAAACCATAGACATCAACGCTGCTGATTCTGACGACGGAGACACAGGAGATACTACTTCAGGAAATGATGAGGGAGATACCACACCTCAAAAGACGTACGAAGCCTCTTTGGATACAGAACTGAGCGAGGACGAACTGGAACTGCTTCCGGGTGAGCAGGGAAGTGTTCTTCTGACTCTAGAGAACTACGGTGACTATACTCTGGAAGACATACAAGTGTCTTTGCCCGAAGTCAATGAAAGCTGGTACTCCTTGTCTGACAATAAAGTAGACCTGGAGCCACAAATGTATTCGGGAGTAAAGTACTGGGACAACATAAACATAACTTTTGACATACCCGAAGACGCAGAACCAGGCGTTTACGAGGGGATAGAGATAGAGGCAAAGTACATAGACGGTGACTACATAGATGAAGTGGGCTTTACCCTGGAGGTCTCACTCACCCCAGAACAGATAGATGAATTGTCAGGCAACTACGAGTCTCTTCTGGCTGAGTATCAGGAACTCCTGGACGAGATAGAAAGGAAAGAGGCTGCGGGTGAGGATGTCTCTGAACTGAAGGAAGAACTGGACGAGGTCAAGGAACTGCTGGACGATGCCAAGACCGCCCTGGATAATGAAGACTATATAACCGCTTATGCAAGCATGAGGGATGCCGACCCTCTGCTGGAGGAGACTTCCACGAAGATAGGAGAGATACTGGCTGCTGGCCCGCCTTCCTATTTACTTTGGCTGATAACGGGAATAATCCTGTTCGGAGGCGCGGGCTTCGGATACTTCTACTTCCTTGGATCCAAGAAGACTCGTTGGAGTTTTGGTGGCGGTTATTCAAAGTCTGACAAGTTCAAGTCTTTGAAGGTATACATAAACAAGTTAATCCGTACTATGAAGGCTAAGAGGACCAAGAATAACAAACAGTCTTCTTTCGGCAAAAAGTACAAGAAACCCTGGTGGAAATTCTGGAAAAGAAAGAAATAGGGACTGTGTCTGCGGTCCTGTCCTCGTTGTGCTTTCTGGCCGGTTTTTTGATATTCTATTTTGGAAACGTGTCAGTGGCTTCTGGAGTAGAGATGTTCACAGGTTTTTTCGGATTTGCCTTCAGTGAGGCGTCCGTTAACATGGAGCCGTTTGTCAATTTTTCCCTGGGTATGGTGCTTTTGACTGCAGGACTGGCATTTGCGTCTGTCATAGGACTTTACTACGATGACTGGAGGCTTCCTCTGGTTGCTTCCGGCGTCCCCGCCTTGATAGCCCTTTTCCTGTTCAACTTTTCCACGGCTGCTTTCTTACTCTCATTGGGCATGATAGTTTTCTCCGTGAGGAACACCATCATGTCCTACGCACGTTACCAGGAACTGGAAAAATTCAGTGAATATAGGGTAGGCTCCAATACAGTGGGAAAGGCACTGGTCTGGGTCATACTTCTTCTTGCCCTGGGTCTGTTCCTATCCATCGCTTCCAATCCCAGGCACGAGGAAGTCTTTACCCAGGAATTTGAGGGAGTGATAATCGACATGGCAAAGGAAAACATGATGAGCAAATGCATGGAGACTGCCAACCAACAGTACTGTCAGGCATTGGTGGACCAGGTTGACGAAGAACAACTGGGCATAGGAGAACTGCCAATCATGTCCCAGGTAGGAAAACTGCTTCCCTTCCTGTTGGTACTGAGTTTCGTAGGAACCATGTCCTTCCTAAAGTTGTTCCTGTCCATAGTTGCCGGACTGACCACGCTATTGATGATAAAAATATTCTCAACAAGTCCCGCTGGCACCCGAAGAAGAGGATAACATCTGTTCACAGCCTTCCAGGCCCGGATTCATCTCACAGTATCCTTGCTTGATGGTCTCTGCGTCTATGCCGCCAAACTGATGCTGGTTGTTCACCATCCAAGTAGGGCTTGCTCCTATTCCAAGTTCTTGTGCTAATTGGATGTTCTCTGAGAGAAGACTTTTGCCTTCGTCGCCTTCGAAGCAGTCACGTATGACCTCAACGTCCATGCCTGCCTGCTCAGCACAGGATTCCCATTCCTCGCTCATTATATCCTGGTTCCTGCACCATATGTAATCCATGTACTGGTAGTCTTCGGGGTAGTGTTCTATGGCGCACAATTCGCGTATGTTCTCGTCCACCTCTGGCTGACCGTGGAGCGAGGAAAAACCGTCTGGGGTTTCAGTTGCTATATAGTTGATGCGGAAGTCCATGTCTTCCCCGAATACATCCAACACTTCTCCCATGGCGTCAAGTGCCTGGGTACCGTAAGGACACTGGGACATCACGAACACATCCAGCCTCTTTTCCATTTCTTCCCTGCACATGAGACTACCTTCGCAGTCAGGGTCTTCACAGTCTATCAGACCATCGCCAGTGTCGTCCTTCTCGTTGTCGCAGATTTCGGCGGTGGGGTCGAAGTCAGCACCTATCCTCAGCGAAAGGTAGTCTCCCCTGTCTACTAAGTACTGCTGGACCTGCGGGTAAGAGTCGCTTTCGTTCACATTTCCAGTAAAGAATATTGCAGGCAGGTATTCCACGCCCGTGTCTTCGTACAGTTCCTTTCCTTCCGGGGTGTTGTAGTCTACCTCTTCTACTTCTCCGGGAAACAGTTCGGACAAACTCTGTTTTACCATGGAAACGTCGCACCTGTCACATCTCTCGTCGTTCAATACGATGTAAGCAGTTTCTCCAGTAGCAATAGGTTCCGATTCTCCACCAGCGAATACTCCACCGATCACAGCCACCACGATTAAAACACCTATGACCAATGCAATAATCCCTTCTTTTGGCACTTTGAACCGTTTCTTTGATTCTCTTTCCTGTTCGTCGAACCAGTCAGGCTCATAGTCTTGTTCATCCATCATATCACTTGCATATGTTACATTCCTCAACCGGGAAGTCTTTTTTATGCAGTTTGCAGACCAGGCCTTTTTTCCTCAACAACTTGCATACTTCACAAAACGTGGAGGCCAGCTGTTCTTTGCCCATGTCTCCCCGGGCCAACGCATTACCTATTTCAGTAACTTTTAAATATACATTCCTGTCCTTGGTGAAAACCTTTGCCTTGTATCCCCTCAAGGCACGTCTATACTGGGAAATGGCAGGCTGTGTTATGCCCAGGCACTCGGCTGCCTCCTGCTGGTTCATGTTGTGTCTTTCCATCAGGTCCTTGGCTATCAGTGCCCTCAAGGTGGGTAAAACTTGATTGGCTATCACTTCACAGACAAGTTTCATACTTTTATTTTGACGGGAAGTTTAAATATATAACAGCGTTATCAGAGTTTGGGAATTACGCCTATCTTCTCCAGCAAGAACCAGACAGTCATCAGTAGCAGGAAAGCCGTGGCGGCCATCACGTCCCACCCTATACCTTCCGGCCACTTGACTAGCAGGTTGTAACTCACGTACAGACAGAGCAAGTCTCTTACGAAACCTCGAAACATTTCACGCCGAACCCCTTGTTTATTCCCTTCAGGATCTCTTTCCAATATTTGTTCGCGGCGGACCATTTGTCCTTCCTGAATCTCTTCACCCATTTCTTCAAGTCTTTGTTTTTGGGCTCCCCCCTTAACACCTTCTCTAGGTAAGTGTGTAGGACGTCCACCACCCTCTCACTCTCCCAGAATTTGGGATAGTCGCTGTAGTTGTACTTGGCGATTTTCTTTGCCAGTTTCTTGTTGTACTCCCAGAAGTCGATTTTCTCCCCGTTCATCTCAAGTATGTCTTCGAACAGTTTCTCCACCCATTTCCGATGAAACCTGCATATACCCATGTTATCAGAGTAAAGTTCCTTTACGGTCCTTTCTATGGATGAGGCTCCCAGCTTCTTTGGATGCTTGTAGTCTATGTGATAATCTGACAGGAATTTTCCTTGGATGGGCAGGGGCAGGAAAAAAGCAGGTACCCAGTATTGGCAGGGAGCTATGCAGCCCTTCTTTCGGTTGGGGGTGTAGACAGCAGTACTAACAAACCTATCATCTTCTTTTTCCTTGGCCAGTTTCTTGGCAGCCACACGTATGCCTTCCCTGAACACTTTGCCCTTCTCATCGTAAACGATGAAATCAGCCAGTTTCTTCACTATTTTGGCGTTGTGCATGGAGTCTTTGACTACATCAAAGTCTTCCGGAGAGAACTTGGGTTTTCCCACTCCCAAGTCGAGAAGTCCCTTGTCTGTCAGTTCCATTATCCAGGAAATCATGGTTCCCACTTCTATGGCGTCGTAGCCCTTCTCGTCCACTGCCTGGACCGACACCTCTGCGGCTCTTTGGTCGAACACCCCGCAGTTGGGACCGTTGGCCTCGTAAGGTTCGTAGTCCTTCTCGTAGTCTTTGTAGACTTTTTTGCATAGGATGGGGCAGGGCTCCCCACACGTCATGAAACTCTTCGGTTTGATTATTTCCTTGTTGTACTGCTTCAAGTAGTGTTCTCGGATGAACTTCTTGTGCATCTTCTTCCTCTTCTCGTCGGAAAAGTGTATGGACTGCCAGTTGAAGGACAGGAACCAGTCTTTGAGGTTTACGTAGTTGCTCCCGAATGTGCCGCCGGTTTTCGTTTTCTTGCTGTATCTGTATTTCTCCCCCAACTCTATTATGGCCGGTGTCATATCCTTTCCGAATTCTTTTTTGAACAGGGAGTCCAACCGTTTCTGGTCCATTTTTTCCTCCGGGGCGTCTCCGCCAAAGGCGATTCCAACTATGTTGTGTCTGGCAAGCATGGAGCCGAATCCTCCCCTGCCTGCCCAGTCCTTGACCGGAGTGAACTTCTTGTCCTGGAGAAAAGTGGAACAGATGGCGCCGAAGTTGGTCCTCACTCCTGCCATGCCTACGCACGCGATGCGGAAGTTCTTCTTGTACTTTTTCTTGACTTTCTCGTGTATGTACTTCTCCAGCGCGAATATTCCTTTTTTTCCCTTGTGGCCCTTGTATATCTTCAGAAGTTTCTTCTCGGAGAGTGGAAGATAATCCGCCTTGAATTTTCCTTTCTCCCCCCTCAGGACCAGGACTGCGTAGTCCCCCTTGCCTTTCCACTTTCCCTTGAGGGACAGATAGTTAATTCCCAGTCCGCGGAACTCCATGCCTGCTCCACCCATGGTGGATATGAAGAAATCGTCCCAGATGGGCGACCGTCCGGCGAATATCAGTCTATGCACACCGGGCAGATTGGTATGGGCAAGTGGGCCTATGCCCACGCACATTCCGGTTCCGTAGTTTTCTAGGGCAAACTCTATGGGACCCAACTGTTCTACTTCCTTTATCTTGGTCTTCTTCTTCCCTAAATCCAAAAAAGCTGCCTTGAACTTCATTCAACCACCTGAAACTATCTTTAGAGTCTTTATATGGTCGCCCTTCTTCAGTTTTTCTTCTCCTGGAACCATCTTTCTACCTCTCTTTACCAGTACTGTCTCCGGGTTTATATCCTTTTCCATGAGCAGTTCGCGAATGGTCTTTTTCTTTGTGCTGACAGTCTTTCCGTTTAGGTGGATTTTCATAATATTAATAGAAATAATAGTTTTTATAGTTTTAATAGAAATAATAGTTTTTATAGTTGTGGTGGCAAGGAAAAGCATTTAAATATAACAATGTTATATTCTGGTTATGGACGTCTACCTAGACCATGCCGCGACCACACCTGTGGACAAGGAAGTCTTGCGAGCCATGAGACCCTATTTCTCCCAAAAGTTCGGCAACGCATCCTCCATACACAAATGGGGGCAGGAAGCTGAAAAGGACATGAAGAAGTCGAGGCAGACCATGGCTAGGCATATGGAGGCCGAACCCGAGGAAGTGGTTTTCACGTCCGGGGGCACCGAATCAAACAACCTTGCCCTCAAAGGAGTGGCCTTTGCCAACCGGGACAAGGGAAAACACATAATCACTTCCAAAATAGAGCATCACTGCGTGACTCGGGCCTGCGAATGGCTGGAGAAACAGGGGTTTGACGTGTCTTACCTGGATGTGAACGAATACGGATTCGTGGAGCCAGAGACGCTCAAGGAGGCGATTCGCGACGACACCATACTGGTCTCCATCATGTATGCAAACAACGAGACCGGAGTCATACAACCAATCAAGGAACTGAGTGCTTTATGCAAGGAGAAAGGAATACTTTTCCATACGGACGCGGTCCAAGCCTTCGGAAAGATACCTTTAGACCTGAAGAATGTGGACATGCTGTCTATTTCTTCACACAAGATATACGGACCAAAAGGTATGGGAGCATTGTACGTGAAGAAAGGTACTGACATACAGCCCATACTCCACGGGGGCGGACACGAGGGCGGCCTGCGTTCAGGGACAGAGAACGTGGCGGGAATAGTGGGTCTGGCCAAAGCCACCGAACTTATATTCAAAGACATGGACAAAGAGACAAAGAGGGAGAAGAAGTTGAGGGACAGGATAATAAAAGGACTTCTGGAGATACCGGACACCAAACTCAACGGTCACCCGAGCAAACGCCTGCCCAACAACGTCAACACCCGGTTCAAGTACATAGAGGGGGAGTCTCTGGTGATAAAACTCAGTGACAAAGGCATAGCCGCTTCCACTTCCTCTGCCTGTTCATCCAAGTCACTGGAGCCGAGTCATGTGCTCATAGCCATGGGGGTGCCAAAGGTAGAGGCCCACGGGTCTTTGAGGCTTACTTTGGGGAAGGGAACCACCAGGAAAAAGCTGGACTATCTTTTGAAGACGGTGCCAGAAGTGGTCAAGGAATTGAGGAAAATATCCCCTTACAAGGGAGAGAACTGCGGTGACGATTCGGACTTTGATTTAATTGAGGAATGGAAGGAGGAATGACATGTACTCGAAGAAAGTGATGAAACATTTCAGGAACCCCAGGAACATGGGAAGCATGGACGACCCGGACGCAGTAAGCAAAGTGGGCAACCCCATATGCGGGGATGTGATGAAACTATACCTAAAAGTGGGAAAGAACAAGGACGGGAAGGAGTTCATAAAGGACATAAAGTTCGAGACATTCGGATGCGCGGCTGCTATCGCCACCTCTTCAATGCTGACTGAAATGGCCAAAGGTAAGACACTGGAACAGGCCAAGAAGATAACACGTGATTCGGTCGCTGAAGGGCTGGGCGGTCTTCCCCCCATAAAGATGCACTGTTCCAATCTGTCAGTAAAGGCATTGAAGGCTGCCATAAATGACTACCAGAAGTCCTAGTCCTGTTCCTCGCTCATGTCCTTCTCTGAAACGGTTTCTATGTAGGTCACGCCTATGGTGCATATGATGGCAGTGGCGAGTATTACGATGAAGGCTATTTTCGAATATACACCGGCGTCTGGTATCCCGTATGTAATGGTGAAGTTTGCCAGTATGGCTGCGGCCAACCCACGCGGGAACATCATGGACATCAGATACTTGTCCTTCTTCTTCATCTCTGATACCAGAGAAATCAGGTGTACAGCCAAAGGCCTAGCGGTTATTGCCAGTATGGTGAAAAGTAGTCCGTACCAGACTATGGCAGGGTTCTTTATCTCCAGAACCAGTCCCAAGAACACGAAGAAGAACGCTGATATGAAAAATGTTATTTGATGATGGAAGTACTGGAGGAGGTTGGTGCTCACGAAGAAGTCCTTCTTCTTGAGTTTGAGCATGCTGGATATGGCTTCCACGTTGCCCAGTATGACCCCGAAAGTCAGGCAGGCTATGCCGCCGGCGCCCTTCAACATCTCTACCATGGGATAAAGCAGAAAAAGGAAAGCTAAGGTCAGCACATAGTTGTTCTTTTCCTTCTTCACCTTCTTCAGTACCAAAACCCAGAAGAAGCCTGCTATCACCCCCATCACCGCTCCGATGGAAAAGGCAGAGGCTATGCTTTGGAAGGCGATGGACATGGAACCGCCGGCTATCAATATATCGAGCATGGCAACCGACACCACTATGCAGAGTACATCGGTGATCACAGACTCCAGTGCTAACATCACCCGGGTGTCCTCAGAGACCCCTTTGGTCCTGGTTATGGTGGGAATTACTATTGCTGAAGAAGCACCACCGATTATGGAGCCTAAAAGTATTCCGTTTAGCAACGGCCAGCCGTAGAAGAAATAGGCACCGGCAGTCACGAAGGATACTGTGAACAAGAAGGAGATCACTGCCATCAGAACGCCCCTCGGGAATTCGTGTATCATCTTGTATATGTCCATGCTCACCCCGGCTTCGAACAGTATGACTATCAGTGCAATCGAGCCGATCAGCGGTGACAGATTGCTGAACACCGATGGGTCCAGCACCTTGAAGACCGGTCCCAGTAGTATTCCGAAGAAAATGAGCCATATCATGCTTGGTATGTTGGTCTTCCTGAATATCAGTTCTCCCAGGAAACCCACGAACACTATTACACCCACTAGAGTGAGTAAATGCGGCAGTTCAAGCATGATATTAATTGTAAAACCCCATATATAAGCATAAAAAATTTTAAGCCTAGTGAGTAAGTGTGGTTATGAAAGATATAATTGCTGACGAGTCGGTCCTGCTAGAAGCCCATATACCAGAGAGGATGTTCCATCGTGATGGACAGCGGGATGCCCTGGTCTCTTGCCTGAAACCAGTGCTTTCCGGTAAAAAGGCCTTGAACGCCTTTTTATACGGTCCTACCGGCACTGGGAAGACCGCTTTGACCAAAATGATAATGGAAAGGTTAAAAGAGAAGACTTCCCGTGTAAAGATTACATATGTGAACTGCTGGCAGAAGTCCTTGCACTCCCTCCTCAGCGAACTGGTGGAACAGATGGACGTGTTCCTTACCGGAAAGGAAAGTACTGACAGTCTGTTCGACAAGCTGGAGAAGCACAAAGGAATCATAACACTGGACGAAGTGGACCAGTTGAAGGAAGATGCCCTTTACAGGTTTGCCAGGAGTCCTTTCTCTTTGGTGTGCGTAAGCAACGACCCCAACGCTTTGATGCACTTGGACTACAGGGTCAAGAGCTCACTGACTGTGGAGCCCATAAGATTCCCTGCTTACAAGAGCGAACAGGTAATGGACATACTCAAGGACAGGACCAAATTTGCCCTGAGGCCGGGTTCTGTTTCCCCGGAACTCCTGAAGATGATTGCGGAGAACTCCTCCGGGGACGCCAGAGTGGCTTTGGCCTGCCTGAGGACTGCGGCAACCAAGGCAGAAGGAGAGAGTGAGAAGGTCAGAAAGGGTGATGTGAAGGAGGCTTTGAAAGAGGCGGAGTTCATAAAGAGGGACATGAAGAAGGAGACATTGGACCAGGACAGGAAGGCCTTGTTGGACATAGTGAAAGAGTCCGGAGGCATATATTCTTCTGATTTGTACGAAAAGTACAAACAGGCAGTCGAAGACCCGGTGGGCAAGAGGATGTATAGGCATTACTTGAAAGACCTAATAGAAAAGAACCTGCTCAAAGAGGAAGGCAAAGGCAGATGGCGCAAGCTTTCGTAACCTTTTTATTGTAGCAAAGAGTAATTAAGCATATGGCAAAACCCACTATAAAGATAAGGAGAAAGACCCGCATAAAGAAAAAGAAGGAAGAAAAGGACGAGAAGAAGCCCGAGAAAAAAGAAGAGAAAGAGGAGAGTAAGAAAACCAAGAAAAAACCAGAGCAGAAGGAAGAGTCGCCTGAGGAAGAAGAGAAGAGACCTCCCGAGCCCAAGAAGCCTGAGAAAGAGAAGGAAGAAAAGGACACCAAGACCAGACCTACACTGGAGACAAAGGGCATGCGGACCACCAGGAAAAGGAGAGAGAAGAAAGGCGGGACCATAGAGAGGGTGGCCACTGGGATAGAGGGTTTCGACGGCTTGGTTGAAGGTGGTTTTCCCAAGAAGTCTTTGGTCCTTTTAACCGGTTCCTGCGGTACGGGAAAAACCATATTTGGCATGAATTTTCTGGTCGAAGGAGCAAAAAAGGGAGAACCTGGGGTCTACGTGAGCCTTGAGGAGTCGGTGGAAGACAACATTGCTCAGATGAAGTTTTTTGGCTGGGATGTGGAGAAGCTGATGAAGGAGAAGAAACTACAAATAGTCCAGCCAGAGATGTACAGGTTCGACGCATTGATGACTACCATAGAGGATTCGGTGGACAGAATCAACGCGAAGAGGCTGGTCCTGGATTCGGCTTCGGTCATAGGTATGTATTTCCACGATGTCTACAAAGTCAGGAGAAGTCTACTGGACCTGGCACAGTTGTTGAAGAAGAGCGGCTGTACGTCCATTGCCATTTCGGAAACCAAGGAGGGAGAGACCGGTCTGTCGTCCTATGGAGTGGAAGAGTTCGTGGCTGACGGGGTGGTGGTCCTTTACTACGTGAAAAAGAAGAACCGGTTCCTCAGAGCCGTGACCATAAGGAAGATGCGTTCCACCGATCACTCCCTGCACATATGTCCCTTTGACATAAAGAGACCTGGAGGCATTCAGGTGTACGCGTCAGAGGAAATCTTCACTGAAGTCGAATAAACTTTTAATACTACCTCAGGAAAGATTAATTATGTCCATGTTTTCAAAGAGACCACCCAATATGTCGGTACTGGTTATAGGGCCACCCAGGAGCGACAAGCAGATATTCGCAAGGAGTTTCTTAGTGGACGGGTTTAAGGGCGAGGAACCAGGCATATACGTGTTGACCAACGACTTTCCGGAAGACGTGATGGTAGAACTGAAGAATTTGTACAAAGGTAACCTACTCGCCAAGGATTTGATACGGTTTATAGACTGTTACACCAAGTACACGGGAATAATAAAGCCGGACACCAACTACGAGATACGTGTGGACGGTCCCACTGACCTTAACCGGCTGAGCATCGCAATTACAAAGGCTTTGAACACATTTCCCAAACCTAGATTGGTGTTTGACAATGTATCCACTCTTTTGCTTCACAACTCCCCCGAGAGCGTGGAGCAGTTCTTGGGGATAGCCATAGGAAAGTTCAAGGCAAACGGAGTGCTTTCCCTGCTTCTGATGGAAGAGGGCGTGCATTCCTCACAGCAAGTCACCACCATTGAGGCGTTGACCGACTATACCATACGCTTCTTTGCCGAGTCCAAAAAGAAAGAAGCCCTAGTATCTGGACGGGGCACTAAAAAAACCGTTAACTATAAATTAAAGGGAAATAAACTTATCTTTGAAGAGGAGATTTTATGATACTCTACGATGTTGCCCCCAGGCACTTTGTGTTGGACCTTTTGTCTATTTTTCTGTTGATGATAACTTTCTTCCTGATTGGGTACATATTCGTGAAGCACTTCAGAGGGATGAGAATCCCACCTTACCTCATATACTACATGACAGCCGCAGGCCTTCTGTCTCTGAACAACATATTCGTACTCTTCACCCCTTCTGACATGGAGCCCTTCTATACGATTGTGGTAGCCATGAAGTTCGCAGCCACCACTTCCATATTCTTGGGAGCCTTCGAACTGTACAGACGTTTTGAATCAAGAATAAAAGGTTGACTAGACCGATTCATACTTTCCTATGCAAGTAGCCACGTCTTCGTGCTTGTCTCCGTGGGAAGTCACGTATATGATCCTGACTTCATACTCGTAAGGCTGGTTTGACCGTCCCGAGAACACCGGTTCGTATATGCCCACCTTGTGAACTTTCGCAGGACCAACACCGGCGGCCTTGCCTTTGGGGTTGTCAGAAGCGTTCACTCCGTACTGTTCGTCTCCAGTCATCCATACGTCAGAGTTTGGATTTCGGATGGAAACATTTGTGAAGTCGATTATGTAAGGACCGTTGTTTACGCGTACTGTGAAGTTGCCTTCAGAAGTCATCTTGTGGTCCATGTGGTTGAAGTACATGAATCCGGTACAGGCAGATTTTGCGTAAGTCGATGGGTTGAGAACACCCAGACCGTAGAGCGCAGCACCCACGACAACTATGACCAGTAAAGCCCAACCGTATGTCATCAGGTACTCGAGTGCACCTTGTCCTTTCACTTGTATCACCTATTCTCATTTGTGTTTACTCTATATAAAGTTTTAGTCAAAACTAGAAAATCAAACAAAAGTAAATAAAATAAAATTCAAAGGTTGGTTTAACCTGACTCGTACTTGCCGGTGCAGGTTGCTACGTCTTCGTGCGACAGAGCAGAAGTGTAGTAACTTATCCTTACTTCTACGGTGTAAGGGGTACCCACGCTTCCTGAAACATCGGAGTTCTGGACCCACATGGAATGTTGCTGGTTTGGTCCCACGTTCTGGTCGTTTTCGTTGAGGCAGGTACCGAAGGATTCACAGCTCACGCCTCCCTCACTGTCCTGGTCAAACGAATCACCAGGAAGTCTGGAAGTCATGTTACCAAAGGAAACCCTGTTAGGACCGTTGTCAACGATTATCGTGAAGTTACCGCTCTCGTTCATCTTGAACTCTCTGGCGTTGAAGTACATGAATCCGGTACACGCCTGTCTGGCGTAGGTTGCCGGGTTCAGAACACCAAGGGAGTACAGCGCAGCACCCACGACAACTACGACCAGTAAAGCCCAACCGTATGTCATCAGGTACTCGAGTGCACCTTGTCCTTTCATCTTTCTAATCACCTATTCTCCTTTTATTGAACCTCTATATAAAGTTTTTCTACTATTAATTCGTGAGGCCCATATATAAAGTTTTACATCAGAGAGGAGAAAACCTTGCCCATGACCGTCCTGATGACCCAGAAAAGGACTATTGACACGGCAATCAGAGGGGGTATGTATTTGGCACCCTGCTTCTCTTCACCGTTCTTAACCAGACCGATTATCAGTCCTCCGAATATCGAAGTAACGGCCAGTGATATCATGGTGAACATTATCAGGAACTCGGGTGTGAGCTGGATAGAGTCGCCGGACATGAGTCCGCCTCCTATGGAACCGAATGAACCACCCATGGTCTCCACCTGAGTGCCCATGGACAGTGTCTGCATCTGATGGGTTATCACTTGCACCAGGAATGTGGATATCCCGTAAAGCACTGGAGCACCTATGCCGGCGGCGAAGAATATGAATATCGCATACATAAGCACGTTGGCCCGTACCTCATCGGTTATAAGTTTAGTTCTTTCTATATCTCTGGCAGTTTCCTCCAGCAGTGTTGCCAGTGAACCACCGGACTCTATGCCCTTTATTATCAGCCGTAGGTTGTTCTCTATTATTTCCGAATTTATCCTCTTGGGTATTTCCAGTAGCGCGTACTTCATCTCGCTCCCGGCAATCACGTGCTTTCCCGCCCTGAGCAGTTCCAGGCCGAACGAACCGAACTCTGGCCTGGCAGATGCGAACAGTGCCTTGTCAGGAGTCATCCCTGCCTTGACGTTGGCAGCCATTATCCTCAGTGCTTCTGGGAACACCTTTTCCGACTGGTTTGCCTTGGAATCAGCCATCAGTGCTAACCAAGTGTAAGTCCCGCCTGACACCAGCGAAAAGAAGAACAGGAAAAGTCCCAGGAATATGAGTATGTCAGCGGTAAAGAATATCAGTGTGACCGTGGCCGAGAATATCAGTCCCAGTATTATGGATAGTATGAACAGTATTCCCATGAACTTCAGATGGTCGGCTTTGACTCCCGCGTATATCAGTGTGTCTTGGAAGGCCCCCTTTATCCTTCTCGGCATCACTCTGCCTATGTACTCATACATTCTATCACCTGGCCAGGTTGGGCCTCCTGCTTTTTATAAGACCGAGAAACATGAACTGGAAGAGGGCCGTCCCTCCCAGTATCATCCATAGCATGTTTTCTGAAACGGCGGTCCCCATGAAAGCGGAAAGCACAATCAGGAAAGTTACTCCCAGGGAAGGGATTATGACTGCTATCATCATGTAAGCGAGTGTCAGCGGGTTCAGCTGGGAACCGTACTTGCGTATGGCAATCTTCTCCTCTTCTTCCACGTTGTAAATGATGCTCTGCAGGACGTCGCCCAAATCGCTTCCCACTTTGACTCCGTTGGATACCTGTCTTATGGCTCTCCTGAAGAACACGGACGGGTTTTCAATGGCCAGGTCTTCCAGAGCTTCCTCTGTGGGAGTCCCACCGTTCACCTTCTTCACCACGTATCCGAACTGTTTGGAGACCAGTCCGTACCTTTCCATGGACACCGAAACCATGGCATCGAATATAGACACCCCGGACCTGACCTGGATTAACAGATGCTTCAGTGCGAACAGTAGATTCCCCTCAAGGTCAGCCACTTTTCTGTTGACCAGTCTCTTAGGGTATATGGATATGTATAGGAAGGCCAGGCCTCCGAGGAGGAAGGCAGCGGTGAAACTGACCAGGAACCCCCTGACAATGTCTCCCAGACTAAGCAGTACTATGGGAAAGAATATCAGACCGAATATGAACAGGCTGGTGAATATGGCAATTGATAAGTACTGTCTGGGTTCCATGTCTATGTCTGCCTGTCTGAGTTGGAGTCCCAGGTTCGGGAACATGACCGAGACTCTTGTGGATATGCCAAGGAACCTCTGGGAGACAGAAAGCGCCTTGTCTGTGGGCAGTGGGCAGAAGGGGACCCTCATTCGTTCACCTCTGAAGTCTTTTTGCCCTTCTTATTCTCCTTTTTCTTGGACTTCTTCTTTTCCTTCAGAGGCTTCTTTTTTGCTGACTCCCGGGCACCGGATATCTCTTGGTAGTACTCATCCAATAGTTTCTTGGGACTCTGGTCCTTTTCCACCAAGTTTACCACATCGTTCTCGTCCCGGTAGAACTCTGCCACCACCTTGCCCACGGTGTTGACCGTGTTTATGTTGTTCTCAGTCATCCATTCCAGTATCTCCATTCTCTTGGATAGTTCTTCTATCAGTTCCCTCTCACTCATACCGGTGTGCATGCCCAGTACGTCGAATGTCCTCACGCATTCGTTGTGTGAGACTATTTTCCCTCCGGCCTTGCACCTGTAAAGGACGTTGGGTTTGATGGATACTTCTTTTTCCGACTCACCGGAAGGTATCACTTCTGCCAGCTGGTATATCCGCCTGAAACCAAGTCTCCTGTCCCTGTACTGTACGGACAGCAGATGCAACGACTCCAGCATGATTGGCGGGACCTCTATAGGAGGGTGGGTGAGACGTCTCATGGCCTGGTCTGCAGTGTCTGCGTGCAGTGTGGAGTAAACGGAGTGTCCGGTGTGCATGGCTTCGAATAGTACTTCTGCCTGTCTACCCTTCCTGATTTCGCCCACTACTATCCTGTCCGGCCTCATCCTCAGTGAGTTGATCATCAGGTCCAGCATGCTCACTTCTCCCTTTCCCTCTGGGTTGGGCTCTCTTGTCACTAACGGTACCCAGTGGAGGAAGTCAGGTAGGAACAACTCCCGGGTGTTGTGAAGAATAATGTTGTTGCAGATGAATTTCTCATATTGGGGAACTGAAATGTCGTAAACGCAACCTCCTTCCTTCACCTTCCTGACACTGACCACTTTATCCCAGTACAACTTCATGAATTTGGCATCTAGACCATACGACTGGAGGTATTCTCGCCCGACGTTGACCTTATTCCTCAAATATACTCCAGGCAGACCAAATTCTTCAAACAAAGCCTTCCTGAAAGGAATCACATCGTTCTTGGAGTAAAGTTTCTTCCTCTTTTTAATCGCTGATTCCAAGGCTTCTCCTTTTTCAAACTGTATGAAACCGATTTTTTTGTGGAACACGATTTTGTCCGCAAAGCCGGATATGGACATTTCCTTACATTTGTCCTTTCTTTCGTAGGAAAAGATATTCGATATGATACCAAATCTCAGCAGCAAAGTTTGCAGGTCGTTCAGAAGTTTTTTGCTCTGGGAGCAGTAGGAGATTTCGTGGGGTTTCACACAACCATCAGCAGAGAACACCCCTTTCAAGAAGTGGCTGAGTTGTTCATTTGACAGGTTAAAAATAAAGTCAGGGATGGTCTTTGTAGCGCTGTGGCAATCAAAACCTAAGCCCTTCATCAATTTGTACAAAATCCTAGAGTTTAAGGAGTGAGAACACCCGTCATTCATCAGTGAAATCCGAATTCCAAACTCGTTTGCCAATCTCCTCACGGTGTCACTTATCTCTTCGTTCTTAGTGGTCAGTATCACCCGGTTCTGGTTGTAGTTGTCGTAGGAGCCGTCCCCTATCCAGAGACCCAAAAACTCTAGGAAGGCAGGGGTCAGCTCGAACTTCATGGGGAAAGACGACCTCTTGTATCTGGTTGCTCTCTTTGTCAGTAGTCTCATCCCTTCCAAGTCTTCACCAGAGAGTTTGAACTCTTCCTTGAGCTCTTCCAGCACTTCCGTCCTAACGAATCCCTTTCTTATCCACCTGTTTGCCTTTTCCCTTCCCACTTTCTTTTTCAAAAGCGCCTTGTTCTTCTTCAACTCTCTTTTGACGGCCTTTCCTTTAACAAAGTAGGACTTGAACTTGTCCAGGTGTTCCAAAAGATTTATCTCAGAGATACCTTCCCCTTCGGGCATTTTTCTCACGGTTGCAATCCTTTTACCGTCCGAGAGGTCCTTGGGCCTTACCTCGGTCAACTCACCTCCATTATTCATAGAGAATAGAGAATGGTCTTCGGTTACTTCTATTTTCCTCCCAGAGGCTGTTCGGACCTCGTACAAGTCCTTGCCAGTCTTATGCCTTATCAGGGATTGTGGCTTGGCAAAAACAGTGTTGTTTTCTGAGTCCAGGGAAAGCACTTCAAAGTCTGCCTCTCTACATATCTCAGCCCCGTCCCAAGACTTCGAACAGTCCTCCTCCAAACAACCGTCGATCAGTTCACCCATCTTTCTTTTCTCTATTTTCCCGTCTTTTTTCACCAGGATTTCAGAATCCCCACTGACACTGTCCTCGATTGAGATTATGCGGTGGTAGGGCTGGATGAAAGGCATCAGTGTGTTCAGCAGAGCGGTCTTACCGGAAGCTGTACCCCCGGCGACTATGGCGTTAAGTTCGTACTGCATGCACAGCCAGAAGAAAGCGGCTATCTCCGAGGTCATGGTCTTGTTGGCGATGAAGTCAGTTATGGTCCATGCCTTGGATGCGGATTTCCTTATGGTCATTGTGTTGCCGTGGCTGGACACAGGGAACAACGTAGCGTTGGCCCTTTCCTGGGTTATCAGGTGCGCGTCCAGTAGAGGCTTCAGAGTGGATATCTGTCGTCCCACCCTCCTGGCTATTATGCTTGCGTAGTTCTCCACCTGCTCTTCCGTTCCCACGTATATGTTGGTCTTCAGCCAGCCGTGGTCCTTGTGATACACCCAGATTGGCTCTTTGGATGAATTTACCACGATTTCCTCCAGGTTGGGGTCGTTGAGGAGCAGTTCAATCCTTCCCAGACCCAGCATCTCGTGGAGCAGTGAGCCGATGAGGAACTGTTTCATCTGAGGATTGGTACCGGGAAGCATGTCGTCTATCATCTTGCTGGCTTTCTTGGCGAACCTTGCCTTCAGATTCTTGACTATGTTAACGTCGAATATTTCATCTGCTGAGACTTCCGTAGTCTTCAACAACTTCTTCCTCACCGAGTTGAGCAAGGCGGTTGTGGCTTTGTCTATGGTGGCGTGCTCCATCTGATAGACGGGAACGAAACCTACGCCTTTCGAAATCACCACATTAGCTGCCACCTGGTCAGCGGTTATGGTGTACCTACTCAGTATTTTCTTTTGATTCTTTTTCATTTTCTCCTATCCCATTTGATACCAACTTTGGTTTTCCTATAGGGGGGTATTTTATGCTCACTAACTTGTGCTCTTCCAGGATTCTGGCCCACCTCTTGACCACATCCTCGGTCAGGTTCAGTTCTGTGGCCAGTTCTTCTATGCCCACTTCACCTTTTTTCCTGACGTTTGCCAGCAAACGGTCTATGGGAGTCCTGGCGATTTGTTTGACCTCGCTTACCACTCTGGTGGGCTCCTCCAGTTCCTTTAACTCCAGGGGTACGTCTTCCTTTTTCCCCACCTTTTCCGAACCCAGTATTTTGGTGGGCAAGTCCTTGGGAGGCACCTTTATTACCTTTCCCTTCTTGGACTTTACATTTACGGTTTTCTTTTTCACCTTCTTCTCCTTCTCTTTCTTTCCTTTGGGAACTGCCACCGGAGGCCACTCGACCTCCTCAACCTTTTCCTCCTGTACTTCCACTGGCTTCTCCGCTTTTTTGGGCACTTTCTTCTTTATTTTTTCAAGTAGTTTCTTCTTCTCTGCCTCCAGTTCCTCGGGCTTCTTCACAATCACTTTTTTCTTCCCTTTTGGTTTTGGTTTGGGCTTTTCCTTGGTTTTTTTCTTACCCCTCTTTAACTTTAGTTTCTCGAGCAACCCTTTCTTCCTTTCCTTCCCCTCTTTCTTGGGCACTGGCGGGAGTTTCTTCTTTCCCCTTTTCCTCAGTTCTTCAATCATCCTTTCCTTCTTCTCTTCAGGAAGCATGCCAGTCTTTGTCTTGGGCTTTGGGACCGGTTTCTTCTTCTCTTTCTTCCTTTCCTTTCCGAACCAGCCCTTTATCCTTCCCATGAACCCGGTCTTCTTCTCTGCTTTCTTGCCCATTTCCCCTGGTCTGACCATAAGTCTTACACTTTCCGGCTTTTCTGCCTTCATTTCCCTCTTGACAGGTTCCTCGGGCGGTATTTTTTCTTCCTCCGGTTTTCTTGGCACCGGCTTCTTCGTTTTCTTGGGAACCGGGCCTTTCTTTGCCTTTTTCTTCTCATCCGCCTTCTCAACGTCCAGATAAACAACCCCATAGACTTTCTTAACCTTCCCCTTGATTACCACCGGTTTTCCGTCCAGTTTTTCAGACGAAGAACACATAATTTTTCCTCCGGGGCCTTTTATTATGTATCCTTCCTTGCCGTCGGAAAGGGTCTTTACATGTTTGGGCGTACCTTTGACCTCTACGGTCTTGCCTACGTAATTCTCCGCTTTTGCCAGTGGAACGGTCTTCTTTTGTTGCGACATCTAACCAACTCTTATGTTGCCTAATTTCTTAATATTATATTGACTGACGGTCATATTAATAGTTTCCTTGTCTAACCAGACTTCTACCATGTCCGAGATGTTGAAAGAAGGTTTTATGGTTAGTATGGTCTCTGGATTACCAAATCTATGGACTGTGAGCGTCCGGTGGTCCCCACTAAGCGAGCTGAGGTTGAACACAAACGAGTCTTGGTTCACGGTTATGTTTACGGTGGAGTTCTCATCACCTTCCAAGACTTGGTCGTAGAGATTGTCATAAACGTTGGATTCGGTCTCACCCGTAACCTTGACCCTCACTGGCCAGTCATCTCCTGTATGCTCCACCATGCCGTTCCCCGTTCCCATTATCCCGGTCACGTGTGCGTCTATGTGTATTTCATACTTCACCACGTTCTCGGAGTTCCTGACTTCAATCCTGTCGCTTCCGATTCCGCCTATCGAATCGAAAGTGGTCCTCTCAGGGAAGAACCTCAGGGAAAGGTTGCCCCTGTGGGTGTCAGAACCGTTTAAGTAGCTCAAGTTTATGTCCGAACCGAAGTCCGAAAGATTCTCCATGAATGCCCACAGGAACGAGATATTCCCGTTAAGTCCGTTCCTGGTGTCAGGAGTGCTGGAAGGGAACAGATAGTTGACGGTGGCGTTAGACTCATCTATGTCAAAAGAATAGTTGTGGAGGCGGAGGACTTCCGAAACCAGTCTTTCTATATCGTTGTACTCTTCGGTCATTGTATAGAACACCACGGTTTTGTCCAGAGCAGCGTTGGTGTTGGTGGTGTAGACCAGATAGACGGTCGCCAGGGAGAGTATGCTCAAAGCAATCATGGCTATCATCGCAGTGAACATTATCCCTCTCATGAATACCAAATCCTGTAGTCCGCATAGCAGTACTTGAAATCGTCAGTCACAAACACCTTTCTCCCGCTCACGAACTCTTCTAATTCGACCTTCCTGTACTCGAACTCGTCCTCTCCTGACCAGGTGACTCTGGTCGTCCCGTCGGAAGTCCAGCAACTGGCGTTTACAGTCATGTTCAGGTTCAGGGGCATCATCACGTTGTAAAAATCGTTGAAGACGCCTTTGTCGAATTCGTCCAGAGTCTGGTTGTAGTCAGCGATGAACAGGAAATCGTTGCCCATCTGTTCGAGTCTCAGCTTGGTCCATGTGGGGTCTCCTGCCCTGAGCATGGAGAACACTGCCAGGAATATTATTCCCATGACTATGACCACTGAAAAGAACACGTCTATGGTGAAAATAATTCCTTTCATGTTCCTACCTCCATATGTAGAACTCCACAAGAACCGGCGTTCCTTCGAGCACCGCAAACCTCTGTGCCACGGTTGCGAACTCTGTGGCATTGACTGGATGCGCACCCGAGAGGCGCAGTTCCGAACGGAATATTCTTGTTGCTATATTGTAGCCACTTTGAATAAAGTTACCACCACATGAGTCATAGACATCTCCATAAGGAGACACCATGGCATAAATCATACCGCCATTATCTCCGTAGTTAGCTTGAAGTGCATAATATTCATCACTAGCTCTTTGAATCAGACCAATGAAATCGTGGCAGGTCCCTGGAGAAGAATCCCCAGGTAAAGAACAAGAGCCCTCATCTAATTTGCTTCCTTTATAGTTGGCTTCGTAGCACCACCCCACTTCAACATCCATCAGTATCTGCGGATTTCCAAGGTGTACAATCTCTCCAACAGCATCACCTCTTCCGGCTTCAGAGATGCCAAACAAATCACTAACAAACGGACAATCACCAGTAACGACAATGCTTCCACCGTCTTCTACCCATTCTATTAACTCATTCTCTCTGCCACCAAAGTCTGACTGTCTTAGGTCGGTGTCTTCAAAAACTATAGCATCATATTCATGCAAATCGTCCAGAAGATTATTCAACTCTGTCAAACTTTGGTCTTGTCCGCTGTCCGCGGGATCGTACAGAGTAAACTCAGCATCTGTAATCTCCGTAGTTATATAGCGGCAAAGAGATATATCTGTACCAGTGCATGGTGTTGGATTGTATGATGTACCACAACAAGGTTCGGTGTCAAGAGGGTCAGGCGGATCAAGTCTGTAGTAATCAGCAATCCTCTCCCACTTAGATATGACTTTTGCCTCGTTTACCGAAGACAATATGTAAAGAGAATAATTGAATCCTTGGATGTCTAGAGCCTCGGTTATGTTGCCCTCGTCTATGTCAAACAGCATATCTATGACCTTCTCATCGTCCAGCATACGGTCGTTTTTAGCAAGTCCTATAGTGGACGGCTTGTTGTCCTCATTCCAATTAGAGGGAATCCCCGGACTCCTTACGAAGGTGTCCAGTATCTGGTAGGTCTTCTCGTACGACTTCTCCCGGTTGACGTTGAGGTCTGCAGAACTGACCATCCCGTTCCAGATGAGAAAGCAGAAACCGAGGAGTATGAGGAAAACTCCCATGGCCAGTATTAAATCGGCTGAGAATACCTGTCCTTTCATGTGGTCACCCCGAACTCAAAGTTTTCCAAGGCGGATATGGAATTTCCCAAATCATCCGTGCAGTTGATGTTCCATTCGTATGTCCCTGTACTGGTGCCCGCTGGTATGGATAAAGTAATTGTGTTCGACTCGCCTTCATTTATAGAAGTATCTTCCACCTCTTCTTTCCATTCACCGGATATGTCCGTGTACAAAGCGCACTTGACTATGTTCCGGTCCGAACTCGGTCTGAACATGAAGTCACAGTCACTCCCGGCGGTACATCCAGCAGGACATTCACCACAATCGGCTTCACAGTTGGAACAGTCTTCCCATGACTGGCAAGTCCCGTCACCACAAGAACAGTCCGACTGACTGTCATAACAAGAGGACCCGTCACAGTACTGGCCCGAGCTGCAAGTAGTGCCCCCACAGTCACAAGGGTAATTCGGACTAGTAGTACAATCAGTGTCGCAGGATGGAAGAGTCACTTCAGGTCCGCAAAGGCTTACGTTGTCATACCAGTCATGCTGTTTTCTGTCAGCTGACTGGTAATCTCTAAGACCGATACAGAGTTTTGCTTCGGTCATACCGGAGAGTTCAGTGGTCACATCAGCGTTGTGTGTTCTCCAAGAAATGTCATGTGCACCGCCCGGATCTGTGTACGAGTCACTGTAGTAGGCTGAACCGCTGTTGCAGTCGTCGGTTAAAGGAACCATCCTCACATACATGTTTGTGTGTTGGTCACCATAGTCTGAAGTTGCGTTGAACCTAAAGTCCAAGACTATGGACGTACCGTCCCAAGAAGACAGGTCTATGTCCTGGTAAATCCATGCGTATCCGGGGTCATCGTTTCCACTTATATTCGCAAATTCATTGTAGAAGCCAGCAGAGTACCCAGAAAGGCCCCAATAAGTCCAATCAGTTCCTCCTATCTCGAAATCTCCGTTAGAAACGAAGTTTGTGTCACTACCACTGCATGACTCGAGAGCAATTCCAACGTTGGATGACATGGACTGGACTATCAGGCCTAAAATAATCAAACCCATGAGACCAATCTTACCCATACCCTTCATATCAACCACCCGGTGAAATCAACTCTACGTGCAGACTTGAACATTCATCGCTCAAGACCAGTCCTTCCTCTGAATTGGTCAGATTTGTGTACCCTTGGCAGAGATTGAAATATCCCTCACCGTTCTCATTGGTCACGTTGCAGCAAAGTATGCAGTAGAAATTACCCATGAATACTCTTTTTCTGTGACCGAGGACAGTTATGTTCATCCCCAGGTCCAACTGGCTGCTTGCACCTTCTCCCATGTTGTAGACATTCACTATTTCGTTGTATATGCGTGAGCATTCAAGGCGGTGGTCCAGTATATTGTCTATTCTCTTGACGTCCTGCTGCCTGGTGAGAGAGACGTAGCTTATTATGGAGAAAACCATCAGAAGGATCCCTACGATAGTTACTGATTCTATGCTTACCTGGCCTTTCCCGGACATAACCACACATAATTTTATTGTTTTCAGTCGTATTTAAGCTTCCTTATGTCTACATGAGTCTGGTTGATTTTTTCTATGGTTATCTTGTGCCAGCCTGCAGACGTCGGAATAGTCCCGTTCAACTGGGTACCTGGATTCACCATGTAGACCGCACTCGAATTCACATCTCCCATGCTCAAAGTCATGACCACACTCTGGTTACGAACATACGCTTCCCTTATACCTTCGGGGAGTTCTACGTCTATGGTCATTTTCCCGCCCAGAGAATGAATCTCGTTCGCCTTGTCTCCTATAGTTTCAGTGGCTTGTTTTGCCCGGCTGACCCTCATAGAAGTGTTGGTGGTGCTTGACAGGTAAAGAGCCAACGGGAGAAAAACCGCCAGCATAAGTCCTAAAATAGCTATGTACTCGAGACCCGATTGACCACGCATACAAGAAATTGTCTACAGGGGTTTATATCTTTACTCGTAGTGCCA
>CAZXUR010000003.1:0-101167 GCA_964644245.1 uncultured archaeon
TCACACACGGGACAGACACGCTCGCCTACACGTCCGCGGCTCTCGCATTCATGCTGGAAGGCCTTACTTCGCCTGTGGTCTTGGTGGGTGCTCAGCGGTCAAGCGACAGGGGCTCGTCAGACGCGGGGATGAACTTGGTCTGCGCGGCCCGTTTCATCGCGGATACGGACTTTGCGGGAGTGGCAATCTGCATGCATGAGGACGAGGAGGATGTCAATTGCCTGATACTGCCTCCGACAAAGACCAGGAAGATGCATACATCCAGAAGGGACGCCTTCAGGCCGGTGAACGCCAAGCCCATCGCTAGAGTAAATTATCAGAGTGGAGAAGTGGAATTCGTGAGCGACTATCTGAAGAGAGGGAAGGGAAAGTTGAAAGTGAGGAAGTTCAAGGACCCGAAGGTCGCGCTGCTCAAGACACATACCAACTTCTCCTACAAACAGCTGGACTTCTATAGGAAGGCGAAGTACGACGGACTGGTGATAGAAGGGACCGGTCTCGGTCATATACCTATTGGCACGGAGAACGAGAAGGTCTACCACTCGCTGGAGAAACTGGCGAAGAACTGTGTGGCGCTCCTCACTTCCCAGTGTATATACGGTAGGGTGAACATGAACGTGTACGAGACGGGTCGAGACCTTCAGAAGGCCGGGGTAGTCGGTAATTTCTCTGATATGCTTCCTGAGACTGCTTTCATTAAACTAGCCTGGCTTTTGAGTAACTACTCCAAAGAAGAGGCACGAGAATTGATTACAGAGAATTTAAGGGGAGAAATAAACCCCAGGAGTAAAAAGGAGACATTTATATGGTAGAAATGAAGTGTGGTATTGAAATACACCAGCGTCTGGACACCAAGAAACTGTTCTGCGATTGCAACTCGACTATGGCTGAAGATTCTTCTTCGGAAGTGACTAGGAAACTCCGTGCGGTTCCCGGTGAACTGGGTGAAGTTGACCCGGCTGCTTTGTACGAACTGCTGAGGGATAAGACATTCGTCTACAAGACCTTTCCGAACGAGTCCTGTCTGGTGGAATTGGATGATGAGCCACCCCACCAGCTTGATTCCCAGGCTTTGAAGATTGCCTTGAGGGTGGCAAAGTTGTTGCATTGTGGTATACCGGACGAAGTGCACGTGATGAGGAAGACCGTGATTGACGGCAGCAACACATGCGGGTTCCAACGGACTGCGATAATAGGGCTGGACGGATGGTTGAAGACTTCTAAAGGAAAAGTAGGAATCACAAACGTGTGCCTTGAAGAAGAGGCAGCCAGAATCGAGAAGAAAGAAAAGGGAAAAGTGGTCTACCGGCTGAACGGTCTGGGAATACCTCTGGTAGAGATAGGCACCGCTCCTGATATCAAGTCGCCTGAACACGCCAGGGAAGTGGCAGAGAAACTAGGTCTTCTGCTTAGGTCCCTCAATGTCCAGAGAGGTATAGGGACGATTCGCCAGGACGTGAACCTTTCCATACCAGGGGGAGCCAGGGTGGAGGTTAAAGGGTTTCAGGACCTGAGACAGATGGAATCGTTGGTCAGGAATGAGGTAAAGAGGCAACGAGCACTGCTGGAGATAAAGAAAGAGTTGAATAAAAGGAAGGCAAAGGTCTCTCAAATAGAGGATGTGACCGATGTATTCAAGGATGCAAAAACAGGCTGGATAAAGAAGGCCATGGGAAAAGGTGAGAAGGTCTTTTGCCTGACACTTGAGGGTTTTGAAGGTCTGATGGAAAAGGAACTGTACGAGGGGAAGACGCTGGGAAGAGAACTAGCAGACTTTGTAAAGGCCCACGGGCCGCAAGGCCTCATACACAGCGAGGAAGACCTTTCTAAGTACAAACTGTCCAAAGAGTTTGAGAAACTGGACAATGTCGCATTGATAGTGGTGACTCCGGAAAAGGACAGGCAAGTGGTTGAAAAGTTGAGGGACAGGATAGAGTTATTGTTTAAAGAAGTGCCTGAGGAGACCCGGGTTGCAGAAGACTCGTCGACTAAATATACTAGACCTCTTCCTGGTTCAGCCAGGATGTATCCGGAGACAGATGTGAAACCCATCCCCATGAAGAGAAAATTTATCCGTTCTATAGAAACGCCTACTACTTTGCTGGAAAAGTTGAAGGAACTGGAGAAGAAACTGCCTTCGGAACTGGCGGGACAGATGGTCAAGAGTGACTACCTCCCTTTGTACGAGAAATTGTCTAAAAAGGCCGACCCGACCACAGTCGCAACCACACTCACTTCCACACTTAAGGACCTGAAGAGGGACGGAGTGAAAGTGGATGGGCTCGAAGAAAAACACTTCAAGGATTTGTTTAAAGGGCTGGAAAAGAAAAAACTGGCTAAGGAGGCCTTACCAGAAGTTCTCAGGAAATGGTCAAATAATCCGGACAAGGAGTTGAAGAAAGTGTTGAAGGACCTGGACCTCGAACCGCTCTCCAAGAAGGACTTGAAGAAGAAGATAAATCAAGTGGTCAAGAAGAACAAGAAACTGGTGGACGAACAGGGAGAGCACGCTTTCGGCGCTTTAATGGGAATCTTGATGGAAGAGTTCCGGGGTAAAGTGGACGGCAAGACTATAGCAAAGGAATTAAAAGATAAACTGAAAAAGTTTAAGTGATAACATGCTTTACGGTTTCCCCACCACACTGCCGGAAGTTTTGGTGGTCACAATCGGTTCCTTTCTGGCTGCTCTGGCACTGCTTATTGCGTCTAAGATTCTCTTCTCAAGGACTTCTTTCCTGGACGCTTTCAAGTTCGGGGTCATCGTCAACGTTGCCTATTACATACTACGTTACTTCCTAGACCAGATGACCATACTCCTGGTTGAAATAGACCTGCTGTTCACGGTCTTAAACACCTATACGGTAGTGGTGTTCTTCGTTTGGTTTGCTAGTTCAAAACTCATAGAAGAGATAAACACCACCGATGCCATAATCGGTTTCGTGTTCTTCTGGCTGTTCACCAACAATTCCATACTCAACCTCAACGACCTGATACTGTCCTTCCTTCTGTCCATCTTCTAGTAGAGGTGGCTCTTCTCCACTCCCTTTATCTTGACATTGACAAACTCGCCTGGTAGTCCTTTACACTTGACCAGCTTGTAGTGTGGATTCCTGCCGAAACCCCTTTTGTCCACCAGGACTTCTCCCTCCCAGCCCAGCCATTTCTGGTTTGCTTTCAGAATCAGGTCATCGACTAACACGGACATCTTCTTGCTCCTCCGTTTCACCACCTTCGAGTCCAGCGGCTTCATGTCAGCTGCCTTGGTACCCGGCCTGGCTCCGAACTTGGACACGTTCACGTAGTCCGGTTCTATTTCCTTTATCAGTTGATAGGTCTCTTCGAAATCTTCTTTGGACTCGCCTGGAAATCCGGTTATCACATCAGTCCAGAGGGTTAGTTTAGGCAGGGCTTTCCTGAACGCTTTGACTATGTGCTTGAAGTCTTCTGATTTGTAGTTCCTGTTCATCCTTTCCAGTACTTTATCGCTTCCGCTCTGCACTGGTAGGTGCAGAAATTTGAACAATTGGGGGTCATGATAGGCTTCTATCAGTGGCTCCAGTACGGGTAGTACGTTCCTGGGATTCATCATGCCCACACGCAAGAAATATTTCCCCTTGACTTCTGTGGTTATTTTTTCCAGAAGTTCAGGCAGTGTGATGCCTTTCTCGTACCCGTAGCAGGCGGTGTCTTGAGAAGTCAGCCAGAACTCCTTGCACCCTGACTGCCGGGCGTTCTTCACCTCTTCTACTATCTTGTCCGGCAGAAAGGACCTTATTTTTCCCCTGGCTTTTTTCACGATGCAATAAGCACAGTCAGACACACACCCTTCAGATATCTGTACTATGTCTATCACCGGGTTTGAGAGCACCTTTGGCAGGCAGAGTTTAACGTCTCTTCCATCAAGTTCTTCCACTCTCTTTCCCTCCATGGTCTTCCTGACTACCTTTCCTATGGACTTGACAGAGTGCGGACCTATCAGTGAGGCTTTGGGCGTTACTTCTCTCACCTTCTCATACTCAGCCCTCGGCATACAACCAGCCACCACCAATTTCTTGTTCGGGTACTCTTTCTGTACCTGTTTGAGTCGGTGTGTGACCTTGTGGTCTGTGGGTGACTTGACTATGCATGTATTCACAATGACCAGGTCTGCGGTTTCCAAGTTCTTGGTGATTTCAATCCCCGTTTGTTGTAGGAGACCGGCCATGATTTCCGAGTCAGACTGGTTCGCAGAACAACCATACGTCTCCATATAAACTTGCATGATTAAGATTGGGTGATAAACTTTAAAATTTTAAAATTCTATTCTAGGTATGGAAGTGCCCATGAAACCAGAGATAGGGATATTCGGAGGCTCCGGATTCTATTCACTGATGGACGACATGGAGAAGGTAAAAATCGAGACCCCTTACGGGAGTCCGTCCGCAAAAGTGGCTCTGGGAAAAATCGGTGGCAGGAACGTGGCCTTCCTGCCCAGGCACGGGAAGTCCCACGAATTCCCTCCCCACAAGGTGCCTTTTCTGGCCAATGTATATGCGATGAAGTCGTTGGGTGTGACAAGGCTGATATCACCCTGTGCTGCAGGCAGTCTGCAGACAAATGTAAAGCCGGGTGACTTCGTCATACTGGACCAGTTCGTGGACAGGACCGGGAGACCGTCTACTTACTACCACGGGCCCACCGCCACTCATGTATCCCTTGCCGAACCTTACTGTCCTGAGTTGAGGCAGGTGGCGAAGAAAGTCAGCAAAAAACTGGGCATACCTGCGCACCCGGAGGGAACGGTAGTGGTCATACAGGGACCCAGGTTCTCTACCAAGGCAGAGTCCAGGTGGTTCAACAAGCAGGGATGGGAAGTGATTAACATGACCCAGTACCCCGAGGTGGCCCTGGCCAGAGAACAGGAGATGTGCTTTCTCGGGCTGGCGCTGATTACGGACTATGACGCGGGTCTGGAAGGCAGCGACATAGAGCCGGTGGACGCGGACGAGGTTTTAAAGATATTCGAGGAGAATATAGACAAGGTGAAGGCTTTGCTGAACGCGCTGATACCGAGGATACCCGCTAAGCGTTCCTGCAGCTGTGGTCAAGCACTGAAGACAGCGAGGTTATGACATGGACGAATGCATAAAGAAGGCAATCCGTACCATACCGCATTTCCCAAAGAAAGGAGTCATGTTCAGGGACATCACCACACTTCTTAAGGACCCCAAAGCCTTCAGACACACCATAAAGAAAATGGCTTCCATGTACACTGACAAGGACATAGACGTGGTGGTGGGCACCGAGTCCAGGGGGTTCATAGTCGGTGCACCCCTCGCACTTGAACTGGGAGTGGGATTTGTGCCGGTCAGGAAGCCAGGAAAACTTCCCCACAAGACCAGGAAGAAGGAGTACGAGACCGAGTACTCCACGGACGCAGTGGAGATACACGAGGACAGCATAGAAAAGGGTCAGAAAGTGCTGGTAGTAGACGACTTGATAGCCACAGGCGGAACCATAAAAGCGACCGTAGACTTGGTGGAAGAACTGGGCGGAGATGTCACGGGAGTCGCATTCGTGGTAGAACTACCTGACCTGAAAGGGAGAGACAAGTTGAAGGGCTACGACGTGGTTTCTCTGGTTGAATTCAAGGGCGACTAACACACGCTGATAATGATTTCTCTGTTTCTTGCAGACGTGTCGAAGTTGACCAGGAATATTTGTTGCCATGTCCCCAGCTGCATCTTCCCGTTCTTCACGGGTATGTTCTTCTCCGGACCCACCAGTCCTGCCAGAAGATGGCTCCTGGCGTTACTTGGATGGTCCCATGACCCGGAGGACAATTCCTTGAAGAATTTCTTGAAGTCCCCTATCAGTGAGGATTCGTGTTCGTTTATTATTATTCCTCCCGTGGAACCGGGCACGAACAAGTTGCAGAATCCTTCCTTGACGTCGGACTCCCTTACTATGGACACAACCTTGTCAGTGATGTCAACGAAGTCCAGTTCACCCTTGGTTTCAACGGATATTGTTTTTCTCATATCCCCACTTGTCTTAGGTTCTTTTAAAGATTATTATCATCTGTTTTTATGGTCAACATCTTTATCGAAATCCTTAGGGCAGTGCCAATGGCCAGGAAAATGAAAAAAGAATTTGAAGAACAGGAACCAGCAACCAAAAGAATTGTCAGTCTACCCAGGTATGCTGGTACCGCAGCAATGGTAAGGTATCCTTTAAGGAACATGGGAAGGAAAAAGGGAATTTATCCCTATGTCAAAGCAGGGACTGCTCTTGGTGTGGTTGTTAATTTGGCTGATGACATAACAGACTCGGAAAAAATCGATAAAAGAGAATTTTTCTATAAAATTATAGATTCTTACTCGGATGAAGTAGAATCGGAAGACCCCGCCCAAAGAACTTGTTTCTTTTTATCTAACAAAATCGGTGAACATTTTAGAGGTATGGGGAAAGATATCGACAAAGAAATTTTGAGGGAAATAGCTGAAGCAGAGATGGCCCAGGATAAAGACATAAGTTACAAAGAATATGAAGAATCCGTCATCAAAAATAAGAATGGAAAGGGAATCGTGCTGTCCAACGAGCTTGTAAGTGAGGACAACCTGAACGGGGATGAGGTGGATGCCATAGAGACATTGGGTTCTCATCTGCAACTGTGCGATGATTTGGTTGATTACGAAGAGGACAGAGAAATTGGCGATATAAACGGAATAACTCTTCTGATGCGAGATGAGGAAATGGAATTTGGTGAGGCCAGACAGACTGTCTCTGAAAGAATGGACGAATTCTATAAGGAAGGTATTGAAAAGTTGAATAGAAAATCTGTCAGGCCAACAACCAGAGATTATACCGTTTCTTTTGTTGACATCTCGAAATCTTACTTTAACAACCTAGGGACAATCAGAAAACTACAGAATCTATCCTGAGATTACTTGGACACGGTCAGCTCCGGATGATCTACGATTACTTTGGCAGCGCCGAGTAAAGGGGTATCTTCGGTGGTCAGGATATAGACGGGTATTTCATGGAGCAAATCCTTGAACCTTCCCTTTTCGAATTCAGCCATGAATCCCTCCCTTATGGGGCCGAGCATCTTGGGGGTCATGCCTCCGGCCAGGTATAGGCCGGACTTGGGAAGGACATCCAGAGCGAAGTTCCGGCTGCAGCGGGTAAAGAACTTCACGAAAGTCTCCAGAGCCTTTTTGCAGTCATCGTCCTCCCGGTGCTTGTTTATGAGAATCGGCTTGTGGTAATCGTCTGCCTCTCCTATCTCCTTTGCAATTTTCCCGTCTACATTGTCTTTTCTCAGGAAGTTGTAAATGTTCACCAGTCCCGGACCCGACACTACATTCTCCCATTCCACCACCTCTGTCGACAACCGAGTCCTCAGGAAGTGTAGAAGTTCATAGTCTTTCTTGCTTTCCACCACCATCTCGGAGTGACCGCCTTCCGAGGGCATGGGCTGGTATCCGTTCTCTTTTTCTACGAGTATGGTTTTTCCCAGGCCAGTCCCGGGCCCCATCACTGCCTTCATCCCTTTTTCCCCCTTTGGCTGATAGTCGCCGTGGGGCAGCTGTATCATATACTCCTGGTTCTGATGGTCGAGTAGTTCTATGCCAAAGCCAGTGGCCTGGAAGTCATTTATCAGGGATATCTTCTTGAGCAATGTATTCTCCAGGACCTGTTTGCAACTCATAGTCCAGGGCAGGTTGGTCAATTCGCACTTGCACCCAGAGACCGGACCTGGCACAGCCATGCCCATCTCCGAGACCTCTATGTCCTCCCTTTCCTTCAAGTCTTTGAGAACCCGATTGATTGCGTTTATCGGTTTTATTTTCTGACTCTGGAACTTGTATATCTTTATTACGTCCAGGACGTCCTTCACTCCCACCAATGCGATGTTCGTCTTGGAGCCGCCCACGTCTACGGATAGCACGTACCGGTCGTAAACTCCCGGCAGTCTTTCCTCAACCCGATAGTCCATAAAAGTAGTTGGTCAGCTTATATAAATCATTTTTTGACCAGTTTGACTTTCTTTATCTTCAGGCAACCGGATTTGCCGGACCACTTCTTCTTGGGCTTCACCATCTTTAGACGTCGCCTATACATGGGACAGTCTAGG
This sequence comes from uncultured archaeon, assembly GCA_964644245.1. GTDB lineage: Archaea > Aenigmatarchaeota > Aenigmatarchaeia > CAZXUR01 > CAZXUR01 > CAZXUR01. Next base: position 8,120 of record CAZXUR010000003.1, read on the forward strand.
ACCAATGTCTCGTACTCTCCTCCCTCGCCGGCCAGGTGGACTCCGTTCTTCTGGTTCAGGTCCTTCAGGTCTTCTATGCATTTGTCATCCAGTTCCCTGCCCAGCCATGACTTGTCGAAGCCCTCTGCCGCAACCTTGGTGATCACTACCCGGAAACCTTTCTTCAACAGTTTTTTTAAATACTTCTCCGGCTTGGTTTGCCAGATGGGGTCGTAAACTTTGAGTCCCAGACTTTTGCATGTCTTCTCCACCCTTTGGTACTGGTAGTTCGAGGCGATTGCGCCCACAGACACGCCCTCGATATTCAGCCCTTTCAACAGCTTCTTCAAATCTTCCAGTTCCTTTTCCTTCTTGCCTTTGGTTTTCTCGGTCACTAGAGGCATCACGCATGCCTCTGAGATTTTTTCAACTAGGTGTATATTCTGGGTGTGGAACATGTAGGAGTCGGGGTTTCTGGAAACCATGGTGGCAAAGCACATCAGGCTATGCTTCCGGGAAGCCCTCCAGGCTGCGTACAACCCGTCCTTGCCCCCGCTGATAAGAGCCGCTAACTTCATGAGACTTATTCGTCTTACAGATTTAAAAAGATTTAAGAGAATATCATGCTGCATGGAAGATAAAGAGGAAGAGTCTTCATGCAAGGATTTATTGAAGCACTATGCGTACATGGCAGCTCCTTCAGCAATAACCGGTTATGCCCTCACTGACAATCCTCTTAACGCTGCTCTCGGTGCAGCCATTGCTGGTCCTCCCGCGGTCGTTTACACTGCGATGATACGAGGACGGCGCAAAAATGCCAGGAAAGGCAAAAGTTCGGAGGAAACTTGGTGGGCTTTGAAGGGTTATCCGAATTGTATGACATGTTGACGTGATTTTTGTAACTCCTTGTTAATCACAACATCTGATACATCTGTTATTTAAATATTAAACGCATATTTAAAGAAGATTTTAAAAATTCGGTGGTCCCAATACAGGTTCAAAATGTTGTCGCGTCTACAAGTTTGGATACACTTCTTCCCCTCGATACTCTACTTTCAAACCTTGAATCCAGCGAGTACGAGCCCGAACAGTTCCCAGGACTGGTCTACCGTTTGCAGGAGCCCAGGGTCGCCACTTTGATTTTTCGTTCCGGCAAAATTATATGCGTGGGTGCCAAGTCCTCCGGGGATGCCACCAAGGCTCTGAAGAAAGTAGTCAAACAGATAAAGGATGTTGGCATCAAAGTTCCACGCAAGTACGACATACGAGTTGAGAACATAGTCGTCTCAGCCAACCTCAACAGGGAACTGAACCTGGACGGCCTTGCTTTCCAGTTGGAATCCAGCGAGTACGAGCCCGAACAGTTCCCAGGTTTGGTCTACCGGATATACGACCCAAAAGTGGCTTTCCTTCTGTTTTCGTCCGGACGTATAGTCTGCGCAGGCGCAAAATGTATAAAGGATGTCAACAAAGCTATAGACAAACTTGAGACAGAATTGAAGAAGTTGGGCGTATAGTTTTTTATTGTATGACGTCTAATATATGGGGGTGTCTTTTTGAAGCTTAAGGACAGAGTATCTAGTTTTTTGATGGAACATGAGAGGGCTATAAACACAGCGGCCAAGAAAGAGAAAGCCTTTGAACTGGATTTTAAGAAGTTGGACTCTTTCGACCCCAAAGTGGCGGATGAACTGCTGGAAAACCCGTTGAAAGTACTGGAAGTAATAAAGAAGACCATGGACGAGATGGACATAGAAGGCATAGACAAGGTCTATCCACGGTTCAATAACCTGCCCGAATCCCAGGAAATCCGCATACGCAGCCTTCGTTCAGAGCATCTGGACCATTTCATCGCCGTGGAAGGCATAGTCAAGACTGCCACCGAGGTCAAACCACACATATTCGAAGCCGTCTTCGAGTGCCCGGACTGTGGGAACGAACTGAGGGTGGTTCAGACGGAAAAGACCATGAGGTATCCCAGTTCCTGCGAGTGCGGAAGGAGAGGCAAGTTCAAACTCAAGAAGAAACTGCTTTATGACTCCCGCTGGTTGAAGATGTCTGAGCCATATGATGTAGCTACATCTGAGAGACCGGGAGAGATAAGGGTCTATTTGAAAGAAGACCTGACCTCACCGCGGGTACAGAAGAGAACCGACCCCGGGGCAAGGGTAAAGGTCACCGGAGTACTCAGAGAAATGGTGGTGAAGGTCTCGGGAAAGACATCCACTCAGTTGGATATGTTTATGGACGCCAACCATATAGAAGCTCTGGACTCTGAGTTCGAGGAGATAGAGATTTCAAAGAAGGAAGAGAAGAAGATAAAGAAACTTGCCAAGAGTAAAGACATCTACGAGAAACTCAGGGACTCCATATCACCCAGCATATACGGCTTCGAAGAGGTCAAGCAAGCCATACTCTTGCAGATGTTTGGCGGCTGTCAGAGAGAACTCCCCGACGGCACTGTCATCCGTGGGGACATACACGTGCTGCTCACCGGAGACCCGAGCGTTGGTAAGACCCAATTGCTGAAACTTGTCTCCAAGTCCATGCCCCGCGGCAAGTACGTTTCCGGAAAGGGGGTGTCCGCGGCAGGGCTGACTGCCACGGTCAGGAAGGAAGAAGAACTCATGGGAGGATGGGTGCTTGAGGCAGGCGCTTTGGTGCTCTGTAACAAGGGAGTTATCGCCATAGACGAATTCGACAAGATTTCTCAGGAAGACCAGGTTGCCATGCACGAAGCCATGTCAGCCCAGACCATTTCCATTGCCAAAGCATCCATAGTCGCCACACTCCCGGCTCAGACCGCCATACTTGCCGGCGCCAACCCCAAGCTGGGAAGGTTCGACCCCTACGTTTCTGTAATCGAACAGATAGACATCCCTGAGACGCTGATGTCCAGATTCGACCTCAAATTCGCACTCAGGGACATACCCGACAAACAGAAGGACAAGAAACTGGCTGACCACATACTGACCTCGAGGATCAAGCCCAAGGAAATAGAGCCGCCCCTGAAGCCAGCGTTCATACGCAAGTACGTGGTTTACGTTAAGAAGAATGGACTCAAACCGAAACTCACAAAACAGGCCGCCAAGGTCCTCAGGGATTTCTACGTCAAGATGAGGAACATGTACACCGGGGAAGAGACTCCCACCGTTCCCATAACACTGAGGCAGTACGAGGCCATGATAAGGCTTGCCGAGGCTTCTGCCAAAATCAGGCTTTCCAACAGGGTCGGCAAGGGAGACGCCAGGAGGGCCATAAAACTGATGTCCTATTCTTTGAAGCAGTTGGGCTACGACATAGAGTCAGGCAAGATAGACGTGGACAAGATGGAGTCAGGTATAACCACCAAACAGCGCTCCAGAATAAGGATAATACTTGACGTTGTGGAAAGGCTGGAATCAGAGTTGTCCGGAAAGGAAATACCAGAGGAAGACGTGATTGCGGCAGCCGTGGAGGAAGGTGTGGACGACAAATCGGCAGAGGAAATGATAAGACGCCTGAAGTCTCAGGGCATGCTTTTCGAGCCCAAGTCGGGTTTCCTGAGGAGGGTGTGATATGGAACAGAGAAGACTCACTGCCATCAAGACCAAACTGAATGTATTGAACAATGGAGAGTATGTGAAACAGGAGGGGTTCAACCCCAACTACGTGCAGGTGAGTGACCGTAAGTTCTCACGGGTCCGTGTCCTGGGCACCGTGATATCGGTCTTCATCTCTGATGACGGCAACTTTGGTTCTGTAGTACTTGACGATTCCACGGACACCATACGCCTTAAGGCCTTCAAGGACCTGGCGGTGATAGAAGACCTGTCTCCGGGAGACCTGGTGGACGTGGTGGGAAAAGTCAGGGAGTACCAGGGAGAGAAATACATACTTCCGGAAATCGTGAGAAAAGCAGAACCGGGCTTCGAACTCCTACGGAAACTTGAACTGGCCAGGAACAAAAAAGTCTCGGCCAACGTGTCCAACTTTTCTCAGGACCGGCCCTCCAAGCCTGAAAAGGCAGAAAAAAAGGAACAGAAGCCCAAGGACAAAAAGGAGAAAGAGTCGGACAAGGGGCACAAGCAGCTGGTGTTGAATGTCGTAAACAAGGTGGACGAGGGCGACGGAGCCGAATATTCTGAAATACTCGAGGCCTGTGACCTTGACTCAGAAGTCATAGACAAAGTTATAAACGACCTGCTGTCTGAAGGCACCTGTTACGAACCCAGGCCGGGAAGGATAAAGAAGTTGTGAGAATGGACAAGGAAGGACTGTTGAAACTTCTCAAGGAACAGGGACATCTCAAGAGTCCGGGTGTCATACGCGCTTTTGAAAAGGTGCCGAGGGAGAATTTTGTTCCCGTGGACATGAGGGACCGTGCCTACGAGAACCATCCATTGCCCATCGGTAAAGGCCAGACTATTTCCCAGCCCCTCACAGTGGCAGATATGACCGAGGCTCTGGACCCCGAACCCGGGCACAAAGTCCTGGAAGTGGGTTCCGGAAGCGGTTACCAGGCTGCCATTCTTTCTGAAATCGTGGGAGACGAGGGAAAGGTGTTTACAGTGGAGAGGATACACTCCTTGGCTGAGAGAGCGAGGAAGGCTTTGGAATGCTATGAAAACGTTGAAGTAACAGAAGGTGACGGTTCTCTCGGGTATGAGAAGGGAAGTCCCTTCGACCGCATAATTGTCACTGCCAGTGCGCCCTCGGTCCCCGAGCCATTGAAGGAACAGCTGAATGTGGGAGGAAAGATGGTCATACCGGTAGGCGGGATGATACAAGCCATCATAGTCCTGGAAAGGAAGGAGCAGGGCTTCCGTGAGGAGACTCTGGGCCATTACTCATTCGTGCCCCTGGTGGGAAAGCACGGGTTCAAGAGCTAGTCTTTATATCGACCTTCACCAGTCCCATGTCCTTTCCTATGGACAGGAACGCCCAGGCCCATACCACTGCTTCGAATGCCCTCACGTAATCTTTCTTGTCGAAGAAATGTTTTGAGTCAGAGGTATAAGACTTCACGTTGTCCAGAAATCTTTCTCCTTTTTTCTTGACCGGCTTGGCTGCGTCCAGTTCAGTCTCCAGCCTGCGGGTCCATTTCTCGGTTTCCTTTATCAGTTCCTTTTCGGTCTTCATCCCAACATCTCCAGGTACTCCTTTTCTTTGAAATGCAATTCTCCGGGTACCACAATAACAGCTGGTTGGGCAAACTTTTTAACCTTTTCCGGACTTGTGTAGACGATTGCGGTGTCTTTTCCGAAGTGGGCTACCACTACTTTCTCTTTCAAACCCAACATTCCCAGGGCCTTTTCCGCAGATAGACCCGGGTCGAGCAACAGTAGAGTGTGCAGTCCTGCTTCCCGGTTCTTTTTCACAGCTTCTTTCACGGACGGAGGAACAGAGTCCGAAGGCACGGTCACCGTCCTGCCGAACTTGTACATCTGCAGACCGGTCTCGCCCATGACAGAAAAAATAGACGGGGCATGGACCACTTTTGTCTCCACTCCCTGCTTTCTCGCTTCTATAAGAAGTTCTATATGGGTGGTTGCTGCCAGTGGGTCGCCCGGTATGAGAAGGGCGACGTCTTTAGACTTAGCCTGTTCCACCAGGTTTCCCTGTTCCACACCTTTCCTGTCGATGGTTTTGAAGCTTCCTACCAGTCCTTCCAGGTCTCCTTTCCACCGGCTGGTGTAGTCTTCCAAGTAACGCAGGTCTGCTGCCTTTGCGATTTCCAAACCTTCCAGACTCATGTCCTTTTCCTTGAGCCCCAGGCCTATCAGTGCTAACATAAGAAGGTTTGAACAAAAGGTTTTTAAAGCCCCGACAAAGGTCGTGCAAACCTATATATACGACGAGCGTGTTTCTGATTTGAGGAGGTAGTATATGGCACTCTTAGAATCGGCAGCCAGCGCTAGTGCGTTCCTGCTGGCAGTAGTCCTGGCCCACTACGCCAAGGTCAAGAAACATGCGAAGAAAGGACTTTCCATGGTAGTGGCCGGTGCCCTGACAATGCTGACCGGAGAAGCGCTGCGCATGTTCCCGAATTCTGTGGCCGGAGTAGAGTTATCCTCGATAGGAAAGGTTCTTACTCCTTTGGCTGACTTTCTGCACCTGATAGCAGTGATCATAATCGTGATCGGTCTTGTACAGGCAGCTCTGGCGCAGTTCAAGAAGTAACTCTTTTATATTTTCTTTTACATTTATTTTTATGAAACTTTCTAGTGCCATAAAGAGAGCAAGACAGCAGGACTCGGTCAAGGGCCTGCTGAAAGACGGCTGGTTCCTGTGCTCTGTGCTTGCGGAAATAGACCCCAAAGGTGAGATATCAGGATGGAGGTTCGACTATTTCAACACCGAGAAGGACAAGGCAAAGACTTTGACACTGTCCGAAGAAGAGGCCAAGTTGGGAAAGGACGATGACATGCTCGGTGACCCGGAGGAGTTTCATCCCGACCAAGCTAAAGTAAGCCCTGAAGAAGCCCTGAAGATTGCCAAGGAAGAAATCAAGACACCCATAAGGAAGATAATACTGACCAACAAGAAGAACAGCTACTGGAACGTGGTGTTCATAACCAAGGTTGCCAGTTACATAGTTTGCAGGATAAACATGCGCTCCGGTGACATGATACTGAAGAAGGAGTCATCACTTTTTACCATGGTTGGCAAGGATCCTTCTGAAGATTGAGCCTGCCAGTGCCCCTGACTTGGATGCTAGGTCGGTGGACGAGAGTTCTACAATATCGAATCCCACTACTGGTCCTACATCGTCCAGGAGTGAGAACAACTCGTCCAGGGAAAGACCGTTCGGCTCCGGCAGCCCGGACTCCACCAGGCCCGGGTCGAGTATGTCCGTGTCTACTGTCAGATAGACGGGCGACTTCAACCGCTTCAGGTCTTCCCTGACATTCAATTGCTTGAAGTTCTTCTCCTGTTCTTCAGATGCGGTGCGTACGCCTATTTGCCTCAAGTCAACTTCCTTTGCGGCATTATAGGCCCAAGTGGTGTGTGAATACTTTTCACCCTCCCACTCCTCGTTCAGGTCTCGATGTGCATCCAGCTGGACCACGGTCTCGGGCTTCAACGCCTGGACGGCCGGAAGGGTTATGAGGTGCTCGCCTCCCAGAAAACAAAACCTCGCCCCGGAGTTCACCTTCCTCACATCTTTTATGGTCTGCTTCAGGCGTTTGCTGGTCTTCAAGTAGTTGCCGGGGACCACTCGCAGGTCTCCCAGGTCGCATATCTCCCACTTCTTGAAAACATTTATCCCCAATTCCTTGTCCATGCCTTCCAGTAAATTGATGCCAGCCCTGATTACCCGGGGGCCGAATTTTGACCCGCGACCTATGGAAGTGGAGGAGAAAGGCACTCCCATCACTATCCAGTCCGCTTTTTCCAGGTCCGCTTCTCCCAATCCTTTGTCCAGGTACAGGAACATGATTAGACTTGAGAAAAAGGCTTTTATCTGTATTTCTTGGTTAAAACCTTCCGGATGAGTCTGGCCTTTTCTTCCCCTATGCCTTCAACTTCCTTCAGGCCCTCTTTGGTCTCGGTGAATATTTCTTCCACCTTCTTGAAATGCTTGAGAAGGCGCTTGGCGAGCGCAGTGTTGACGTTGGGCAGGCCTGCCACCAGGTATTCCTGCCTCTCCTTGAGGCTCCTTGCCTTTTTCTTGTTCCGGATAGCCACGCCCCGGTTCTTTTTCTTCTGCTCCCTCTTTGCCATGCAGTATATGAGACCTGCGGTGTCCTTGCGGTCCTTGGTCCAAAGTATGGGTATGGAATAATCTATGGCCACCGCAGACAGGCAACCCCGTATGGCCTGCGGATACACGTTCCTTTTCCTCTTCATCTGCCCTTCTATCAACAGCACTGGCTTGTCGAAGTGCTCCTTCAGAGTCAGCAACTGGCTGAACAGGCGGCCGTCTATCATGGATTGAACGAAGTCGTCGTACGTCTTCCTCTCCACTGCCACACGGTCCGAGACCAAGAAGTCCGCGACCGGCAGTTGTCTTTCCCTGACCACGCACACGTATCCCTTCAGTTCGTCTATCAGTTCTTTCCCTTCTCGGTGGTCCACGAATATGGTGATTTTATCGGCGAATACTGACTGTTTGTCCTTGCTCATGTGAATTCATCCCAGTCCTTCTTTTTGTCGTTTTGCATGTCGTACAGAATGCCTTTCATCCTCTTCTCTTTATGGAAGGCTGCCCAGTGGTAGGCCTCGTCCCTGGTCCCTTCAGTCAGGAGGAGCATGGCTTTTCCCGGCCTGGTCCTTGCAGTCCTGCCCATCCTCTGTATCTTCCTTATCGCCGAAGGCACGGCCTCATAGAACATGACTGTGTCTACCTGCGGGATGTCTATTCCTTCTTCGGACACAGAAGAACCCACCAGAACGTTGAAGACCCCTGCCTTGAAGTCCTTCAAACGGTCAGTCTGTTCCTTCTGGGTCATGCCTTTGCCCTTCTTCATGGCCTGACCTATGAACTTCCCCGGCTTCACGTTCTTTATCCCTTCCAGCACCTCCAGGACCTTGCTTATGGTGTCCCGGTAGTGGACGAAAACTATGACCTTCTTTTCCCCGTCAGAGAACTCTTCCTCCAGGATTTCCTTGAGTTTTTCCATCTTGGGATGCTCGTAGCCCTGGTCCTCCAGTCTGTTGGTGAGGCTGATGGCCGCAGACATCTTGTCGTCCTCCAATATCCTCTCCACTGCCTTGCCCTTCTGTTTTGACAACCGTTTGAAGTATTCGCGGAGAGTGTGCACGCCCTGTGCTTCCAGCAGTCCCAGCGCATGGTCTATCTTTATGGCTTCTGATATCTTGGAAAGTCCCTTGAACAGCTTGTAACTCTTCCTCCCCCTCTTCAACTGCTTGGCGATGGAGCGCTGCTTGTAAACCAGTCCTTTCTTGGTTATTTTGCTGGATTTGAACACTCCCAGTTTGTTCAGGTCCTTTATCCGTTCCTGATAGGACTTGCTCAGCAGTTCCTGTATCCTTTCCAGGGGCTTTGGCAGTGACACTTTGACCGTATCCACGTCCAGGTCCTGTATGTAGGGCTTGACGTCCTTGTCCTTTTCCGTCCTTATGGCCACGTCTTCTATGAACAGATTCTTCTTGACCTCTTCTATGTGCGACTTCTCACCTCCCGGAGAGGCGGTCAGTGCGAGAATCAGTGGTTTTTCCGACTGGTCCATGTAGACCTTCGCAATGTAGGGGTAGGCGTAGGCGCCCACCGAGTGATGGGCCTCGTCTATGACCAGCAGGCCGAATTTCTCCAGGCCCAGTCTCCTTTTCTTCAGGTCATTCCTTATGGTCTGAGGAGTGGCGAATATGGCGTCCCCCCGGCGGTACAACTTGACTCTCTTGCCGGGCCTCACCTCACCAGTGACTGTCACCAGTTCACTGGGACCGATTTTCAAGAACTGGTCGAAGGTCTCCCGGTGCTGGTTGACCAGAGGCTTAGTGGGCGCCAGAAAGAGTATCTTTGATTCCATGTCTTTCTCCAGTACTTTAGCAGCGACCAGTGCCGCGAGGGGCGTCTTCCCCATGCCGGTGGGCAGACAGACAAGTGTATTCTTCCAGGTCTCCGCAATATTCTCGGCTATGTCTACTTGATATTTCCTTTTTGTCAGAGTCTTGTCCCTAATCCAGGGGTGTTCTATGTACTCAGACGAAGGCATAGACATATTTGGAGTCAAGTTTAAAATAGTTGAACAGAGATTTCCGCCTCCACCGAAACCCTTTTAAACCCTTGTCCCAGCATTAAAGCGTGGTAGCATGGAAGAACTTGAGTACGGAAGGAAAGTCAAGATACTCGAAGGAGAAGACGGAGAGGTCAGAGGCCTCATACGTGGATATGACGAAGAAAGAGGAGTCCTCACAGTGAAAGCAGGGCAGTGGGAGAGAGGGCCGTATGGAGCTAGTTTCCCTCCTGAAGTATGCAAACAATACTTAGTACCAGAAGAGAAAATTCTTTCTATTGAGGGAGACGTGGTGGTCATAGACAATCCCAAGGAGGTTGACGAGTCCCGCTACAAGAAAGACCTCCCAAACGTTGACGGAAAGGACAGGAGAAAGCAATCCGCCGGGAACGACAGGATGGACACCTATTGGTTCTGACTACTGAAGGACCAGGAACAGACGTGTCAGGGACTTGTGCACTCGCTCCTCGTACTTCTCAAGCACCTTGAAGTCGCTTTTCTCGACTACGGACAAATGTTTTTTAGGCAAAACCACCACTGCCAGTTTTCCTTTCTTCAGGACTTTCCTGATTTGTTTCAAGGTTTTCTCATATAACTTTTCTATGTCCTCGTCGAACAGTTTGGTCGAAACCCCATAAGGCAGGTCTACCACTACTGCGTCGAAGCGCTTCCTCCATGTCAAGTGCCTGGAATCCATCTTCCTCACCGTAGCATTTATTTTGTACTTGTTGAGGTTCTTCCTGGTCCCCTTGACCATCCGTTCGTCAAAGTCGCTTCCGTAGACCTCCACTCCGAGCTTTCCTGCCTCTATGAGAAACCCACCGGTCCCGCACATGGGGTCGAGCAGGCTCTCGTCCTCCCTGATTCTGGTCATATTGACCAGCGCTCTCGATAGCCTCGCCTTCATGCATATGGGTTTCTTGAAGGGCCTTTCGTCCGGCTCCCTGGGTGAGAACTGCTTCTGTGTGATGGAGAACATGTGACGGCCTATGAACGCTTCTCCGTCCCTCACGAAGACCTTGACCAGTGTTTTGGGTTTTTCCAAATCCACCGAAGGATTGTCCATTTTTTTCCAGATTTCATCCGCCACTTTCAGCTGGAGTTCGAAAGCGTCCGCCCTCACACAGTAAGGCTTTTTTACGGGCAGGTCGTTTTCCTTGACGAACTTAAGCAGATTTTTCTTCTTGCAATTTCCCCAGTACTCGCAGACCTCTTTCGTGTATGCAAGCCGTCTCAGGACTTTCTCATCCTTTACGTCAAATACAACCAAGTCACCCGCAACTTCAGTTATCCTTGACTCTGACAGTTCCAACAACGCCTTCAACTCTCCCAACGCCAGTTCTGGCTTCTCTCCCGACAACTTTGCCAAATACATGAATAGAATTGTGGATAATAAATTAATATATGAGTGAGGACAAATCTAATCATGCATTCGAAGGTAGAGAAAAAGGTTCTGAAAAAGGTCAAACCAACTCCGAAAGAACAGGAAAAGATGGAGTCTTTCCGGTCAGACCTGCTGGAAGTGGCTGGGAAAGTGGCCAAGGGTTACAAGGCAAAGCCGATCATAGTCGGCTCCACCGGCAGGGGTACCTGGCTCAAGGGGAGTCATGACATCGACCTGTTCTTAGTCTTTCCCAGGAGCCTTTCCAGGAAGAAACTGGAGAAGAACGGGTTGGCCATGGGAAAGAAGATTGGCAAGAAGTTGAAGGCCAGGACAAAGGTCAAGTACGCAGAGCATCCTTACACACGACTGGATAAGAAGGGATTCGACGTGGATATAGTTCCCTGCTACAAGATGAAGCCCCAGCAGGACTTGAAATCCGCAGTGGACCGTTCGCCCCTGCACGCAAAATATTTGGAGAAGGAACTGGAGGAAGACATGAAGGACGAGGTGCGTCTTCTCAAGGCCTTTGCCAGGGGGCAGGGAATATACGGCTCTGACGCCAGGACACAAGGAATGTCCGGTTATCTGTGTGAACTTCTCGTCATCCGCTATGGGGATTTCAGGAGGACGCTCAAGCAGATTTCCAAGTGGAAGCCCCAGGTTTACATAGACCTGGAGGGATACTGGGAGAAGAGACCCGAGTTCAAGGGGCCCTTGGTGGTCATAGACCCGGTGGACCATGACAGGAACGTGGCTGCGGTAATGACCACGGAGAACTTCATGAAACTGGTTGAAACGGCAAAGAGTTATTTGGAAAAACCTTCCCTCAAGTATTTCTTTCCCAGGAAGAAACCCATGACCTATAGGCAGTTCCTAAAACTTCTGAGAAGAGAAACCGTGTTCATTGCCCTGACATTCAAGAAGCCGGACGTGATAGAGGATATCCTTTGGCCTCAGATGAGGAAGGCGGCCCGGCGTCTGGAAGGGGTGATGAAGGACGAGGAGTTCAGGCCGGTCAACCACCTGGTATGGGCGGACGGCAGATGCGTGTTATTCTTCGAACTGGAAGAGGACAGACTGCCCAAAATCAGGGAGCACCAGGGACCACCTGCCAATGTCCTCGACCGGAGCAAAGAATTCAGAAAAAAGTACAAAAAGTACGAGCCGCGCATAGAAGGTAAGAGATGGGTGGTGGACGTGCCCAGGAAGCACAGGACTGTAATGTCACTCCTCAAGAACTTCAAGAACCAATCCGTCAAAAAACTGAAGGAGCAGGGCGTCCCCAACTACATAGCACCGAAGTTCAAACGGGCCAGAATACTCAAGGGCCGGAAGATTTGGCCCTTCATCAAAAAGAATCCGGAGTTTGGACTGGATTTGAAGGACTACTACTAGCGTATGGCCGTGGGCAGGTTTTCTGAGGCTATGTCCTTGAATCTTTTCATTTCCTCGGGAGAGAAAGGCTTTGCGTTCCTCATCTTGTAGGAGGGCTCGAAGTATTGGAGGACCAGTTTCTTGCCTCCCTTCAAGGACTTTGCCACTTCCTCCACGTCTATGGCGGTCTGTATCCCTGGTATGGGAGTCATCGTAAACTCATAGTCATAATCTGAGTGGATGAGTTTGTAGACGGTCATGCCTATCTCGGTGGTGTCCACGCGCACCCCGCATATCTGGCTGTACTTGCCCGGTTTGAGCGGGGCTTTGATGTCCACCGAGGCAAAGTCCACCATGCCTATGCGGAGCAGGCGTTCCAAGTATTTTGGGAAGGAGCCATTTGTCTCGATTTTTATGGGCAGCCCCAGGCCCTTCACATCTCTCAAAAAGTCGTCCAGTTCGTGCATCAGGGGTTCCCCTCCGGTGACCACCACTCCCTCTATCTTGTTCCTGTTCCTGGCGATTCTGCTCAGGGCGTCATCCTCCTTTATGGTCGGGAGTTTGTGCCATTTGTGCACCAGTTTCCACTGGTTGCAGTGTATGCATGAGAAGTTGCACTCTGGGAGCAGGACTATCGAAGAAGGGCGATCCCAGTGGAGAGTTGACTTGTCTATCAGGCCGACTATCCTAGGCATAAGAATTATTAGAAGTCAAACTTTTAATTTTAAACACACCGTACATTTGCAGTTGAATCAATCAGAAGACCTGCTGATTCTTGCAAAGGATGGGCAAACTACTATCCAGTCGTCTGAAACTCCAGCGATGTCCCCGGAAACAGCTACGGTGGTCTTCCTGATTCTGGCGATGGCTCTTTTGAGCTCTCCTATGTCTTTCTCTTTCAGCTTGCCGATGTTCACCAGGACTATGTTCCCGTCTCGCAGTTTTCTCTGAACCTTGTCCGAGTCTGCATACTCCTCCATGGGAGCAACGGCTATCTGTATTTTTCCCCCTTTCTGTGCCTGAGCAGTTCCCTGGGGTGATTTCTTTGATGTGGGCTCAAATTCCAGTTCTATGTACTCTTCGTCTGGAGTGACTTCGCCAGAAACCTTATCCACGAGTTTGTCCAAAAAACTCATCCATTATCACCATCGGACTATACTTGTATAGAAAACTTAAATAGCTATCTTATTCCTTGTTCCTCTGGACCATTTCAAGCATTGAGACTATGTTCCACACCTGAGTTCGGGTGTATGTAGGGATGTTGGGGTCGTTGGAAATTTCGTCAAGAATGGATATGGCAGAGTTCATCTTCACCGTGAATTCCTCTTTTTCGTCCTTCAAATCCTTTATGGCCTGCTCTATGGACAGCCTTACGTTCCTGGGAACGGTCCTATCTTTCTGCACCTCTTCAAGTAGTTCCACGATGGGCTTCAGGTCTTTTTCCATGCCAATCACCTAGTCAGTAATCATGGTCAGTTTGGTACCCAACTTATTTGAAACTAACTGAAGGCACCTGTTCACTGACTCGTCCAGTTTTTCAACATCGGGCCCGTTGGCCGAACCGGCTGCGTCGTGACCACCGCCAGAGCCTCCTATCAGTTCACCGACTTCAGAAAAGACGTCCCTGGCAAGATTCATGTTGTTCTTTCCCAGGACCGCGGTGTTGGCTCTCCCTGATATGCGGATTTCCTTCCTTTTCTTGGCAGCTACTATGGAAACATCTGCTCCCAGCTTCAGGAGTCCCCTGGCAACTGCAGCCTCGTGGGATTTGACGTTGCAAGTGGCAATTAGCCATCTCCCGCCCTTGTAGACGTGTGTGTTGGTGATGGCCTTGAGCTTTGCAACCTTTTCAGAATAGTCGGGCGGCACTGAAACCAGTGACATGACCCGTGAGAGTTTTGCCCCCGTTTCCATCAGATATACGATGTCCTTGAAAGTGTTCAGTTCAGCCAGCCTCAGGTGCTTGGTATCTGCCACTATGCCTGCCAGCATCAGCTTTGCCATCCTCTTGGTGACCTTTATTTTGTTCTCCTTGAGGATTTCGAGGAGCAGGTTGCAAGTGGATTTCTTCTTGGTGTCGATTCTCTTTTGGTCTGCATCCAGTTTGGAAGTCTCGTGGTGGTCTATGATTATCAGTTCTTTGGCCTTCTTTATTTTCACCGGCTTGATTTGCTCCGGGACTGCGGTGTCCAGGAGAAATACCGTGTCGTACTTGGTCACGTCCGGGTTCAGGTCAGCCCTCAGTCTCTGGGATGACAGCAACTTCTTGCCCTGCCTGGATATGGACTTGGGGATGCCCATGCGCGATTGTATGTGCAGCTTGCCCAGGGCGTAGAACAGGGCCATGGAAGAGCATACTGCGTCTATGTCTGCGTTGTGGTGGGTCAAAATAAGAATTTTCTTTCCCTTAAACGACTTCAAATCAATCATGATGCTGCCTCCTCAAGGGTTGTCGGCAGCTGGATTTTGAACGAGTTGAGAAACCTTCTTCTGGGTGTCTTGTAACTCACTTCTGGTCTTTTTCTCGTGTTTGCCCAGTTTCTTGCTCTGTAGTTCCAAAGTCTCCTTCCTTTCCTTCAATTCCTTGGTAAGAGACTTTTTCTCACTCTTGATCAAAATGGGCCCAACTGCTTTGAAAACCTCTTCTTTTTTCACCTTTCCTAGTTCTTCAAGGGCCTTATCTATCTCGGTCAACTGCAGATTAACACTCTGTTTCTGGGTCATGAGACTTTGCAACTGTTGTGTCTGCAGTTGGATTTTTTGCAAATAAGGCTGAGCCTCTTTTGGTATTTCCATATTATCCTAACTTAACTTAACAGAAGCTTTTTAATAGTTTTCTATGTTGGGTTAAACTATTTAAGCCTCGGAAGTCATAAAAAAGTATGGAAAAGTTGTACCTTAAACAAGAAGGTAAAAGCGTTTGCAGGCAAATTCTATTGAATTCTGTGGATAAACGGCCAGAACAGACCCGAAATCTACTGGAGGCCCTGGGGCTTTCCGAAGATTCTCTTCGTAGAGAAGAGGAAGTTTGGCAAAGTGCTGTGGACGACCCCTACTTCCAGCTCTTGAAGGACAACAGCGAAGAAATACCCATGACATCTGCTGAGCTGTCGGTGATTGCTGACCAGAACCGAGGACGGTACGGCTTTCAGGGGGAAATTACTCCATCAAAAATCTCATCGAATTTGATGCCACTCGTCAGGCAGGGCCTGATAGAAGTCGATAGAACAAGAAGACCTCACGCGTATCAGTTCAAATAATTTACCTAGAGTTGACCTTCTTGGGAAACTCGGGACGCTTTTTAGCGATTATCCTGTACCCGCAGAACGGGCATATGATTTTGTTGCCTTCCAATTCTACTTCCTTCCCGCAATTAAGACATTTGTAAGCCATACAATCACCTGAATTCATAGGCGCCGGAGGCGAAGCGTTTACCACACTTTCTGCACTCCCAGATGCCGTTTGACACCCTTTTCACCGTTTTTCTGGAGCAGGACGGGCATTTGTAGCGTTTCTTCGCTTTTGACTCTATCTTGTTCACCAAATCTCTGGCTTTTTTCCCGTATCTGGGGCCGAAACGGCCCGACTTTCCTACTCTCTTTGTCCTCATGTTATCGCCTAAGTTATAGTGGTGGGAAAGGTTTAAATATAGTTTATCTCAGCCTCAACGTTTCCAGGGCTTTGGGAGCGGTGGTCTCCACACGCATCTTGTGGTGTATGCCCCTGGCCAGGTCCAGACACTTCTTCTTGTCCCCGTGGTTGACTATCACCTTTCTTGGCCTGGTTTTCAGGGACCTCACGAAGTTCATCAGTTGCTTGCGGTCCGAGTGTCCTGAAAGTCCGTGGACGGTCTCGATTTTGAGTTTCAACTTCACGGATTTAGTATGGCCTCTGCTGTTGCTGAGCGGGACCTCTTTCCATCCCTTCTGTATCCTGCTTCCCATAGTGCCTTCCGCCTGATAACCAACGAACATCAGACAGTTCTTCTCGTCCTCTGCGAAGTGCTTCAAATATTCCATGGCCGGTCCTCCCACCAGCATACCGCTTGTGGCTATGACCACGCAAGGGCTCTTGTCCTGTATGACTGAGTCCCTTTCCTTCTTGGAACCTATTCCCTTGAACTTATCTGAGAGCAGAGGATTCTCTCCCTTGTGCAATATGCGGTCCTTCAGGTCTTTGGCCAAGCATTCTGGATAGACGGTGTGTATTGCAGTGGCGTCCCAGACCATGCCGTCTATGTACATGGGGCAGTCTACGTCGCTGTTCGCGAGTATGGCCATCACTTCTTGTGCCCTGCCCACTGCGAACGATGGAATCAGTACCCGCCCACCATTTTTGATGGTGTCCATGGCAATTCTCACCAAATGCTTCTCCGACTCTTCCCTGGGAGGGAATCTGTCTCCCGAGCCTCCGTAGGTGCTTTCAGTGATTAAGGTTTCCACACGTGCGAAGTCAGTGGATGCCTTGTTCAGTAGAGCGGTCTTACCGTATTTGAAGTCTCCGGTGTACAGGACGTTGTGCAGTCCCTCACCTATGTGTATGTGCACCAGAGCAGAACCAAGTATGTGTCCGGAGTTCTGGAGAGTCAGTCGCATGTCAGAAGTGATGTCAGTCACATCTCCATAGTCCAAAGCGATGGAGTGTTTTACCGCTTTCTTTATGCCTTTGGAGCTGTAAGGAGATTTCTTTTTCTCCCTCTGTGCTATGTCAACGTAGTCCAGTTGGAGCATGGACATCAAGTCCCTGGTGGGAGCGGTGGTGTACAACGGCCCTTTGTATCCCATCTCGTACAGAGCAGGTATGGCACCACAGTGGTCCAGGTGCGCGTGGGACAGTATGATTGCGTCTATGGATTGGAGGTCGAACTCAGGCACGTTCAGGTGGGGGAACGGGTCGCTGGTGAATCTCACACCGCAGTCCAGGAGGACGTTACTCTGAGGTGTCTGTAGCAGTATGCAGGAGCGTCCGACTTCCCTGAAGCCGCCCAGTCCGGTCAGTCTTATCCAGTCTATGTCCTTGCCTTTGCTGTATATCTTCTTCCCCAACTTGTTCAGGAACTTCTTCCGGTAGGAGCTCTCCCTGTGTATGGTCTTCCTAATAGCTTTCACTATGCTTGAGTCCTTTATGGGGGCTCTTTTGACCTGTGGGGTCCAGGAGGTCTTCTTCTTTATCCTCTTTAACGTCTCCCCGCCCTTTCCTATGACCAGTCCGGGTTTCTCAGCGTGTATTATGACCTTTGAGAATCCCGGTTCAAAGTAAATCTCCTTGATTTCTGCCTCTTTGGGCACGATTTCACGTATGTCCTTCTTCGCGTCTTCCGGGTCCTTGACCATGGAAGGGTCCATCCTGACGTCTATCCTTTTCTTGATTTTGTTGACTATCTTTTTGATTATGTAAGTGCCTGTGTTGAAGAAATCCTTGTTCTTCGTGTACAGGATTATCTCGCTTCCCTCATACATGATTTTGTCAATCATGGCGTTTTCAGGGAGATTTTCTTTAATATCTTTCATTACAGTCATAAATTCACCAAAATATACAGACCAAGATGAATATTGCCTTCAGGAGGCAATTAGTTTCTTGACTTTATCCCCGGATACGAATTCAAATCCCTTGTCGGTTATCTTTGCCACCCAGATTTTCTTTCCACCAGAGCCGGTGTCTCTTTCCCGGGCGGACTTTATGGCACGCACTGCCAGTTTTATTCCGTCTTCCACTTTCAAGTCTTCGCTGTAGCCATCATCGAGCACTCCGTATGCGAAAGGGGAGCCAGAACCAGTGGTTATGTATTTGTCTTCCATGTTTGACCCCAGAGGTCCCAAGACCCGCACGTGCGGACCGTCCTCATCGACCCCGCCAACTATCAGCTGCACGAGGTAGGGGAACATCTTCCGTGAAAATAGTATGTTCGAGAGCAGGTTGGAGGCAGCCTTTACGGTCATTTCTTCCCTCTCCAGCTTATACAAGGAGATTTCCGCCTTTATGAGGGAAGTAAGTGCCTGTGCATCTCCCACTCCTCCTGCGGTGGTCAGACCCATCTTTTCATCTATCTGGAACACCTTTTCGGATTCCTTATGGACTACCATAGACCCCAATGTAGCCTTGGACTCAGACGCAAGTACTACTCCGTCTGCGCATTTCAGTCCTAGGGTGGTTGTTCCTGTCTTTACCGCTTCTTTATCCATTCAAACACCAGAATAAAGGTCGTTTCTATACCTCTTGTTAACCACTGAAATATTTAAAGGTTACGTTGGATGCACGAGAACTGGCTGGCTTCTAGGAAAGTACTTTCACAAACTTTTAATTCACCCCTGACAACTATTCATATGCGTTTAAAGGCCTTGTTGCTGGTGCTCCTGCTGGTCCTTTTGTTGGTCCCATCTGCATCTGCCAGGTCGCTCACCTGGTGCCGCTCCATGGACATAGACTTGTCGGTTGAAGGAACACTAGAACTGACGTCAAACGGGAGGAACATAGGAGAGTCTTTGACTGCCAACCTGACCATGTTCCCCACCGAAGTGGAAATACTGACTGCTGACTACTTTCCAGACGGCTATCAGGTGGGAGAAGGATACGTGTTCTACACCTGGTCCAAACCAGGACTCGGCGACAAGGAATTCGGGTACGACATGCAGCTGAAAAACACCAATCAGTTCGTGCCCCTCCGGGAGAAGTACCCGTTCCCCGTGGACTATTCCGGTCCCTACATACAGGAAAGCAAAACCGTGGAGATAAACGAGGAGACCAGGCGAATCGCGTCAGAGATATCATCAGGCAAAGACGACCTCTACCAGGTGGTGGTGGACACAGGAAAGTGGGTCAACGAGAACTTGGAGTATGATTTGACTTACGGCCAGACCGTGGAGAATACGTCCACCATATTGGAGACCAGGAAGGGAGTGTGCGACGAATTCTCAAACCTGTACATGTCACTCCTCCGTTCGGTGGGAGTACCCGCCAGGTATGTGGGCGGAATCGCCTACACCAACAGAGAACAGGAATTCTCTTCCCATGGCTGGATAGAAGTATTGTTCGGAGACCGCTGGATACCGTTCGACCCCACTTACAGCCAGCTGGGTCATCTGGACACAAGTCACGTAAAGCTCAAGGTATCTGACGACCCGTCCAGGGGCGCGGTCATGTATCATCTCTTTGGAGACGGGTTTGGTCTGGAGGTCGGCCAGCTGACTTCCGAGGCAGAGTATACTTCGACATACGGCTCTGTAGACAAGGACGTAGACCTGGACCTGGACTTGGTTCAGGATAAAGTTGGAATCGGAAGTTACGTACTCGCGGAAGCCACGGTCAGGAACTTGAGGGACTATTACAATCCCACGGTGGTCTACCTCTCCAGGACACCGGAAGTGGTGGGAGAGAACATCAAACCAGTACTGCTGAAGCCAGAAGAAACTAGGAAGGTCTATTGGACCGTAAAGATACCAGACGATTTGGACCCCAACTTCCTATACACCTACCGAATCCAGGCGTCCACGCTTGAGAACTGGAGTTCCACACGGGATATGGAGGTGAGCAGGACTCACACTACCTATTCTTTGGACCAGATAGAAATTGAGGAATCGGGTTCTGACAAGAACTATAACAGAGAAGTGTCCTTCTGGTGTGAGACCGGGAATACCTACAAGCCTTTGCCCGCGGAAATAACCTGCCATCTGAAGAACGAGGGAAACGTGGTCCTGACCGAACTGGAGGTGTGTGTCGATGACATTTGCAAGACCGAAAGCCTGTTCATAAACGAGGAAAGGGATGTAGAGTTCGAGTACACAGACTATCAAGTGGGGGAGAACCGGGTAGAAGTGACCGTGTCCAATCCGCAGATAAGCAGAAGTTCGGACCTGCTGTTCAATGTAAAAGAACCGACCATACTTGACAGAATAATGCGTGTCATTTCCATGCTTCTGTCCAGGCTCAGTTCCATCACCGGCTCGTTCGTCTCTGAAACAGATTTTGAGAACATAGAAGTGGACCTTCCTTCCAGGAGTTTTCAGTGATTCAGTAAGCTCTTGAGATGTACACGATTTCCTTCGCCTTCTTACCGCAGACTACGCACTTGTCCTTCTTCTTGGGTTTCTCCTTGTTGCCGAATAACTTGCCCCTGATTTCCGCGTTCAGTTCCTTCTCCACCTTCTCTGCGCACTTCTCTCCTTTCTTGTCTATAGAACAGAACGGCGCTTTGACGAAGCCTTTCTTGAGCAGTTTCTTTACGTCTTTGAAAATCTTTGCCTCGTTGGTCCCGTTGACCAGCTCGCTCTCTGCCCTCTTCTTCAGGTCCAAATATATGACGTTCAGGACGTCCTTGATGCGCTTCTCCAGGTCGTCCTCTTCTTCAACCACTATTTTCTCTCCGGTGTCCCTTCTGACCAGGACCAGTTGCTCCTTCTTCACTTCCTTTGGCCCGATTTCTATCCTCAGTGGAACTCCCTTCAATTCCCAGTCGTTGAACTTGAATCCTGGCCTCCGGTTGCGGTCGTCGAGTTTGACGCGAAACTCGTCCTCCAATCTGCCTAAGACCTCACCGCACTTCTCCATCACTTTTTTCTTCTGCTCCTTCTTCAGTATGGGCACGATGACTACTTGGACGGGAGCGACTTCTGGAGGGAGGAGCAGTCCTTTGTCATCTCCATGCACCGCTATTACGGCCCCCAGTATTCGTGAAACACCCGGACCAAAGCAGGTCTGGTACGCGAGTTTCTTGCCTCCCTTTTTGGTGGCGTACTTGATGTCAAAGACCTTTGCGAATTTCTGTCCGAGGTTGTGGGTGGAAGATATTTGGAGGGATTTGTTGTCGGGCATGAGAACGTCGTAGGCGTAAGAGCTTTCAGCTCCCGGGAACTTATCCCACTCAGGTCGCTGGAAAAGGTAGAAAGCCAGTCCAAGTTTCTCCTCAAACACTTCCTTGGAAATCTCCATATCCTCCTTGACCTGTTTCAATGCGGATTTCTTATCCCTCTGAACGGTGTGAGCCTCTGTCCAGAAGAACTCGCGACCGCGCAAAAGGGGCTTGGTCATCTTTGTCTCGTAGCGGTAGACCTGGCAGGACTGATACCTCTTCAAAGGCAGGTCCTTGTGGGAGCGCACCCACAGGGAGTAGAGCGGGTAAATAGCAGTTTCGGAAGTAGGCCTCAGGCACATCTTCTCGTCAAGTTTGTTCTTTCCGCTGTGTGTGATCCAGAACACTTCTTCCTCGAATCCTTTGATATGTTCCTTCTCTTTCTTGAGGTTCTCCTCGGGTATTAGTACTGGGAATTGGACTGGCTGGTGGTCTTCCTCTTCCAGTTCTTCCTCCAGGGCCTCTGTTATCTCCCTTATCAGAAACATGCCCCAGGGCTTGTAGACTTCCATACCCTTTATCGAGTACCTCTGGTCGACTATCTCCCCTTTCTTCACCAGGTCCAGATACCACTTTCCGAACTTACTTTTCTTATGTTTGAGTCCCAACTTCTCTGACATAACAACACTTTGCGGACAATTATATAAAAAGATGGGTCCGGTGAGATTTGAACTCACGTCTCAGACTCCCGAAGCCTGGATCCTAGACCATTCTAGGCTGCTGTAGTGGCAGCAGCTAACTAGACTACGGACCCTCTCAGAAGAATACGCACAAAAAGTTAATAAGCGTTATATGGGCCCATCGAGATTTGAACTCGAGTCTAATGCTGTTCAGCGACTTCCCATTGTTGCCATCCGGGAAACCTCGTCCCTAAGCACTGATGCTACCAAGCTACACCATGGGCCCTGTTAGAATTCTCATATGGCCTAAAGCTTTAAACGTTTCTCTCGCCGGAAACGATTTGTTCTTTGAACTCTTCCAGTCTTTCGATGGCTCTTTCCAGGGGAGTTCCTCTGATTCTTTCGGTGAACCCGGAGTAGTAGCCCTTCTCTGCCTTCTTTTCTATGTACCTGAAAGTCTTGAGAAAGGATATCACCGCCTTGAGCTGGACAACCCTTGCCTTGTCCTCTGTTTTGGAGTCTTCCGCGTTTATTTCGTCACGGCAGGCACCGATTATTGAATTTGCGTTAATGCCGTCCATGTATTTGCAGCCGCCCGGACCCCAGGTCATCTTGTCTGCCCCTACCGGACAGACCCATTCCATTTTCTTTGTCTCGGTCTTCTTCTCTTTCCGGTCGCTCATCTTCCTTCCAAACATGATTTAAATTGTATCCGTCTGTATATATTGTTATGGAAATCCCGGCTTACGAGGTCATCGGCTCCAGGGAAAAGGCCGTGGCCATAGTGGAGATACCCGAGGAAAGGGAGAAAGAGGAGAAGAAGATAGCTGAGTCCATCGCTTCCCGCCACAAGAACGTGAAAACCGTCTTAAAGAAGGAAAGCGAGAGAAAGGGTGTTTTTAGGAAGAGGAAGTATAAGAAGCTCTTTGGAAGGTCTTCAGAGGTAAAGCACAAAGAATTTGGCGTTAAATACGAACTGGACCCCAGAAAGGTCTACTTTTCTCCCAGAGACGGTGCCGAAAGGAACCGTATACTCAAATTCATCCAGCCGGGAAACGTGGTCATGGTGTTCTTTGCCGGGGTGGGTCCTTATCCCATCATGATTTCAAAGAAGACTGAGGCGTCGAGAGTGACGGGCATAGAGAAGAATCCTCAGGCGGTGAAGTACTTCAAGCGGAATGTGAAGTTGAACAAAGTCGACGTGGAAGTGGTCTACGGAGACGTAAAAAAGAAGGCCAGGCCTTACTATAATTCTTGCGACCACGTTTTCATGCCCATGCTGGAGAACTGTAAGAAGTACCTGACAGATGCAAAGAAGTGCCTAACCAAAGGAGGTCTTATCCATTTCTATTGCGTGGTGGAAAACGGGGACTATGATTATTGGATAAAGAGGATAGAAAAGAAGTTGGGTAAGATTAAAGTGGTGGACAAACAGAAGGTGCACGCCTACGCCCCGGGCAAGGAAAAGTCGAGGATAAGTTTCCGGGTGTGTTAGATGGACAAGAGTCGCTATGAGAAGTCGGGTTACCGGTTCGTTGGTAACCACTCGGCGGTCAAGGTCTGTCTGTGGACCAAGAAAAGTCTCAGAAACAAAGGCTATTGCTACAAACAGAAGTTCTATGGAATTTCAACACATCGCTGCCTGCAGATGACACCTGCTTTCCCCTTCTGCACCCAGAGGTGCAGATTCTGTTGGAGAAACACGAAGAACACCATACCCGAGTGGAAGGGACCGGTGGACGAACCTGCGGACATACTGGACGGGTGCATAGAGAAGCAGCGCGAGCTGTTGTCAGGGTTCCTGGAGAACAAGACAGAGAAGGTCATGGAAGCCCTGGAGCCGAACCAGGTGGCTATTTCTCTTGCAGGCGAACCGACCATGTATCCCAAGATTTCCGAGCTGGTGGAAGAAGTACTGAACCGGAAGATGACCGCCTTCCTGGTCTCCAACGGGACTTTCCCCGGAGTCATCAAAGACTTGGTTGAGCCTACTAACTTGTACATAACACTGGCAGCACCCAACAAGAAAGTTTACCAACAGACATGCCAACCGCTGTTGAAGGACGGGTGGGAGAGGTTGCAGCAGTCCTTATCTCTCCTCAAGAACTTCGACTGCAACACGGTAGTACGCCTTACACTGGTCAAGGACCTGAACATGGTGAAACCGGAGGAATACGCAGAGATACTCGAGAAGGCTGCTCCGGACTTCGTGGAGCCCAAGGCTTTCATGTCCGTGGGCTTCTCCAGGGAGCGATTGCCTTACTCAAGGATGCCCAGGCACAAAGAGATAAGGGAGTTCGCGGAGAGAATCGCAGACGCGTCTTCCTACGAAGTTGCTGACGAGAAGAGGGAGTCACGGGTAGTCCTGCTGAAAAGGTAACCTTTTAAACTTTCAGAAATCACCCTTTTTATGGACGTGTTCACGGTCGGGCGTTTCCAGCCCTATAATCGCTCACACAAGGACGTCTTTGAGAAGATGAGCGAATTTGGAGAATCGGCAGTGGGAATGCTGGTCGGTCCCACTTCTTACGACAACCCCTTCAGGTACGATGAGAGAAGAGAAATGGTGGGGAAGGATGTGGGCGAGGTTTTTCCACTGGAATTGACTCTCAACTTGTTTGACTTTAGAAAACAGGTCATGTCAAGAGTTGGTGAATCTCGTTTCTACACCCGGGACAAGGATTCAAAGATTCTTTTTGAGGCATTTGGCTTTCCTGTATCTTATGAGAGCAGGGACGGTATTTCGAGCTCGGATGTGAGGGAGAGTCTATTCTCTGAAGAACCGGATTGGCAAGACATGGTGGATGAGAAAACGGTTGAAGTAATAAACAGGCCTGATGTCCAAACAAGGCTTGAAAGCTTGGAAAAAGGGAGAACTCCTATCAGTAAAGTCAGGAAGTATATTAGTCTTGTATGACCTTTTTCCCGTTTTTCTGCGGGACGATGCGTACTTTTCCCTTGAACTCCTTGTCCAGTTCCTTTCCCTTGAAGCAGCGGTCCAGGAAGATTGCGAGGGCAGCCACTTCTGAATGCGGCTGGGTGGTGACAGAAATATTGTGGTCTGCGAGTTCGTAAACTTCCGGAGGCACTTTCTCCCCTCCTATTACAACCAACAGGTTTTTTTCCTTCCTGATTTTCGTGATGTTCTTTTCTACAGGAAGACCGTACACGGTTAAATGAACTTTCAGCCCTTCGAAGTTTTTCAGGACCTTTCTCCACTTCTTTTCATGTTTTACTTCAAAGTCCCCGCCGAACCTTTCCACCACGTCTCTGACACTGTCCTCAAAACCCTGGTCCCTTTCCCCTGAGTAGAGCATCGCATCAGCTCCGAACGCTCTTGCGACCAAAGCGCAGTGGGTAGTGGTCCTGGCGTCCCTTCCGGTTCTGTGGCCCAACCTCAATACGGTTATCATGACTAAGAATAAACAAAAGGATTTATAAAGGACTACAGCAGCTTGGCTGCCACTATGCCGCCCAGCAGGTATATGACCAGGTTCTCCATGGTCCAGACCGCAATCAACATCACCGGTAATCTGATTAGCAGATAAGTCGAAAGCGCTCCTGGTATGCCCGCCAAGAGGAAGACAAAAAACCCGTAGTGTATCCCTCTCTTGACGTCTGTCTCCCCGTGTATGGCCGGTTTGACGTGGCTGTAGACGACCATGAACAAAAGGCCTGTCACGAAGCTAAAGGCGATAGAGTGATAGTAGAAGTCAGCACCGGGTGCGCCTCCTTCAGGCATCATCACATCACTCCAGACATGCATGTAAGCCGGGTCAGCGTAGTAGTCCATGGTCGCGAACGTGCCTGCGGAGTGCACGACAATCGCGATTATCAAAAAGGCTGCAGCAGCCATTGTCTCCTTTTTCCAATCCATGTTTGCCTCCTATAGCCCCGAACGGATTCGAACCGTTGTCAATGGGTATCTCTCATCCGGGCAAAGCCCTCGAAGTTTCAGTCAGATGACCAAAACCCACCATCTTATCAGTCGCGAGACTCTTGACCTCTAGACTACGGGGCTGTTAGAATTAATTTATCAACGAACTTTAATAGGTTTCTACTCGCCTTTTACCTCTTTCAGCACGCCTTGGAAGTCCTCTTCCTCGTAGTCGCTCTTGGGGAACGCGCTGAGGCCGTCACCTTCGTTCCTGGGTATCACGTGGAAATGTAAGTGGGACACGACTTGGCCGGCTGGTGTTCCGGACGCGTTGAGTACGTTAACACCATCCGCGTTGAGACCTTCCTTGAGCATCGCCACGACTTTCTTGATGGTCGAAGCGACTGCCTTGAGTTCGTCCTCCGGTGTGTCAAAGACGTTCTCGTGATGTTCCTTTGGTATAACCAGGGCATGGCCTCTGGCAACCGGACTGTTGTCCAGGAACGCGACCGTCTTCTCGTCTTCAAAGACTTTGTGGCTCTCTGCGTCTCCTTTAGCGATTTTACAAAAGATACAATCCATACCAATATTAATCAACAACTCTTTTATATTCTTCGTCTCAAATTAGTGTTATGGAACTATTACTCATCCACGCGGACTTTCTGGAGTTTGAGACCAAGAAAAAGGCTTTGAAGTCTGCAAAGAAAGTAAAAAAGAAGAAGGCCAGGATAGACGAGTGTCTGGTGGCCTTCACCGCGGTTGAGAAAAGGGACGAAGACGTCAAGAAGGACATCATCAAAAAAGCGGTCCAGGAAATCACTCATGTGGCAAAGGAAGTGAGTGCCGATCGAGTCGTGTTGTATCCTTACGTGCACCTGACAAACGACCCGGCCAGTCCTTCGTCGGCTGAGGAAGTTTTGGACGATGTGGCAACAGAACTCAAATTCGACGTGGAGAGAGTCCCTTTCGGCTATTACAAGGCCTTCACAGTCAAGTGCAAAGGCCACCCCCTGGCTGAACTATCAAGGACGATTACATCTGATAAGGAAAAGAAGAAGGAAGAGGGAGGAGAGAAGGCGGTCAAGGCAGAGAAGAAGTTGAAGTCTGACTGGTATGTCCTAGACACGAAAGGCAAGCTACATAAACTTAAGATGAAGTCTGGCAAGCTGTCCGGTTTCAATTTCAAGAAGTATCCCAATCTAGAGAAATTTGCAAAGTATGAAATGGCAAAGGTCAGGACCGCGAAGAAGGAGCCGCCTCATGTGGAACTCATGAGGAAACTGGAAATAGCTGATTACGAATCCGGTTCTGACCCCGGACATCTAAGGTTCTACCCGAAGGGTACATTCATCAAGAAACAGATAGAGGGATGGACTACAAATAACCTGCTGGACTACGGTGCTTTGCAGATAGAATCGCCGTTGATGTACGACTTCGAGCATCCCTCACTGAAGAAATATCTGGAAAGGTTTCCGGCCAGACAGTACGTCATAGGGACGCCCAACAAGCGCGTCTTCCTTAGATTCGCTGCATGCTTCGGTCAGTTTCTTATGGCACATGACGCTGTCATCTCGTACAAGCATCTACCAGTCCGGATGTACGAACTTGCCGAGTCCTTTAGGGTGGAGAAGAGAGGCGAGTTGACAGGCTTGAGGAGAACCCGCGCCTTCACAATGCCTGACTGTCACGCTCTCTGTGAAGACAGGGAACAGGCGAAGAAGGAGATGTTGACACGTTTTGACCTGGCGAAGAAAGTCCAGAAGGGCTTTGGTTTTGATGTTCCGGGAGACTTCGAACTTGGACTGAGACTGGTGAAGGATTTCTACGAAAAGAACAAGGACTATGTAAAGAAACTTGTCAAGAAATGGAAGAAGCCTGTTTTGGTAGAGATGTGGGACAAACAGTTCTTCTATTTCGTGCTCAAGTACGAGTTCAACTTCGTTGACGCACTGGACAAGGCCTCTGCTCTTGCCACTGACCAGATAGACGTGGAGAACGGAGAGAGGTATGATTTGAACTACATAGACAAGAACGGAAAGAAGAAGCATCCGATTATATTGCACCTTTCGGCGAGCGGAGGCATCGGCAGAGTGATGTACGCTCTGCTGGAGAAAGCGGCATTGGAACAGAAAGAAGACAAGAATCCGGTGTTTCCTCTCTGGCTGTCGCCCACGCAAGTTCGTTTGTGTCCGATTACTTCGAAGGACATGAAGACTGCTGAGAAAATAGCAGACGAATTGGAGAAGGAAAAAATCCGTGTGGACATAGACGACACAAATGAGTCGACCTCGAAAAAAGTCAGGAACGCGGAGATGGAGTGGGTCCCCATGATAATCGTCATAGGCAAGAAGGAGAAGAAGGGGAAACTGCCGGTGAGGTTCAGAGAGACCGGCAAGGTCAAGAAGATGACCAGAAAGCAGTTAATCAAACGCGTCAAAAAAGAGACAGAGGGAAAACCGTTCAGGCCTCTTCCCCTGCCAAAGATGGTCTCTAAGAGGCCGACTTTTGTCGGTTAACTTTATATCCGAGTTCTTCTGAAGTAATTCATGACTATTTGCAGCAAACTCCTGAAGGATTTCCGCCGAATCCCCAAGTCGATGAAAATCCTGACTCTGGGCTTTTTCTTCTACGAGTTCGGCTGGGCGTTCGTGGGACCTTTCATGCCCCTCTACTTCAAATCCATAACCGTTAGTTTTACCGAGGTGGGTCTGCTGTTTGCCATCCTGCCGCTTATACACGTGTTCACTTCCATGCCTTTGGGAGAACTCTCGGACAAGATAGGTAGGAAGTGCATAATAATGTTCGCCTTCCTGAACTACATAATCATAGGACCCGTGTACGCTTTCCTCAGCAACATCTGGACACTGGTGTTGGTGCGTTTTTACAACGCTCTTACAGCCACGCTTGTGTGGGTGCCCCACGCAGCCTTCATGCGGGACCTCTCCCCAAAGAGAAAGGAGGCAGAGGTCATTGGTTACAACGTGACCATACTTAAGGTAGCCGGAATCGCAGGAAACATCATAGGAGCGTTCCTGCTCTTTTATTGGCTGGAGGACATCTCGTTGATGTTCCTGGCCCTTCCTGTGACTTCCCTTATGGCTTTCTTGGTGGTGTCCAAAGTTCCGGAGACGGTCAAGAAGAGAGTGGGTCTGGGGAAAGGTCTGAGAGAGGTGGAGAAGGATGGCTTCAAGAAGTTCAAGGAAGAACTCAGGGACAAGAGGCTGGCTCTGATTGCTTTTCTAAACACCTACGGTATTTCCACTGTGGGCATGGTCCTCGCTTTATTCGCAAGGAGCATGGGAGCAAACCTCCTGGAGATAGGACTCATATACGCCGTTTACAAACTGCCCTTCACCGTCCAGTTCGTGACCGGAGACCTGGCCGACCGCTACGGGGACAAGAAGATGCTGGTGTTGGGAACCAGTCTCACGACTGTGTTCTTCTTCCTGCTCTATTCAGTTACTCACATAGCAACTTTATTCGTCATAACCCTGTTCATCGCACTGGGTGTCTCAATCGTCTCCCCGGTACTGGGCGCTTACATAACCGGCCTGGGAAGGGGGCATGAGGGAGAGACGTCCGGATTCTACAATTCCGTGACTTCCGTGGCAGCTTTCATCGCTCCCATAACTGCGGGGGTGCTGTCAGACCTGTTCTCGCTGAATGTCCCTTTCCTGGTCTGCTCGATGATGTTCTTTGTCGCCACTTGCGTGGCTCTTACCTTCAAAAATTAATTTTTAAATGTTTCCTTCAGACTTGAGACATGTTTGGAGAAAAGGAAGAGAAGACACGCATAGAGGTGGACTCGGATGAACTGCCGTATAGCGTTATGTTTAATGTAGAGGATGCAGGCGACAACTATTCGTTGTCCGTATGTTCTTCCCAGCACTTCAATGACCGGTTCAGCAAGTGGTTGCCGATAAGAGTGCCGAAGGACGAAGACTTGAAGTCTTATGTGGTAAAAGAGTTCAAGGAGAGAATACTCCCGGAGTATTACCAGGAGCAAGAGACCAGTGACAGCAGGAAAAAACTCCATCAAAGGCTTGTCGAGGAAGCAAACGGGAGAGTACTTGACATGGGTTGCGGTTCCGGTGAACTGGCTGAATTATTGGAAAAAAGAGGTCACCAAGTGCTATGTCTGGACATAAACAAGAAACTTCTCAGACAGGCATCTGACAGTGGCAAGACATCCATACTCGCTTCGTCCGAGAGACTCCCTTTCAAGGACCATGCGATGGAAGGGGCCACCAACCTGGCGTCCGTGTCCCTGTATTACACGGACTGGGAAAGTGTTTTTGGTGAGGTTGAGAGAGTCGGTGGCGATTTTCTCATAGCACCCAACAACCTGGACCTCTGGTTCAATTACAAGAAGAAACTGAAGGACAAGGGCTATCAGGTAAAGGGCTCTTACCGGACACCTTATTGGTTAAAAGCAACTAAAAGAGAGAAAGAAGACCGAGGCTCAGTACTGTCACGATTGTCCCAGCGATTAAATTTCCTATGAACGCCGCAAGCAGAGTCTCCCTTTTTCTCATGCCTATGAACCAGGCCACCAGAGTGCCCGACCAGACCCCGCTGCCCGGAAGGGGTATTCCTATGAACAGTGATACGCCCAATAGTCCGTACTTGTCTGCGTAAGACTGGCCCTTGGCCTGGGTTCTTTCCACTAATCTGCGTATGAGACTGAATCGCTGGAAGAACTGCCTGTATGTCAGGGACAGCGCTACGTACAGGGGCAGTGCAAGCAATGTGTTGACGGTGACCACGAACAGGAACAGGGGAACGATGTCAAGTCCCATGGACAGTCCTATGGGTATGGACGCACGAAGCTCTATCCAAGGGACGAGAGTTATGAGCAGTACGTACAGCCAGTTATCCATACTAAGAATTGGAAAGGGTGTTTATATCTTTTAGTTGGCCTTGAGTTTTTTTGCGTTGGACCACACCAGATTGAACAGAGGTTCTAGCACTTCTGAGGAGGCATGGTCGCTCTCGGTCCAGAAAGAGAGTTCCTGGGTGGGGTGTGTGGTACTGTCCCGGGTCAGTGCAAACACGAACTCGTTGCCGTCCACTATGGCCATCCTGCCAGTGGGCAAGGACTTGTTAGAGACGTCCCTCACGTCTGCGAAAGCCGCCAGTTCCTGTGCGACCTTGCGGTTGTTTTCGTTGATGGGAGCGGCTATCTTCAGGTTTACCCCTGATTTGGATTTGTCCTTCAAGTTCTTGTAGTAGTTCTTGTAGAGTTCGACCAGTCCCACGTCCGTGGTAAATAACTTGATGTTCTTCTCTGCCTTGTTGAACATCATGTTCATCTGCTGGAGGAGTGCCGGCCTTCCTTTCAGGGCTCCGGTCAACTCGTTCAACTTGTTAACAGAAACACCTTCCTTGTACAGGGATTCCATCTCCTCGATTTTCTCTGACTCCTTCAGTTCTTCTATCCTTTCTATCATCTCGTCCGTTTCATTCTGTAGGTTCTTGGCCTGCCTTGACAGCGCCTCCTTGGGAGGGACAACCACGTACTTGATGGGCTTTCCGGGCTGCACGATCACGAAACCCCTTTCAGCCAGTGATTCGAGCACATCGTAACACCGGCTCCTCGGAACTCCGGATATTTCCGCAAGCTCACCGGCCGTGGAAGTTTTCCTGGACAGAAGAGCTACGAATAATTTTCTCTCGTATTGATTGAGACCAATAGTCTTCAAGGCATCCATTACTTTAGGACTAGCAAGCATTACACCTCACCGGTAGCAACTATACCTAATATGGTTTTTAGGTTTATATAGTTTTCACACCTTTTGTCCACTCTGTGTAATTCATCTGTTATGGGGGACGTTTCCATTTTTAAAATTTGAAAACTAGTAGGGTTTGTGGTTGTGTGGCAGCGAAAAAAGGGAACGGAGAGAGACCTTCACTGGACGAATACTTTATGAGAATAGCAAGTGTGGTTTCCAAGCGCTCTACTTGTCTGAGACGTAAGGTGGGAGCGGTCCTGGTCAAGGACAAGCGTATAATCGCCACCGGCTACAACGGTGCTCCCCGTGACCATCCGCACTGCCTGGACATCGGTTGCCTGAGGGACGAGAGGAACATAAAGTCCGGCACCCATCATGAAATCTGCCGGGCGGTCCATGCCGAGATGAACACCATCATTCAGGCAGCCATACACGGCACGTCTACAGAAGGCACCACTCTCTACTGCACACACTTCCCCTGCATACTATGCACAAAAGCCCTGATAAACGCAGGAATTAAGGAAATAGTGTTCGGGGAGAGTTATCCAGACAAGGACTCCATGGGTTACTTGCAAAAGGCCGGGGTTAAAGTCAGGAAGTTCAGTAAGGTTTAGATTTGCTTTTCTTCCATAAGTTTTTTTCTTCCTTTCTCCAGGTAATGGTCAACCCTCGACTCCTCCCAGACCTTCTCTTCCATGGGTCTTGACTTCGCGGTCTTGAGGAATCTCTCGTACATCTCAAAGTCCCTCCCATACCCATGATAAGAGTCAGAATCGTCCACCATTTGCCCTACCTTTACCTCTTCTCCTATGTTCTCGGAAATCCTTTCAGCGATTTCCCTCTCCAGTTCTTTTGTGCCCCAGAGGTTCATGAATGCAGCCTTCAAAGCGTCCCTGGACCTCCAAGAAGTGTTCATGTTCAGTACCGGCCTTTCTTTATAGTCCCTGAATATCCGGCACCATACCCTCTGCAAACACGGGGGGAAATCGGTCTTGGGGTCTGCGGTGGGCATCCATGTGGTCGCCTGAGCTCTTCTGCTGTATCCGGATTTGGACAGTTTGTCGACTATGTAGTCTATCTGGTTCACTGGTTTGAAAATCTTTTTAGTTAAGTATCTCGACAGCTTGCTTGACAGCTTGCCTAAGGTACTGCTCTTTGTAGTCAAATCTTTCTCTGGAGAGTAATCCTTCAGTCTCTGGTGGTAGGTATACGGCCACTTGCCCTCTTCGGGTTTTATCTCCCAATCCTTCGTACCTTCCACGAACTCCTGCCTGTATTCTTCCAGCACTTCGGGAGTATAACCTATCATACCCATCTTGTGCACGCGGGGCTTGCTCAAAGGCTCGTCTATCACCATTATCATCTTGCAATCCTTGCTGGGCGGGTCCTCCGGCTTGTCGTGCTCGGTCTTTATCCTTGTTCCCTTCTCCCAGAGGAGCATCAGAGACTTTTCCCAGGTATCTGGCAACCCTTTACCGCGGGCGACTAGAACTGGTATGTTCCCGTCGAATTTTTCAGGCATATTACTGATTGTCCTGAAATTATTTAAAATTGCAAAACAAAATAAGAAAATGTTTCTGGTCTTTGAAGGCATGGACGGCTGTGGGAAGACCACCCAGATGAATTTGGTTTCTCAATACTATTTTAACCAGAGGAGAGACGTATTCCTGACCAGAGAGCCTTCCAACGGTCCTTACGGAAAGAAGGTCCGAAAGAAGTTTTTGAATCAGAAGAATCCAATGTCCCACGGAGAAGAGATGTTAGGACTGTTCGTCAAGGACAGGGACTGGCACATGGAAAAGGTCATACAACCGGCCCTTGAACTGGGTTGTGAGGTCCTCTGTGACCGCTACTACCATTCGAACATTGCTTACCAGGCCACACAGGGACTTGATATCCACAAAGTGATAGACGCGAACCAGAGGTTTCGCAGCCCTGACTTGGTCCTCCTATATGACCTCCCTGCCAAGACCGCCATAGAAAGAATGGGAAAAAGAGGACGGAAGACAAAGTTTGAGAAGATAGAATTCATGGAAAATCTGAGGAAAAACTTCCTTCGTCTCCCCGAACTTCTTGACGACAACATCAATGTCATAGACGCTTCCCTGGATATAACTTCAGTGCACGAAACAACTCTCAAAGAACTAGAATAACTTCTTGTACCAGGGCCTTTGTTTTTTCTTCTCCTTTTCTTTCTCTATCTTCTTAGCAGTCTTCATCGCCTGCTTCTTGACTTTCTTCAATTTCTTGGACCCTTTGGGCACTCCTGAAGAGTTTCCTATGCCGGCTATCAGCACCGGAGACTTAGCGTCCTCCAAAGACCTGGAAATGGCTCTCTTGACTTCTGGTATTGATTCTATCACTCCTTTGGGCATGGGAACTATGGCTTCGTCAAAACCCACGTTCACTCCTATCACGTCCAAAGGAATCTTCTTTTCCAGGACGAAATTTTCTATCATCTCTCTCTGAGGGTTCGGACCGCCCATGGCAAATCCCACACCTTCCACCACCGACCCGGTCTTTTCTCCTTCCAGTTTTCCCTTTGCGTCTATAGTTATTATCTTCTTGAACTTCCTGTTCTTGGACAACTTCTTCAGAGCCTCGTCCACACGTCCCAGTCTGGGTCCCGGACCATCAGCCCTGATGATGTGACAGTTCACCCCTTCAATCTTTTTCTTCGCATAAATAACATCTTCAGCGATTTCCTTGGTCTTGGCGTCACCCATGAGGTCTGCTGCCACCAGGGGTCCTATGGAGTCTCCCACCGGCTTTCCATCCACGAATGATTCCACGCCTTTGTACTGGCTCTTGGCCAGTTTTTCTATCAGGGGCATCTGCATCTGTAGCATAAGCGCGAGCTGCAGGTTATTCAGTTTCTTGACCATCTCCACGTTGTGGCGCACGATTTTGGCAAACATGTGCACGGAAATGGCGGCTCGCATCCCATAGTTTATCTTTTGCTTTTCTTCCTGCCCCTTCTTGCTGACCGAGTCAACAAACCTCTCAAACCGGTGCTCCATGTTCCTGATTATCTGGTCCGTACGGTAGACCAGCCCTTGTGGGTCTATGTTAGAGGGCTCCACCACGAAGAACTCTGAGAACCGGTCAACCTCTCCTATCAGTTTCTTGGAAGGGTTTTTGGTAATTTTTTTAGCAACAACCTTCTTCCCTTTTTTGGACAGATTCTCCAACTTTAGCGCTGACTTTTCCAGTTTCATGAGCATTTGCTTCAGCATCAGTTTTGGATAAACGAACATGAGCACGAAGAACATACCGAACCATATAACAGTTCCCCATATTCCATCCTGGCCAAGCTGTTGAAGCAAGAACATGTTAACACATCATTAATTATGCTTATAGTTTATATAATTTGGTGGGCGAAACTATAAATAATCTTCTGAAATAGTAAAACTATGCTTGGATGGAGATTCCTTACCGTGGTGTTCGTATCATTTGTGGTCTTAGCCGGAAGTCTGGTGTCTGACGTGGGGGTCAAAGAATTGTTGTTCTCATTTTCCGAAGGCATCACTGGGTTCGTCGGCTACGAGGGCTCGCCCCTGGCCAGGAACGTTGATTTCAAGGCGGAACTTTCCCTGGAGGATTACGAACTGCTCACGGAGCTTACGAACGTAAGTTTGCGGGGAGAACCTTTCCAGATATCGCTGGATACCAAGCCAAAACAGACGGTCAAGACCTCGGGTCAGGCCCATCTCTTTGAGTTCAAGGGAGAAATCATATTCAAGTCGGGAACGGCGGCTTTGGAAGGCACAGTCAAAGGCCTGGAGAACATAAACTATGAGAAACCTATCAAGATGAAAAGCACCGGATTCGTCTATCAGTCAGTCTCCCTAGACACACTGACCTTTTCCGAGTTCAAGAGAGAGACTGTGGGAAGTCTTTCTACACAGAACCTGAATTACTCGATCAACGGGACGGTGGAAATACACGGCTTCAGGGGAGAGGCTGAGTTTAGGCCTGGTTTGCTGCTCCTTGACGGCAAGGCCAACCGGATTCTTTCTTCCGGAGGACAGAAGTTCTCACTGCTCAGCTGATTCAGGGCAGTAAAGTCCTCACTCCTCCGTACACGAACGCACCACCCAGTCCCAGATAAGCAATAGTCCTGAACAGATAGTCTATGCGTCCCGGACTCTTCCTCACCAGTTTCAACAGCTTCTTCCCCGTGGCTCCACGGAATCTTCCCTTGCTGTCCAAGAACTTCAGTACGTCAAAGTAGGAAAGGCGCAATCGGAGTGTGTACCAGTCAACCAGTGTGGGTATGGGATAGTATCGTGTGAAGAGTTTTGTGTTTCCCTTGCGTATAGCTTTGAGGACCTCGTCCACGTCAGTCATCCCGTAGGGAACGTAGGTGAGTCCGTGACCGAGCATTTCCAGGCAGTGGGCATCAGAGCCGGTTACCGTGGGCATTTTGTTCTTCTTCGCGAACCTCTTGGCCTTCCAGTTGGATATTCTCTCCAGGTTGAGGGGACTGAAAACCTCTATGGCATCGCATAGGTCTGACTTGGAACGTATGCCCTTTCCGTATATGTCAAACGGGTGGCAGGCCACTGCGATTCCTCCCTGGTCGTGTATACTGTCGATGGTCTCTTCCACCGACAGTTTCATGGGTATTTCCTCCTGCACTCCCAGTCCTATGACGTGCTTTTCCTTGCCGTGGTCATCTGCGCTCACCTCTATGCCCGGTATGATCAGCAGGTCCTTTGACTTCAGTTTGGTCAGGTGGTTGTGGTCGGTTATAGCCAGACCTTCCACCCCCATCTTTAGTGCCTGCTTTGCCATGTTCTTGGGAGAATCAAGACCTTCCCAGGGTATCCTGGTGCCTCTCGAGTACCAGGTGTGACAGTGCAATTCCAGTAGCATAGAACTAGTTTGCGGACAAGTTTTTAAGCTTTAGACTCACGTTTGTAGAGCATTTTGGGCCTCTTCTGGGCCTTGAGCACTATCAGCTCCTCCCAGGGCATTTTCTTCCTCGAGACTACTTCCACCATCATGTCTCCGAACAGTTCTTTGACCTCCCCTTCCCCGGTAAGAGATGAGAAAACCACAAAGACCTTTCCCAAGTCGTTCAGATGCTCCTGGCACTTATAGGCGAACTGGGATATCACTTTCCGGCCTGTGGTGCCGCCTGACCAGATTTTGTCCTCCCCTTTCACCGGCAGGTAGGGAGGGTTGAAGATGATGTAGTCGAAGGAGCCGGATACGTTCGAGAACAGGTTGGACTGCACGGTTTCTGCCTCGAGACCGAGTTTTTTGAGGTTGTGCTCGGTGTTTTTAACTGCTGCCGAGTCGATGTCAGCCGCGGTTACTTCACCACGTCCGGACATGAGAACCGTGAGAAAGCCGCATCCGCACCCCATGTCCAGTATCTTTCCGCTCACTGGCTCTTTGCTGACCGCCCTTGCCAGCAGTACGGAATCCTCCCTGGGGTAATAGACTCCCGAAGAAACGTCCATCTCTATTCTCTTTCCTTTTTGGGTAAAGGAGAACTTCATGCTATAATATTGTTCAAAAAAGATAAAAAACCGTCTCATACCTTTATATTTTTGTTTGAGTATAATTATGCCAGAAGGTCCTTATGTCAGTTGATGAATTAATCAGAAAGAAAGTCCTCCTGAACGCAGTCACTTTTAAAGGAAAGGCTAAAATAAAGTCTGTAATGGGCAAAATATTGTCTGAAAAGCCTGAAATGCGCTCCCAAGTGCAAATTCTCAGGAGCAAGGTCAGCAAAGAGGTCGAGAAGGTCAACAAGATGTCCTTGAGTGACCAGAAGAAGGAATTGAAAGAACTGGGGGGTGTGGTGAAGAGGAGGCGGAAGAAGCAGGAGAAGAAATTGCCGCCACTGCACAACGTGAAGGGAGACGTGGTACTCAGGTTTGCTCCCAATCCCAACACCCCGCTGCACATAGGCCACGCGCGTCAGGCAGTACTCAACTGGTTTTACAAGAAGAAGTACCACGGTACCTACATACTCAGGTACGACGACACCGACCCCAAGAGGAAGGTGCCGCTTAAAGAGGCCTATGACATGATACTGGAAGAGCTGGAGTGGCTGGGGATAAAGCCCGACCGTGTGGAAAGAGCGTCCAAGAGGCTGAAAACCTACTACAAATATTTCGAAGACCTGATAAAGGAGGGACATGTCTATGTTTGCACATGCGAACCGGAGAAATGGAGGAGTCTTAAAGAGGACGAAAAGCCTTGCCCCTGCCGGGGAGAGTCTCCCAGGAAGCAGATGAACAAGTGGAAGAAGATGAAGAAGCACAAGTTCAAGGAACGTGAGGCCATAGGCGTGGTCAAGACCGACCTGGAGGAAAATAATCCTGCTATCAGGGAATGGGTGGCATTCCGCATAGTCGACAAACCCAAGCACCCGTTCGTGAAGAGGAAGTACGTGTGGCCCACACTCAACTTCCAGTCAGCCATAGACGACCACGAGTTCGGGATTACGCACGTAATAAGGGGGACGGACCTCAAGGACTCAGAGGACAAGCAGGAATATCTCTACGAATACTTGGGATGGGACATGCCCGAGACCATGTACTGCGGGATGTTCGCCCTGGGCGGAGTTGAGATGTCCTCAAGCATCATAAAAAGAGGAATTGAGGACAAGAAGTTCAGGGGATGGCACGATCCCAGGCTGGGAACACTGGAAGCCCTCAAGAAGAGGGGATTCTCTCCCAAGGCTATAAGAGAACTGATCAGGTATATAGGTCCTAAACCACAGGACATAACCATTTCAGAAGAGAACCTCTACGCCTACAACCGAAAGGAGATAGACTTCACTTCCAACCGTTACTTCTTCGTGGAAAACCCGGTGAAGATAAAGGTGAAGAAGCCTCCCAAGAAGGGCCGTGTGAGGCTGCCTTTGCATCCGGATGACAAGGGCAGGGGGACCAGGAAGCTTTCGGTCAGCACGTCCTTCTACATCTCCAAAAAAGACTTCCAGCGTCTCAAGGGAGTGGAGATAAGGCTGAAGGAACTGTACAACATCCGTCTGGGAAAGACATCCAAGTACACTTCCAAGAAACTCAAGAACATACCCAAGATACACTGGGTGCCCCTGAAGCATGTTGACATGCAGGTGGTGATGCCGGACGCATCAAAAGCCAGGGGATACGGGGAGATTGACCTGAAGAAGACCAATCCTGACGATGTGCTTCAGCTGGAAAGGTTCGGTTTCGTGAGAATAGACTCGGTAAGGAAGAACAAGGTAGTCGCCTACTTCACACACCCTTAAAACTTCTTATATCCGCATCCATAATCTATTCCATGTTGTTTCAGTTTCTCTTGCTCATAGCCGGTTTTGCCATACTGGTCAAGTCATCGGACTACTTCATAGAGTCGGTGGTCTCCATGGCCAGATGGCTAGAGGTCAGCGAGTTCTTCATAGGAGTGACCGTGGTGTCCATAGGCACTTCACTTCCGGAACTGGGAACTGCGTTCTTCGCCCTGTTACACCTTTCGCCGGGTCTGGTGATGGGAAACGTAGTGGGTGCGAACATAGTTGCCATGAGTCTGGTGGTGGGAGTGATAGCAATCATGACCGGCCTTATGGTGCAGAGGGACATACTCAACTACGACCTCCCGGCTTTGGTTTCCATATCATTCCTCTTCTGGCTGTTCTCCACCGGCGGTTCCATAAACTGGCTGGAAGGCCTGATGTTCCTGGTGGTCTACTTTGCATACACGATTAGCATAGGAGAGAAGAGGATGGAGGTCGTGCACAGCAAGATATTCGAGAAGAGAAAGATGGTCTACCTGGTGATTTCACTGGTGGGAATAATCGTAGGTGCAGAGATGGTGGTCAGTTCTGCACTAGGAATATCCGAGTTTCTGGGCATGTCTGCAACTGTGGTCGGCCTGACCATAGTTTCCATGGGCACCACCCTTCCCGAGTTGATGGTCTCTTTCATGTCCGTGTGGAAAGGAGAGAAAGAACTTGCTTTGGGCAACATAACCGGCTCGGTCCTTTTCAACCTCTGCGTGGTGCTGGGACTTTCGGCACTGTTCATGGACATACCCACGGGAGAAATCATAACCACAGTTTCATTCCCCGTGATGGTGGGGCTGACACTCATACTCGGAGTCATGGCCATGGACAAGAACATAACCCGCTTCGATGGGATAGTCCTTCTGGCCATCTATTTCGGGTTCCTGGGCATAATACTATGACCAGGTGACTTCAACTTGGTCGGTCCTCCACCTGGGCCTTATGTCCAGGTCTGAAGAACATTCAGCCAGAGAGCCCAGGTAAGCAATCATCACCGGGTTGTCCCCGGAGTATTTTTGGGGAACTATATACATGTCCGCTCCCCGCTCCTCGCACATCTTTCCCATCATTTCCCGTAGCCGCTGGTTGGCAGCGACTCCCCCCACCACCAGTACTTCCTGTTTCCCGGTGTGGGCCAGAGCGCGTTCCACCACCTCTGTGAGCATGGAGAAGCAGTGCTCTTGAAGGGAGAAACAGACGTTTTCCACTTTCTCCCCTTTCTTTACCCGGTTGGTGGCTTCGGTCACTATGCCTGAGAATGACAGATCCATGCCCTTGACCACGTAGGGAAGCGGGATGTAAGAGCCTTCCTTTGCCTTTTTCTCCACTTCCGGTGCTCCTGGGTAGGGAATTCCTATGCTCCTGGCAAACGTGTCCAGTGCGTTCCCCACTGATATGTCCTCTGTTTCACCGAATATCCTGTACCTTCCAGAGGCCAGTCCCAGGACCTGGGTGTTACCGCCAGAGACGAACAGCACTATGGGGTCCTCAGATTTGGTGAGCAGTTTTCCTATCTCTATGTGAGCCACGCAGTGGTTGACCCCCACCACTGGCTTTTTGTGCTCCTTCTTCAAATCCAGTGCCAGTTCCTTTCCCACACTCAGGCAGGGGGGGAGTCCGGGCCCCTGAGAAAAGGCTATCCTTTCCACCTGCTCCCAGTCTATATTCTTCTCCGCTTTATTCAGTAGTTCGTCCTTCACCTCGCGATGGTGCTTGGCCACTTCTATGGGCACCATGCCCAAGAATTCTCCTTCCGGCTTGTAGGAATCCCGCTCGTCCAGTACTATGTCCCCGTTTTCCACACCACCGATGCCCAGTGTGTGAGCGGTGGACTCAATGCCCAATATCATTTCAATCCCTCTTTCTGATTACGTCCGGTATGAGGTCTATGTCTCCCCTGACCACTGCCAGGTCTCCGGTCCCGTTCTTGGCCTTCAGCTCCTGGTCTATAGACAGCTGTCGCATGATATATCTTTTAGGATTAAACACTATGGCAAAACCGCTCTCCTTGAACATGGGAACGTCCGACAAACCGTCACCCACGCACGCGACTTCGTCTTTTTCCAATTCATGTTCATCCATGATTTCCTTGATAACCTTTCCCTTTCCCTCTTCGAAGACGGTTCCTTTAACTTCTCCGGTGGCCTTCCCGTCCTCTACCACGAACTCACCCGCATGTATCTCTTCGAACATGTTAAGGACTTGATTCTTCTTGAGCACGTGCTTTATGAGCCTCTCGTCGTTGACCGAAACAATCGTCAGTTTCCTCCCGTCCTTCTTCAGTTCTTTTAAACACTCCTCGCACCCTTTGGAGAGCTCAAGCTTTCCTGCCATCTCTCTTACCTTTGACTCTTCCATGCCCCTGGCAAGTCTGGCTCCCTGCACCACTATGTCCGAGAGCCGGTCGGGGTCTTTACGCTTCAATATAAAACGGGTCAGCATGCGGAGTTTCTCTAACTTGCCGCGGAAGTCTCCGCCCAACACGTCTGATATATTGCCGTCTATTATGACGTCGTCGAAATCAAAGCATACCACTTTATACATTCCGCATCAAACAAGTTACTTTTTCTTTATCTCAGCGTATCCGCACTTGCCGCAGTACACACGATTGTCTGCCTCAGCCAGAAAAGTTCCCATTCCACACCTGGGGCAGGCCTTCCCTTTCCTTACGACTTTTCCCTCAGAAACTTGGTACTTCTTCCATATCTGGACTTTAGAATGTTTCTTTTTAGAAATGGCGCGGTCCTTCCGACTCTTCTTCTCTTTTTTCGCTTTCTTTACAGTACCGGCTCCCACTTTCTTTTCTTCCGGTTTGGGCTTCTCTTCAGAGGCCTTTTCACCCTCTGTTCCCTTTTGCGGGGTTTTCTTGTCTTCCTTTTCTTCAGGCATATGCACTACCTATAAGGTAAGTATATAAAACTTAACCACTTAAAAACATTGGTTTTTATGGACGTGCTGGTCACCGGCGGTGCCGGGTTCATCGGTTCCAACCTCACAGAGGCTCTGGTGGACAAGCACCGTGTCACAATTCTGGACGACCTTTCGCTGGGCACTGAGGACAACCTGTCCTCGGTCCTCAAGTCTGTGGAACTGGTTGAGGGCAGCATCCTTGACGAAAAGACCGTGTCAAAGGCGGTGAGGGGCAAAGACATCGTTTTCCACTAGGCAGCCGCTTCCTCCTCCCCCATGTTCACAAAGGACCTGAAGAAGGCTGTTTCCACCAACGTAATCGGATTTGTAAACCTCTTGGAAGCCTGCCGGGAAAACCGTGTCAAGAAGATTATATTCGCCTCTTCTTCTTCCATATACGGGAACAACCCGATACCTTTGAGGGAGGACCAGAAAGTCTCGCCCCCCAACTTCTACGCATCGACAAAACTAGCCATGGAGCATCTCGCCGAAAACTTCTCATTGAACTATGATTTGCCTTGGGTCGGCTTCCGCTACATGTCCGTATACGGACCTCATGAAAAGGCAAAGGGCAAGTTCGCCAATCTGGTTTCCCAGTTCCTGTGGAAGGTCAGGGAAGGCAAGAGCCCGGAGATATACGGGGACGGTGAACAGAAGAGGGACTTCACGTACGTGAGAGACGTGGTAAAGGCCAACCTACTGGCCATGGAAAAGGGCGGGGGTGTCTTCAACCTCGGCTCGGGTGACAACTACTCTCTGAACGAACTGGTGTCAGTGCTCAACAACCTTCTGGACAAAGCTGTGAAGCCCAAATATGTGGAGAACCCCATCAAAGGATACATCTACGACCAGCTGGCAGACTTGACCAAAGTCAAGAAAGAGTTGGGCTACGAACCGGAGTACAGTTTGGAAGATGGTATCAAGGACATGCTCTAGTCTTCTGTCAGACTTTTGACTGTTTCTCTCATCTCTTTTGTGTATTCCTCGTTTTTAGAGTAAAGCAGTGAAGTAGCTCTTTCTATTACCTTTGTAAAAACATCCTTTTCAACCGGATATCTCCTTATCTTGACCATGCCCATTCACTTGTTCTTCTTGTCCTCTTTATCTTCTGGTTTTTGTTTGGTTTCTTTCTCAGTAGTCTTGCCTTCTTCCTTCTTCTGTTCTCCTGTCTTTTCCTTCTCTTCACCTTTGGGTTTCTTGCCCTCTTCTTTCTTTTCCCCTGACTTATCCTTCTCTTCGCCTTTGGTTTTCTTACCTTTCTCTTTCTTTTCCTTGGACTCCTTCTCTTCCTTCTTCCCTTTCTCAGGCTTCTGCTCTTCTTTCTCTTCCTTTTTTCCCTCAGGCTTTTTCTCTTCCTTCTTCTGTTCTCCTTCCTTTTTCTCCTTGATTTCTTTCTCCAGGTCGGGAACCTTTTTCTTGTCCCATACGTAGACCTTTACAACGGACTTCGGGACACCCTGGCCGGAACGGACGGAGACTATTTCCGTGTGTTCCACTTTGGACTTCAGTTCCTTGGAAGCGACTTTCTGCAGAGCCGCGGCTGAGGGAGTGGGCTCTCCCTGGTGCTCGACCTCTGCTTCCACTTCTTTCCTTTTCAGGAATTTGTTCTTCTTTTTGTCAATGACTTTGAACTTCATTTTTACACCCTCAAAGCGTACTTCCCCGGAGAGGTTATGTCCAGTTTCTTTGCTATCTCAGAGTCAGAGTCGAATATCACTATGGTCCCCTGCCAGGAGGTAGTGGTGTTCTTGGTCTTGCAGACCGGACACTCAGTACCTTTCACAATTCGCTTGCAGTCTCTGCATGCTCTTTCCATTTAAATCACTTCTTCTTTCCTTTCTTGCCCTTTTTCCCGGATTTCTTCTCTGACTTTATCCAGGAAAGTGCTCCCAGACAAGACTGTCTCATGGTCAAAGTAATCTTGGTCTTTGCCTCACCGAGGCTCACTCCGGATATCCTGGCTCTCACCACGTCCCCTTCCTTCAGTTTCTTCTTCCTGTCTCTTCCGGCTAGGATGGCGTTCTTGGGGTCGTAGTTGACCTTGTCATCCATTATCTGTGAGACGTGCACCAGTCCGTCCAGAGGACCTAAACGCACGAAGGCACCGAACTCTGTGAGGTCCACGATTTCTCCCTCAAACATTTCGTCTTCCACCGGCAAGTATGTCATTACTTTGTACTTGCAGGGGTAGTGTATGGAACCGTCCTCGGGAAGGATTTTGCCCTCTCCCACGTCCAGCACTTCGGTGACCGCCAGGAACACACCATGATTGGCATCAGTGGAGCCTTCCAGAGTTTCCCTCAGACTCTCGACTACAGCTTCCTTTACATCCATGTCGAACTTACTGGGAGGAACCCTCACCTTGTCCTGTACGGTCAGCATCTTGTACATGTTCACGCCTCGACTAAGTATCTTCTTTGCCTAAGCCTTAAAACCTTAATATTTTTCTCCTTAAGCCTTTTTATAAGTTCCTTGTCATTGGTGGCAACCGGCAGCCCTTCCTCGGATGCATATTCTACTATGGCATCGTCGGCAGGCAGGTCTGAATCGATGACTTTTACCTTTTTGTCCACAAATTTAAGAGCCAGGCGCGACTCTTTGGTGTCCAGGTTTGCCAGTTCCTTGACACAGGGCAGCATAGTCTTCAA
The DNA here is from genome assembly GCA_964644245.1 of uncultured archaeon. GTDB lineage: Archaea > Aenigmatarchaeota > Aenigmatarchaeia > CAZXUR01 > CAZXUR01 > CAZXUR01. The sequence continues at coordinate 52,460 of CAZXUR010000003.1, forward strand.
CTTCCCCTGAACTCGTACATTATTCTTTACGATTTCTATGAGCATGTTGGTGTCCACTATCATTTGACCACTCCGTACCCTATTAGTCTCCACCGGTTTTGAATCATCTTTGATAGTGCTACCTTCCTGCCCTTTTCCGAGCAGATGGGCTGTTGGGAGGATACCTCTATGTCCTTGGGCCTGGCAGAGGTGATTGTTGCCACCGCCTTGCCAGTGCCTGAAGCGATGAGTATGCGTTCGCCGGTCTTCAGTTTTTCCACCTTTATGGCCTTCTTCAGTCCTATGACCCTCTTCATTAGTTGTATGTCAAGAGTAATGGTCTTGGAGAATTTGGGCATCTTTCCTGGCAGGCCGAGGAAGTTTCCGCCCAGTCCGTCGGACTTGGCCAGTCTGGGGTCCAGGTTGGTCATCAGTCCCAGAAGTCCTCCGGGCTCTGCCTCCTTTACCGATTCTCCACCCTTTTCCAGCCCGACAATCTCTGTCTGAAGAGGCTTCCACTCGTCTCCCTTGACTCCCGGCCTTATTTCCACTTTCTGTCCCACGGACAGTTTTCCCTGTACGAGGCTGCCTCCGATTATCCCTCCCTTCACGTTCTTTGCCTTGGTGCCGGGCTTGTTAACATCGAAACTCCTGGCCACCAGAAGCAGCGGATCCTTGCTGGGGTCCCGTTTGGGAGTGGGGATTTCTTTTTCTAAGGCTTCCAAGAGAACGTCTATGTTAACCTTGTTCTGCGCGGATATGGGTATTACCGGTGCGCCCTCTGCCACCGTTCCCTCGACGAATTCCTTGATTTGCTCATGGTTCTTCTTGGCCTGTTCTTCTGTCACCAGGTCAAGTTTGGTCTGGGCTATCACTATGTTGTCTATGCCCATGATGTCCAGGACCATCAGGTGCTCACGGGTCTGTGGCTGGGGACACGGTTCGTTGGCAGCGACCAGCAGGAGAGCCCCGTCTATGAGCGCGGAACCAGACAGGACAGTGGCCATCAGTGCTTCGTGTCCCGGTGAATCTACAAGGCTCAGTGCTCTCACCGGTTTGCAGTCCTTGAAGCATTTGGGACACTTCTTGGTGACGGAGAAACCGCACTTGGGGCAGCGGTACACAGTAACGTCTGCGTAACCAAGTCTTATAGTGATGCCTCTCTTCATCTCTTCCGAATGGGTGTCAGCCCATTTGCCGCTCAGGGCTTCGGTCAGAGTGGTCTTCCCGTGGTCCACGTGTCCGAGCAGACCTATGTTAACTTCTGGTACCAGTTTGTCCTTGCTCATCCAATCACCTATGTACACTTGTATACGTTATTCATGGTCTCCTTTCTTTTCTCCAGACGGTTTTCCCTTCTCTCCCTTTTCCTCGGGCTTCTTCTCGGTTTTCTCCGATTTTTCTTCTTTCTCAGGCTTCTGCTTCTCTTTCTTCTCAGGTTTCTCCTCTTCCTTGGATTCTTCCTCGCCTTCTTTCTTTATTTCATCGCCCAGCAGTTCTTTGACAGACTTCTTGCCTTTCTTAACCACTTTGGTGTTCAGCTGTGCGATGTCGCTTGAGACTTGGTTTCCCCTGATACCCTTCTTTATCCTTACTCCCTCTCCGGGAGCGTCCAGTCCGGTGCCTTCCGTGAGCATTATTTTCTTTCTCCCAGTTCCACTCACGTCTCTGCGCATCGGGAATCCGTCCTCGTCCGAACCACCGGTTATCACCAGTTCGTACCCGGACAGTCCAAAGACGGACCCGTCTATCACGTCACCGATTTTCTTGTTGGTCAGCGGGCCTATACCTTTCTCTATCTGAACCGATTCTTTACCGTCTGAGATAACTATTTTTGTCATTCAATCACCCCAGTTTTAAAGCCGGGTTTTACAACCCTGATTAATCTTCGCAGTTAGGTTTATAAACCTTTTCTCTTTCTTCTTCACGCTTTTCCATGAGTCCCAAGTCAGCCCATTCCTTCAGCGGGCTGGTGGCTATGAGCAATTCTTCCACCGCGTTCCCAGCTTTTCTCATGTACTTTCTAAGAAACACCTTCATGATAACTATCTGGGGGCAATAGAATTTATCTCTATCGTTTGGAAAAGTTATTTATTCCCCCTGTCTAACTATTTCTATGGAACTTCCCATAAGTACTGTAATCATGCTTACAGTCGCACTGGTGGTGCTGACCGGACTGTCCATATTTGCCATTGGCTCCATTGGGGAAGGTGGGGAAGAACTGTGGTTCTGGGCCGACTGGGCGGAAAAGGAATCCGCAGAGTACACCGAGCAGAACATCATCTATCTCGGAAATCTGGATACCTCTGGGAAAGAGGCTGTCGTAGAAACGGACAAACTGGCGGTCACCAGCATTTACAACAAAGATTCCAACATCAGGGTCCTTGAGACCGACCCAAGTGCAGGTACTGCTCGCATCGTTATAGGAGACCCAGTCTACCTCACGCTCAACGAGGGCAAGGAGGTTTCTGTAGACCTGGACGACGACGGGACATATGACATGACGGTGAAAGCAGAGGACATCAGGGAGGAGAGCATAAAGCTGATGGTCAAGACCCTGTACCCCACAGAACCCTGCAAGAGCGACGCCTATCACTGCGTGGAGAAGACCAATGACGCGGGCAGCGTCTGCTACGGCCATTGCTGGAACTATGACTCTCCGATGGTGGATTCCTACGTGGCGGACTGCGACTCTTCGGAAGGCCTGGAAGTCTGTTGTTCCTGTGAAGGTTTTCCCCTGGAAGTATGTGGTGACGACCACTGTGGAGGAGAAGAGGACCCGTCCAGTTGCTGCCTGGACTGCGGATGTCCTTCGGGACAGGAATGCGTCAGCAACACGTGTCAAGATATTCCCAAAACACCTCCGGAAGGGCCGACCACCAGGGAGTACGAACCGGGCTACTGGGAAATCAACATAAACATACCCAAATCGCCCTCGGATTCTTGGCCAGACACGGGCATGTCTTACGCCTCCTCCGACCCGAACAGTTGGTGGATGGTCAAACCCTTGTACGACTACCAAGTCGCATACCCAGACCTTTCAAGGACCTGGGGTGACTACGAACACAAGTACCTCACATTCCAGCTCAACACCAAGTACAAGAGTGGAAAATGGCTGATAGATATGAACTTGAACGGACTGAGTCTGGGAACTGACAACGAGTTCCTGAAGCCCAACGATGTGTGGTACCAGCAGGTGCTGGACATCTGTCCTCACCCGTTCTACATGACTTCCACAGAGTGGAAGTGGAAGGTTTATGACGGCGAGACCTATTCTACACCTCCTCACATCTGGCACGACGACCTGTTGTGCAGCGAGGACCAGCCTTCCTGCACTTGGAACACCTACTGGCCCACCGGATTCGTGGACACCAAGCATTCCCCTCCCAACGACTTGCCGGACGTGCACGACATAGAGTCCGTGGAACTGTCAGTCGAGGGCGAGGACTGGACCATCCGCGTCTATCCCAGCGATAACGCCTTCGACTCCCGTGGTCTGATAAGGGAGAACTGGGTGAAGACTTAATTTATTTATTCTCTGAAGGCAAGTATTCTCATGCCAGAACTGTCCATGAACTCGGTTATTATCCTTGTACTGGCAGTGATAGTTCTCACCGCCGTGAGTGTGTTCCTCACCGGAGAGGTGTTCAGCTTTGAGTCAGGCATAGAAGATATAGAGGAAGGGCACGGCATTGGTGGTGGAGGTTCGGGTGGAAGTGGAAGCGGTGGCACTCCGGACGGTGGAAACGGTGGCAATGGAAACGGAGACAGCGGTGAGAACGGAGGAGACGGAACTACCACCACTCCTCTGACACTTGGAGTGGTTGATGAGGAAGGACTGACAGAATATGTACTAATAGGTGAAGAACAGACCTTTGTTGTGCAGGGCGACGAAACAATTTACTCTGTGACTGTTGTCTCTGCCGACGATTCTCAGGCAGAGATAGAATTGGATGGGAATGGCCACGTTCTGTCTGCAGAAGAAGTAGTTGAATTTGATTTGACTGACCCAGAAGATGATATAAACGATATCAGTATCGAGTATCATCGGACAGACGCGGGAGAAGCCGAACTAACTTTGAAGGCCCTACCTGGAAGGACGTTTCCCCATGACTATCCAGTTTTGTGTAACTACAACAGTCATGACTGTTCTGAAGACCCTGCCGAGAAACCATCCACCACAAATATAGACTTCCTCCCTCCTTTGTTTGCAGAAGTCGAATATGATGGCAAGTACTTTACCAAGGACGAGTACGGCCAGAATTTCGAGACCATTGACTATGACTCTGTACCCACCCAAGAAGCAGAGAGTTCAACAGTCTATTTGGACTTGAATTCCGGGAGTATGTACGTGTTCAGGGCCATGTTTGACAACAACGAAGAAGACTTGGTAGGGCTGCATCTCAGGACTGATGCGATACATTTCAGTCTGCAAGGACTGGACCGGGTCAAGAGTTGGAGGATGCCTGACGTCTTTGGTGACAAATATTACTTCTCGGAAATCTTCTTCATAAAACAAGACAATTCCTTCAAACCTCAGTACTACAGAAAATGTGTATACACCTCACCTGGTTATGACATCATATGCAAGGACATACTCGATTATGTAAGTCAGGGTTATTCAAATATACCTCCTGGCAGTCATACGCTTTATTTGGACATGGAATCTGTCGATGAAATAAACACAGAAGCATTGAGTATCCGGGTATCATAATCCCCAACTGGGGTCTTTCTTCTGTTTTACGTCCCGAATCTCCTCCAGGGCACGCTTCTCGGTGTCGCCTATCAGTTTTTTGACTTTTATCAGGAGCTTGTACTCTTTGGGTGACAGGTCCGTATACAGCACGTCTTCTTCGTTTATCTGACGGCCGACCGTGGGTCCTTCGATTGACACGGCCACTTCCTCGTTGACTTTTGCTTTTTTCACCACCACGCCCTGGCTCTGAATCTGCTGGAGTTTTCCCACTCTCTCGCCCTTCTCGTTCATCAAATATCCTTTGTTCAAAAGGCCGGACATGACTCTGACCCCCACCACCGCCGGCTTTGAGATGCGGAACGTACAGTTCGGGAGTATCTTCAGCTTGGCTGGCCTGGTCAGGTTTGCCAGCTGCTCCTCCACCAGTTTCTGCTTCTTGTTCTCTTTCCACTCTTCGTAATCTTCGACGATTTTGTAGACTATGTCTGATGTTAGAATCGCAACTCCGTGGTCCTTGGCGAATTCCTTGGCGTCTTCCTTGACCTTGTTGTTGAATCCGACCACTAGCTTCTGGTAATCCGACTCCTCTTCCACCTCGGTCACGTCCTTCTTGGTGATATTTCCGATGGAGGCACGCTTTATGGGGACCTTGTTCTTGAACAGTGTCATCAGCGCTTCCAGAGCGCCTATGGTGTCTGCCTTGAGCACGATTCCTTCCTTTCCGGTGACCTCGAACTCCTCGTACTCCTTCTTCATCTTTAGTGCTTCCTGTTTGGCCTGTTCTTCTGAGTCTACAACCGTGATTTCTTGGCCGGCAACTACTTTGTCCATGCCCGAGGCCGCGATTTTTATCCCCGCGGCTGCCTTTACCTCGTCAACCGAGTCGAACTGTTTCTCCACCCGGATTTCCTTGAGTGGCCTCGGCTTGAGGAGGGAGCGTATCTTGGTGACTATTGGTCTCTTACCTCCCACCACCAGGTAGTTGCTCTTCCTGGCGACCCCGTCGTAAAGTATCACGTCTATGGTCTTTCCTAGTCCCCTGACTTTCTTCACTTCCAGCACTACTCCCCTGCACTTGTCAGACAGTTCCAGTTCTTTCTTGAGGAATTGCTGGGCCAGACCGGTGAGCATTACCAGCAGTTCCGGGATTCCTTCCCCGGTCACTCCGGAACAAGGGATTATGGCGATGTTCTTCCTGAAGTGCTTGACCTTGTCGAATCTGGCTGCGTCAAAGCCTCTTGACCCCAGTTGCCCAACCAGGTTATAGAATCTTTCGTTCACCTCGTCCTTGGTCTGCTGTGACTGTGCCTTCCAGGATTCGGTGAAGCAGGCATTCTCCTTTGTCACCCATCCGCGGGCCCGGTCGATTTTAGTGGCAGCCACCACGAAAGGAGTTTTCCTGGTCTTTAATATCTCCAGTGATTCGTCCGTCTGCGGCTTGAACCCTTCATTTATATCGACCACCAGGACCGCCATGTCAGCCACAGAACCGCCCCTCTTCCTCAAAGTTGTGAAAGCCTGGTGTCCGGGAGTGTCTATGAACAGTAATCCGGGTATTTTAGCCTTTACCTTGAATTTCTTCATCAAAGAGCCACAGAACCGTTTAATAGTGTCAACAGGGACCTCAGAAGCGCCTATATGCTGGGTGATCAATCCGCTCTCTTTGGTGGTGACGTTCGTACGCCTTATCCGGTCTAGAAGAGTTGTCTTTCCGTGGTCCACATGCCCTAAAATCGCTACTATCAGTTGTCTCATGGTTATCACCCTTGCATATGTGCATGGATAGAATTCGTTTCTAACGTTTATAAAGATTTATTCGCCGAACCAAAGCTCTATTTCCCTCTCAGCCTCTTCTTTGTCGCCCGAGGCGTGTACGAGGTTTCTGCAGGCCCGTTCCTCGCGGGTGGAATCCTTGAGAGAGTCCTTTCCCCAGTCCCCGCGGATGGTCCCTTCCTCTGCCTTGGACGGGTCGGTGGTCCCGGTTATTTCCCTGGCCTTTTTTATGGCGTCCTTGCCCTCCAGTATCACGGCTACCGCCGTCTTACCCATCAGATAGTCCCTCAACCAGTTCAGGACCTTGAGCCCGTGGGCCTTGAAGTCCTTTATGTTCGCGGCCTTGTCAGCCTTCTTCCCCAGGCTCTCTGCCATGGACTCCGGATAGTGCTCCCTTATCAGTGATGGTCCTGGCACCACTTCCTTCTTGTTCACCACTCTCAGACCGGACTTCTCAAACCTGGCCAGTATGTCCTCTTCCAGACCACGTTCCACTGCATCTGGTTTGAGCAAAATAAGTGTTTGTTCCATAGGATTAATTGGGAAGAAACAATAAATAGTTAAGGATGGTTTAATATTTAATTATTTAATTATTTACTTCTTCTTTTTCCTAGTCTTCTTCTTTCCCATAGAAGTCACGCTCCTTTTTGTTAAAATATTTTACAGAATTAATAGACTCAGCTAATATTTAAAGATGCCGAGTCTTGTGCCTGTTTTTCTTTTTTCTCAGAATCGCAACCTCCTGCCTTTTTGTGGTCGAAAGGAGTCAGGTGAATAATGTATAGTTAAATTTCAGGGCTCGAGCCTTTCCGGTGTCCTGGGGAACAGTATTGCTTCCTGGATGTTGCCCAGGTCGAGCAGGCGCTGGGTCATGCGCTCGAATCCGAGGGAGAATCCCCCATGGGGCGGAACTCCATACTTGAAGAACTTGGTGTACCACTCTAGGCTCTTCAGGTTCATCTTCTTCTCCTTTGCCTGTTTCAATACGACGTCGTGGCGGTGTTCCCTCTGACCACCTGAGGACAGCTCAGTGCCCTTACAGAGCAGGTCAAAACTCCTGGCCCAAGGCCTCTTGTCCCGCATCACGTAGAAGGGCTTTGCCTTGTACGGAAACTTGTTCACGAAGAAGAAGTCTGCGTCGTACCTCTTCTTCACATAATTGCCGAGTATCTTCTCGCTCTCCCGGTCGTACTCATCACCGTAGGGGATTTTCTTGCCGTGTTTCTTGAGTATCTCGTAGATTTCAGGGAACTGGAGTATCGGGAAGTCCTTCTTGGGCACCTCTATCTTCTTTCCCAGCAGTTTCAACTCCTCCTTGCACTCCTTGTTCACCGTCTTAAGGGCGTTGACTACCGCTTCCTGCTCTACTTTGATGACGTCGTACTCGTCCTCTATGAAGGCAATTTCCGCAGCCACCGTCCGGTGCTCGCAGACATGCCTGGTGGTATGGGACTTCTCTGCCCTCCATGAGGGGCCCATCTCGAACACCCTCTTGAAACCAGAGGCGATTACTAGTTGCCTGTGGAGCATGGGGTCCTGTCTCATAAAGGCTTCCTTGTTGAAGTAAATGACCGGGAACATGTCCGCGCCTCCCTCTGAGGACGAAGCCAACAGACAGGGGGTCTGCATCCAGAAGAATTTGTTCTTGGTGAAGTAGTCTATCAGGCCTTCGACCACCTTGTCCTCCACTTTGAAGGCTGCCTGCACCTTTTCGTTCCTGACGTCCAGGCACCGCCAGTTAAGACGTGTGTCCAGGTCTGCTTTCACGTGCCTGGTGGTGAGAGGCACTGCCTCTGACTCCGAAACCACCTTTATTTCTTCAGGTACTACTTCTTTCCCTCCCGGAGCCTGCTTTGAGGATTTGACTCTGCCCTTTACGACGACTGCCGACTCCTTGGACAGCGACTTTATTCCCTTTATCACATCCTTGTCTTTGGAAGTGATCTGTATTTTGCCGGTCTGGTCGCGCAGCACGAAAAACGCGATTTTGCCCAAAACACGTTTGTCCTCCACCCATCCGGCTACTGAAACCTTACCTTTTTTCACGTCTGCAATGTCTACAGATTTCATGGATTAACTTCAGCCCAAGAATATTTATAACTAATTCTACCGGAAATAGCGGAAATGCGCAGTCAGAGGGTTTAAATACGGTATTGGAAAGTGTTGTTTGTGATGAACATGGAATTGTACGAGAGGCACTACAACTACGACCAACGCATCTTCGGAGACGATTCTCTGGTCAAGGACCAGGCATTGCTCAAGAAAAAGATGTCCGAGAAAGTCAAGGATGAGATCAGACGCGTGAAGGCATTTGTGAAACTACGCGTGTACGAGGGGAAATACTTGTACGCAGAGATAAAGACCAAGCACCGTATCGAGGGCTTGGTGCTCAAGGAACTGATAAAGAAGTATCCCAACTTCACGGTGGTGCTCACTTCGCCCCGGGGAAACTTCATCATGTCCAAGCGGGAGCTCCCGTTCCCCATAAAAAACGGAGTCTATTTTTCAGAAGAAGACCCTTCCTCTGTACTGAACCGTTTGCCCACTAAGGAAAGCCTCTTGAAATTCGAGAGGAGGCAGGGTTACTGGGACCGTGAGAGGAGCAGAAATTTTTACCGGGCAAAGAACCACCAGTCCAAGAGAAGAGCAGCTATGAGACGTGCCCACCGTTCCCACAGGACACCTAGAGCGGTTCCTCCGGCCGGCCTCATGACCAACCTACTTGACTTCACGTTCAAGTGATTGGATGGATTTGAATTTTCCCGTTAACAGTATTCAGGAACTTCAATCGCTCTCAGAGGAAGTGACATGGCAGTGGTTTGAGAAACTGGTTGCTTTCGTGCTCTCTGAGAACGGTTTTGAGGTCAAACAGGGAGTGGTCAAGTCTTTCGACAGAGACAAGAGACAGTACGATGTTATTGCGAAACGGTTTGGAAAGACACTGATTGTGGAGTGCAAGAAGGTGAAGCGTTTGTACCCCTCTTTTTTGGAGAAAGAGGTGAAAAAGCATCTGGAGAGGTGTGGAAGAATCGAAGGTCAGCCTCTGATGGTGACCCACAAAGGTAAGTGCGGAAAAGTCAACGAAGTGCCAATAGTTCCGATAAGAAATCTCAACGCCTTCATCAACTCTATGTTCATCTGAAGAACTCCCTCAGCTTCTTCTGCTCGATTTTACTGGGGATTCCTTTGACCGTCACCCAGTTCTTCCTCACGCAATCAGGGAAGGACTTGTTCTCCTTCCAGCACTTCTTCAGGAATTTCATGGTCAATGGGTCGTGGCAGTAGCCGCTTCCGAAGTCTCCATGTTTCTCAGCCAACTTCTTCACGATTTCCTCTCTCTTGACCTTTGCCAGTATGCTTGCCGCGCCCACTTCCGGATAGTTCTCGTCCGCGAAGTTCTCCACCACCATCTCGACGTCCCTGTGCCTGAGGCCGTCTTCCAGTTTTCTTCTGAACTTCTTCAGGTTTGCCTCCGGGGAGTCCACGATGACCTTGTCCGGCTTAAGCGCGTTTATCATGTCCTTGAAGTGCTTAGTTTCCAGATGGTTCAGTTCGCTCCTGACCAATGCCTCATCTATGACCTTGGGAGGGACAGCCACCACCGCGTGGTCCAGGGCGATTTCTCTTATCTGCTTCGCCAGTTTTACCCTCACCGGGTGTTTCAACTTCTTGGAGTCCTTGATTCCCATTTCCTTGAGTTTTCCCGAGTCCTTGGCATCGAACAGAACGCCTGCTATGACCATCTCGCCTATTGCCGGTCCCCTCCCGGCCTCATCCAGGCCCAGAATTCTCATATCTAAAGAGTACCACTCAAACAATAAAAACCTTTAAAAGCATTCCATTGTCATTAGTACTGCAGAGTCGCAAAGCGGAGTGGGGCAGCCAGGAGTGCCCGTCGGGCCCATAACCCGAAGGTCGGTGGTTCAAATCCACTCTCCGCTACTCTGCACCATTTAAACTTTATTAACATCTTCCCTAATTATTGTTATGGCTGAACGTCTACGTCTGGAACAGGGGAAATATCTCGTGTCTGTGGCTCGCAAAGTGCTAAAGGAGTTCTTGAAGGAAAAAGGACCGGTCAAGGCACCCAAGGACTATCCAAAGACTCTGGACATAGACAGGGGCGTTTTCTGTACCCTTTACACCCATCCGAATAGGAAGCTCCGCGGGTGCGTGGGTATCCCCTACCCCAGCGCTAACGTGGTTTACAACACTGTGGATGCAGCATGCTCCTCCACCCAGGATACCAGGTTTCCGGCTCTGGAGCCCAAGGACTTGAAGAAGATAGTTATCGAATTGTCAGTCCTGACCGAGCCCAAACCCGTAGAGGTCGACAAGCCACAGGACTATCTGGAAAAAATAGAACTGGGAAAGGACGGTCTGATAATCAAGTACGACTACGCAACCGGCCTGCTCCTCCCCCAGGTTCCCATCGAACAGGGATGGGACACCAGAGCTTTTCTCAGGAGCTTGTGCGTGAAGGCGGGTCTGGCACCAGAGACGTGGGTGTCGCCTAACGTGAATATATACAAGTTCCAGGCACAGATATTCGTAGAGAAAGAGCCTAACGGAGAAGTAAAAGAAAAGGCTCCCACTGAGTTCAAGAAGAGTCAAAAGGGTCGGTAATTCCTTCTGAGTTTGACTTCCGGAAACTCGTCGAGAAGGTCTTGGTAGACTAAATCTGCGTCCTTTTCCAACAGTTTCGCCCTCTGGTCCGCCTCTATTATGGGAACGGGCATCCCATACACGTCCGAGGAGCAGAGCGGAAGGATGGAAGAAGATATGATGTCGGCAAATTCCAAGGGACCCAAGAACTCGACTCTCAGTGGTTTGTCCAGTTTTGCGGACTTCAGGTAGAAGACACGCAAGTTCATCCCGTAGTCCCCGAAGTCCTTGAGTATCAGATGCTCTTTTGGCGCTTTGGAATAACGGAAGGCAAAAGACCTCTCCCCCCTTTCCAGCACGTGATACAAGAGGCCCGAATCCCTGGTCTCCTTGAGCACCTTTATCAGTTCAGAAACTTTGGGGTCGTCTATGCCTGACAGTATGTCTTTGGAAACAATTTCTGATATCCTGGTGCCCTGCGAATCCTCGACCACACCCACCAGCATGCATTTGTTCTTGACAGACGCCTTGTAAAGTCTCATGAGAGAATCCAGAAGTTCCTGGTATTCCTTGGAGAACCTCTTTGACTTGTAGGATGAATTTGGGACCAGGGAACCGTGCAGGAGATGCACGGAGGGAGAGAAACGGTCTATAATCTCCGCGGACAGGTCCACTTCTGATTTCATTCTCTCGATACCCGAGTAGATTTCAAAACCCTCGCCCGAGGTATTCACTTTCAGTTGGGGAGTGGGGAATTCTTGGGGGAAGTATTCCACATTTGCCTTTTTCTTCGAATAGTCAAACGTCACCCCGGCCGCACGTATCAGGCAGAAGTCCAGTCCGTACAGAGACCTGGAGACCAGGCCACCATCCACTGCCGCTACTTTCTCCAACTTTTTGTTCTTTACTTCCTTAGTCAGGAACGGTTCCTGTATGTTTTTGGTGGTCGAGACCTTGTCTTTGATGTCCTTCAAGAAATTTGCGAGTTTCAGCCTTTTCCCATGTTTCTTCGACAGTTCATCCACCAATGGGCTGAGGTCGATCATAAGAATATTTGCTCCCAATCTTTTAATTAGAAGACTTGTATTTTTTGTACAGTTTGTCCACACGTTTACGGTCTATCTTCTTCCCGAAGCATTTGTGGGGGACCAGCGCACCCGAAAAAGTCTTTGGGATGTGCAGAAGCTCGTGTATGAGCACTTTGTCCTGTTCTTCTTCCGAGGCCCGGTCGTACCTTTCGGACAGCACTTCTATCACGTAGTGCGCATCCACCTTTAGAGCCTTCTGCCAGACACGCGGAAGGTTCCATATTCTCGCAAAAGCCTTTGACTTTGAGCCCTTGGAGCGCATGCATATGACCCGCTCTCCGTCTATATGGAACAAGTCAAGCGAAGAAATAATCCGGTTCACCTTTTCCTGTATGTCCGAGGCAACGTTGAATTTGAAGTCCATACCATATTTATATGCTTTTCTTTTAATATATTTGGTGTTAAGGTGAACAAACTAGGGCGAAAACATGGGAATGCGAACAGGAAGTCAAGTAAGAAGAAATACATAGTCACAGCTGCCCTTCCCTACGTGAACAACGTGCCCCATCTGGGCAATCTGGTAGTCACTGTTTCTGCCGACGTCTTTTACAGATTCCTGAGGTCTAGAGGAGAAGATGTCGTATACATATGCGGCTCTGACGAGCACGGAACTACTACGGAATCAATAGCAATCAAGGAAGGCATAAGTCCCAGAGCCGTCTGCAGCAAGTACAGGAAAATCCACAAGCGGATATACAAGTGGTTCAACCTGGATTTTACCCATTTTGGGAGGACTTCTTCAAAGGAGAATCACAAGACCACCAAGGAATTCTTCAAGAAACTGGACAAGAACGGCTATATATGTGAAGAAGAAGTGGAAGAAGTCTACTGTCCCGAGTGTGAACGAGTGCTCGCGGACAGGTTCGTGGAAGGCAGTTGCCCGCATTGCGGATGCGAGGAGGCCAGAGGAGACCAGTGCGATGCCTGCGGTCATTTGCTCGACTCAAAGGACCTGGTCGATGCGCGTTGCAAGTTCTGCGGCACAAAGCCGGAGTTCAAGAAGAGCGACCACCTGTTCCTGGACCTGCCTAAACTGGAGAAGGAACTGTCGAAATGGGTGAACAAACAGAAGCAGTGGCCCGTGAACGCGAGGACCATGACCAAGTCCTGGCTCAAAGAGGGTCTTAAGCCCAGGTGCATCACACGCAGCCTGAAATGGGGGGTCAAAGTGCCCAAGAAGGGGCACGAGGACAAGGTATTCTACTCATGGTTCGATGCGCCCCTGGGATACATATCAATCACCAAAGAATGGGGAAAGAGGAAATGGAAGAAGTACTGGAAGGGCAACAGCAAGCTCTACCAGTTCTTGGGAAAGGATAACATTCCCTTCCACACCATCATATGGCCTTCGGAATTGATAGGGGTGGATGACGACTATGTGCTCCCGCATCAAATAGCGTCCAACGAATATCTCAACTACGAAGGAGGAAAATTCTCCAAATCCAAAGGAACCGGTCTGTTCGGTGATGATGTCATGGACACCGGGATACCTGCAGACGTCTGGAGGTTCTATATAATCTACAACCGGCCCGAGAAGTCCGACCATGAGTTTTCCTGGCGGGACTTACAGTCTCTGGTGAACAACGAACTGGTTGCTAACTTCGGCAATTTCGTCAATCGCACACTCACTTTTCTGAAGAATAACTACAAGGGCAAGATACCCAAGCCTAATCTGAAAAAGGAAGACAAGTCGCTACTCAAGAAGGTGGAGAAGAAGAGGGAGAAAGTGACCGGGCATCTAGAGGAAATTAAAGAGAAAGACGCATTGAAGACAGTGATGGAAATTTCTGCTTTGGGCAACAAGTATTTCCAGAAGAACGAGCCGTGGAAGACCGTCAAGGACAGGCCAGAAAAGGCTGCCACCACCGTCTACGTGTGTGCCAACCTGGTTAAGACTTTGGGCATACTCATAGGACCATTTCTCCCGTCTACCTCAGAGAAGATATGGAAGCAGTTGGGGCTGAAGAGGGGAAGGAAATGGGATAACCAGAAGCGGCTGAAGCCGGGCCGCAAGATAGGCAGGCCGAAGATATTGTTTGAAAAACTCAAAGACAAAGAGATGAAAAAGTTCAGGGAAAAGTTCTCTGGTAAAAAAGGAAAAGGAGGAGATTACGTGGATTTCAAAGATTTCCAGAAGATGGATTTGAGGGTTGCGAAAGTGCTCAACGTAGAAGACGTGGAAGGAAAGGACAAGTTGTACAAGCTGGACATAGATTGCGGTGACAAGAGAACTATAGTCGCGGGAATAAAGCCTTTCTACAAGAAGGACGAACTCAAGGGAAAGAACATCGTCGTGGTTGCCAATTTAGAGCCAAAGAAGATTGCCGGCATACAGTCTAAAGGTATGTTACTTGCGGTTGAAGACGGTTCCTCACTCCTGACTCTGGACAAAGACGTGGAAGCAGGAAAGAAAGTCGCTTAAGACTGACCGAACTTCTCTTTATAGACAACTTCCTCCAGAGGTTTTCTGGTGGAGGAAGGTTCCTCGTCGGGATAGCCGAAAGGCATGATTGTCAGGAGATGTAACTCTTCAGGGACTTCAAGTATCTCTTTTGCCTTGTCCCTGTTCAAAGAGCCTATCCAGCAAGTTCCCAGACCCTCGTTCCAGGCTTCGAGTGCGAGGTTCTCCGTGACAAGTGCTCCGTCTACGTTGTGCCACTTTGAGGAAGGGTCAGTGACCACTGCTATGGCAAAGGCAGCGTCCTTGATGAAATTGCCATAATCTGCTTCCTCTGATATTTCATTCAACAGTTTTCCGTCTTTTATGACTATGAACTTCCATGGTTCGATATGCCTTGCGGTGGGAGCCCATCTGCCTGCTTCTAGGATTTTTTCAATCACATCATCCGGGACTTTCTTGTCCTTGAACTTTCTGACTGAACGTCTTTCCTTTATGCATTTGAAGGTGTCCATGCAATCACATGGGCCCAGAGGGATTCGAACCCCCGACCCCACGGTTAAGAGCCGCGTGCTTTCGGCGTGAAAGATCGGGTCTATCACTCTACCAGACTGAGCTATGGGCCCTAAGCTTATTTACAACCTCTATTTAAAAACATTTAAAGAATTGTCTTTCTCTTTTTTCCAAGAATTGTGATTTACTTTTTTCTTTTCTTTGATTTACCAAAGCCGCATGCAGAACATACAGAAGTCTTTATGTTATAGGAGCGCCTACCACAACGTCTACAACGGATGTGGGTCTTCCCTTGGTGTTTGCCAAAGGAAGGTCCTCCTTTAGCCATAACCTTCACTCCTTCTTGCTATCTTCCGGTGAGGCGATGATTATGTTGTCTCCACGGACTAGGATTACCCCTAATTTTGTCTTCTTGTCGTCTCCGATTTCCTCGGCATCGTCAAGCCACATGTTCAGGTGCAGGTCTAAAGCTTGAAGGATGCCGGCAATCTTGTCTCCGTTCTTTAAACGTATCAAAACTCTTTTTCCCTTTGCTTCATTCAAAACGTCTATCGGTCTATCAGGCATACAATCACCTAAGATTTAACTTATAGGCTTTTAAAACTTTATATTGTTTTACATCTTAAGAAGAGCATGACAAAATGGCAAAAACGTTCCAGAAAGAAGACCACCGGGGGTATACTCAGGCCTCACGGCCAGAAAAGAAGGCATCAGAGAGGCAGGGACTATCATCCTGCCGAACTAGGAGAAAACAAGGTGGTAAAGGTGAAGGGGCGGGGAGGCCAAAAGAAAAAGAGACTCCTTTCCGTCAACACCGCCAACATACAGACCGGTAAAAAGGTCAAGAAGGCAAAAATACTGGACGTCCTCGAAAATCCTGCCAATATACACTTCGTGAGGAGGAACATAGTTACCAAAGGCGCGGTCGTAGACACTGATTTGGGCAAGGCAAAAGTCACTTCAAGGCCCGGACAGTCCGGTGTTGTGAACGCAAAACTCATAAAGGAGAAGAAAGAGTAGAATTTTCTGTTTGGTATTCCAAATTCTCTCCACAAAAGGATATTACACTAGTTTTTACTGGACGTGTTTCCGCCTGATTGACTGGAATCAGTCGGTTTAACTGGCTTAAGCTAATAGTGTTTTTACAACAAATATGAAGCATTACCAACATTAATTTTATTAAGGAGGCCTTTTTAAGCATCTGTGTCTATTTAAGTAGAATTATTCCTAGTACGGCTGGGGTAAAAACTATATATAACCGTTAAGCCAATTATTAGTGTATAAGTGGTAGTAGTATGCCTAAAAGGGCTGAAAATGACGTATTTTTAACTATATCCATATTTTTTGGTATCCTATTTTTACTCCTTCTAGTGCCTCCCGAAAGTGTCTTTCAGTCGTCAGAGTGGGATGGCGTGCTGACGGTTAAGGAGACGGACGTACACCTAGAGTTTGAACAAGGTCTTTACTCTTGCTCCAACGACATCCTGGTGACCACCGGCAGGACGGCGGTTGAATTTCAAGTCTACAACCAGACTTTCGTCAACGGCAAGTGCAAGGAATTCAATGTAAAAATTGACTCCCGACCGGGAAAGGCCTTTGACAGCGTTCTTATGATTCCGCATGGCGATTTTGTTAAGGATTTCTTTTTTCTTTTAGAGCCCACTTATCACATATACTACAGGGAAAGAGCGGAACCCCCAGTCCAGGTGAAAAACGAATCCAAGGGTAAAATAAACGTGATAACTAAGTTCACCTGGCGTTTGGAAGAAAGCAGTTACATTTCTCAGAACATTCAATTCGAATTCAATGAGACAGAGAAATTGATAGAGGGAAACCCTGCTGAAATTGTTGTCAACTGGAAATGGAAAAATGAGAGTATCAAAGAAGATTTCATGGAGTGCGTCTACAGGAACAAAAACAAATGCATGGAAAAGTTCGGCGACAAGGATTACCGGTTCGACAGAAAGACTGGGATGTTGACTTCCGAGGAATTTTTTTTGGGAAAACAAATTAATACCAGAGACTTCATGTCTGACCTGAATCATTTATTCGAGTCAGGAATGCCGTTGAATCCGGTAACCGAACACGTACATGCGAGAAGCTTTGATGCTTCCAAAGACTCTGGACGCTTTAAAATATTCTTGAGGAAAGGGTGGAAATCCGGGGAGACTATTGAAATTGGGTTTGCTACAACTACATTCACCCTGACTGCCCTTGAAAATAATACACGAATTGGAGACTCGACTCCCGATTTTCAGTTCAGAGTTGAGGGTGATTATGACGGTTATGAGGCAGAACTTTTTATAAACACCACCGGGGACACGATGGAAGGTTATGGATCGGTTTTAGTCTTGAATGCGACTGATTCCAATATAACCGCGAACCAGAGTTTGAGCGATGGTGCCTATCGCTGGTATGTCAATGCCACAAACAGCTCTGCCACATCCCAGTCCGATATACAATATTTTACAGTGGACACAACTCCCCCGACCTTTGAAGGGAATTTCACATCTCCTCCATCCTCTTCCCATTACGAGTACGGCGCCAAGTATATTTTCAACATATCATGGGAAGAAGAAATGACTAATTGCATACTTGAATTCAATGGCACCAACTACACCATGACTCAATCCCCAAAATGGAGGGCTTCGTCGCTAAACACCAGTCTGACTTCTACCGGAGGAAGTTCGTCTCCGGCATTTTACGATATCCATGGCGACGGTCTCGTGGACATGATAGCAGGTACATCCGGAGGAGATTTCCTCGGCTACACATGGTACAACGACCAATGGCATCAGAATAGTTCCATTATCAGCGGTCTTCCGGATATGGGTTCTTCCTCCAATCCATGCATGTATGATATTGAGGGGAATGAATACTTGGATATGCTGTCCGGCAATAGTCTCGGCTTTACCAAGGGATTCACCTGGGACGGCTCTCAGTGGAACGGAAATTCCACCATCAACAGTTCCATCATAGATGTAGGAATATATTCCTCTCCCATGATTTACAACATTGGAAACAACGACCGATTGGACCTGATTGTCGGTAACGGTGATGGCCGTGCTTGGGGGTTCACGTGGAATGGTTCTGAGTGGATTCAAAATGCCACCGTAAACAAATCACTCCCAGACTTTGGAAGTGACCTTGAACTTTCCATGTTTGATATAGACGGAAATGGAGTTACGGATATGATAGCAGGGAATGAAAACGGTGATTTACTTTCCTTTACCTGGAACGGTTCCCAGTGGACGGGGAACACCACACTGAACAGGTCTCTGATGAGAATGGGAAATAACACAGCCCCCTACATTTACGACATAGATGATGACGGCCTCACCGATATGATGGTGGGGAACCTTGACGGATACTTCCATTCCTTTACTTACCATCAATACGAATACTACCTAGAATTCAACGACCTGAGAGCAGGAAACTACACTTGGAAGGTTTACGGAAACGACAGTGTGGGAAACATAAACACAACGGACACCTGGAATTATCAGATAAAGAGAGCACCAACTGAAACCAACCTGACGTTGAACGGTTCTGATTCTGACTATACATTCGACCAGTATGTGGACGCAAACTTCACCGTCACTCTAAACGCCACTCCGGCCAATTATTATCTGAACTTGACCACCAACATATCCGGATGGGAAGAAGTAAATGGCACCAGCCCGCTCTACAACCTCACAACCACCTCGGATATAAACATATTCAACATCACCGGCTACTATCTGGGCGAAGAGAACTACACTGAATCAAGCGAGACTCATTTTGCCACGGTTCGTGACAGCGTGTCTCCTTCAGTTGATATAACCGGCCCTTCCAACAACTCTAACGTCTACAGAATACTCATAGTGAATGTTACACTCAACGACAGTGGCGGGGAGGGTATAGACAAGGATAATGTCTACTGCAGATTTGACGGATATTCATGGAACAACATGACAAACAACACTGGTCTGGTCTTCAATGCGTCCATAAATACTAGCGCTTACAGTGACGGAGACTACATCTTGAGGATAAACGGGAGCGACTTGGCTGGAAACTCAAACACCTCTTACTATCACGTAGTTACTGTTGATAACGTCAATGCACCTGAACCTGAAGGGGCTGTGGAAAGCGATGATTCTTCTGGCGGTGGCGGTGGCGGCGGAAGCAGCGAGAAGAAGTATGAAAACTTCACCGCTGGATACGACCTGAACGTTGAGATAGTCTCCGGTTCCCGAAGGCATGGAAAAGTATGGGTCAGGAATACCGGGAAAAACACTGAAATAAATGTGACTTTGTCAGAGGAAATTTCTCCTTATCTGAGAATAGACAAGGAATACTTCGAACTCGAGGAAAACGAGATGGAATGGGTAAATTTAGTCTTTGATGCTCCCAAAAAGGAGCCTGAAAAGACAATCAAAGGAGAAATTACTTTTGTGGGCAAGGACGTAGAAAGGAGCCTGGACCTTGTCATGCGTATAGTTCCGCCCAATTTCAAGGTAGATGTGTTTGTTCCACCTGAATTCAGGGAAGTGTACCCTGGTGACTCCATACTGGTGAATATCAGCCTTGAAAACCTGGGGATACCCGAGGACCTGCCTCTGCAGTTCGTGTATTTTGTGGAAGACTGGGAGGGCAACCAATTTTACAAGGAAGAAGACACCATCACAGTCGAATATGATTACAAGATTACTGAAAACATAACATTCCCTTCCAACCTCTCCCTCGGAAAATACAAATTGGAGGCAGACTTGTCCTACTACGATATGACTTCCTATGACTATGAGAATGTGACAGTGGTTAACAGGCCGCTTACTTTTTACCTGATTCCCATACATTCAGAACTCAGGAATTATGTGGACATACCCTTTGACTGGTTTTTAATTTTGCTCCTGCTTTTGCTGGTCTTCTGTCTTTTGGTGATGATAGAGGCTCTGAGAATTCATCGGGAATCAAAAAGGAAAAAACAAGAGACGGGAACAGGAGGGCAGCATCTGCCAAACCTGTGGAAGAGGTTGGAGGACTTGTTGTACGAGGAGAAAATCCCGGACACCGGAAACCGGACCTATTTGTTTGGAGAAACACAGAAGGAAAAAAGAATCAGAAGACCGGTAGTGGCATTGATATTCGTATTTAACATCCTTTTCATCCTCCTTGCGCTTTTCTATTTCAATCTGGTTCCAATTGAGTTGGAAACCACCGGTGGCCTGGTCTATCGGAGCAAAGACCGTTTCATAAT
This sequence comes from uncultured archaeon, assembly GCA_964644245.1. Lineage (GTDB taxonomy): Archaea > Aenigmatarchaeota > Aenigmatarchaeia > CAZXUR01 > CAZXUR01 > CAZXUR01. The sequence goes on from CAZXUR010000003.1 coordinate 72,748, forward strand.
TGATGGTGTGGTGAATTATATATCGTACTCTTCAGGAAATCAAGACCTGGAAATGCTCAAGCAAATCCCGCTGGAACTGTGGGTTCTGGTACTTGCTCTGGTCCTTATCGCGTTGGTCTTCTTGATACTAAAGCTGATAGACTGGGTTAAGAAAAAATTGAGACATTCAATAAGAGAAAAGGTAGATTCGGGGAAGGAGGTCGTGGATGTATTCCTGGACCTCATGGATTCCCATCATTCTTCCAGTTTCGTTTTTGGAACTTCTACACGGTTGGCGCTGGCAGTACTACTACCACTTCTAATCTCGCCGGCGCCCTTACACCATTTTTCAAATTTTGCATTGGCACTGTATCAGATACTACCACTTCTAGTTCTCGGTGTGGTGTCAATGCTTTTCTATATTCAATCTTCACTTCGTCTGTATATAAATCTTCAAGAACCATTCTTCCAGTTTCGTTTTTGGAACTTCTACACGGTTGGCGCTGGCAGTACTACTACCACTTCTAATCTCGCCGGCGCCCCCAACCCATTCAGAACTTGTTTTTCACAAAATTTGTGGAGTCTTTGTAGTCATCGTATCCCACTGGGTTGAAGTCGAATTTCTCCAGGTCCAGAAACATTATTTTTCTCTTCCTTCCTTTCTTCCTCTTGAATTTTAATATGAGCACTGGTTTGGCGCCGGAAGACTTGGCTGCTTTCTTCAATTCCTCGAACTGGTCTATTTCACGGTCGTAAATGTAGAATTTTTTGCCGAATATTGCTTTGCATTCGATCAGGAACACCTTTGCCCCGCGTATGTAGACCAAATCGCAGATATTTACCTTGCCAGTCCCTGAACCGCCGACCCGTATACAAACGCCCCTTTCGTTCAGGTACCCCTGTATTTCCCTCTCGAATTTGGAACCCGCCTTTTTGTTTGACATGCCTATAGTTGGTGTTTTAGAATAAAAAAGATTACAAACCCCTATTTAAAGCTTTCGGTTTATAAAATTAACAGTAATGGGGATGTGATGTATGAAAATTCAGAATTTGGTTGCTAGTGTAGATTTAAAGACAAAGATACCACTGAATGACATACTCACTGGTCTGGAAGAAGCTGAATACGAACCAGAGCAGTTCCCGGGTCTTGTGTATCGTTTGCAAGAACCCAGGGTATCCTCACTCATTTTTCAAAGCGGCAAGATAATCTGTCTGGGCAACAAGAGCAAGGCCAACGCAAAGAAAGCCATAAGCAAGATTGTCTCCAGACTAAGGAAAATCGGCGTTTCTGTGCCCAACAAATACAAAATAAAGACGGTAAACATAGTGGTTACCGATAATCTGGGCAAAGAACTGGATTTGGGAGAACTTGCGTTCCAGCTCGAAGAGAGCGAGTATGAACCAGAGCAGTTCCCGGGTCTGGTCTACAGGATATTCGAGCCAAAGGTGTCTTTCCTCCTGTTTTCATCGGGACGCATAGTGTGTGCGGGAGCAAAAACCATGAAAGACGTGAGAAAGGCTATAGACAAGCTAAAAAAGCGTTTGAAGAAGGTTTGAAGGCTTAAATAATTTTTCTACATATATTTTACATGCCGTACCAGTATAATTTTCAGCAAAACCGTGATTACACCACACTATACATAGGTGTGGCGGCTCTTGTGGTGATTGCCCTGATACTGGTCCCGGGGATAACCGGTTTTTTCTCTGCTGAGGAGAACGAGACTACCATCACTACCACCACCGTAACCACTCTCGTGCCCACAAAAGCTGTGCTCAACCTTTCCACCCAAAAGTTCAAGGGTTTCGAGAAGAATTTGGAAGTGAGCGGGTTTGACGTGGAGATAACTCCGGAGGACACGGACATCCTCCACGGTTTTTACGTGCAGGACGTTTACGTGAACGAGAAAATCAAACTTAAAGGCAACTTGCATGTGGGCAAACACGGTGTCTATTTGAAGTTCGATGAGGAAGATATGGAATTTGGCACTTATTTCAGCAGTTTTAACGTGGATTCGCCACAAAAGGTCTGGTTTTTGGGCAATGAAATGCTTCTCATAGACAAGACCGGCAGTGACTTGAAAACAGGCAAGTCCTTGGGTTCAGCAGTTCTAGCAGAGGAACCGGTTGAGGTATTCGGACTCGACCTGGAGGCCTCTGACATAGACGAGAGCAACGGGGACGTGAGAATCAAGCTTGACGGAAAGACGGCAGTGATAGATGAGGGAGAAATGGAAAAGGTTAAGGACTACTACGTCTATGTGAAGAACATACAGGAAGCGTCAGTGGAAGTTGAGATATTCGAGGAGGATGACGAGATAAGAGACGGTGAGGTTTACAACGACTGCTGGGACTACTTTGTAGTCTCAGACTCTTTTGGCATCAGAAACAGGTGCGATTATGACGTGTACGATGAACTGGAAGTCGGAAACACCATGATTTACATGGACATAAGTCAGGTGGAGTCCGTCTTGCTGAAAGGAAGGATAAAGACCCGCGAGGGAAACTTGATGCTGGAGTTGTCCCTTTCAGATGAACTCTTCAAGACCAGTGACGGTTTTGAGAACCGTATTTTCATCCGAGACCACGACTATTGTTTAGACTTGGACTGTGACAGGGAAGTGGGCGACCTGTACGGGATAATGTTGCCCGGGTCGGCAGCCTATCGGAAGATAGACCATTCCGGCGACGAGATAACCATTTTTGAGGGAGAGGGAAGGATAGTTGTTGGGTTCGACGAGGAAGAAGAAGAAACCAACGTGTGGATAGAGGAGACCGGCGGCTCAAAGATAAGCGACGTGGAAGACGGTTACTATTCCCTGTTTGGCAGCAAGTTCATTGACGTGAATCCTTCCGGAGGCTCGTTTGAGGTAGAACTGGCCAACTCCCGCAGGACTTTTTCCTTGAAGGTAGGCAGGTTGACACAGACCAGCCGGACAAAGACACTGAAAGTCGGGGAGACGGTCAATGTTGACGGTACTGAAGTGGGTCTTCGAAACTTGAAGTGATTGTTTTAAGTATGCCCAATTTAATATAGGTGTGAGGACCATGATAGATGATTTGAAGGTCGGGGATACCAATGTCACCGTTGAAGGAACCGTGGTTTCCATGTCTGACATACGCGCAGTCAACACCAAATATGGCAAGAAGAAGGTGGCTGACGCAGTTATCGAAGACAAGTCGGGTCGCATAAAGCTTTCACTCTGGGAAGACCAGATAAACATGGTGGAAGAGGGGGACGACATAAAGATTTCTCCCGCTTACGTCACTGAGTGGAAAGATGAGAAGCAGTTGAATCTAAGGCGCGGCGGACGCATAGTCGTTAAGTAGGCGTTGGAATGATAGACGTCCACTGTCATTTGGAATACATGAAGGACCCCCAACAAGTCTTACGTGGAATAAAAGAAAGGGACATGCGTATAATTTCTTCTGTGGCTGCTGTAAAACACAAGGACCAGGTCTTGGGTTACCGGGACAAGAATAAGGAATGCGTCTACTTGTCACTTGGTCTGCATCCCAAGGAAGCCGTTGGCATAAGCGAAAAGAAACTGGACAAGTACATGCAATACATTTCTGACAACAAAGACAAAATAGTGGCCATAGGCGAGGTTGGACTGGATCATAAAGTGGTCAAGAAAAAGGACTTCGGAAGGGCCAGAGAAGTCTTTCTCCAATTCGTGGAACTTGCCAACGGCTTGAAACTTCCACTAGTCATACATTCCCGGAAGTCCACAGGCGATTGTCTGAAGGTACTGGGCGAAGCGGATGTGCCTGTGGTGCTGCACTGTTTCTCCGGCAACATGACCCAGTTTGGCGAGGCTCGCGAGCGCGATTACTACATATCCATCGCCACCAACGTGGGCAGTTCAAAAAATACCAAGAAAGCGGCCCAGAGAACTCCTATGGACAGGCTCCTTCTGGAAACGGATTCTCCCTGGCTGGATCCCAAGTCGGGCGAGCTGACAAACGTTCCCTGGAATATCCAATACTCCGCAGAACTAATCGCAAAGTGGAGAGACATGAAGAAAGAAGAAGTCTTGAAACAGACTGAGGAAAACGCGTTCAGACTGTTCAACCTCAAGCCTTGAACCTGAGGATTCCACCTATGCCGCCCAGTTGTGCGAACTGTTTTCCTTCCTGCGTGTCCTGAGACACAAGTTCGAACTCACTCCCGTACTGTCCGGCTAGTTCTTCCAGGAATTCCACTATGTCCATCTCCCCTATTATGTCCAGCTTCTTTCCACATTCGGGGCACACCTGCTGGTCCTTGTTCCTTTCCTTGATGACCCGCTTCTCTGCGAATCCGCACTTGCATTCGATTTCTAAAGCGACCAGACCCGATTCTTCTGACAGGATTAGTGTCTCCACTGCTGACAGCTGTAGCAACCGTAGGGTCTCCTTGATGCCGTAAGTGGCCAGGCCAGAGTCCTTCTGCAGTTCCTTGAAGAAGCGCTTGAGAATCTTCTTCTCTTTGGTCACCTCAGCGTCTTTCAGTAGTTCTTCCCCCCGTTCCACTGATTCTTGCAGTCCAACTTCCCCCGTGTAGGATGTATCAACCACTCCCAGAACATTGTCCTTGGTCTTCTGGGGCAGTTCATCCATCAGTTGTTCTTTGACCGGTCCGGGTCCTGAGACTATGATTCCTTTCAGTTTGTCTTCCCTTTTGAATATTTTTGAAGCGTCTTCCGCGGTGTCCCTGACGAACGTCTTCAGAAGGCCTTGTCTTACCCTTCCGTAACGTGCGGCTGATTGTCCTCCCGCACGCGTCTTTCCGGGCACCATTGAGGACTTCTGTTTCTTGACCTGTATGCTTTTTCCCTTTAACAGTCCGATGGCTGACTCAGAACGGTCCATGTTAACCAGTCCGTAGACTTCCTCTTCTGTCACCACGTCCAGGAATGGTTGTAACTTGAATCTCTGGTCACACCAGTAGAGTTTTACCCGTATGGGTTCCGGTGGTTCCAGAGCCCACAACTGTACGTCCTGCTCGCCTTCCTTTTCAGAGACGTTTCCGCAGAATATCACCAAGCCGTTTTTGGGCGTTTTCTTATAAACCTTCAAGTGTTGCAGAATCTTCTCCAGCGCGTACAGCACGTTCTTCCTCACCGTTTTGTCCTTCACGTTTTGAGTGACTGACTGCTCCTGCTTCAGGAGCTCGACTATTTTGTTCAGAGAGTAGCCTGCAGGTATGTATAACGATATCAGCTCGGTGTGCCTGCCTTTTTTCTCTTTCAGTTCCTTTATAATCCGGCGAAGTTTGTATTTACTCATTCACATACACCCCAGCCTAAGAAAAAGTCAATTGAACTCGCTCTTGTAAGGCATAAGAAGACTTGGTATACAGATTTAAATAGTTTTTTAAATTTTCAGGACTTATGAGAAAACATGGTCAAAGACAAATACGTGGGTGTGATTAGAGCCGGTGTTGAGGACGTTTTAATCTCGGGGTATCAACCCCGAACAATGATTGAGATAGACGATGATTTGACAAAGAAGATAATCGTTCCTGTCTCGGTTGACGTCAGGGCAGGAGACCATATAGAGGCATACGTGGACCTTGAAGAAAACATCAAGACGAAGAGATACAGACCTCCCATTATACCTTGGCTAAAGAAGGTCAGGAGAGAATTAAAACCGACGGAATATCCGTTCAGGGTAAAGTTCTTCGACAATGGCAGGATATACAAGTCAACGTACGACAATGGAAGATACGTTGAGGGAGAAATCACATCTCAATCCCGATCTTCACAGGACCTGCTTTGATTCGCTTCTTGGGCTTTCCGAACTTGATTTCCTTGGCCTTTGTAGTGCCTTTGATATCTTCAAGCACCTTCTTCAGCAACTTCTTGTTTTTGGACGAGGCCTCTATGGTCAGGAGAGGGAATTCCTGGTTGAGTGAAACGCCCTCCTTGTTCTTGTGTTGCCTTACGGCTGCGACTATGTCTACAGCCATGTCCCCGGCCTTCTCTGCGGTCTTGCTCTTTCTGTAAGCCTCGGGCCAGTCTGAGATGTGTATGGATTTGTCATTCTCATGTTTCTTGTAATATTCTTGGTAGATTCCTTCGGTTATGTGCGGGACTATAGGCGCGAACAGCTTCAAGACGTCCAGGAGCGCGTGATAAAGGGTCCACTGAGCCGCTGATTTCTTCTTGTCCTCGTACATCCGGTACTTGATGAATTCCAGGTAGTTGTCGCAAAAGTCCTGCCAGAAGAATTGTTCTGAGGCGTCCTTGGATTTAGAGTAACTGTATGATTTGAAATTTTCGGTCGAATATTTGATGACTTTAGACAATTTCGTGAGCAGCCACTTGTCCATGGTAGTCAGTTTTACCTTTCTGGGCTTGTTTTTCTTGAGATGGATGGTTGCGAACCTGGAGGCGTTCCACAACTTGGTCAGGAACTTCTGAGCGTTTTTCACATCTTTCTCTCTGTAACAAAGATCGTCTCCGAGTTTCACAGAAGCAGCCCAGTACCTGATGGCGTCGGCCGAATATTTTTCTATCACGTCCTCTGGGATGACCACATTTCCCCTGGATTTGGACATAGGCTTGCCTTTGGGGTCTAACCCATGCCCACTCATCATGACGTCTTTCCAAGGAATTTTCTTGAAGTGATGATAGGCTTTGAGAATGGTGTAAAAGGTCCATGTCCTTATTATATCGTGCGCCTGCGGTCTCATGGTCATGGGGAATAAACGCTTGAATTTCTTATCGTCTTCCAACCACTCGGTCGCGATTTCAGGGCTCATGGAACTGGTCATCCAGGTGTCCAGCACGTCTTCCTCGGGCTTCATCTCCTTTCCACATTTCTTACACTTCTTTTTTTCCATCCTCGGGTCTATGGGTATTTCCTTCTCATCTGCAACTTCTATCTCCCCACATTCACAGTACCATACTGGTATGGGTATCCCATAGTAACGCTGTCGTGAAATGCACCAGTCCCAACCCAGATTTTTGACCCAGTCCTCGTAACGCTTTCTGTAGAAGTCGGGGTGCCAGTTGATTTTACGGCCCTGTTTTATCAGCTGTTTCTTGTAGGGTAAGGCTTTGACGAACCACTGTTTGGCTACCAAGAATTCCACGGGGGTGTCGCACCTCCAACACACGCCCACTGTCTGTTGAAGTGGTTCCTGTTTTTTGAGCAAACCTTCTTTTTTCAGGTCTTTGATTATGGACTTCCTGGCTTGTTCGATGCTCTGGCCCTTGTACTTCCCGCACTTGTCGTTCATCTTGCCGTCCTCTGTAAGACAGATGCGAAGGTCCAACTTGTGCTTCCTCCACCAGTCTATGTCGGTCTTGTCTCCGAAGGTGCATATCATCACTATGCCGGTGCCGAAGTCCTTGTCTACTGCCTTATCCTTCATTATCTTGACCTTCTGTCCGAACAAAGGCACCACTGCCTTCTTTCCAACCAAAGCCTTGTGACGCTTGTCCTTGGGATTTACGAATATTCCCACGCATGCAGGAAGGAACTCTGGCCTGGTGGTGGCGATTTCGATTTTCTTCCCGTCCTCGAGTTCAAACTTTATGTAATTCAGCTTCGTGCTTCGGTCCATGTCCTCCACCTCTGCCTGTGCCAAAGCAGTCTGATGGTAAGGGCACCATATGTTGGGCTCTTTGGCCCTGTAGACCAGTCCTTTGTTGTAGAGGTCTAGGAAAGACATCTGTGCGATTTTCTGTGAATGCTCGTCTATAGTCCGGTATGACAGAGACCAGTCACACGAAAAGCCCAGGGCGTTAAAGGTTGGTTTCATCTGTTCTTCTTCCAGTCGTGAGGTTTCCTTCTGGCACAGTTTCAGAAATTTTTTCCTGTTGTTGGGTGACTTCGTTATATTGTATTTCTTTTCCACGTATCTTTCGGTAGGAAGTCCGTTGTCATCAAACCCGAGAGGAAAGAAGACGTTCTTTCCCAACATCCTTTGAAATCTTGCCACGAATTCAAATTGTGAATAATGCATGGCATGCCCCATGTGAAGGTGGTCGGCGTTGGCATAGGGCGGTGGTGTATCTATGGAGTAGACCGGCTTCCTGCTCTTGGGGTTGAATTTGAACAGTTTCTTGTCTCTCCAGAACTTCTGCCACTTCTTCTCTGACTTCTTGGGGTCGTAGTGCTTCTGCATAGCCATAGTTTACCACCAATAATATAAAACTATTCGCCGAAGCCCCTGAGACTTTGTTTGGAGACCCGGTCCACGTCTATCACCACTATCTTCTGGTTCACAGGCAGGGAGACGTTGTAGACGGGCACTCCGTGTACCAGGGCTTTGGGGATTCCTCTGTGGGCGTGGGCGTGTATCACCAGGTTGGGTTCTTGTCGCCCGATTACCTCTTCAAAAGCAACACAAGCCATGTTCTCCCATATGTTCTTGGATTCCTTTCCCAAAGTCTGGTGAGTGGGTGAGTAATGCATCAGGAGTATCTTCTTGTCTGTCTTGATGCCTGCCAGTAGTTCTTTCACCTTCCCGACCCTTTGTTCATAGACTTTCTCTATTCCTTTGACGTTCTTGGACTGCCATGTGGTGGGACGGTCCAGACTCCCGCGGGTGCCGACCAGACCTGTGTCTTTATCCAACTTCACAGATTCGTCGTCCAGGAACTTCACATCGGGGTTGTCTGCCTCTATCTTGTCCTTGTCCTGGTCGTGTTCTGTGTTCCCGAACACCGCGTATATGTCGCCCTGATAATACTTCCTTATCAGTTCTACGACTTTCTTGTACCCTCCCGGCCTGAAGTGTTCTGATACGTCTCCGGCCAGGAAGAAAACGTCCGCTTCTCCAAAACCTTGCATGGCACTTTCGAACATCTGGAAGTTGGTGGGGTAGTGAATATCTGCCACACAGGCTATTTTCATGAATTTAGTTGTTCATAAAGTATTTATATAAGGAAGAGAAATATTCTTAGCCGGAAGGGGAAGTAGGTATTCGCCGCGTTACGGCGTGGTGAACAGTGATTGCGGTAAAACGTTATTGCGTGCCTAACCTAGTTTCTGACTTTTTTTAGAAATTTGAGAGATTCAGAAACCTTTTATCTCAACTTCTGATTCGTATCCCTTTTCCTTTAGTTTTTCCTCTATTTCGGATAACATCAAAGCAATGACCCCGCAGCCCGCGCAACCGGGCATGGGAGGGACTAGAGAAAGGCTTACCTTCTTTCCCTTGACTTTCAGGCCCTTAACCATGTTTTTTACGATGGAGTCGCCGGTCTCCGGGTCTCGTATCTTGGATAAAATCTTTTTCACTTCTTCCTTTGACATAACAAGAATTCACTCAAACACTTAAATAAATTTTCCAACAATAGATATACGGTTTTATGGGATCTAATGATTATGAAAGAGGAATCGTGGATAAACTTGTCCAAAGAGTAAGCAACAGAGAAGACAGTACAATCGTTTTCCCGGGCAATTCTGCCCATTTGATAGTACTCAGATACATGACTAGGAAAGGACAGGACAGTTACAACATGAAAGAACTGGTAAAAGGATGTGTGGGAATCAACGGGGACCGAGAAGACAGACTCCCCGATATAATCAGGAGCCTTGAGGAGAAAGGCGCAGTGGAAAGGGACGGAGATTACGTTTCCCTCACTTCAGATTTTCAGGAACTCTACGAGAAATAAGTAATTTATCTCTTGCTGACAAATATAATTGGTTTTATGAAGGAGTTAGAACAGCTGATCGGTGCCAGTGCTTCAGAAATTGCTAGAGAATCCAATGCCAATTGCATACTCCTGATAATCAAGCCGGAGCAGGAAGAGGAAGAGAAGAAAATTTTAATTGACCTGGAATTGTTCAGAGAAAAGGCAGGAAAGGTGAAACGGTCCAAACACCAACTGGACATATACCGTCTGCCCCCCGGCTCCATCGCCCAGATACGTAGAATACTGATAGAGGCATTCGACAAGGACATTCTCAGGAAGGGAGACTACGTGTTCTGTGTGGCTGACAAGTCTCTGGGAATAGAATTTGACGGTCTGTTCCTCATGTTCAAGATGGACAGGAAGTTCCTCGAAGTAAGCAAGAAGCAACTTTGGAAAGGAGTGAAGTCTGACGTGTTCGAAACCACTTTGGACATAGCCAGGGAAATATCCAAGGAGGGGCGAGAGGGAAGGAGTGTGGGCACTGCCTTTGTAATCGGCGACTCCAAACAGGTCCTGAAACGCTCCTCGCAGTTGATACTCAATCCCTTTGAAGGTCAGGACCCGGACGACAGGAACATAACAGACCCCGGCCTGAAGGAGAGTGTCAAGGAATTGGCCCAGTTAGACGGGGTGTTCGTGGTAGATACAAACGGTCTCATACATGCGGCCGGCAGGTACCTGGAGCCTGAGTCCAATGTTGACCTGAAAGGCTTCGGAGGTAGGCACATGACATGCGCTGCCATAACCAAAGACACTGATGCAGTGGCCATAGCCATATCAGAGTCAGGAGGGACGGTGCGAGTGTTCAAGGACGGGAAGATTGTCCTGGAGGAGATTCCCGGAGTCGAGGAAAAAGAAGAATAGTTTTAAACACTTGCCCATAGATTCTTTTCATGGGCCCGTGGTCTAACGGAATGACACTGCCCTCGCACGGCAGGGACTCCGGGTTCAATTCCCGGCGGGTCCATATGTCTTGCTTTGAATTCATACCTTCGAGAGAGGGCGAAGAGATAGGTGAAATAGAAGAAGACATAGTTGAATATGTAGATTTCCTGTCAAGAGTAAAGCCGGAAAGAGTCAGGAGGGGCACCAGGAACAACCTCATACTGGTCTACAACCGGCTCACTTCGGACTTCCTGGACGGCTTTCCGGACAGTTTATGGAAAGGCTTAAAAGTCTCTGTAATCAGATATGGTTAACGGGCTCGTAGATCAGTGGAAGATCGCAACCTCGGCATGGTTGAGGCCGTGGGTTCGAATCCCACCGAGTCCATTTATTTAAACCAGTGTCAGAAAGAAGAAACTGTGGTCCGGTGGCTTAGTCTGGTTAAAGCGCCACGCTGATAACGTGGAGAGCGTGAGTTCAAATCTCACCCGGACCATAGTTTTATAACGATTCCCGGTATACTGTTTTTTTGTATGTCCAGGCATAGACGCAGAAAGAAATCAGAGATTAATAAGGAACACTCAGAAAGAGCAAGGGACTTCCGGGAGTCGGTTAAATACAGAATAAAAGATTCTTTTCCTCATGCGGACGTGAGACTAGGTCCCGAGAGGAAGGGTACAAAGAGGCCAGACATATTGGTTCTGCTTGACGACTGTAAAATACCCATAGAAACCAAGACCAGGAGGGGTGGTTCGTTTGAGATGTCAGGAAACTGGTTGAGTGTGTTGTATTCAGGCACCTATGGAAGCAAGAGTAACTACGGTCATCAGGTCCGGCCACAACTTCGGAACTATGGAGTATCCACCTTTGTGGTCGGGGCCAGAGTCAAACCAAGCTCACCCGTTCATGAAGACACCGTTCTGGGAAGGATGATACTCGCCCGTTTCTACGATACCGAAGAAGCACTGGAACTGGCTATGGAGTATTTAAAAGGTGAGGAACAGCCTTGAATATGGTTTTGTTGTACGGATTCGAGCCGTTCGGCAATAGGAGGAAGAATTCCTCCTGGGAGATGCTGAAGGACTTGAAGGACAAAGAGGTTAGAGTCTTGAAGTTGCCGGTGTCTTATGATAATCCTGCTGAGGAGTTGCTGAAAGTAATAGACGAAGAGAAACCAGACCTGGTACTTGGTTTCGGTCAGCTGGACGGTGTGCCTTTCCCTGTATTCGAGAGGATTGGGGTCAACTGGATAGACTCCAAGTATAAAGACAATTCAGGAAAAATCATCCATGACAAGCCTATAATCAAGGATGCGCCGGTTGCTTATTTTACGACAGTTCCGAATAAGAGAATAATCCGCGCCTTAAATGAACGAGAGATAGAGACAAAGATGTCGCAGTATCTGACATTGTATGTTTGTAACCAGGTGTTGTATGAACTGTTGAACCATGTAGAAACAGAAAATCTGAAAACAAAGGCAGGTCACGTACACGTCCCTCCTTTGCCGGGACAGGTTGAGAAAACGGAAAAGAATAAAGGGAAGGTTCCCACCGTTCCCCTTAAAGACCTGAAACGATTCCTTGAGGCGACAGTCAAGGCGTTGAAAACTATTTAAATGTGAACTTCTTATTCTAGTTGCCCGTATGGAAAATCCGTCGTAGTTCTTAGACAAAAGTGGGCACTTTGCAAAACTGAGTAAACGCTTATATACGTTACGCGCTAAATTAGACCATCCGGAAACGGTGTTAAGATGACGACACCCACATTCAAAGGTGAAGACACATGCCTAGCAAACACAGGCCTAGAAGAGGAAGTTTGGGATATTCGCCCAGGAAAAGGGCAAAACGACATTTTTCTAGAGTGAGGACTTGGTCAGAAGGCAAGGGCGTGTTGGGTTTCGCCTGTTACAAGGCCGGAATGACCACCGTATACGTGAAGAATACGGTCAAAGACTCTCCTTCTTTCGGACAACTGATGTCCTTCCCTGTTACCGTCCTTGATGCTCCTCCCCTTCTCGTTTCTGGTCTCCGTTTCTATTCTGGTTCTGATTGTGGTCCGACTGTATGGTCCTCGGACAAGAACATTCAAAAGATGTTATCAGGCAAGTTAGGGATGGAAAATACCACTAACAGTCTGGACAAGATCGACGTCTCCAAGTATGGCGACGTTAGACTGATAGTACTCACCCAGCCCCAGTCCTCAGGTCTGGGAAAGAAGAACCCCGAGTTGTTCGAACTGTGCCTGGGAGGAAAATACGAAGATAAAGTCAAACAGGCAAAGGAAAGTCTGGGCAAGGAGATTAGACCGGGGGATGTTTTGAAGGAAGGAGAGTACGCTGATGTGACCGGAATCACCAAAGGAAAAGGATTTACAGGACCGGTGAAAAGATTTGGGATAACCATACAGGGAAGGAAGAACGAGAAGCACCATCGTCACGTGGGTGCGCACCACGCGGAGACTCCCGGAAAGATGGACTTCAGGACCCCTTCACCCGGACAGCATGGTTTTCATCAGAGAACCGAGCTGAACAAGTTGGTGATTGGAATGGGGGACGACCCGGGAAAGGTCAACCCTGAAGGAGGATTTCCGGGATACGGACTGGTCAAAGGCAACTACGTGCTGGTCAAGGGTTCTGTGCCCGGCCCCAAGAAGCGACTTATAATACTCAAGAAGCCTGTGAGGCCCAGTAAGAAGGGAATGGAAGTAAAGGTCGAGGAGATTGACAAAACCTCGCAGCAGGGTGTTTGAAATGGAAATATACGAGAAATTAAAGAAAACTGAGCCGATGAAGAGCGTATTTTTTGCTTTGTCAGTCATTGATACGCTCTACCACAAGGCCCAATGTGAAAACGAAGAATGGGAATCAAGGAGGTATATGAATGAAGCTGTTTACGGCAAAAGGAACTAAAAAAGGAAGTGCCAAGCTTCCGAAGGCGTTTTCCACAGCCTTCAGACCGGATGTGATAAAGCGCGCAGTGCTGGCTGAACAGTCTTGGAGGAGACAGGCGTATGGACCTGACAAGATGGCGGGCAAGAAGACTTCTGCCCACTATCACGGAAGGAGAAGTTTACCTCACTCGCAGAGGATGATGAACAGGGAAATGGCCAGAGTTCCCAGGATACATGGAGACGAGGGAAGGCTGTTCATGACTGCCAGGATAGTCCCTCAGGCAGTTAAAGGAAGGAGAGCCCACCCACCCAAACCGGAGAGAAAGTGGAAAGAGAAGGTGAACAGGAAAGAAAGAATACTCGCACTCAAGTCTGCCATATCGGCGACTGCCGACCCAGAACTGGTCAAGAAGAGGGGCCACAAGGCAGAGTCTATAGTGGTGGACGGTCTGGAGAAGATAGAGAAAACAAAGGATTTGGTAAAACTACTGAAGAAGACAGGTTTTGAGGAAGAGATGAAAAGATGTTCCAAGAAAAAAGTCAGACCTGGAAAAGGCAAGATGAGGGGCAGGAAGTACAAGCGGAAGAAGGGACCTTTGGTGGTGACTGCCAAGGAACTGAGCGTCAAGAACATACCAGGAGTGGATGTGGTTCCTTTCCACGGATTGACGGTTGAGATGTTGGCTCCCGGATGCGACCCGGGGCGAGTGACTATTTGGTCTAAAGAGGCTTTGAAGAAGTTGTCGGAGGTAGACAAGAATGCTTAAAATAAAGCCTGAGAGCCCCTGGAAAGTGCTTTCCTACCCGCTGATGACTGAGAAGGCAGTCAACTTGGTAGAGACAGAGAACAAGCTGGTGTTCGTGGTGGACAGGAGAGCCAACAAGGACCAGATAAAGGAGGCCTTTGAACAGGCTTTTGACACCGGTGTAAAATCGGTGAACACCATGATAGACCAGAGAGGCAGGAAGAAGTCGACCATAGAACTGGCCAAGGAAGGAGAAGCTGCTGAAGTAGCCATGAGACTGGGAGTGATATAATGAGCAAACCAATAAGACAACAAAAGAGAGGCAAGGGCAGTCCGACCTATCGGTCTCCCAGCCACCGCTACAAGAGCAACGCCAAGATAAAGAAAGGCAAGTGGAAGGGAGAAGTGGTTGACATAGTTCACGACCCGGGACATTCCGCACCACTCATGAAGATAAAGTTCGATGATGGTATGCATGGGTTTGCCATCGCTCCTTCGGGGGTAAAGGTCGGAGACGTCATAGAGTACGGAGAAGGCAGGTCATTGGGTAACGTTTTAAAGTTGGAAGATATAGAGGAAGGAACACAGATATCCAACATAGAACTCAGGCCCGGAGACGGGGGCAAGCTTTGTCGCTCCTCCGGAGCCTTTGCCACGGTGGTCTCACACGACAGCAAAGGAGTGGTAATTCTGCTCCCATCAAGGAAGAAGAAGATACTCGACTCCAACTGCCGTGCCATGATAGGTTCGGTGGCCGGAGGAGGCAGGGTCGACAAGCCAATTGTCAAGGCAGGCAACATGTTCAAGGCAAAACGGGGAAGAGGAAAACTGTACCCCAAAACCAGTGCCACGTCCATGAACCCGCCGGACCATCCTTTCGGAGGTTCCAACATCGGTAGGTCCAAGACCGTTTCCAAGAACGCCTCACCGGGCAGGAAAGTGGGTTCGATTTCACCCAAGAGGACAGGTAAGAAGAAAAAGAAGTGATTGAATGCCAAAGGAATTTACATACAAGGGAAAAAGCGTCGATGAGCTGAAGAACATATCCTTAGACGAATTTATCAAGATAACCAATTCCCGCATCAGGAGAACGCTCAAGAGGGGATTTACTCACAGGCAGAAGAATCTGCTCAGGAAGCTGAAAAGGATGAAGGGAAAGGACGTTCTGGTGAGGACCCAGTGCAGGAACATGCCTGTTATTCCGGAGATGATTGGCTCCAAGATAGGTGTTTACGACGGTAAGGAATACGTCCCGGTCGAAGTCAAGCCAGAGATGGTGGGACATTATTTGGGAGAATTTGTGATGACCAGGGAGGAGGTAAAGCACTCCGCACCTGGTATCGGTGCTACCAGGTCATCCAAGTTCGTAGCCCTGAAGTGATATTATGAAAGCCAAAGTCAACGCCAGCAACGTCCGCATCTCAACCAAGGGTGCGGTAAAAGTGGGTAGAAGGATTAAAGGAGAGTATATCTCAAAAGCCAGGAACTTTTTGGAGTCCATGATTTCCAAGAAAGCAGACATAGGCGGGAAGCATCACACCAAGACATGCAAGGAGTTGCTTTCACTTCTCGACACTGCCGAGAAGAACGCCATAGACAAGGACATGAACGAAGAGAGACTGGTGATTTCCTTCTTCAACGCCTCGGAAGGCACTCACATACACAGGCAGAGATGGAGGGGCGTGGGTTCCAGGCTCAAGATGACCAACGTTAAAATGGTTCTGACCCAGGCCAGCAAACCGCTAAAGGTCAAGAAAAAGAAGAAGCCTAAGAAGAAAGAGAAAGTCAAAAAAGGAAAACCCGGAAAGGGCCAGGAAGAGGAGTTCGTCCAGGACTATGACCAGTCAATAGCAAACCCCAAGGCAAAAGCCAGGAAGGGCAAGAAGACTGAGGACAAGAAAAAGACTAAAAAGAAGAAGTCAAAGAGCAAGAAGAAAGGGGGCAAAAAATGAAGGAAAAACAATTCATAAAAGACTCCATAAACCAGGTCAACCTTGAGAATTTCATGAAAAAATATTTCGGGGACGCCAAGGTCAGCAACATAAACGTGCAGAGGACTCCTCTGGGAACCAGGATTGTGGTTTTCACTTCCTCTCCGGGCATGGTCATCGGAAGGAAGGGAGAGAACCTGCGTGCCTTGGTGGAAGACATAAAGGAGAATTTTGACATAGATAATCCGAACATAGACGTGAGGAAGATAAAGAATCCTGACCTGGACCCCAACATAGTCGCCAAGTCCATAGTGAACGCCCTGAAGAGAGGGGTCAACGCCAGGAGATTGGGCAATTACTATCTCAGGAGGATAATGGAAGCAGGAGCCATAGGGGCAGAGGTAGTCCTGTCTGGGCTGGTGATGAGCAATCGCTCCAGGAAGAACATATTCAAGGACGGATACATCAAGAAAGCGGGAGACACCTCAGAGAACTGTGTGAACAGCGCACAGATGAACGCTGACCTCAAGAGAGGAACCATCGGTGTATCGGTGTCCATAATGGTCAAGAGGCCTGAACTGGAAGCCAGCAACATCAAACTTGAGGAAGAGGACATAGAAGAGATAAAAGAGGAAGAAGAGGAAAAGGGCAAGAAGAAAACCAAGAGCAAAAGCAAGAAAAAGGTTAAGAACAAGAAAAGCAAGAGCAAAAAGAAAGACAAAAAAAACAAGGAGAAAAAGAAGGGAAAGAAGAAGTCCAAGAAGAAAAGCAAGAAGAGTAAAAAGAAGAAGTCTAAAAGTAAAAAGAAGAAGAGTAAGAAGAGCAAATCAAAGAAGAGTAAAAAGAAAAAAAGCAAGAGTAAGAAGAAGTCCAAGAAGAAGGGAGGCAAGAAGTGATGGCTATATTAAGGAATAGAGAGGCAAAGAATATGTCCAGGGAGGATCTGGATAAGAGGTTAAAGGAACTGCGGTTGGAGTTGACCAAGGAAAAAGCCAGTATAGCAGTCAGTGGCACGGTGAAGAATCCCGGACGGATAAAAGAGATAAAGAGGACTATCGCGAAAATATTGACTCTCAAGAACGAGAGGTCCAAGAAAAAAGGAAAGGAGGTTGGTTAGTGGCAGTTTGTAAGCAATGTGGATTGCCAGAAGAGCTTTGCATCTGTGAGTCCATAGCCAGAGAACAGCAAAAGATCCGTGTCGCCATCTCTGAAAGGAGGTTTGGAAAGAAGACCACGGTGATAAGCGGCATATCAAAGGATGTGGACATCAAGTCCTTGCTCAAGACACTCAAGACCAAGCTGGCTTGTGGCGGCACCTACAAGAAGGGCCGGATTGAGCTACAGGGCGACCACAGAAAGAAGATAAAGAAGCTCTTGGTTGAAGCAGGATTTTCCGAAGACATAATCGAGGTCCGTTGAGGTGATTTGATGATGACAAAAGAAAACATAGTAAGACATGAGTTGATAGGTTTGGAGACAGAGATAGTCGACTCCAAAAACAAGGATAACCTGGAAATCTCAGGCGAGATAATAGACGAGACCCAGAAGACCTTCCTGCTGGAAACCCTGTCCGGGGATAAGAGAGTCCCCAAGGCCGGCAACAAATTCAAGTTCGAGAAGCCCAGCGTGGTGATAGACGGAAACGTGCTGGTGGCCAGGCCCGAAGACAGAATAAAGAAGAAGTTCAGGAGGATATGATATGAAGAAGAATATTGGATTGAGTGTAAAACCGCCCGAAAGCGAGTGTGAGGACCCTTGCTGTCCTTTCCACGGGAAACTCCCAGTGAGAGGAAGGGTTTTCAGGGGCAAAGTCATTTCAGACAAGGCCGCAAATACCGTGACCGTGCAGTGGGAGCATCTGGCAAAGAACCCGAAGTACGAGAGGTACGAGAGGAGGAGGACTAAAGTTGCTGCGCATAATCCTTCCTGCATATCCGCAGCCACCGGAGACCTGGTGCTTATAAGCGAGTGCAGACCAATCTCAAAGACTAAGAAGTTCGTGGTGGTGTCCATACTCAAGGAAGGAACCGCTGTGGAAAAGGTAGACATAGTGAGGACATATGAGGAAATCCAAGAGGTCAAGCAGACAAGCAAAAAGGAGGATAAAGATGAAAGCACTTCCAGCTAAGGTGAGCAAAGGGCTCAGTGTGGGCACCACACTGCTCTGTGCGGACAACACCGGAGCAAAGATACTGGAAATAA
This sequence comes from uncultured archaeon, assembly GCA_964644245.1. Taxonomy (GTDB): domain Archaea; phylum Aenigmatarchaeota; class Aenigmatarchaeia; order CAZXUR01; family CAZXUR01; genus CAZXUR01. The sequence continues at coordinate 91,012 of CAZXUR010000003.1, forward strand.
CTTCAGTCAAGACCTATCACGGTGTGAAGAGGAGACATCCCAAGGCAGGTGTGGGAGACCTGGTAACCTGCTCGGTTAAGGTGGGCAGCGAGAAGCTGAGGAAGACGTTGGTTCAGGGAGTAGTCATAAGGCAAAGAAAAGGTTATAGGAGGGACGATGGGACCAGGATTCGGTTTGAAGACAATGCCGCAGTCCTCATAAACAAGATGAATGAGCCACTGGGAACTGAGATACACGGTCCGGTGGCAAAGGAAGCGGTAATCCGGTTCTCGATGATAGGCAAAATCGCATCAATCGTTATTTAGGTGATATCATGAAAAAATGGTCAAAAAAATGGCGCAGCTCAAAGAAAAAGAAGAAGCAAAGGAAGTACGTTTACCAGGCCCCACTGCACGTCAGGAACAAGTTCATGTCCGCTCCCCTGAGTAAAAGTCTGAGGAAAAAACTCGGAATCAAGTCTCAGCCGGTGAGGACCGGAGACACGGTAAAAGTCACTACCGGTGACCTGAAGAAGACCACTGGAAAGGTGGAGAGGGTGGACACCAAGAACAGAAAAGTCTACATAGGCGATGTAGTGAGAGAGAAGGTGGACGGTTCAGAAGTAGCAGTGGGAATACATCCTTCCAACTTGCTCATCACCAAACTCAACACCGAGGACAAGAAGCGTTTCAAGCGCTTGAAGAAGGAGGATAAGAAATGAGGACAAAGACAGAACAGACCCCCAACTTCTGGCCTGTGGGAAGGAAGGAGAGACCATTCACTACCAGTCCCAGACCTGGACCCCATCCCAGGGGGCATTGCCTGCCTTTGCTGGTGATAGTAAGAGACATTTTGAACCTGGCAAACAACAGCAGGGAGGCAAAGAATATCATAAAGTTCGGGCACGTTAAAGTGGACCAGTTAATCAGGAAGGACCACAGGTTCCCTGCCGGCCTGTTCGATGTGATTTCCATTGATAATGACAACTACCGGGTGGTTCCAGTGAAGGGAGGACTGGGACTTATAGAGATATCCAAGTCAGACTCGAAGTCAAAACTGTGTAAAGTGGTAGACAAGCACACACTGAAGAAGGGAAAAGTACAGCTCAACCTGAATGACGGGAACAATTTGCTGACGGACAAGAAAATTCCCACCAAATCGACTTTGGTCCTTGATATACCGGACAAGAAAATCTCTAAAGAGCTGTCCCTCAAGAAGGGTATGGTTGCCATGGTATCCAGGGGCAAGAACTCCGGACTGACAGGAAAAATCAAGAAACTGATGGAGATAGAAGGGAGCAAGGGCAATATCGTGGTGCTGGAAACCGGAGACAAAGACATAGAGATAGCCGAGGACTACGTGTATGTGGTGGGTAAGAAAAAGCCGGTACTCAAACTGGAGGCGAAATCATGAATCCTATGAGAGAAATAGAGATAGACAAGGTCACCCTGAACATAGGGGTAGGAGAAAGAGGGACCAGACTGGATAGAGCCAAAAAGATAATCGAAAGACTCAGCGGCAGGAAAGCAGTGATAACCAAGAGCCACAAGAGGACCAATTTCACTACCAAGGACAGGCCTATAGGAGTTAAGGTTACCCTTAGGGACAAGGAAGCCGAGCAAATGCTGGACCGTCTGGTGAAGTCGGTGGAAGGAGTCAGAGCCGAATCTTTCGACGACAACGGCAACTTTTCGTTCGGCATCTCTGAGTACATAAACATCCCTGATTTGGAGTACGACCCCAAGATAGGCATGTACGGTCTGGACGTGACTGTAACCCTTAAAAGGCCGGGCTTCAGGGTAAAAAGGAGGAAAATACCTTCCAAGGTCGGAGAAAACCATCTGATAACCAGTGAGCAGGCCATGGAGTTTGCGAAAAAACTGGGAATCAACATTTTGGAGGATAAAAAATGAGGGCAAAGAAACCAAAAGGCGATTACGGGAAAGGTTCGCTGAAATGCAGGCGTTGCGGGAGGTTCGGAGGCATAATACGTGTCTGCGGGCTCTACTACTGCCGCCAGTGTTTCAGGGAGATAGCGAAAGACCTTGGTTTCAGGAAGTACGGGTGAGAATATGAAGCATGATTTGTTTGCGGACGCGTTGTCCATTATAAAGAACGCAGAGAATGCGGGGAAGAGAGAGACAGTCCTGCCTGCAAACAAGGTAATAGAGAACTTCCTAAAGGTGATGAAGGACCAGGGTTACATAGAGTCTTTCGAGTTTGTGGACGACAAGAAGGCTGGCCGTTTCAATGTGGGACTTTCCGGAAAGACCAACAACTGCAAAGCCATAAAGCCGAGGTTCTCGGTCAAGGCAGACGAATTTGAGAAGTGGGAAAGGCGTTTCCTGCCTGCAGAGGGGTTTGGACTGTTGATAGTCTCAACTTCCCAGGGAATCATGACCCACAAACAGGCCAAAGAGAAGAATCTGGGAGGTAGGTTGCTTGCCTTTGTTTACTAGGTGATATCATGGAAGAGACAAAGAAAATCAAGGTACCGGACGGGGTTGATGTGACTGTTGACAACTTCAAAGTCAGTGTCAAAGGACCCAAAGGAGAGGTAGAAAGAGACTTCTTTGACCCAAAGTATTCCAAGAAGGTTTCAATCAACAAGGACAAGGAAGGTGTGAAACTTTCTGTGAAGTCGAAGAAGAGCCGCCTGAAATCCATAGCCAATTCAATAGCCTCCCACATAGAGAACATGACTGAGGGCGTCCAGGAAGGTTTCACATACAAACTCAAGGTAGTCTACGCCCACTTTCCCATATCCGTTTCTGTGGAAGGTGATAAGGTGGTGGTGAAGAACTTCCTGGGAGGAAAAAAGGACAGACAATCCCGGATAATAGGAGATACCAAAGTCCAGGTCAATGGACAGGACATAACAGTGACTGGGATCGACAAGGAGGCGGTTTCCCAGACTGCGGCCAACATAGAGAACGTGACCCAGATTCCGGGGAAGGACCGTCGTGTTTTTGTGGATGGAATATTCATAACTTCAAAAGGAGATTCAGATGAGGAAGAAATGGAGGAAACCCAGGGGCAACCAGAACAAGGTGAGAAAAAAGAAGAGGGGAAAGCCCAGGGGTCCGACCAAAGGTGAAGGAACCCCGGCAGAGAAGAGGGGTTTGGTTAAAGGCAAGAAGGTGCTGCTAGTGGAAAATACCGATTTCAAGGCGGACAAAGACCAGATAGTGGTTATATCCTCTTCAGTGGGCACTAAGAAGGGACTGGAGATAGTCAAGAAGGCAAAGAAGATGGGAGTCGAAGTGCTGAATCCCACCAAACCCAGGTCCAAGAAGAGCAAGAAGAAGAAAAAGAAGTACAAGAAGAAAGAGGAAAAGGATAAAGACAAAAAGAAAGAAAAGAAGAAGCCCAAAAGTAAGAAAAAGAAGAAGGGCAAGTCCAAGAAGAAATCCAAGAAGAGTAAAAAGGAGAAGAAATCCAAGAAGAAGGGAGGCAAGAAGTGATGTTTGTGAAGTTTGGCAAAGGAAGATGCCCGATATGCGGAGATGTGGGCGTGAAAAAACAGAAGGACGTCTACTTCTGTCAGGAATGCGAGATAACATTTTCAGAGTTTGGTTTTTTCGGTGAATTGCCCGAGAAGAAGAGGAGGTTGGAACTGACATGAACGTGAAGGCTCAGAAGAGGCTGGCCGCCAAGATATTGAGATGCGGCAAGGACAAGGTTTATATAGACCCGGCCAGGCTTCAGGAAGTCTCCACTGCGCTGACTGCCCAGGACGTCAGGAAACTTATAAGGGACGGGGTAATAAGGAGGAAGCCCGACAAGCCCAAGATCCCGAGGAGGAAGAAGAAAAGGAAGAAGGCCGGCAGCAGAAAGGGTCCCATGAACGCCAGACTGGGAAAGAAACAAAAATGGATGACCAAGATAAGGGGCATCCGGAGAGAACTTAAAAAGATGAAGAACAAAGGACGGATAACCTCAAAGGTGTACAGAAACCTGTACTCCAAGGCCAAGGGAGGCTTTTTCAGAAACAAGTCACACCTCAGGCTTTACATAGAGCAACATAATCTATTTTCGGAGGAGAAATGATATGTTCAGGAGAAGAAAGGAGAAAAAGACCGATTACAAGGCCAGACTGGCCTTGCTGAAATCAAAGAAGAAACGTATAGTGGTCAGAAAGAGCAACCGTTACATAAAAGTGCAGTTGGTTGAGTACAGGGAGAACGGTGACGTTACGCTGTCTTCTTACTCCTCCAAGAACCTGAAGAAACTGGGATGGAAGGGTTCTCTGAAGAACACCCCTGCCGCTTACCTGACTGGCCTGGCAGCCGGAAAGCAGTTCCAGAAAGAGGCCAAGGAAGGCGTTCTTGACATAGGCATGGCCGAAACCACCAAGGGCGGGGTCCTGTTTGCGGTCCTCAAGGGACTCGTGGATTCTGGACTGAAAATCCCCCACGGAAAAGGTAACATACCCGGTGAGAAAAGGATAACCGGCAAGGTGATTGCCGACTACGGAAAGGGGAAGAACCCCTCCGAGGTCCCAAAACAATTCGAAAAAATCAAGAAAAAGGTGAAGAAAGATGGCAAAAAAGAGTAAAGAAGAGAAGAAATCCAAGAATAAGAAGACCGAGAAGAAGGCAAATAAAGATGGGAAGAAAAAGAGAGGTAGGAAGAAGAGAAAAGGAAGGTCTAGGAAAAGGAGAGAAAAAAGGATTATTTCCGAAAGAGAAGAGAGAATAAAGAACTGGGTGCCGAAAACAGAGCTCGGGGAGAAAATCATGTCCGGGGAAATCAAGTCGATGGACGGCGTCTTTGCCAAAGGCATGAAAATTAAGGAGCCAGAAATAGTGGATTATCTTCTTCCGAACATAGATTCAGAACTAATACTCATAGGGGGCACACCGGGAAAGGGCGGTGGTATAAGGAGGACTCCCACACGGAGGACTTCCAGGATGCACCGTTCGGGACGTAGGTACAACATATCTGCCATGGTGGCGGTCGGCAACAAGAACGGATACATAGGCATCGGAAAGGCGGTGGGAACCGAGCACTCTCAAGCCATAGAAAAGGCAACCAACGCTGCCAAACTCAGCGTCATACCCGTGAAGAGGGGATGCGGCTCCTGGGAGTGCGGATGTGGTGAGACACACACCATACCTTTCGCGGTCACCGGCAAGTCGGGCTCCATAGAAGTGAGACTCATGCCGGCTCCGAAGGGCATAGGTCTGTGCATAATGGACGAGCTCAAGAAAGTGATGCGTCTGGCGGGCATAGAGGACATCTGGTCCAAAACAATCGGTGATACCAGGACCAGGATCAACACGGTGCAAGCACTGTTCGACGCTTTCAGGGAACTGAACGCCTTCAAGGAAACCGACAAATTCGTAAAGAAATCAGGCGCAAAGATGGGGATGGAAGAATGAGCAAGAAAAACAAAAAGTCTGAATCCAAGAAGAAAACCAAGCTCCTGGCCATAAGGATAAAGGGCACCTGCAAGACCGACAGGAAAATAAAGGAAATTTTGTCGTTCCTTGGTCTGAAGAAGAACAATTCGTACACTGTCTTGGAAAACAACAAGCAGAACAGGCACATGCTGAACAAGGTGCAGAATTGGATTGCCTGGGGAGAGACAGGCAAGAAAGTAAGGGGAAAACTGAACCCCCCTCGGGGCGGATTCAAGTCCATCCGCAGGCACTATCCGGGCGGAGACCTGGGATACAGGGGCAAGGATATAGAAAAACTTTTAGAGAGGATGAAGAGGTGATGACATGCCGGTGAAGCACAAGAAAAAGGTTACCAAACAGAGGGGTCATAAGACTCATGGTGGCGGTTCCAAGAAGAAAAGAAGGGGCAAAGGCAGCAAGGGCGGCAGCGGACGTGCCAACTACATGGGGCAGAAAAGGCTTAAGGCGATAAAGGAAGGTCTTTTGCCGGAGCACAAAAAACTGAAGCCCAAACCCAAAAAACCGGTCAAGAACATCAGAGACATAGATTTCTCCCAGAAGAGCATAGATCTTACCAAATACAAGGTACTCTCCATGGGCAGTGTCCCAAAGAGCAAGTCTACGGTCAATGTTGACGAGATATCGGAGAAGGCCCTGGAAAAACTGAAGAAGTCCAATGTAAAAGTCAAAAGGGTAAAGAAAGATAAGAAGGAAGAGAAGAAATTCGGGAAGGAAAAAACAGAGAAAAAGGAAGACAAGAAAGAAGGCGCATGACATGGACTACAGACAGTTCCTCTCGAAGTTGCCGGCCATAAAAAAGCCGGAAAAGAGACAGACCTTTAAGCAGAGAATCACCTGGTCCGCAGTAATCGTCCTCATTTTTCTTATTATGGGTCAAGTAACTGTCTACGGGGTTTCTCCCCAGGCATACGAGAGGTTCAAAGACCTGCAAATAATTTTAGGTTCTACTTTTGGTTCTTTGGTTACTCTGGGTATAGGGCCCATAGTCACCGCATCCATTATATTGCAGCTTTTGGTGGGTTCAAAAATAATTCCTTGGGACCTCAACACACCCAAGGGGAAGGCAATCTTTCAAGGTACCCAGAAACTGGCTGCCATATTCTTTTGTATAGTGGAAGCAGTGGCCTATGTGGGCTTCGGGGCTGTGGCTTTGGCTCCGGGAATTTCACCTTTTCTGGTCATAGCCCAGCTGGCGGTTGGTGCCCTCCTGGTCCTGTACATGGACGAAGTAGTCTCCAAATGGGGGTTCGGTTCCGGGGTCTCCCTGTTCATAGCTGCCGGAGTTACAAAGACCATATTCATAGGAGCGTTCTCACCCCTGCTTGCAGAAACAGGCGGTTACCCGGTGGGAGCCATACCATTGATGATAGTTGCCTTTGCTCAAGGGGACGTGATGAGCGCTATGTTCAACGGTATGATACCCGTAGTCGCGACTTTGATGGTTTTCTTAATCGTGGTCTACGCCCAGTCCATACGTGTAGAAATTCCCCTGGCTTTCGGTTCCATAAGAGGATTCGGACGCAGGTGGCCGCTCAAATTCTTGTACACCTCGAACATACCGGTTATCCTGACCGCTGCTCTTATGGCAAACCTCCAGCTCTGGGCGTCCATGATGGCCGCCCCAACATTCACCGGCTCTGTAACTTCATGCGGACCTTTGGGTTGTTTTGAAGAGGGCACACCCATATCAGGGGTGGTTTATTTCCTGACCAGGACACGTTCGGCCCAGCTACAGATATTCACCCTGGTGGCGGGCCTGATAATCTTTGCGGGAATAGTCTTCGCTGCCTACGTATACAAACGCCGCCTACTCGAAATAGGATCTTTATCCGTAGTCGTCGGTCTTGTTGCTGCTTACTTCCTGACCAGTTCTATCATAGGCCTCCCTCCCCTCATAGAAGTGGCTCGTGCTGCCACTTACCTGATATTTATGATGGTGGGAGCCACCATCTTCTCAGTCTTCTGGGTTACGTCGGCGGGAATGGACGCCCGTTCAGTGGCAAAGCAGATAGAGTCAGTAGGCATGGCAATCCCTGGTTTCAGAAGAGACCCCAGGATAATTGTAAAGGTGCTCAACCGATACATACCTGCACTGGCGGTCATGGGAGGAGCATTCGTAGGATTCCTGGCAGCCATGGCTGACTTTACCGGCGCTTTAGGCACGGGAACCGGGATACTCCTGACGGTGATGATAATATTCAACCTCTACGAGCAAATCGCACAGCAGCACATGGAAGACCTGCATCCGGCCCTGAGGAACTTCCTGGGCGAATGAATCACTCAATCGTAGAGTCTGATTCGGATCCAATCTTCTCGGAAACGGCGTTCAAGTAACTTTCTCTCATGTCTTGGGTCGAAAAACCATAGCCAATCCCATGTCTTAAGAAAAAAGAAGGTTTCTATGATGACAATCGATACTCGCACTCAGCATGGGAAAACCCCCCTTGCTCAACTTCACTATAGTCCTCTCATATTTTTCGGTGCCCTGAACAGGATCCATCTGGTATAAAGTTTCTGCATCGTCCCTTGCTTTTGCTTTGTACCCGAGGTCTTCTCCCGCCTCGATAAGTGCTCGTTTCAGTATCTCCCCATCTACCGCTTCCTCCAATTCTACGCGGGTGATTTTTGCAAGTTCTGGTAGCATGTTGTTCTCTTGTAATTGTTGAATACAAATGATATAAATTAACTGTTTCTTTCAAAACCTTTAAAAACATCTCTTTCAATCTTGTTTAGACATGGCATAGACTTTGCCTATGTCCAGCCTACACGCGCCGATAGTCTAGTCTGGTAGGACCTCAGCCTTCCAAGCTGATGACGTGGGTTCAAATCCCACTCGGCGCATTTATTTCTTCCTTTTGGAATGACTGTCAGGAAGTAGTTGCTACCAGTTATTTATATTTTTCTAACAAACTGTATGTTGGTAGAGCAAATGTTGTTGGGACTGGTTCCGGTAAGAATCCTGAAGGCTTTCTATCCGGACATATACAAGAGGAAGACTATGAAACAATTGTGCAAGAAGTCCGAAGTCTCCAGAGAGCCAGTCTACCGATACCTAAAAAACTTTGAGAAAAATGAGTACGTCATACACAAGAAGATCGATTCGCTGAATGTGTTCACTCTGAACCTGGAACATCCGCATATCCGTGTTCTGCTCGGGCTGTTCATGCGCGAGTCTCTGGAAGAAGCCAAGGAAGCCAAGGAGATAAAGGATATAGCCGAGTCTTCAGCAGGCCTGGGCACACGGCAGAATGTGTTCGCTGCCATACTTTTCTATCCGAAAGACAAGAAAAAGAGGCGTATAATCTATGTGACTCCTGAAAAAGTTGCCGGAGACTACAGGGAAGCGGTTAAACTCTCGTCTAAACATCAGGGTTCTGTTGACTCCACGTTCCTGACACTCGAGCAGTTCGTGGAGTCCCTGAAAGAGGAAGACAACCTGAAAATACTGATGAAACAGGCCTTAGTGCTGTTCGGCTACGAGACAGTGGTGGAATCCATCGTCGATTCTTTGGAATAATCAGGAAAGTCTTAAACGCCTAAATTACTTAAATCCACAGGAGAATTCTTGTTATGTCGAGTCGGTCTACAAAGCCTTCATGGCAGCAGAAGATAGCCAGAGAGCGCATACAGATACTGTTCAAACAGGCCAAGAGACGGGCAAAAACCAGGCCTGAACTCTCACGCAGGTACGTGGAACTCGCACGTAAGATAGGAATGCGCTACCAAGTCACCCTTCCCAAACGTTTAAAAAGAAAGTTCTGTAAGTATTGTAATACATACTTCACCCCGAGAAACTCGACAGTACGCGTGGTGAAGGGGCACAAAAGCATTAAATGTTTAAAGTGTGGTAAAATTAAGAGATATCCGGTGAAATAAATGAAAACAGAAAAGTTGGCAGAAGAACTGAAGAAGATGGAAAAGATTAAACCACCGGCTTGGTCTAATTTCGTGAAGACCGGGCCATCCAGAGAAAGGCCTCCGGACAATCCGGACTGGTGGTTTACCAGAACTGCGAGTATATTGAGAAAACTGAAGAAACCCACCGGAGTTAGCAGGTTGAGAACGTTCTATGGTGGGAGGAAGGACAGAGGCATGAAGCCTGAAAAGTTCTATCCCGGAGGAGGAAAAATCATTCGTACCGCTCTTCAACAGATGGAAGAGGCCGGGCTGGTCAAGAAAGTGAAGGAAGGAAGAACCCTCACCAAAAAGGGACAGTCACTGGTAGACAAGAAGTGAGAACATGGCTGAGGATAATGATAAATTGAAAAAGTTGGAGGAAATGGGAATAGACATAGGAGGCCAGAAGGACCAGGCAGAACAGATAAAGGCACTCAAGGACAAAATCATGAGAAAAATACTTTCCAAAGGAGCCAGAGAGAGACTGGGCAACATAAGGGTGGCCAACCCTCAGCTGGCCTTGCAGGTGGAGATGTACCTCATGCAGCTGCACCAGGCCGGGCAGATAAGGAAGAGGATAACCGAGGACCAGCTCAAACAGATATTGAACGCAATCACCAAGAAGAAGGATACCAGCATCAAAAGGAAGTAATTATTTAAATTGTAGAGGAGAGTTTAACCATGGGTTCGGTAAAGAAGTTCGGAGAGAAGTTGAAACTGATAGCCTCCAGAGTGAGGTCTGCACCCCGATGGGTGGACATAAAGGTCTTCGGACTCAAGCGTGCCCGTACCCGCAGGGTCAGAAGCAACACCAGGAACTGGAGACACAGCAAGAAGAAAATCTAAAGTTCTGA
>CAZXUR010000004.1:0-43322 GCA_964644245.1 uncultured archaeon
AACCGAAACCTTTTTAAAGCTTTCCCCTATTTGTTACTTAACAGTGGTTAAATATGGCAGAGAAAGAGAATAAATCTGATGTAATTTGGGACGAATACGCCAAAGTATCCAATGAAGATGACAGACTAGACATGGAATATGGAACGTTGGCTGACATGGGTGTTTATATATTCAGGACTGCTGCCGGGCCCCTGTACTATCTTTTAAAAGGTGAACCAAAGGAGGATGAAAAAATGGCAGAAGGAAAAATTACGAGCAACGGAAACGGAGATGGAAACGGAGCAGGAACAGGCCAGTATGATGAGATTCTGAATACCTATGAAAGGCTCTTGGATGAGAAAGATGCACGCATAAAAGACGGCAAGAATTATACTGTGAAAAGGAACTACGACCAAGTCCTTAACATGGTAGAGAGAATGCTTACAAACAACATGAAAGACGCTGGTAACAACAGAGGCCAGTTAATAGATTTGGCAAAGGTTATGATAGATAAAGAACCTGAAGCATCAGCACAGGCCTTGGGTCTTGAGTTGTCCAAAATAATTCAGGAAACAGAAAAGAAATCCAAATAACTCTTTTAATTTTTTTTAATCTTTTTATATCTGTTAGTCTATTCTAAATATGGCAGACATAGTTGAATTACTTTGTTACATATTAAACGGACTCAAATCAGGTTCTTGCCCATATACATCCGGAGACCCCCTTCTCGATGTACTTTTATACCTGTTGATACTTCCCACCATCATTCTAATCATATTCCTGAACTCTGCTGCCAACATATTCCTTCAGGGAAAAACCAAGTGGAGTTTACTACTTTCAATGGTCTTCTACCTGGTAATCATACAACAGGGTTGGTACATGGTTTTCGTGGAATTCACGAAAAGTTATGTGCTCATATTCCTGATACTTGCTGGAGCAGTGTTCTTCATAGGCCGCATAATTAGACCCGGCCACGTAAAAATGGCAAAGGGTCTCGGAAGCAGCCTTAAAGGCATGTCCAAATCTTCCAAGAGGAAAAGACGCAAGGAAATAGAAATAGAACTCAAACGTATAAACAAGGAGATAGAGAGGGTCGCTAAATTCCTCAGAAACCATGAAAAAGACAGAAAACGTGAAGAATACCTGACCGAGTTAACCAGAAATAGAACCGATCTTGAAGCTGAAAAAGAAAAACTGGAAAGGTAATTCCCCATGCCATCCCTAACCCTCACCCAATACTTCCTCACATTCTTCTTCGTGTTCGCCACTGTCTACGGAGTCTTAGTCAAGTCAAAGGTGTTCGAGAAGCAGAAGGGCGTCAACTTGACCATCGCCCTGGTCATGGCATTTTTCTCCATAGCATACCAGCCCTTGACAGCTTGGCTGGTGGTGATACTGCCCATCGCAGTGATAATACTTCTAGTCATATTCGGACTCCTCCTGGTCAAGTCAGTTCTGGGAAAGGAAAAGGAAGACTTGCCCACTATGCTTGGAGTGCTTGTCATATTCCTTTTGGTCCTGGCATACACACAGCAATTGGTGACATACCAGTTGTCCCAAGACGTGGTTTGGGTGATAAGTATATTCATAGTACTGGTGATGTTCTACCTGGGTTCCAAGTCCAGCGGGTCGGAAAAGCAATAAAACGCCTGAACTTAATTTTATATACCCATTAAGTCAATACTTCTTAGGAGGTAAGTTATGACTTGGACTCAGACATTTATAGGTAACTTGACGAGACTGGGATTCTACGACTTCATACTGCCCTGGCTGTTTGCTTTCGCAGTAGTGTATGCACTCCTAGTGAAAATTGGTCTTTTCTCCAAAGAGGGTGAGGAAGGAAAGAGAGTTGGCGTCAACGGACTGATTGCCATAGTAGTCGCCTTCTACGTCACTGTCTACACTCCTTACGGCACGACTCTGAGCAGTTGGTTCATAGGAACTTTCGGTTCATCTATCATATTCATGTCAGTCGCATTCCTGTTCCTGTTGTTTGCAGGAATGGTCAAGTTTGGCATGACAAAGGAGGAAGAAAAGAAGGGTGCATGGAGTTGGAAAAACTTGAAGCCCTACGTTTGGCTGTTAGTACTGCTGATACTGGCGTACCTGTTCTTCCTGGGATACATAGGAATAAGCGTCCCTTCGATGGGTATAAGTTTCGGTGAACTTTGGTCCATACTGTTCGTGGTAGCGATATTCGTGGTCGCCGTAATGTTCGTACAGTGGGAGAAAGGCGGAAAGAAAGCGAGCTAAACACCAAACTAGAGACAAGTTAAAACTATAAATATCATAGAAACAAGTAGAATTTGTTAAAGGAGGAAATACATGGCTTGGTACACGACTTTGATAGGTAATTTGGCTGAACTGGGATTCTACGACTTCATACTGCCCTGGCTGTTTGCTTTCGCAGTAGTCTACGGCCTTCTGGTAAAGACAAAAGTGCTTGCTGAAGACGAGAAACAGGTAGGAATCAACGGGCTAGTAGCCATAATAGTCGCGTTCTTCCTGACTGCTTATACCCCTTACGGCACTTCACTGGGAGCATGGTTCACCGGACTTTTCGGTCCCGGCGTTCTCTTCATAGCAATACTCCTCATGATAGTGCTGTTTGCCGGACTGTTCGGTATAACCGAATTTGACACGGACAGTCTCAAAGGCTACATACCAGTAATCGCTATCCTAGTCCTTGCCTGGTTGCTTTACACTGGCTGGATAGGAGTCACCGGAGCGGCGCCCATAGGAATAGCAGAGGGAGAACTGATGGCAATCCTGTTCGTAGTGGCTGTCTTCGTGATAGCAATCTGGTTCGTGACTTACGAGAAGTCAAATTAAACCCTTTTAACTTTTTTTCTGATTTTTTTTATTTGTTTTTAGTTGTTTAGAACTAGGCAGCCCCGAATTCCTCGTCTTCTTCCTCTGTCTTTCCCATCTTCTTGGCAGAGAGCGCCTTCTTGAATATCTTGGGGAAGAACTGTTTGAACACCCGCTCAAGGCCACCGGCCTTTGCCTCCGCGTCCTCCAAACGCTTCTCCAGGTCCTCGATCTTGTCCACGATTTCCCGGTCTTCTGTGGTGGACTGGTTTTTAATGGAACGGGCCTCTGTGAGCAGTGAGTTGACTTCCTCTCGTAGGTTTGATTGGTCAGTTCTTATCTGTTCCAGTTTTCGGTTGAACCTGTCCCACTTCTCTTCCACCACCCCTTCAACGATTTCCTCCACCGCGAACTCGGGCGGATAAGTCTGCTCGGTCTCACCTTCGGGCATGGACACTTTTTGAGGTGCCTGGGGTTGGGGAGATTGGGAAGGTTGTCTGGGTTTTTCTCCCTCGTCTGGCTGGCTGCCGGGAAGTGGCGGCATTTCCGGCTTCTGCCCGGTTTCCATCTTCCTCGAAGGAGGCTGGGTGAACGACGCGGGAGCCGGCTTTATCCCACCGCTTTCTGACTTCAAAGCGTCCACCATTGCCTTTTCGATTTCAGAGTAAGAGAATCCCTGTTCCTTCAGCTTGTCTATTACCTCCTTGTCCTCAAGTCCTTGGGACATCAATTCCTTGACTTCACTAACTGGGGGGTATCCCTTCCCCAGATTTTCCTCTTCCTCATTGCCTCCGCCAAATATCTTCATGACTTGCCCCTCTTGAACTTCCTGAATTCATCCCTGGTGACGAACTGCTCCTTGATGGGTGATAAGAGGTCGAGATTTGCCTCCAGCTCCTTCAACTCTGGCTTGGTGGCAAACCGGTCAAACCTTCTCCTGGACCGGTCTAGGACTGCCTTGGTCTGTAGCAGTTTGTCGTTCAGAGCATTCACTTTCGACTCCAACTCATCTATCTCCTCCCCGAAGTCCCTCTTTTCCTCCAGCCGGGTTTCCTCCAGGTTGTTCAATCTTGACTCGATTCCCCTCTGTCTTTCCTCCACAGCCCGGAGCCTTTTCAGAGTATCGTTGGCTCTTCTCACCAATTCTTGCAGAATAACGTTCAATTCCTTCTCAGTTGCCATAACAATCCTATTGAATTTTTGTTTGAAGACTATTTATAAATAAGGTTGCTAAATTATATAAGGCGTTGGTCATGGTCTGTGAGTATACTTATGATGAGGACAATAAAAGGATAAGGGTTAACTGTCTCGGCTGTTTGTACGGCTCCTCCATAGAGGACTTTCCCATTTGCTTTGCCACTACCATATCCAAACTACTGGAGGTCAGAGACGTTGAATCGGTGGTCTTGGCTGCTGACAGGGAATATGAGTATGACTACGAGCAGACACAGATGCTGATAAAGGTGGCTGACGCCCTGGACGACTTGATAAGGGTGAAGAAGGTTCTCAGCCCCTCAAACATGTCCATACCGGGGTGCGACAAGTGCGTTCCCAGCAGGATGGGCAAGACTCAGAGTCTCTTGAACCTCACGCGCCAGGACCCCATAGGAGCCTACGTGGAGACCAAGAGAGAGATAAGACACGTGAAAGTGAGGATGGACCGGTCCGAAGGCACCTGCAAGAAGTGTTTCCGTCTTTATCTGGACAGAGTGCTCTACCCCATAAGGGATTCCCTCAAAGACACCCGACTTATAAAGGAAGCAGAACCGCACCTGCCCGGCTACAAGGTGGGTGACCGGTCTGTCTACCGGCAAATATTCCATCCAGTGGTCAGGCCAAACTTCATGTTCACCCGTTACATGAGCACCCCGCCTGAGAACTCAGAAGTGGTGGACAGGTACAAAGTGGGTGACGCCCAAGTGGAGATGCTCAGGAAACCTGGGTCTATTAGACACATCTACCACATGATGCCACCTGAGTTCGAGCTGAATCAAAAGGAGTATACAGTCCTCGATAACGCCCGGAGGTATTTGGCAGAGCACCGTCCCAGTGAAGCCACCTTTTCCGACTTGGACAAGCTGAGGTCTAGTTTCTATAACATAGGCAGGGACATGGTACAGGACCTGTCATCGAGCATGGAAATGTCCATGTCTGGGGACAGTCTCAACGACCTGGCAAACATACTGGTAAGGTATACGGCCGGGCTGGGCATACTAGAACTACTTCTGGCAGACAAGAAGGTCCAGGACATATACGTAAATTCACCCATAGGCATGACCCCGGTCTACATATACCATTCAGACTTCGAGGAGTGCGAGACCAACCTGATTCCTTCCTCGTCCGATGCAGAAGCATGGGCCACCCGGTTCAGGCTACAATCGGGCAGGCCTTTGGACGAAGCCAATCCGGTGCTGGACACCGAACTGTCAGTGCCCGGAGGCAGGGCCAGGGTAACGGTAATCACCCGTTCACTTTCTCCCGGAGGCCTGGGATTCTCACTCAGGAGGCATAGAGACAAGCCATGGACATATCCGCTGTTCATACAAGCCAAGATGTTCAACCCCCTGACTGCAGGCCTCATGTGGTTTATGATAGACAATGCCAGAACCATACTAATCGCTGGGAACCGCTCCTCAGGCAAGACTTCCCTGCTCGGCGCTTCCATGGTTCAAATCATGAACAACAATCGGATAGTCTCGCTGGAAGACACACTGGAATTGCCGGTGAGACACCTCAGGGACCTGGACTACAACATCGAACGTCTCAAGTCAAGGTCGGTAATCACACAGGTGGAGACAGAACTGCCGGCAGAGGAGGCGTTGAGAGCCGCACTACGTCTGGGCGACTCCTGCCTGATAGTGGGTGAGGTAAGGTCTCTGGAAGCCAAGGCTTTGTACGAGGCCATGCGTATCGGCGCATTAGCGAACGTAGTGGCAGGTACCATACACGGGGAAAGCGCCTACGGGGTTTTTGACCGTGTGGTGAACGACTTGGAAGTACCGCCCACTTCCTTCAAAGCCACAGACCTCATAGTCATATGCAACATGCTCAGGTCACCGGACGGCATACACCGCTTCAGACGCATGGTGGAACTGACTGAGGTGAGAAAACATTGGAACGAAGACCCGGTGGAGGAAGGGGGTTTCAAGAACCTACTCGAGTATTCACCGAAGAAGGACACACTCAAGCCCACGGACACACTGCTCACCGGAGAGAGTTTCATCATAAACGAAATTTCCAAGCGGGTAAAGGAATGGAGCGGTGACTGGGACTCGGTGTGGAACAACATAAACCTGCGCGCAAAAGTCATGGAGACACTGGCCTCTTCGAAAAAGCCGGAAGCATTGGAAGCAGAGTTCGTGGTAAAGTCCAACAGTAAATTCCACCTGATTTCCAACCAGGTCAAGGAGGAGAGTGGCTCCCTGGATAGCAAACGCATTTTCGACCGTTGGCTGGAATGGTACAAGAAGGATGTTAGATGATGTTTGAGTGGCTGGCAAAACTGTTGGGAAGGCGGGAGAAAACAGAAAAGGAGAAAGTACTCCAAAAGGTGAGGAGCTATGACATACCCAAAAGACTGGCCAGACTGGAGACCATAGAGACCAGAGAGTATCAGAGGTTCAAGAAAGAGGAATTCAAGAAGAGGAATCCCAGGACATGGTACGAAAAATCCTGCAAATTCTCCGAAAAGTTGCGAATAGACCCGGACAAAAAGGCTGCGGAAGAGATGAGAAAACAGATAGAGTTCTGTCACATGCGAGTCACCCCCAGAGGAGTGGCTTCCTTTTCCATACTAATGACCCTTGCCACACTACTGATGACCTTAGCCCTGGTGCTGGTCGGTTTTTTGGCACCATCAGTCATGTCTCTAATTTCGGCTGGCGGGGGCATACCCACAGGTCCCATACTCCTCGTCTGGCTGCTGGCGGCCCCGATCATATGGTACTTGTACACATATCCCAAGCACCGGATGAAGCGTTATATAGTCACCGCGGGCTCTGAAATCGTTCTGTTCATACTGTACATGGTAGTTTACATGAGAGAGAGGCCCAATCTGGAGGGTGCGGTCAAATTTGCCTCCCGTAACCTTACCGGACCGCTCTCCTACGATATCAAGAAGCTGATGTGGGACGTGGAAGTGGGGACATACCGCTCCATGGACGAGGCGCTCGTAGAGTACGCCAACAAGTGGTCTGACGTAAACAAGGAATTTGTGGAATCCATACAACTGATACGCACTTCTACTCAGACTTCCGAGAACAAAAGACCATCCATGCTGGATGAGGCAGTCTCGGTCATACTGGACGGCACAGAGGAAAGGGCCAGGTCTTACAACCGGGAGTTGAAGTTGCCTGTGATGCTGGTGCATGCCTTGGGCATACTACTGCCGGTCATGGGACTGGTGATGTTCCCAGTGGTCATGCTGTTCTTAGAAGACGTGGTGTCTCCCGCGGTCCTGATAGTCATTTACGACATACTCCTGCCTTTTGCCCTGTTCTTCCTGATCAAGGAAATTCTGGAAAGGAGACCAGTGACATTTTCCCCTCCGGATATAACCAATCATCCCAGATTGCCCCCTCCGGGAAGGTTCAGCCTGAAGGCAGGCCTGAGACGCTACTCGCTGCCCACGTGGCCGTTCCCGTTCCTGATTTCAGTGCCTATCGTGCTGGTGGGAGTGGGACTGCTCTCCTACATGGGCAGCCTGGCCGTAGAAAACCCCGGACTCGAACCCACACTCATACCTTCAGTGGTCATTGTCATAGGCATAGGACTGGGAACGTCTGCCTACTTCATACTCTCCTCCTTCCAGAAGTTGAAACTGAGGAAGGAGATGAGGAACATAGAGGAGGAGTTCACCGAAGCACTGTTCCAGATGGGAAACCGGATGTCTGCGGGAATCCCCCTAGAACAGGCCTTGGAAAGGTCGGTTCATTCTTTGGGCAACCTGTCCATATCAAAACTTTTCAGGAAAATACTGGACAACATAAGGAGGTTCGGGATGAACCTGGAGGAGGCCATATTCAACCCCAAATACGGAGCCATACGCGAATACCCTTCCAAGAAAATAGCTTCGGTCATGCATGTGGTCACCGAGTCGTCCAAGAAGGGGGTCCAGACCGCGGCCATCGCAATGCTTCAAATCTCCCGCTATTTGAGGGGCGTCCACAAGACCCAGCAAGAAGTCCAAGCACTTCTGGAGGATGTCTTATCATCGATGAAATTCCAGGCCTATATCCTGACTCCCCTGGTGGGCGGAGTAATCGTGACCATGGCAGTGTTCATCATCCGTATCCTCAAGTCTCTGGCCATACAGATGCAGGGTCTTTCCTCTTCAGAGGCAGCAGGCATGGTCGGGTTCCTGAAGTCACCGGACCAGATGATAGCTCCGGGCGCCTTCCAGTTGGTGGTGGGCATATACGTACTGGAAACCATGGTCCTACTGTCCTCATTCATCAACGGGATAGAGAACGGGGAAGACAAAATAGGCTTCCAGGACCTGGCCGGAAAAACCTTATTAATAGGCTTGGCCGTATATTTACTAGCTCTGATAATAACTACGGTGATGTTCGTACCGATGACTCAACCGCTGCTGGGGTAAAAAATGGCGAAGAGAATAGAGATGGACATCCTTTTTTGGGTACTGTTCTTCCTGGCCATCGTGGTAATAATCGTACTGCTCAACTGGAAATACTTCAACAAGATTGCACTTGGCATCAACTTGATTCCAATATCGTGATAACATGAAAGGTCTAGAGTCTTACATGCTCCTGTCCGTGATAGTGGGAGCACTGGTGATTTTCATAGTCATAATCTTCGTATATCTATTTTCAGGAGGTTTTGCATGAAAGGAATGTATGCTCAGACACTGGTGCTGGTAATCGCACTTGCTTTCATGCTTTGGCTATCGTTAAAAGTGGCTACGGGTCTACAAACACCGGCAGAGACAGAGGCCTGCAACATGTGGGAATACATACTGAGCATGATTCCAATAGTAAAACATTTCGTGGGTAGTTGCTGATGGCATATTCTACTCTACTGGGAATAATAGTTGCCTTGGCCTTCCTAGCCGTATTCTTGGGAATATCAAGTGAAGTCAGCGATTACCAGGACATCATAGTGACCGGTTCCAAGTACCAGATAAAGGATATAACACATATAGTTGACGCTGATGGAGAACATTTTAAGGTGTCCTTTGACGAAGTTATGAAAGACGAGGACAAGGAGATCCTGAGTATGAGGTTTGAATACTTAAACGAAAAAAGGAAGGAAAGAGCCATACCAATTGAATTGGGAGCCTGCGACTCCGGGGGTAATGAGATGGTATGCACAATCCCTTCAAGTTATGAAATTAAAAATCAAATAAATAAGATGACTTCCATAACAACCATCCTATACTATGAAGGCTACGGTTGTGAATCTATGTCCATCGGGGACATGATGTCCGACGATGACTGCTTGGAAGCGGTACTGGACACCCACATATTCTACGTATTCCCCGAAGTCATTGAGATGGGAGACGATTGGAGCTTTACCAGAGAACAAATGTCGAAAATACTCGAGGGTGTGGTTAGCAAAAACACAGAACAAACAGTAAAGGGCAAGTTCGACCCGCGAGAAGTAACTGGTGAGAGTCCTCGTTTCCTGAAAATAACAGATGTCCGAGGAGAAGAGATAAAGTATGAAGTTTCAAAGGCTGGCAAGCCTTCGGTAGAGGAGTGGATAGAGTTTTCTGATGACTGTGATTTCCAAGTCATAGAGTTCAGGGAAGATTGTGAAGAATGCGACACAGATACTGCTAAATACAACGCATGCGATGCAGACAGAGTCTGGAATGATTTGTACGAGGAGTGTGAACAGGAGTCCCAAAAAGAAAAAGTGGAATGTGATTTTTGTGAGGAAATCTCAGGCAAATATTATGGGTGCTATTTATGTCAGTTCTACTGTGAGTGTGGGACCAGTTTGTGGAGTTCTTGGATGGACCCGAAACTTTGCGAAGACCCCGGCACCGCTTATGCAGAGAATGAAATAATCTGTGACAGCTGTGATGGGTCCAAATATTACTCTTTCAAACTTGACACGGGCTCTGGTGAATGTACAATCCATCAGGCCTGACAAACTTATAAGCACTGGAAACAATCTTTCTTATGCTGCCACTAAGCTTGGTGAGGGAAATTCTCCTAGCAGTGTTAGTCGTCCTGATAGGAGTATTCATCGTTGGTAATTTAGTGAAGCCTTCAACCGCGAGCATCGATGACATACTCGAAGGCTCGTACAAGTACAAGTACAACGTGGAACTTCCCGACCAGTCTTTGAAAATAATTGAGTGTGAAGAAGGAAAGATTTCAAAATCTAACACGCTTGAAATTACCATCAGGTTCGAACCGGACAGTTTTGAGAACTTGACCAGGACTCATACGGACAGGGGAAGGTCTGAAGAAGAGCACATCGGAGTAAGGATTGAGACGGAAGGAATGGCAGATTCCTATAAGTTTATTTACAGGGATTGCGAGAAGAAGGAGGATGAGCATTCCTACAAGTGTGACTTTCATTTAGAAGATATACCAGCGCCCAAGAGATTCTGCGAAGATTCCGGTTCTGAGGAAGTTCCTTTGTACGTAAGTCTCTGGGACCATGACCTGTGTGACATATACAAAGACGAGATGGTACCGCTGACCGTGGTCTACCAGACATGCATAGAACCGGGGGCTTTGAAGGGATTCATGAAAGCGGAGCAACCCTTGGAGGTAGAGTGGTGATGGAACTCAACTTCATCTCGCGGGAAATAGTTTCCATAGTCATGCTTGTGGTCTGCATCGTGGTAATGGTAGTACTGCTCATAAACTGGTACATGACCGGCCAAGGTCCCATACACCTAGCGATGAGCATGTTCCGGGGATTTGGTGACATGTTCTGCGATGTTTACAACCAACTGCCGAGATGGTTCAGGTTTGTGATGGGTGCTGGAAACGTGTGCCAGTAGATATATTTATATGAAAAACACAGAATAAGACTATGGAAACGAGGATGATAGCTGCCATACTCATATTGGTGGCTGTGGTTGCTGTTATAGGGGCTATTTATCTGGAGTCTGTAGAGGCCAAAGAACCGATAACCAAAAGAGCGGCCTGTCTTAAATGGAAGACCAAACTAGACCCTGCTACAAAGGAATCCTATTCGGGTCCTCCTCCCAACGAGCTGCTGGAACCAGGGGAGTTCTGCGTGGGTCTCTATGAATGTGTAGACGGTAAATGGGAAGGCCCCAAAGGAGCATGCGATTCGGACCACTACTGCATGCACCCCGATGCAATTCCCAACGAAGGGATACATACCGAGGAAGGTTGTACCAGTGGCTACCACTGTGTGGGCGACTGCGAAGACGATGAATGTAAACCAAATCCTGATATCAATGGTGGTTGTACTAAAGAAGCCATGGAAAAGGTCTGCGAAGACAAATGCGAGAATCTTCTGGGAGGAGGATGATTCCTTGAAGGCTGATGTCAATTTGAGTTTAAGTCTTCTGACAAAACTGCTGGTCTTTGCCTTGGTGGTGGTTTTCATCCTCAGCTTCGTGTACGGCATCTCAGACGCCTACGAAAGGTCGTTGGGAGAGTCGAGTGCAGAGGTAATATACGAAGGAATGCGGACGGTCTGTATGAATATGGACAACCCCAACTTCGACCCGGAACCAATGAGAATGCCCGTCTATGTGCCTGCAGAAAGTTATTGGATAATTAACGATGAGCAGAACGGACTGATAGAACTGAAGTCCGTGGTAGGGCCTTGGTGGAAGCACTTTTCCCCTGCCATAGAGATGATTACGGGGGTCCACACAGAGACTAATCTCTTCCACTCCGCACGGGTATCAAAAGCAATACCACATGAATGCAAAAAGTACCAAAGCAGGGAACCGGTTACCATCCCGGACGTCTACCAGAGGATTATTGAAAGATCCTTGGAAATGGCTGATTTGAGCTCTGACATGCATAAGTATAAAGTTACCTTCAAGAAACCAACGAACGACAAGATATTCAACTATGACAAAGACAAGTGGAGGGATTGAATTGAAAGGGATGGAAGTTCTGAACATACTGCTATGGATAATCGTGTTTGCCCTGACCATTTCGACCATCTACGCGATGAAGTTGGGGATTGAGGTCGTTGCAGAACAGGAAATCACGTATTCCTTCACCAATTTCGCCAGGGCCTTGGACGACGCATGTTCCTTTGGAACGGACTACATAAGTGGAACGGATAAATATCTTGGTGAAAAAAACACGCCGGAAAAGTACTACATAAAAGAAGAAAACAAGCCCATACTCCCGGAAGGTTATTTCATATGCTGGAACTGTGAAGACTTCCTGAACAAATACAACTCTGAAATGGGCACAGGTCACGTGATGCCCAAAGAATGTGAGGACAACTTATGCCTGGTCAAGTACGGGAAAGTCTTGAAGTCGTTTGACTTTTTCAGGTGCTGGAGTGAAATAAACACCAGGTTCCAAAGGTATGAAAAAGGCGATCTAAAGAAGGCGGATTTTAAGGGAGAAGGCATCTTTATATCCTATGAAGGCAAGGAACTGAGAAATTTCGAGATAAGATTCGGTGAGAGTGGGGATGAGTTCACACTAAGGGTGGAGTACTATGAACAGTAAGGGACTTTCAATCACCGGATGGGTGGTTATACTCATGGTGTTTGCCACAGTCGCCTATACTATTCTAGTCTCCGTATCTACCATAGGAGCAAAGGTGGGTGCGGAGTACTGGAGGAGGAGCGGTTACTACGTGGCTGCCAGGACTGCTGATTCCATAACCAACATTGCCTACTCTGACGTGGACGAATTATTGATTACCATGGACCTGGATGATAAGGGTGTGGAGAAATGCTTGCTAGAGATAATTCCTGATAGTGAAGGGAGTGGGGGAATGGTTTACGCGACAGTGGCCTACAAGGGGGAGGAATCCAAAAGTGCCAGCCGTTTCCTTAATCCCGAAGATATTACTGTCATCGATGCAAAAACCGACTGCGGTTACAAGTACCTGCGTATAATGGAGGACAAGAATCAAATAGGGGTGAGAGGCGAATGAAAAGGAAAGGCATGATTCTCCCATACTTCTTCTTGATAGTAATGATAATAGTCCTTTCATTCATGACCATCACATACATACTTAAAACAAGTGGCAAGGTGAACGCGTACATCGTGAGGGCGGACTCAACCAGAAAGGCAGAACTGCTCTATCACGTGTACACTCATGACAAGAAGTTCATAACAAGAGAGGGGGTACTCGACGGTGAATGGCTGGAAGAGAACGACGCTCGGAA
Organism: uncultured archaeon; assembly: GCA_964644245.1. Classification (GTDB taxonomy): domain Archaea; phylum Aenigmatarchaeota; class Aenigmatarchaeia; order CAZXUR01; family CAZXUR01; genus CAZXUR01. The sequence continues at coordinate 13,112 of CAZXUR010000004.1, forward strand.
ATTGTATTTGGAACTTTATGAGAGAGTGGGAAACAACAACCCCTTTGAATACGTGGAACAAAAGTCCTTCAATCCCAAGGAATGGGGTTATTCTCCCTACGGAACGGCAGAGAAGTACAAAATAGAATTTAGTTCTGCACCCATAGGTTTTTGTGAGTACGACCATGCAATGATGGTCAAGGCCGAAACCCCGGAGGGAGAAAAGGAATGGTACATAGGGAACATAAGGTTCGAGGAACATATGGAGAAAATAGATAAAGACAACCTTCTGATGAGATTACCTGACCTGGAGAACTACGACTCCTTGGAATTCTTCTCTCTGGTTGATTTGAACGGGAACCTGTATCCCGCCAAAGTCGAAATTCTAGTCTTCGACCAGGGAAGGAGGTCAACGTTCCTCTGCCTGTTTGCCAAGGCATTCCAGGACCCTGGAGTAGTACATGGCAACGAAATGGTCGTAGAAGGCGAACACTTCATCATAAGGAACTTTGAAATAAAAGAAGTCGATGACAGTAAATACGCTGCATTCGTGTGGCAGAAGGACGTTGCTGCTGAGGAGGAAGAAGTGGCAGAAGTAGAGTGGCAGGTTTTGAGAGACGTGTCCTACCTGGCTGAATTTCCCGACTTGAAGTGTGAAAACAAAGAAATTTTAGGCATTCCTGTAGGCGGGTTCATACACAAAAGCTGGAACAACGATGATGAGAAGCGTCAGCTGCAAGTAAAATGGGACGGGAGCGACTTCTGCGGGACATGGAAAAACGACGACCTTGATTTCTACAGCTGCGAGACGAGGGAGGAGTGCTAATGAAAGGAATAGAGGTCATGCTAACCGGGCTGATGTTTGTGTTTACGGTTATAGTCATCCTAGTACTGGGCTTACTGCTCCTGATGGTCGGGTATGACGTGGAAGGCCGGGTGAGTGAGATATACCGTCAGTTGTCCACCAAGGACGTAACTGAGAACGTCTTTGAATACGTGAAGGAAGTGGATGTGACCACATCCGAGGGGTCCACCACTATGCCGCTGGCCAATTATTTATCATACCTCCTGTCCATGCCCAGATACATAGAGGATGAAAAAGGGGAAGTCATGGAAACGCCAGAAGGAGACATGGACACCGGCAAGGTCTACGAAGAGGTGAAAAAAGCCGTGGATGCCCTAAGGAATGGATACGACTTCGATGCCATCTGCCTGATACTGGAGAAAGGAGACCAGAGTTGGATATATTATCCGGAACCACTGGACCAGTGTGACGGTGACAACATCTGCTGTAAATGGGAACAAAACGATGTCTACTACTACGATTGCATGGATGAAAACAGTTGCATCGATAAAGGCTCTGGGGCCGAGGCGGTAGAAGAAGGCTTCTGCTGCCCGGGAAAAGAAGTTTGCTGCGTAGACGGGAACGAATGCACCGACATGGAAACGGACATGTGTCCCGGGAACAAGGTCAGTGCTGACGAAACCAAATGTACCGGAAGTGGAATCGCCAAATGCAAGCACCTGAGAGAGAATGAAATCTATATCTCAACTTTCGATGGCCCGGGCACTCTGATAGTGGGGGTGAACGAGTGAAAGGGGTTGCCTTCACCTCTGGCACTGCCATACTTGCAGGAGTGGGTCTGCTTGCTGGCATTTTGCTCTTCCTGCTCATACAGGTCTATTCCGGAAGCATGGTTGAGATAGCCGCGGGAGACGTGGGAAAGGTTAGGTGGCTGGACTTCTCATTCAACAATCTGCATGACCAGTCAGGAGTTATATTCGAAAGGGTGCTGCCAGAGGCCACCATCTACACGCTCGAGAACGCGTCTTACGCCACAGACAGGAGCGAGGCAATCGGTGAAACTGTCAGCAGTGAAATGGAGAAAATATTTGAAAGTGCGGACGTCTACGGAAACGTCACCTACTTTGACAGCTACATGGGCGTGTCTACCGGATTCAACGAGGGGATGGACGAATCCATACGGGAATACCTGAAGGGATACCTGGACGTAGAAGAGGTGTCACACCTGGAAGAAGTCGGGGACGGCACCCACTTCGATGTCCTATTCTGGCTGAACATGAAAGCAGAGACGCTGAGAGGCTTGATAATCGCCAACCGAACTGAGATGATACACATCTATAGGAAGAAGAACTGGGACTTGAAGAAACTGTTTGAGGCGGCGAGTGAGAAACAAGAGGATATCGAGAAGGACGTGTGGAACTCTGAATGTGTGAATACATACTCACTTTGGATAGACCAGGGAGTGACTACCGGGGAAAGGGACTGGTTTGTCACTGACTACGACGATCCGGAAGACGATACGGACCAACCCCGACCCGCATTTACTTCTAGAGACCTGAGACTCCAACTACTTTGCCCACTCAACGTGGAAGTCAAGGAGATGGACGGTCAGAGTGACGTTTTTGACGGGTACGAGTACTGGTACGACCCGGATGAATCTTGTCCAGTGGTCATCAACTTCAAAGCCAGGAACACCGGCGCACAGAAGATGAAATTCAGGACCTTTCTTACCGGAACAGAGGAAGGGGAGAAACCCGATTGGAAAGACATGAAAAAAAGAGGTGGCCTTTACTCATACGACTGGCCACCGGTGGACGGCGAAAGGACTGTGGAGATAAGCGCCTGGAGGATGGTCGGAGGAGAGGAAGAAGAGAAGGTAGAGAGTTTTGACATAATCGTGCACGGATACAAGCCTTGTGAAGGCAAAGGCACCTGCTCACGCTGCAAGTCAGACCTCTGTGGGAACTACGACGGCTTGTGCGCTAAGAACAGTCAGGGAGACCTGGTATGTGATGTGGATGATGTAGTCAGGACCGGAGGAGTGTGTTACACCTCCTGCAACTATGAAGACAACTTCAACGGCAAGCAGTGCGACTCAGACGTGGACGGCAGTTATGTTCCGGACGGTCTATGCATGTACGAGAGCGATAGCAACATGGTATGCAGTGTTTCTGGCTGCCAGGACGTCCATTATTACAACTCATGCGAGTACTGTTCTGAAGGCTCTGTATGTGGAAGTGTTGACTCCTATGGCAATATGCCCGCCGGCTACAGCTGTGAAGGAGGGGTCTGTAACGCTCCGGACGAGCCGCCTGAAGTGAGCGTAGGTGTGTCACCGGAAGGAGAGAGGAACGTGGGAGACACTGTTTCGGTGACTGTGTCCGCAACCGATGACAACCAGATTATCAGTATCAGTCTTTCGGTCAATGACGAGACCGCCCAAACGGTGACTTGTGATGAGGATACCTGCTCAAACACCTGGGATGTGGAATTGGGCGAATCGAAGACGTGGACGTTTAGAGGGACTGCCAAAGACGACCAGGGGCAGTCGGGGACAGATACCATGACCGTCAGCGTCACTGATGCAACCACTGCCTGTGAAGAGGGTTACAGGTGCACAGAATGGGATACGAGTGTGGAAACCTACACCGCTTGTACAGATTATTGCGACGGCGAAGGCATGTCGTACAATGCAGGAAAGGCGCAGGACTGTAGTTCAGACTGGGAAGGAAGCGACGTCTGCTGCCAATGCAGTCCGGGTGTGGAAATAACCGGCTACAGACCTTCGGGACCGGATGAACCGGTTTACGGAGATGAGGTGTTTTTGACATTCGATTACCACGCGTTCACAGGAGTTACCTGCAAGACAGAGTTCGAAGGGACGTACACCGGCTTCTCTCAGTCCTACGACTCAAACTCTGGGACCCAGGAACTATCTACAGGAGTGATAGAAAATGAAGGGACGTTCACCTTCTCTGTAGTGTGTGAAGACGACTACAACACTGGTTCTGACTCTAAGGAAATACGGATATACAGCTAATAAAATTTTATATACTGGCAAGGAAAACTATAATCATGGAAAAAGGCGTGGCTCTTCCCATAAACACGGTTATTATTCTGGTACTGGCAGGCATCGTGCTGGTTGCGTTGGTGGCGATGTTCATAGGAAGAATGTTCTCGAGCGAGTCTGCTATGGACACCCAAAAGGTATGGTCCACCTGCTGTGTCTCTTACTGTCACAGTACTTCAGGTGAGCCGAGCGACTACTGCTGTGCTGACTGCGGTGCAGAAGAGGAAGAGAGACAGATGCTGGATGAACTAGCAGTGCAACTGGGAAAGACCGGCCCAGACCCCACCAGAGAACAAGTGCTCGATGCTTGTGGCTGTTGATAAACTATTTATTCCACTCCACGAAGTTTGTTTATGAAAGGAGTTTCCCTTCCAGTCAATGTGATAATAATCATGGCTTTAGGCCTGGTCGTGGTCATGGGAATCGCCCTTTTTGTCACCGGGGGCATATTTGAAAGCGGGTCTGAAATTGCCAAACAGCAGATAATGACTGACTGTTGCCTGAGGGCCTGCAGAAAACCGGACAACTTTAAGACAGAAGGCAGTGACATCAGAGACTCCAGGGATAACTTGAAAGCAATCGTCTGCGCCACTTCCTCAAGTACTGACTGGGAAGAGGTGAGCCAGTTGGATGCGTATCCTGAAGATGACACTGTGACCCTATGGGAACTGGGCGGCGGAACAGACACGAATGTCAACTCTGAACTGGTCAGTACCGTAAACCGCATAAAGGGCATGTGCGGCTGCTAAACAATATAAACTTTTTCTGTGTATTAAGACTATGAAGCTGGATTATATTTTTATCGGGTTCGTGGTCCTGATACTGGTATCTGTGGTCACTTACCAGCAGAGTCTCCCCTCTGACCAGGAAGCGGTGGAGCACTGCTGTGAGATGCTGTGTTCGGAAGATAACCCCAACTGGTCTCGGACTCAGTTGCACGTCTACTGCTTTGAAGAAGGGGACGAGTACTGGGAACGGGTGAAGGAAATGGACATAGGCGTGGATTCCCTGCCTTCCGAACAGATATGCCACCATTCCTACGGACCAGAATACTCGGACGGCAAGGTGTCGGCCTGGGAGTTCCTGTGCTGGAGAGAGGAGACGGAAGGTTTGTCAGACAACATGGCAGAGTTCTGCGGGTGCCCGGTCAACGAAATCCGTTGAAACTAATTAAAAGGTTAGCATCATAAACTTCAAAAGGAGGTTCAGTATGGCAGAGAAACAAGAAAAAGAGGAAAAGAAGACAGAAGAGACTGAGAAACCTGAAAAAACCGCTGAGAAGAAAACCGAGAAGGAAAAAACAGAGAAAAAGGAAGAGAAGAAAGAAAAGCCCGAAAAGAAGGCCGAGAAGAAAGAAGAGAAAAAGGAAGACAACATAATATACATCGGTAAGAAACCCAGCATGGCATACGTGATGGCCATAGTCACCCAGTTCGGAAGCAGGGACGACGTCATCATAAAGGCCAGGGGACGTTCAATCTCCAAAGCGGTTGATGTAGCTGAAATCGTCAAGAACAAGTTCGTCAAGGACGCAGACATCAAGAACATAAAGACAGGGACCGACAAAATCACCACTGACGAAGGAAAGGACATCAACGTCTCTTCAATCGACATAGAACTTGGAAAGTAAAGTCCTTTTAGATTTTTTGTATTTTTCTACTTTTTAGAAGTAGAAAAGTTTTATATACTACTTGGGACTAATCTATGCAGGTGTATAAATGAAAGGTATTGAACTACCCCTGAATACCATAATAGTCATGGCGGTAGTGGTGATAGTGTTACTAGCGACGGCAAGTTTCTTCTTCCAGATATGGACACCAGGAGCTATGCAAATCGGAGGACAACAGGCGTTCAACACCGGTTGTAGGTACTACGATGACTTGGGATGTGACCTGAAGACTTCAGTCACAGAAGGTGCGAGCGAGATAACAATCGAGAACTACGATGGTGGAAACCTCCTGGCAGCTTGTAGGTCAGTGTACGGGTCGTCGGTTGGTGAGTACGAGTGCCTCTTAAAATGTTCTTGTGCCATGTCATCTGACTCGGACGGTGACGGTGCCTTGGACACAGAGGACGACTGTCCTTGCGATGGTGACACTTCTTGCATAAATATGGACTTGGAAACCAACTGCTGAACCACCCCTTTGCCATTTTTATCCGTTTTTTCTAGTAATTACCTAGGTTTTTGAAGACATCCTTTTTGCCTTTTTAACCAAGTTTTCAGCCTTTATCTCGCCCAAAGAGCCTTTTAGAACCGTTTTCTCGTTAAAAGTATTTATTTTGTCTGGAGGTGTAGACCCAGAGTGTATTAGCACCGGAACCAGGCCTTGATGGTGCCCGTAGTCCCTGGAACGGCAGGCGCAGATGTGGTCTGCGGTTATTATGGTGGTCATGTCTTCTGGCAGGTTCTTTATCAGCTCTTTATCGATTCTCTCGATGAACTTCTCCTTTCCCTGACAGTCATGGTCGTGGGACAGTGAATCCGTGGCCTTGATGTGCAGGAACACGAAGTCCTTGGTCTTGAAAAGGGCCTTGACAGACGCGAGTTTTGCCTTGAGGTTGGTGTTCGGTGTCCCGTCACCCACTCGTATGGTCTTCATCTTCAGATATTCACCAAGACCTATTATGTCAGTGGTGGCTGAAACCACTCCCCCGCTCAGTCCGTGCTTCTTCTTGAATGGTGTAACTTTCTTGTACTTGCCCATGGACCTGAGTATTATGTAGTTGGCAGGGGTCTTCCTCTTCTTGTTCACCGGGTGTTTGGATAGGAGTATGTGTGAACGCTCCACAAACTCCCTGAGGATGGAAGCAGTTTTTTTGGCGAATTTGGTCTTGTTCGAAGGGAGGATGGTCTTGGGGGACCTGCCTGTCTCCCTCCGGTCGTTGGAAGAGACCTTGTCTGACAGTCCCTTTACCAACAGCACTCCCCGATGGCCGGTGGTGTGTTTGAAACGAATCTTCACCCCTTGCACGGTCATGTTCAGTTTCTTTGCCAGTGTGTCCAGACCTTTTTCTTCTCTGCCCGCTCTCCTGTCCACCAGTTTTCCGTCCTTTACTGTGGCGAAGTTGCAGCGAATGCACAGGTCCTTTTTTCCCGGTTTGGTCACTGCCAGAGCCTCTATGTAACCACGTCCGGGATGGTCCTTCTTGGTGTAGCCCAGCAGGTAGAGGTTGGAGAGGTCTGAGTCGGGTTGTTTTCCCAGTTTGTTTATGAAATAGCCGTTCACGCCCTGCTTGCACAACCGGTCCATATTCGGCTTTTTGGCCTTCATCAGTGCGGTGTTACCCTCGTCCGCCATGCCGTCTACGACCATCATCAGTATGTTCATGTTCTCTTCACCCGGTTCTTTGCCCTTACTATATATGGCTTCAGCGCTTTAAAGTCCTTTTTGGCACGGTTCAGTTTATATTTTTTCTTGGAGTAGAGTGTGGCAATCACCTCTCCCTTCTTGACCTCATCACCGGTCTTTTTCCTCAGGTAGATGCCTGCTTCCTTGTCCTTCGGAGAGCCGGCCTTCCTGGCGATTTCGGATATATCGTCGTCCACCACTTGTATGACCTTCCCGGATACCTTTGACTTGAGGTTGTAGACCTTTTCACCCACCGGTATGTCCTCGGGCTTTATATCCGGGTCGCCTCCCTGCGCCTCTATGATTTCCCGGAGTTTCTTGTCTGCCTTGCCCGACTGGAGGATTTTCAAGGCGTTCTTTTTCCTGCCAGCTCTCTTGAGCAACACGTTGGCAAGTTTGACCACTTTCTCCACTTGCGGGTTGTAGTACTTGCCGGTTACCAGTTCAAGTATCTCCCTGGCTGCCAGGCACGGTCCTATTCCATGTCCCAGCGGCTGGTGGCCTGGGGTGTAGGCAACGTCCACATGTATGTCCAGCCTCTTACCCAACTGCCTGAAGTTCTTGGAAAGGCTCTTTGCGGCTTTCTTGGTCATGACTTTGGAGCCCGGGCCTATAGGAATGTCTATAACCACATCCGTGGCTCTCACCGCTTTCTTCTTTGACATGATGGAAGGCAGCATCAGCGGGTCTATGGACAGTGGATACTCCACACGTATGAACAAATCGTCAGCGGGCGTCAAATCCACTGCACCTCCCCACACCAGGCATCCGTTGGTCTTCATCACCACTTTCTTTATCTCTTTGTGGGACAGACTGACCGGACAGAGCACTTCCATGCGGTCGGCAGTGCCCGCAGGCGAGGTAATCGCACGGCTTGAGGTCTTGGGAATGGTGAGTCCGGCAGCAGCTATGATTGGCACCAGCAAAGGGGTGGTTTTGTCACCGCATATGCCCCCTATGGAGTGCTTGTCGTATATACGCTTCCTGGTCAGTTTCAACTGAGAACCTGTCTCCACCATGGATTCCGTTATATACGTGGATTCGGTCAGTGAAAGTCCGTTTATCTCCAAAGCGGTCACGAACGAGGCAACCTCCACTCCGGACAGATTGTTGTCTACCACGTCCTTTATTATGGACTTTATCTTTTTCTTAGTCAAACGCTTTCCGTCTATCTTCTCCCTCACATACTGCATAGAAACGAATTCCTTGACCGGCTTTACCTTTACTTCTTTTGCTCCCAGTTCTTGGTAGACGTCGGTGAAAAGTCCGACCTCCCCTTCCTTGATGTACTTGTCAGTGGTGTTGACTATGACTGTGGCCTTTTTCCTGCCTGCAGACAGCACCACCCTGTCCAGAGGCCTGACCCCCAGTTCCTTGGCGTCTTCCTGGTTGAACACGGCTATGGCTTTCTCTCCTGCCGACAGTTTCTGATGCCTCACTTTCAACTTCATTCAATCATACTCCCACATGAAGTGCGAGACTGCTGCTTTCAGCAGGTAGAGTCCGGTCACCAGGCCTATCAGGAGCCCGCCCAGCACCAGTCCCTCGTTATTCCCGTTCAGGTCTAAAAAATACCCGGTCATCTCCCTGTATACAAAGGACAGGAACACCGCTATAAGTAGCAGTATCGTTATTATCTTCTTCAATTCTGCGTCCATTCCTTCAGCGCCTCCTTCAGTTCATCTGGCTTTTCATCTATATTCCCCATTTCCATGTCCACCGCCTGCCTGGCTGCACGTGCGCCGGTCTCGGTTCCTCTGGGATGCCCGTGTATTCCCCCTCCCATCTGTATTATGATGTCCTTGCCCAGCAAACGTATGAGTTTGGGTATAAGTCCCGGATGGAGTCCGCCCGAGCACACTGGAAACACCGGCTTCAGCCCGTTCTTCTCCACCAGCGCGTCTCTCACCCCAAGCACCTCTTCCTTGCCTCCCTCCATCTTTCCAAAAACAGTGCCTATGTGCAGCTGGTCCACTCCTGCCAGACGACAGAGTTTTGCCAGCACCTTCATCGAAATACCTTGTCTGCCCCTGGTGAATGCAGCATGCATAGCTCGGTGCGCGTGTATGACCAGGTCGGTATCCATGTCTTGAAGGGAGGAAAATCCGGTGGTCACCACGTCGACCATCACATACCTTCCGCCTTTCTTTTCCACATAGTCCAGGCGCTTTTTCATTTCCTGATGGGGTGCGGTCACGTTGGGCAAATAGACCTTTTTTTCTCCCGTCTCCTTCTCGGCCTTTTTTCTGGCCTTCAAAGTTTCCCTGACCCTTTTCTTGAATGGATTGAAACCCTGGCTGCTGAGGTTCTCGTCGTCCTTCACCAGGTCACAGCCGCCCTTCCAGGCCTGGTAGGCGACTTTTGCGTGCTTCTTGGTCTTGAGGCCCAACTTGGGTTTTACTATAGTACCCACCAGGGGACGGTCCTTCACTCCCGTCAATTTCCTGACCCCCTTTATTCCGTGTCTCGGACCCTTGAAGGATTGGATATACTTCCTGGGAAACTCTATGTCCTCCAGCCTCAGTCGTCTGAGGACTTTCATCCCAAATATGTTGCCTGCCACCGAGGACAGAAGTTGGGGAAGATTTCCGGGTTCGAACAGCTTCAGAGGATATGCCACCCACACCTGTTTCTTCTTCCTGTCAATCCGAAAGGCCTTGGCTCCCATGTTTTGAATCCGCTTGCTGATGGTTTTGACATCAGTCCAAGTGCCTACCGACGACTCTGTCGCCAGTGCCTCTGCCGCTTTCTTCAGGTCCTTTGCCTCTACCCTGAATTTGCAGACCAGGTCCCCTTTGGGCTTGTACTTCAGGTCAGTATACATTCCACTCCCTCGTTGAGTCTTTTTACAATTCCTTTCTCATTCAATATGCCCTGTTCGGTTATCACTCCTTTGACCAGTGGCCAAGGTGTCAGGTCAAAAGCAGGATTGAGTACCTTTCCAGGCACTTTTCCCACTTCCTTGGCCGGCCTTTCCTCCAGTTCAGCCCGTCCCTCGAAATCCAGTTTCATCAAAGCCGAAGAAATGTAGACCGGTGTGTTGTCTGGTTTTGAGGCAAGAGCAATGGTGTAAGAGCCGATTTTGTTGTAGACCCCGGGGTAGGAAAGTGCGTCAGCCCCCAGAAGTACCAAATCAGTGTCCGGGAGGAGAAGTCCTGCGGCCGAGTCAACTGCGTATACCACTTTCAGGCCTGCCTTGTCCAGTTCCTTGGCAGTCTCCTTTCCCTGGAACAACGGACGCGTCTCTGTGACGTACACCTTCTTCACGTTCCTCTTGTACTTCTTGAGAGTGGAAACAACGGACGTGGAGTGACAGTGGGTCAAAACAGTCACCGGTTTTTTGAAAAGTTCCCTGGCCTGCTCTGTGATGGCCTTCTCTGCCTCCGGAAAGTAGTCCAGCAGCGAGTCTATAGTGAGCAAAGAAGGATTGCGCCTGAGGATGCTCAGGCAGTTGAACAGTGCGATTTCCGAAGGACGGGCTTCTTCCAGCCTCTTCGCATCGTTCCAGAACTTCTTTGAGAATCCTTTATTCCTTGCCCTGGTCTTCAAAGCCTCCAGCGCCTTCAAAGCCACGGTGGTGTTACTCTGTATCTTCAAGTCACGTATCTTCTTGGCAAGCTTTTTTATCATAGGAATAATTGTATCCGGCTTAAATAAAGTTTACAGCCAATTGTCCAGAGAACCTTGGGAAGCATTTTCCACCAGGGCGTCCAGAGACTTTTGTATCCGGTCCTCTGAGAAACCGTGTTCTTCACACAATATTTTTCTGATACCATCCGGGTCCGGCCTTCCCGACTTCAGCGAGTAGTCCTCCTTGACAGGCGGGTGCATGAAGAAATCGAATATTTTCTGCGGGGACGGGTCGAATTTCCACTCCACTTCCTTGAACACCGCGTCCAGCGTCTTCTTGTCTCTGACCAGGTCAAGTGCCCTCTTCGGCCCGATGCCTTTGATGCCTCCGGGGTTGTAGTCAGTGCCGATGAGGATTCCCACCATTATGAGTTGTTTTCGGTCTAACTTCAGTTTGTTCAGCAAAGCCTTCAACTCTATCATACTCGGTTCCACATCCACATAGGCCTGCTTCCCCGGCAGTTTCCTCTTGCCAGTGACTGACAGATTCCTGAGCAGGCGCTCGGCTCCGAACAGAAGGGAGTCGTAATCATTGCTGCCCACACACCAGGCCTTGTTGTCCATGACCACCCGCGCGCACTGCGCCTCTGCCTCGCTGGGAGCCTGGATGTGAGGAACGCCCATTGCGTCCAGCACCTTCTTGGCTTCGTCAAACATGGGACCAGTCATCTTGGAGGTGGCCTGTGCGTACTTCCTTATGGCCTTTTTATCGCCTTTTTTCCTGGCCTTCTTCAGTTTCTTCCTAGCTTTTTCCTTGGTCTTCCGCCTTGACTCAGCAGTCCTCTCCTTAAACTCCGGGGGTTCGCCGTCAAACACGTAGACCGGCTTCATGCCTGCCTTCACCATCTTGGAAGTCCTGTAGAACAGTCCTGAGAGGTGTGAGGTAACCCGGCCATTTGAGTCCTTCAGAGGCTCGCCGGTGAACCTGTCCCTTATTATGGAGAGGAAAGCGTAGAGTGAGTTAGAAGCGTCTACGGCAACCGTCTTCCCTTCCAAGTCTTCGAACCCGATGCTCTCGGTGGGGCATATCTTGGTCATCTGGATTCCCATGGTACCACAGTTTTTAATTGGTTGAAAGTTATTAATAAATATGCCAATATGCATGTCCTGCAAACGAGTTGCTAAAAAGCTGTTTCCCTGCCCTACATGCGGAGCTCAGGTGTGCAAGGAATGTCTTGAGAATAACCACTGCAAACTCTGCCATGGCAGGGTGGAATTCAAAGCAAAGTGACTCCTTCTGAAGTCACGTTCTCCACGTCCTTTATTTCCTGGAGTTTTTTCTCCACTTTGTCAGTGTCTCCCTTGCCTCCGGGGAACACCACCATCAGTTCCAACTGGACCAGGCCAAAGCCGATGGGCACTTCCTTGAGGTCCCTGGGCTCGACCTCTTCCTCGATTTTCTTCTTCAACTTCTTCAAATCAGTCCCCTGTTTGATGGTAATCCTAAATTTGGCAGCAGCGTCTCCCATATGAGCACCTTAAGGCCCCACAAAACCGCACTTGGGACATACGTACTCGTTAGAAAGGTTTTTACAGTTCTTGCACCTGATTATCTCTGCCTTCAGACAGGAAGGACAGTCGAATTTAACAAAATCATTGTCCGACACTATATTCCTGTTACATGTGGTGCATCTCAGTTCTATCATATCTTTAATCGTACGGAAGAATTTATATAATTAACTGAGGAGACTTAGGTTAGGCCCCGATAGTCTAGTGGATAGGACATACGGTTGCGGACTGTATGACCCGGGTTCGAATGCGCGGACGGTCTCGACCCGTCTCGCCGGAACTCCCGGTCGGGGCATCCGGTCTTCTACCAGTTGAAGTACCCGAACATCCAGGAAATCGTGTAGAAACCGCCCAGTGCCAGGAAGGTGTGCAGTGCCACTTTTCCTATGAAGCATGCCAGGAAAAACTTCCTCCAGTCGTATTTGAGAACACCGCAGGTAATGCCCACAACATCATCCGGCAGTGGGGTTGCAGAGAACACCAAAACCAACAGGAACCCGTTTTGCTCGTACATCCACTTCTTTCCTTTCTCCAGTTTCTTCCTGTACCTCTTTACCAGGCGGTTTCCCCCCAGACCTATTCCGTATGAAAACATCTCACCAACTGTAGAACCAAAGGCAGAGAAGATTCCCACGAGGAAAGGGTTGAGAAAAACGCCTGCAAAGAAGATAACCGCAAAAGAAGGCAGGGGAAGTATTATGCTCGCGGAACCGACTACGGATACCACAAAAACGCCAAAATATCCCCAGGACTGAATCAAAGACTGTGCCCAGGGGACGAATTCAGCGAACATCTAAACTTTTATTTGCTATGGTTAATATAAAGTTATGATTGATTTTTTGCCCTACTGGCTGGAGGGAATGACTCCCAAGGTTATTTCTGCCCTGTGGTTCATACTTCCCGCCTACGTGGCAAACGCCTCTCCCACACTGCTGAACGGCAAGCATCCCATAGATTTCGGACGGAAACTATTTGATGGCAAGCGCGTGCTGGGAGACGGAAAGACCTGGGAAGGCCTATTTGGAGGAATATTCATAGGGACTTTGTTCGGGCTGGTGATGCTATCCTATCAGCCGATGTTCACTTCTCTGGCCTCTGAATACGGCTTCTCCCTCAAGCAATTGACGCCCATAGCAGTCCTGACACTGTCTATAGGAACGCTGGTGGGTGACGCAGCCGGTTCTTTCATCAAGCGGAGGTCAAACCTGCCCAGGGGCACATCTGCCCCGTTCCTCGACCAGTTGTCCTTCGTCATAGGTGCACTCTATCTGACCTCTTACTACGTACAAATCCCGTCCGAGACCACTCTTATTCTCCTACTGGTGACGCCCGCCATCCACTGGTTCGCGTGCATAATCGGTTATTTGATAGGAGTGAAGAACGACCCCTGGTAGTCAGGACAGTTGCCTGTAGACAGAGAAGAATCTGTGGACGATGCCGAACACGCACAACAGTGATATCATGTAGAGAGAGGGTTGTATCTGCATGAACAAAAAACCCAAGAAGAGGACCACCATCCTCTCTGCCCGGCTTCCCACACTTATGTACCTGATTTTCTCGCCTATGGTCCAGACCTCTGCCCGAGCGGGCACGTAGGAAGTGATGAGTGAGAGGACTAATGTCAGGAAGGACAGGAACGCCATTCCTGGAAAGGAAAGGGCTATGGACACGTAAAGTATGACTTCCACCACCCGGTCTATGAACGCGTCGTAGAAGTCCCCAAACTTGGTGGGCCCGCTGATCCGAGCCACCAAACCGTCCAGTCCGTCAACGACTATGGTCAGGAAAAGGAAAATCACCACCGGCCAGTAACTGAAAACAAGCAGGTAGTAAGAGGTAATCAGTGCCAAGAGCAGGCCCAAAGTAGTCACTGCGTTAGCAGTGAGTCCTATCCTTAGGAGCAACTTTGCCACTGGCATCATGACTTGTTGATAGGCCAGGCGAAAACGGGCCAGCATACTGGAATTTGCATAGCAAACCTTTAATTTATTAACTGACAATGAATCTTATGTCTAAACAGATTATAGTAGTCAGGAAAGACCTGGGTCTGTCCCAGGGAAAGTTGTCCGTACAGGTGTCCCATGCCTCCGTGGGTGCGGTCAAGAAGTCGGACAACAAAAAGGTCTCCCGTTGGGAGAAGGAAGGTTCCAAGAAAGTGGCAGTGAAAGTGGACGGAAAGGAAGGACTACTGTCAGTCAAGGAAGAAGCTGAAAAGAGGGGACTGACGACCTTCCTGGTCAAAGATGCTGGACTCACCGAACTGGAGCCCGGGACCATGACTTGTCTGGGAATTGGTCCGGATGAAGATGAGAAAATCGACGAAGTCACCGGTTCATTACCGCTTCTTTAAGACATTCGACATCGGGGGCAGAGTGGATAAGTTCGAAGTTGAAGAGATTCCAATCAGAGGCAAGTACAAGAGAAAGGGAGGAAAGGTGGAACTGGGGGACGAAACCCGTTTTCTGCTGGAAAAGGAAGGACTGACCACTTTCCGTGCCTTGGATGAGCTATCGGAACTGACCGGAATACCGAAGGAAAAGTTCGGTTACGCGGGCCTGAAGGATAAACACGCCAGGACCAAACAATGGGTTTCCGCGCCCTTGACAGAGAAACAGTTGAAAATGCTTAAAAGAGCCAACATCAAAGGCATGAATTTGAGTAAATTTTCAGCCGGGAACAGAATCCGGAGGGGTGGCTTGAAGGGAAACCGTTTTAGAATAACGGTCAAAGGGGGTAAAAAAAGGTCTCTTCCGGACAAACTGACTTTTCCCAACTACTACGGTCCCCAGAGGTTCGGTAAGAGAAACGTCTCCATGGGGAAAGAACTGTTAAAGAACAGGAAGCCCCTTCCGAAAAGGATACTCAAACTGGTCTCACACGCCTACCAGTCCTACATATTCAACCAAGTCTTGCAAGAATGCATGGACAAAGGACTGGAGCCAGAAGAAATCCCAATAACCGGTTTT
The DNA here is from genome assembly GCA_964644245.1 of uncultured archaeon. Taxonomy (GTDB): domain Archaea; phylum Aenigmatarchaeota; class Aenigmatarchaeia; order CAZXUR01; family CAZXUR01; genus CAZXUR01. The sequence goes on from CAZXUR010000004.1 coordinate 28,421, forward strand.
AAGACCAAACTGGGAAGAGACAAAGTGAGTAAAATAATAAGAAAGGTCCTGAAAGAAGAAGGTGTGTCTTTGTCAGACTTCAAAAACCCCGGAACCGTGAGAAAGGCATTTGTGGAGACAGGACTGAGCTGCAGACAAAAAGGAAGGCGTCTGGTACTGGAATTCACCCTCCCTCCCGGCTCTTACGCCACCGTACTCCTCTCCAAACTAAAAATCAAGAGATAAAAGCCTTTCCGGTCAAAGTCTATTGTGATTGTATGCCTGAACCGCTTGCCGTGAGTGTGCTTTACTACTTGCTGGTATATGCCACGCTTTTCGCAGCCATTTACTGGCTGTTGCTGTTATTCAAGAAGAAGGAGTCTTTGATAGACGACCCGCCAGCTACACGATTCCCTTCCATTACTTTACTCATACCTGCTTACAACGAGGCGGACAACCTGGAAGAGGCAGTGGAATCAGTACTAAAACAAGACTACAAAGGAAGGGTAAAAGTGGTTATAATCGACGACGCGTCCACTGACAAGACCCCAAAAATAGGCAATAAACTGGCAGGCAAGGACGTGAAGTATGTCATGCATGAAAAGAACAAGGGTAAGGCCGCCGCACTGAACACCGGATTGAAGGGTGTGAAAACAGAACTGGTGGGTTTCATGGATGCGGATTCCCTTCTGGAAAAGAACGTGTTCAAGAACATGGTCGGCTACTTCAAGGGAGACGTGGAAGGGGTGATTGCGTCCATCATACCCAAGAACGACCAAGGAGTACTTGGAAGGCTGCAGAAAGTCGAATACATAGTTGCTTCCCTGATGAGGAAACTGATGTCCTTTATAGACGCACTTTACATGACCCCTGGTTTTGCCCTGTACAAGACCCGGGTCTTGAAATCAGCCGGCGGTTTTGACGAGGACAATCCCACAGAAGACCTGGAAATCGGTTTAAAGCTGAAAGACCGAGGACACAACATAGAGAGCAGTTTCGGAGGAAAGATACGAACCGTGGTTCCGGACACCTTGAGAGGTCTGTACAGGCAGCGGGTCCGCTGGTACCGGGGACTACTCTACAACTCTCGCAAGTACAAACACATATTCTTCAACTCTACCCACCGGTCCTTGGGTTTCTTCGTACTCCCCATACAGATAATCACTGTCAGTCTGATATTCCCGCTCATCGCCTACGGATTCTTCAAAGGATTGGGAAACGTATGGCAGACCTTTTTAGACCTGTCAAGCGTGAACTACGATGTTCTCTACCTCCTGCTGACCAGCAAAGTGAACTTCGACCCAACTGTTGCCTTTTTCTACATATGCGTGGTGATTCCCGCAGCTGTTTCCATATGGTACGGTGAGAAGCACCTCAGGAAGGTCAATCCGTTGGAATACGTGGCCTATTTAATTGTTTTCCCTCTAATGAATATTATATTCTGGGTGGCAGCAATCGTACAAGAAGTGCTAGGCATGAGGAGGAAATGGTGATGAACCTTTACGCAGTAGCGGCAATCATATCCGGACTGATATTCGTGCTAGGCTTTTCTCTGGGCTGGAACGTCTCTAACCTGGCAGCCGAAGAGTTACGCCTGGACGTAGTGGAAACAGAGATATACTTGAAGAATCTCGAACTGGAAGACAAGTTGATACAAGACATGGACCAGGAGTCCTACTGTTCCTACGCCGAGTCGCGCCTCCCAGAAGTCAGGGGATACGTGTACGAGATAGGGAACACCCTGCAGGGCAGGGAACCGAGCGAGGAGACATTCCGCCTGGCAAAGAGGCACGTGGCCGCCATAGTCAACTACTGGTTGTACTCGCAGGAAGTAAAAGAAAGGTGCAACTTGACCCATAAGGACGTACTGTTCTTCTACACCATAGACGACGGTTCTTCCAAGACACAAGGCTTTGTCTTGGACAAACTGGTCAGAGAGAACCCGGAACTGACCGTCCTAGCGATTAACCGCAATTTAGATTCGCCCCTGGTCTCACTCCTGACCAAGAAGTACAACATCACCAGGACATCTGCTCTGGTCATAGATGGGCAAGCCTACCAGGGTATGTGGGATTATGGAAAACTAAAGACCATAATAGGATGATACTATGGGAGGCATCACCCGTGAGAAGGGGATAATTGCCCTTTTCTTCGCCCTTTCAACCGCTTTCCTCATCTACCAGCATACTACGGGCATATCATGGGATTTTTCTGTATACGTCCTAAACGCTCAGTACATCTTCTCCGGTGGAAACTACATCGAATGGTATCGGTCTCCACTGCCCTCAATACTCATATTCATTCTCAGCCCATTCGGCTACTTGACGGCAGAGTATTTGTACATATCTATGGTCTCGATGCTCCATCTCTACGCCTGCTTGAAATTCGCTGAGAGATTCAAACTCAACCGGGCCATTTTCTATGTGCTATCGCTGTCTGTGTTTATTCTGTTCCGAGGTATGTTGGTTGGGAGCGAATTGCTCTCACTGTCATTGCTCATGCTCTTCCTTACTCATATAGATAATAGAAAATCGGGAATGTTCCTGGGACTTGCTTTCCTTGCCAGATACAGCAACATCATATTCTTACCCCTGCTGTTCATGAAGGATTGGAGAAAAGACTGGAAGAAGATAGTCACAAGCCTAGTTTTGTTCTTGCTTGTTCTGAGCCCTTGGCTCGTCTACAATCAGGTCCAGACAGGCAGTCCTTTCACGAGTGTTTTCAACTCATACGCATTGAACGTGTATTTCCGGAAGGACTATATGTTTGAGCCACCCAACCCCATTGATTTCCTGGTAGCCATCAACTTCCTTACACCGCTTCTGCTGCTCGGTATTCTTAAGAACATGACTTTGAAAAAAGAGGACATATTAATGTTCCTTGTCCTTTTGCTTTCAGCGTTCAGCTATATGAACCTGCCGCACAAGGAAGCCAGGTATCTGATTGCCTTAGTTATCCCTGCTGTGTACTTTTCAATGATTTGGCTGAAAGACTCTAAATATAGAAACGTGATAGTGTTTGTCATAGTCGCGCTCAACGTGTTCAGTGTCGCACTTTTCCTGCCACACGCCTACCTCGAAAAGGACGCGTCCTACAGGAAAGTGGTGGAAAGGATGGACGACTGCGGAGCAAAGTCAAACGCATGGGTACCACTGACGTATCTGGGAAAACTGACCGGGCCTGCTCCGAGACAGGAGATGTTGAACGCCTCAATAGAGAAAGGCTATCGTATTGTCCTGTTCAAGGCTGCGAGGGAACCTGAATACGTAAAAGACGGGGAGTTCCTGCGAAGATTCCCAATCATCCATGAGGGCGAGTATTACTACATAATCGGTGACACGGATAAATGCTTGGAAGTGGAGACCATCGACAAGACATACACGCAGAGGCTCAATGAAACTGTGTTCCGGTCGACCGGAGAATCCATAGAAACAGACCCGGTCAAATTCCTTCTGTCAAAGGTCTAGAAGAATCTGCCCTTTACTACTGCCTTGAGGAAAGCGAAGCCATCTCTTGTTGGGACGAGTTTTGACTCTCCTACTCTGTTACTGTAAACTATGGGAACCTCAACAACACGAAAGCCTTTTCTTATTGTCCTTGTGGTCATTTCCACCTCCCAGTCGAGTCCCTGAGCTTCAACACGCATGTTCTTCCATAGACTCTTTGAAAATGCCCTCATGCCTGTAGACGCGTCAGTTATATTCTTCCCTGTTAACAACGACACCAAAGATGAGAAGAAAATGTTTCCAAGCCTGTTCAGAGTTTTCATGTCATCCACCTTACCGGCGAACCTCGAGGCTAAGACGAGGTCTGCTTCACCACTTTCCACAGGAGCCACGAGCTTTGGTATCGCTTCAGGTGGATAGGTGCAGTCAGCATCTATGTTCACGAGGATTTTACCCCTTGCTGTTTCATAGCCTGTTTCCAAAGCAGCTGCCTTGCCCTTGTTCTTTTCGTGCCTTAAGACCAGGATTTCCCGACATTCCAACTTCTTTGCCACTTCATATGTAGAGTCATTAGACCCATCATCCACAATTATTATTTCGCTCTCCAGCCCCTTCAAAACTTCTTGTGTCTTGCCTATCACATTTTTCAAGGCCTTCTCCTCGTTGTAGGCCGGGACCACAACTGAAATCATCGGATCACTTAAGAGATGTCCACACCCATTGCAGTCAGTATCAACTTGTCCGCAGCCTTTTCCAAGCCCACGCAGGCGTTTCCTTGCATGGTCTCTCCTTCCACGTATATCTTGTTGTCAGAAATGGTTATCTGGTCGTCCTCTGCGCCGGACCGTGGACCGAGCAGTACGATAGTAGTCTTATCGAAAGGAGCGTCCAAAGTCTCGTAGGAAGTAAAGTCTTTTTTCACTCCCTGATAGTTGTAGTAACGGCGAACTTTGTAGACTATGTTGAATATAGCGACTGATGCGCAACCGTTGTCCGCGGAGTCTTTGAAGACGATGTCTATTTCATCCGCCTCCTCTATCATCTGTCTAAGTGTCTCGGTGTTCGGATAGACAGGCACCTTGTAGGACTCGTAGATGTTGTGGTTGAAAGTGAACTCCTCATTGCCGTACCTGCTGGTTATGGTTATGGTGTGCTGCTCGGGCGGCCCCACCAGGCTTGTGCTTACGCACATGGACGAGGCGACTAAAAGCACTATCAGCAGTTCTGTTTTCATAGTTCTCCTTCTATGACAAATTTTAAATACCTTTTGAAATGTTTGGGGAAAATAAGGGAAGAACAAAAAGATAAAAGGGAGGGGCTTGAAAGCCCCTTCAAGTTTATGCTAAAGCTTCTGCTAACATGTCCGCTACTGCAGTGGTATCTTCGGCTGCCCAACCAGCAACCAGCAAAGCTGTGTTGCCTGAGCTGAACTGTCCTACGTACTCGTCGATAACTTGGTCTCCTTCTTCCCAACCAGAGTCTGCTCCGCAGGCAGGGAACTCGACGTCCAACAACTCTGCTGCCAGAGTGTTGACACAAGGTCCACCTACCACAATGATGTTTGACGTGTTTCTGTCTGCGTCTGTCACGTCCGTGTCCATTATTGCGGTTGCGGTTGCTACTCCACCTCCAGTTGCGATTTCACCTACTTCACCGATTCTGAGATCCCACTCTGCCTGTTCGTCTGGGTAGTATATTTCTATCATACCACCGCCGTCCTGAGAGTCGGTCACAATCGCGTAGGTTCCATACCTGTTTACCCACTTGTCGACGTAGTTGTCGCTTGTCACTGATTTCCTGGCAAGGTCTCCACCTGTGTACTGAGTCATGTTGAAGAGGGATTCCTCAACAGTGATTCTCTTGTTTGTGGAGTCGTAGCCGACGAACGCCATAAGAGCATTCTTAACTTCGCCTTCGTCCTTCTCTTCCAAAAGGAAGATTCCTGGACCTTCTCCTGCCATGGTGACATTAGCGCCTGCTGTTACGTAGGGATTTGTAGCGTGGTTTGGAGCATACCAGAAGTTGGTAGCAAGACCACCGTTTGCTGAACTGGTGTCAACGGTAGTCGTACCGTACTCGTCTGTCTGCCCTGTCTTTGGCAGTTCGTAAGTCGTGTTTCCGACTGTCACGTTGTTGATTAAGCTCAACCAACCACCGTTGCTCGTCTCTATGGACGGGAACAGTGACACTGCATCACCAGCGTCGTCGTAATTTGCACCACTTCCCCAAGTCACGTTCACACCACAGTTAGGGGTGCAAGAACTCCCCGGAGGGGAACCGTTGACCTGGAAGTAGAATTTGTTGCCGTCTATCACTAGAGTACCATTGGAGTAATTGGACGACTTCAGAGAAACGGTGTACGAATCTCCTGTCAGCACGTCCTTCAAATTTATCTCGCCGCCGGTACTTCCTACGCTTGATATGTCGGTTATTTGGAACATGTGGGAGTAACTGTTTTCGTTGGTGATAAAGTACTCCTTTTCTCCGTAAGACATCGGTCCACCTTTGAAAAGTGCGTCAGAGTTGTTCCACTCTCTCACATGGATACGACGGTCGTTGGAATCCTGTAGTTTAGGGTTTCCGTCGTTCACATCGACTATGTTGGCGATTTCCAAGGAAACTTCTTTGTCATCTGCAGTCGTAAACTCTAGTTCCACTGTGTCTGCAGATACAGCTTTCAAGGTTATTTTGTCTCTATCGTCAGCAGTCAAAGCTGGGTCGGTGTTGCCCATGCAGAACTCGAATGTCTCCCAGACCCTGTCCTGGAAACAGTTTCCAGGGGAAAGGAAGTCTTCGTCCGAGTCGGCTGCAGAAGCATTCACGTATAATTCAGACAAGTCGTTGTTCGAATCCCAGTTAAGGTAACAGTTCGTTCCTTCCAAAGTGTCTCCTGAAGAGCCGTACTTTACCGTTTTTCCGTTCTGGAAGGTCAACTTCTCAGAACCGAAAACCAAGTCTACGTCTCCAGAGTCTATGGCCACACCTTCAATGATGTCCTGGTAGTAGTTTACGGTATCTACGTAAACTTCCAGACCACCGATTTTCTTGGTGTTTCCTTCGTCTATGTCCTTGGATGTGCCATCCACTGACACGGTTGCTGTGTCCGAGTCGACCACTGAAACTATCTTTACCAGATAGTCTTCTCCTGAAACGGTTATGGTCTTCTCTTCCTTGGACTTCATGGACATCATGTTTGATGCCCCGAAAAGGACCAAATCAGTTCCTGCCGTGGAATCGGACGAGACTACGAAGTTCTTTCCGAACAACTCAATCTCTTCACCAGCCAGACCTCTGTCACCAGAAGTCACGTTGAGGTTCTTGTCGAACGTGACCTTGCTGTAGAAAGGCACTTGACTAGATTGAGTCCCTATTTCTACGTTCAATACAGGGTCAGACAAGTCTCCGTTCTTTCCGAAGCTCAACATACCTCTGTCTCCAGAAGATTCGTTGGTCAGCATTACGTACTGAGTGTAGTCGTACTCTGTTCCATCTGAAGAAATGGCTGTACCGTCAGCCAGAACGCTGGGCAAGTGAGAATCTGTTACTGTGTCAAAAGCCTCGTTCCAACCGCTTCCTAGGTACAGTGGTGTGTTGGTTGTAGAAAGGGATGAACCCCCTTCCAACTCTCCACCTTCTTCTGTAGAAACAACTTGGTCTGCTAGAGCTGAAGCGATTTCGTCGGCAGCGTTTACGTCCGAAGCAGCTCCCAAAGCACCGTAGACTACAGTGTAGTCAGCTACGTTGTTTTCAACGTAAGGTGCTGGGAAACCGGACGGAACTTCTGCTGCCAAGGCTGGGAACGCCAAGGTAGCCGTTGCCATTACTAAACCGATTGTACCACTTATAATCTTTCTAAGTTGCATATTTTTTCCTCCATTTTTTATGACCTCAGTAGACAACTTCATCTGGTCAACTAAACACCACTTATTCAAAGTATTATATATAACTTCCCCGCAACAGTTCAAAACGTGTGTTTAGACCCCTTTTGGCAACCTCTTCGGGGTCTGAAAGGGCTGAAATGACCGTTTAATAGTTCCAAAGATAAAAATAACAGTTTTTAGAACTTAAAAACGTCATTATGTCACTTTAATTTTCAAGGTCAAAAATTACTCTTTTTTGTAGAATTTTTCAGACATGTCTTCCTTTTCATCTCTTTCCTCTTCACGTCCGAAACTTTCTTTCAACTTTATCTTGTTAGAACGGCCCACTGACCTCTTCTCTACTATGCCTCTCTTCTCCAAATCAGACACTAAACGGCTAACCTTGGGGGTGGAGAAGTCTGCCTCCCTGGCAATCTGCTTCTGTGTCCTCTCTCCCTGTTTCTTCAGGACGTTTACCACCTTCTTTTCGTCCTTGCTGAGGACCTGCATCACCGACTCCACATCCGTACCCCTTCTGGACATGTAAAAGAATATTCCCAACATCACTATTATGGCAACAATGGTTATGGCCATCACAGACGGGGAGAGCTCGACCGAAGGTTCGAAAATAACTTGCGCATCGAGATTTTGTCCCAGGGGCGGGTCGTCAAGAGTCCACTCTATGTATATCTTCCTGCCGTCAGTCCCCTGGATTCCGCCCAGAGGCTTGTAGGGCTTGAGGCCGGTTCCTTGCAGGGATTCCTCATCAACGAATACAGAACCCACCGGAAGCTTTAATTTCAGATGGAACCTCTCTGTTGGCCTGGTGAGAACGTACATGTAAGAAAATATCCTGAAGTTCTTCCTCTTTTCCACCAGACCGTGCATGTCAAACTCCATGGTAAGGCCTTTCTCCTGGAAGTTCTCACAGACGATTAAGTCACCAAGTGTTTGCCTTTCTACCAAACAGTCAAGTTCCTTCCCACTGGCTCCTTCCACTTTCAAGTCAGATACGGGAGAAAACACGAACAAGTCAAATTTGTTCTGGACATTAGCAAATTCAAACGTCCTCCTCTCGCGAACATGGTCATCCCTGATGTCAACCAGTACGTCGTAATTCTCCAGACTAACAGCAAAAACTGGACAAACCAGAATGAATAGGAATAACACGATGAAGGCCGTTTTTCTCATGTTTCACACCTATCTGGGAGCGATTACCAAACCGCCGATTCCCCTGGCCGCTGTGTACTGGTGTATGAGTCCGGCCAAAGTATTTATTATGTTCTGCATCTGGTCCTGAGAGAGTTCGATCTTCTCCGGTTCCAGTATTTCCACAGACGACGGCCCAAAGGCAAACGAGAACCTAACCAAAGCGTTATAATCACTGACCATCATCTCTGACTCAACCATCTGGGACCATGCCTCTTTTACCTTGTTCTTGAATCTGGGCGGTAATTTCTTCACTTTCTCTGCCTTCTCGTAATCTTCTTTGTAGACCTTGAAATCCGAGACCTTTTTCAGCTTCTCCATGTGTTCTTTGATGTTTTTCTCCGCGTTTTCCTTGGAATTGGCCATTACCTCAACTGTGAATCTGACCTGAATCCAGCCCTTAGAAAGAAGCTCTTTGATTTCCTCTTTATCAAGTTTATTCTCCATACTATCTGATAAGGAGAAAAGTTTATAAACCTTAAAAGAAATGGATTAAAAATAAAAATTAAAAGGTCAGCCCACTTATCCGAACAACATGCTCCATAGCCATGTGAAAGGTGACAGGATTACGTCGATTATGCTTCCAGAAGGTTGGGTGGTTGTGGTGGTAGGCTGTGTGGTCGTGGTTGCTTCTTCACCAGCTTCTTCTTCCTCTTCTTCACCGGTTTCTTCTTCCTCTTCTTCTTCAGAAGGACCAGTCCATGTGCCTGCGTTGGTCACTCTACTTCTTGCCTCGAACGTGTCAGTCTCATTCACGTAGTTACCCACAGAGTCTTCTGCATCACAGTGGATGGTGTAAGTTCCTTTCTGGGAAGTCTCTGTGAATTCTCCAGACAAACTACCTACATCAGTCCTGGTATCATCCGGTGACACAACAGAGTGTCTCCAGTATGTAGAGCTCAAAGAAGCCATCGCAGAGTCAGCCACAGTACAAGTCGGGGTTATGGTCTGTCTCTGATAGATGTATTCCCTGTCCGTAGAGATGCTTGCGGTTGGATTGACACCGTCTATGCCTGTAAGAGCTGTAGAATAGCTCCAATTGGCATGTACGCCTGTGGTGGCATTGCCATAATAAGAGACATTCCACTCCTGCCAATTCTCTACAGCCATGTCGGCTGCGGTGGCTTGGAAAGCTATGTACAGTATTTCGTTTGCACCAGTTCCGAATTGACTTGAACAGTTAACCATGGAAACATTAGTTCTACCAAGGGAAACAAAGGTATCGTTTGAACAGTACCAAGCAGTTGAATTGCCAATTATGGAATAACCAGCAGAGAAGTCAACCGTAAAGTTGGTGTTATTCTCGTTTGAAATACTGGGAACCGTTATGTTAATATAGGTCATATTGACTGTCTCATTTAAACCCATACTAAAGTTAAACAGTTCATATTCGTTTGCACGTGTCCAGGTCGAATTCGAATCGTTGCCTGTAGCCGTCACGGATATATTACGAAGCTGATCTCCCGCATTACCAGAAGACCCAAACGCTGCACTACCACTAAGAATCACTAGTAAGGCTATGATAGGGCCTAAAATCTTTCTATGCATTTTTTACCTCCATTTTGAATAGTGACATTATAAATAAACAAAGCCCAAATATAAAGTTTTTGTTCATGAAATCCATCGTTTACCCGCCAGTTTGAACTTGTGCTGGTGTTTCCTTGCTTCTATATTGTATCCGCTTCTTTTTATTACTATCTCCCCGCAGCGAGGACATCGGGTTGACTCCCAGCCACTAGAAACGTTTCCCAAGTAGACGTAGTCCAAAGACTTGTCAGCGATTTTTGCGGCTCTTTCGAGGGTCGCGACCGGGGTGGGCGGAGCTTCCATCTTGTGGCACGGATGGTAACGCGAAAAGTGGAAAGGTATGGTTTTATCTATGTCTGTGATTCTCTTGACCAGTTCTTCGACCTGGCTGGGCTTGTCGTTCCATCCGGGTATCACCAGGCAAGTAGTCTCCACATGCACGCCTTTATCGGTCAATGTCTTCACCGTCTCGAACACCGGCTTGGAATCAGGCACTTTACACAACTTGCGGTAGAAGTGCTTGTCACCCTTCAGGTCTATGTTGGCTGCATCCAGATGAGGAATCAACTTCTTCAACGGCTCCCTTTGTATGTATCCGTTGGAAACCATGACCGTGTACAAGTCCTTCTTCTTGGCGAGTTTGAACACGTCCAGCATGTACTCGTAGAACACAGTGGGCTCTATGTATGTGGCAGCGATGCCGGGCTGGTTGTTTTCCAGAGCATGCTCCACCAGTTCTTTCGGCGACATCTCCCTGCCGGAAATTTCTTTGGTCTGCGACAGCTCCCAATTCTGGCAGAACTTGCAATGCAGGTTGCACCCGACCGTGGAGAATGACACGCAACGGGTCCCGGGAGCGAAGTGGTATAAGGGTTTCTTTTCAATGGGGTCTATATTCAGGGCGGCGACCCTTCCGTAGACCAAGGATTCCAACTTTCCTTTCACGTTTTTCCTGACCCCACAGTCACCCACGTCTCCTTCAGATATCACACAGTTCCGGGGACAGAGATGGCATTGCACCTTCTTACCTTTCTTCTTCTCCCAGAACAGAGCTTTCATGTTTTTAAATTTGTTTACGAAACATATAAACTATCGCCTCGGTAGCTCAGCCGGTAGACTGATTACTTCGTTAGATCGTAAGCGGTTGCCTCGTAAGCAGCTTTTTAGAAAAAGTTGCATCAAACAAACCTTTAGAAAAGGTTTGAACTAAAAAATCAAACCGGGACAGCAACAGGTCGGGGGTTCGAATCCCCTCCGAGGCTCTCAAATTTATATACACTTCTAACCAATAGATAAGTGATAAAATGTTGGACATTATCATCGGTATAAGTCTACTCGCACTATTATTTGCAATCTTCAAAGCAAAGGGTGTCCTTAAACAGTCCCAGGGCACCAAGAAGATGGAAGAACTATCAGAACTGATACATAAAGGTGCGATGACCTTTCTGAAGAAGGAGTACCAGATACTCGCCGTTTTCGTTATTGTAGTGGCGGCGGTACTCTACTTCATTATACCGGAGACGGGACATATGCTGGCCGGAGCGTTCGTTCTCGGTGCGTTGTTCTCTGGATTGGCTGGTAACATAGGCATGCGCATTGCCACCAAGTCCAACGCTCGTACCACCGCCGCGGTCAAGAAGTCTTTGAACCAAGGTCTCAGCGTCGCGTTCTCATCCGGAGCGGTCATGGGACTGACCGTAGTGGGCCTCGGTCTGCTGGGAGTTGCAAGCCTTTACTACATATTCGGTGACCCAAACATCATATTCGGTTTTGGCTTTGGCGCCTCTTCAATCGCGTTGTTCGCCAGGGTGGGAGGCGGTATCTATACGAAAGCAGCGGACGTTGGAGCAGACTTGGTAGGCAAAGTGGAGGCAGGCATACCTGAAGACGACCCCAGGAACCCGGCAGTAATAGCAGACAACGTGGGAGACAATGTGGGAGACATCGCAGGCATGGGTGCTGACCTGTTCGAGAGCTACGTGGACTCGATCATAGCTGCGATGGTGATTGGTGCTACACTGACCGCATTCGCTAACGGAGTGATTCTTCCCATGGCCCTCGCCGCCCTGGGAATTGTTTCTGCAATCATAGGAACTCTCTTCGTGAGGACCAGCGGAAGGAAACCCGGGCACGCTCTAGACAAAGGGATATTCGCGGCCGCGCTGATTATGGCTACCGCATCCTACTTCCTGATTCAATACATGGGTGGTGAGGTGGGACTGTTCTATTCAACCGTCTCAGGTCTTGGAGCAGGAATCATCATAGGCCTGGTCACCGAATACTTCACGTCTGACGACCACAAGCCGACACAGAGCATCGCAGTTGCGGCTCAAACTGGCGCTGGCACCAACGTGATACAAGGACTTTCTGTCGGCATGATGTCAACAGTAGTCCCGGTCTTGACCGTATGCGCAGCGATTCTTCTGGCATTTCAATTCGCCGGTCTTTACGGAATAGCCATAGCAGCTGTGGGCATGTTAAGTACTCTGGGAATCACACTTGCCACGGACTGCTACGGTCCGGTGGCTGACAACGCCGCGGGCATAGCAGAGATGGCCGGACTCGGCAAAAAAGTGAGGAGCAGAGCCGAGGCTCTGGACGCGGTCGGGAACACCACCGCTGCCATGGGAAAAGGATTCGCCATAGGTTCTGCTGCCTTGACGTCTTTAGCTCTATTTGCTTCTTACACTCAGGTGGTCACCCAGATGACTGGCAAGGAAGTCATCATAGACGTGACCGTCCCCGAGGTCATGGTCGGTCTGTTCATAGGAGCGATGCTGCCATTCCTGTTCTCTGCCCTGACCATGTCTGCCGTAGGCAAGGCGGCTGAGAGCATAGTCCAAGAGGTCCGCCACCAGTTCAAGTCAATCAAAGGTCTGATGAAGGGTAAGGCAAAGCCTGACTACAACCGTTGCATCGCTATAAGTACGAACGGTGCCTTGAGACAAATGGTCTTACCAAGTCTAATCGCAATCGTGACTCCAATTGTCATAGGTCTCTGGTCCGTACAAGCACTGGGAGGCGTCTTGGTCGGTTCAATTGCAACGGGTTTCCTGATGGCTGTATTCATGGCAAACGCAGGCGGCGCATGGGACAATGCGAAAAAATACGTCGAGAAGGGGAATTTTGGTGGTAAAAACAGTCCTGTACATAAAGCTACGGTGGTTGGGGATACAGTTGGTGACCCGCTCAAGGATTGTAGCTCCCCCTCAATTAATATCGTTCTCAAACTAATGGCCATAGTTTCTATAGTTTTTCTTCCACTATTTTTGTAAATTAGTCCTCGACAATCCTTTATAAATAAAGTTTTTCTAAAGTTTCTTTGTCAAAATTCAAACATTTCTTACCCCTGTTCCTCTAACTTTATAAACCTTTTTCTCAAATATACACAGGTGATTACATGAAAGAAGTATGGTTCGTTGAAAAGGACAAGACTGCAAAGGCTCAAGAGACCTTGAAGAAGGACGAACTGGTGGGAAGGCAGAGCATAACCGTCAGGGACGCCGAGTCCCTGGGCATGAAGAAAGAAGGTTCCTTCCTGGTAGTGGACGGAAGCAAGAAAGCCTTAAAACAAGCGGAGAAGCTTCTGAAAGGCCTTGCCAAGAAGTCAAAGAAGAAGGACAAAGTCGTGGAAAAAATCAAGGAAGAAGAAGAATCTGCGGTAAGCGGTTTTGGAAACTTACTTGGAAAGTAGCGACCGTAGTCTAGTCTGGTAGGACCGAGGCTTCCCAAGTCTCTAGCTCGGGTTCAAAATCGTGCCGGATTTCCGGTCGATGAAATTCCCGACGGTCGCATATTTATTTAAATATACAAGAGAATTAGAAAGTGGTCAGTATGAACGAGAAAGATGTTAAGAAGATACGGAAAGCCGTGGAGGGTCAGGAAGAGGAAAAAGTGACTCCTTACGAGAACGAGGAAAAGCCTTCCAAGCCCAAGATACCACCAAAAAAGATAGAAATACCTGAAAGGAAAGAAAAGTCCAAAGAACCGGAAAGGAAAGAGACTTCTGAACCCACCATAAAGACCGGTAAGGGCATGAGAGACAGTGAAATGGCTCAGGTGAAAACACCCACCCCAGGCTCCAGTGATTTTGCGCCCCTATTCGTCAAGGTCGAGAAGTACAGGGAAACGGTCCTGGGCTTGCAGGAAATCAAGACCTATCTGTCGGGAGTAAGGGAAATCTTCGAAGTTGTGAAAGACCTGGAAGAGCTAAGAAAGATATCAGTGGACATGGTCCTGTCTTCCATAGAGAAACTGGAAACCACAGTCGCCGACCTGGACCAGATGCTGTTGAAGCCTCCTGGAATAAGGCTGGAAGGATACGCGGAAGGGATGGAAGACGTGGAGAAGATAGAGCTGTCCATGATAGAACTCCACAAGGAAATCGAGGAATTGAGGGACCGTCTGGCAAAGCTCAAGGCCAAGTAATTTATATTTTCTGAACATGTCTACTCGAGGAATACGTGAACTGGAGGGAAGAAAAACTTTTTAAATCCTCTTCTGACAATTATTCTTAAGCGAGAGTAGCCAAGTGGTCAAAGGCGCCAGTTATCTCGAGTTTTGACGCTCGGATGATAGGTGATACTCAAGATCTGGTCTCTTAGTGAGTTCGCAGGTTCGAACCCTGCCTCTCGCATTCATCTTTTACGGTAAGGGCTGGGTAGTCCGAGGGAAATCATCGCTTCGTAGACCTTTGGTTCTCTGTCCTCTATCTCCAGCATGAGGAGGTTGTACTTGCGTCTCCATGTTTCAGGTCTAGAATAGAATCTCAACTCTTCAAGGTGTGACTTAGGTGTCAGCGGCTTCGAAAGTACCCGGTTGGTTCTCTTCTCAGCCTCATTCAAAGGTATAACATTGCTGTAAACCATATGACCCGGTTCA
>CAZXUR010000004.1:43422-70682 GCA_964644245.1 uncultured archaeon
TCAACACATTCCTCAGATTCCATAGTTTACATATCTTCTCAAATCTCAAATAACTTAAGAAACCTTATACCTCAGAATCCCGGCCACGCCTCCAAGGTTGTAGAGCCTCTCACCGGCCTCGTGGTCCGAGGAGATAATTTTCACGTCTGTCTTCACGCCCTCTGCCTTCTCCATCAAAGGTTCCAGTTTCCTCAGCAACTTGTCTGAAACCAGTAACGTTTCAACGGCTCCCATTTCCAGAGCCTTCCTAGTTTCATCCTTCCCGTACACCGCCTTTCCGTCCTTGGACAATTCTCCCAGGAACTTCTCCACCAGTTTGGTCTCCTCGGACAGACGGGAGTCCTCCACCACCCGGTCCACGATCCCGCGTTTGATGACTTCCTGTACCCCGGTCTTCCCTGTGTGTGAAGTGGAATCCTTGAAGACTTTGCCCTCCAGACGTTTGACTATTTCGTCTTTCACGAAACCCGGGCCTGCCACCACTTTGGTGCAGTCATATCCTGATATATAGTCGACTACCTGCTTGTAGTACTGCTCCTTGTTTGCCTCTCCCAAGGACTTGCCGGTGGCTCCCTTCATGTGTGTCAAGTACTTTAGCCGGTCGGTTAACAGTGCGAAGTCCGCGCCCTCGTCGTCCAACACGCATATAAGCAACTTGGGCGGCTTCTTCTCCAAAGACTTCAACTTCTCCAGCTCGTACTTCCTCCAGTCCTTCTTTATGGTCGCCACGTCTCCGGGCTGAAGCTCGATGGTATGGTGCTTTCCTAAGTCAGTGCCTTTCACGATTTCTCCGGTCAGTCTCAGCCTATCGGTTGACTCGGCAAAGGAAACCTTCTCCACATTCACGGTCAAGGTCACGGGCTTCTTCTCGGCCCTGACGAACTTGTCTCCCCTCTTTATCTCCTTCCTTCTCATAGTCTTGCCCCTGACTAAATCGCCCTCTCTGACCAAGAGTTCAAGATGAAACAGGTCATCCGGGTTCTCTGGTTTGAGACGGACTTCATTGGTCTTACGGTTGAAGCTTATCAGTCGCATATGCCTAAAAAGACTTACCCAAACAATTTATATAGTTGTTTAACAAATAGAATTATGGATGAATTTTACGCTTTTTTGATTGCAGGACTTTTCATGATACTCGCTTTTGCACTTTTACTTGGTGGTGAGGAAATCATCATCGAAGACACCAACATCTCAGTAGATAACGACACTGATTACGTCATCTACGACCACGAGAACGCGAGTCACGGGTGGCGGATTGTAAGGATAAACGACTTCGAGGACTTCATGGTGGGTCCTCGTTCCTATTCTCTAATCGGAAGGACAGAGGTCAAGAACGGACTGCTGTTCGGAAGCCGGACAGAGCGCCTGTCATTCTCCATAGAGGAAGAACTTGTAGAACTGATAGACCAGTCGTCTCTGACATTCAAGGTGTCTGATACCAACCAGTACGGAAACCTGAGGATAAAGTTCAACCAGCAACTCGTCTACGACCAGCAGCCGGGAAAGAGTCTGGACCAAGTGGAAGTTGAGTTGGACACGTCTTATTTGCGGGAAGAGAACACTTTGGAAGTTTCTGCCTCTTCATCCGGCTGGCAAATCTGGGCACCCACGGTCTACGTGCTGTCGGACTTGGAACTGAATACCGAACTTGGAAGGGACCAGTTCCCCACATTCAGGTTCGAGATAGGCGAGGACGAGATAGAGGAGTTTGAATCCGGCAAGGTGGTGTTCAGGGTAGAGGAAACCACTGGAAACGTGGAGTTGTACATGAACGATGTCAGAATATTCGACAGGGAGCCAAGGGAACATTACGTTTACACAGCTTCTTTCGACGACAGGATTGCCAGAATCGGCAAGAATTACCTGCAGTTCATGACTGAAGACGGTTTTGCCACTTTGTCTGACGCCGAAGTACGGATATACTACAGGAAATGAGGCAAAAGATATATACGACCCCTTACAATATTAACATTATATGCCCCTCTTGGATTTCCTGTTCGGTTCTAAAAAGAAAGAAGAAAAGGATTTATTCGAAAAGATGGAAGACCAGATAAAGGAACAGGTCAAGACAGAATCCCTTTTAAAGGAAGAGCACCAGAAACTTCCAGACATGTTCGAGGGACGGGAACTGGAAGAGCCGATAGTCCGCTTGGACGCCATGATGGAGGCGGGAAGAGAATTACAAGAAGAGCCAGTACCAGTGCCTGACTGGCTGGAAGAGCCTTCCTTAGTAGAACTACCGAACTGGTTCGGCGGAAGGGAAGTGGAGGAAGCCGGAATGGTGAGAGTGCCTGGATGGTTCGGCGGAAGGGAACTGATAGGCGAGAATTATTTCGCTCTAAAGACTTTGTTCGAGGGTGAAGGAGGGGGTCAAGTAGAGCTTCCCCATTGGTTCGAGGAAAGGGAAGTGGTGGCCCCGCACCTGCAGAGGGTTGTACCGGTGCCTGACTTCATCACCAAGGAGACCATGCCCAATCCGCCCAGTCCCGACGTGTCACCGCCCAGTCCCAAGATGGACAAAGTCGACAAAATAATCCAGCCCTGGTTGGAGTCCCTGGAGGACACCTTGAGAAAGCATAAGACCCATTCTATTGCGCACATGTTCCCGTCCAGAGAACCGAGTCATGTGGAAGTGCCCGAGTTCATCCACCAGCACCATCGGCTGGAAGAAATAGACGCCATGCCTGAAGGAACGTTGGAAGAAGTGGCTGCCAAGATAGAGGCGCTGAAGGAACTGGAAGAAGACTAGTCCTTGCAAAGTATATATACGAAGGAAGGGATAATTTCTATGAGTAGGTTTGCGAGGCTGAAGAATGGTTAGATGTGTAATTTGTGGAGGCGAGGTAGAAAAAGTTGGTGATTACTTCATTTGTAAAAAATGTGGTAGATCTTTTTACGCTTCTCCAGGAAGGGACAGAAACGGTAGAGAAACATGTCCTAACTGTGGTGCAATAACTGAGCCAAACAGAGTCTTTTGTCCTGAATGTGGATTGGATTTGAGAGATCTCAGAGAAACAAAAAATAAAGGGAAAAAACTAGAGAAAATATCCAAACTGCCAGGATGGATAAAAAAAGTTGCTTCTGGCAGCATGAGAGGAAAAAGAGAAAAATGGAAAAAGAAAACTTACGATAAATTCGGGCCAACTGGAGAGAAACGGCAGAGGGCCAGAGGAAAAGTCAGCAGAGGTTTGAGGAAAGCAGGCAGAGGCATCAAAGAAGGTATGAAGGGGGTACCAGGAGGCGCACAAAAAGTAAGCGGCGCCAGCGAAAGCATATTCAACAGGACCATAGACGTATTGGAAGAAGCCATATTCGGCCCGTGGGTCGCCGGTGTGATTATAATTGCAATTCTTTGGCTTTTCACCGGAATCGTGCTTGAGATGGACGGAAACAGCTGGTTCAGCTTGTTCTTATGGCTTATTTTTGGCATAGGCATGACCATACTTTTCGGCGAGAGTGAGGAAGATAACGCGATAAACATATTCATAAACTACTACAAAGGTGAACCTGAAAAGGGAACAGAAGGAGAAGGAGAGGAAGAACGAGGCAAGGGGGGAGGAGAAGTACAGCACGATGAAGACGGGACTCATGGAAAAGGATCTTCTCCACAGCCAGGAGGAAGGCCAGGGATGTGATTGAATGAAAGATGTTGATGCCGTTGATGCTTTCGCAGCCGGGAAGAAGACCATAAAAAATAAGTGGAGATTGCTTGTGGAACAGTTCTTCTCCGGCATAATCATGGCCTGGACGTCTTATTTAATAATCCGTACATTTGAGATGAGGCTGTTCGGATGGGGAGGGGTTGTTGCTCTTTTCCTCCTGTTCATGCTCATCACATACGTGTATGTCCCGAGCGGATTTCCCGCGGTTGCGGTACTCGCGGTGATTGTTCTGGTCTTTGCCTATCTCTGGTCTCCGGCAAGTCCTTATGGCTCGACTATCAGGGAATCAGTTTCATTCATAACCGAACCCCTGGGAAAGATGATTGACCTGGCAAAAGACGGTTTCCACGACTTATGGCTGATGATGACCGACCCCAACCGATACATAAGAGAAAAGATGTACGGGAACGTGGAACCGGAGAAACCCGGATACATAGCGCAAGGTGTGGAGATAACCCAGGCAGATGCCAGACCCTCTCTCATAAGACACGCGGACCAGAATTTCAAGATATATGCAAGGGTGGAGAACAGTGGTGGTCAGACTGCTAGCAATGTCCATATAATTGCCTCCTGCGAGGAAGGGGAACAGTGCAAAAGGATATCAGGTGGGACGTTCGACTATTCCCAAGAGAGTATGTCCATTAAATCAACCAAAAGTTATACCTTCGGCCCGTTCAGAGTGATGAAAGAGTACGAACGTTCGTGGAAGGAATATTCGTCTGTGGTGTTAAAGGCTGCTTACGAGTATGAGACCAGGACAGCCTTGGATATAGAACTCATGAGCAGTGAGGAAGTGGGTAGACTAGCTGCCGGTGAAAACATCTACTACTCCAAGAGTTCCACGGTGGACGAAACCATGCCTCCTGCCGCTCTTTCGCTGAACATAGTCGACCAACCTATAGAAGGAGGCACGACAGACGTACTGATAGTATCTGTGGTCAACAGGGGTGAAGGACATGTGGCTGTGGACGGAAAGCCAATCACGCTGAACCTGCCTGAAATCACTCACAAGTACGAATGCAGGGGTGAAGGGGTCATCAGACATGAAAAAGAAGGATACGTTAAATGCGAGCCAGGAGAACCTTGCGAAATAACTTTCTCCCTGTCCGGTGCTACCGCCCAGGCAGTTTATGAAAACCCTGAAAATACAGAGACCTACATCAACTTCTTGTGCGAGTTTGGAGCGAAAGAACCGGGGAATGTTTCCAAGACGTTCGTGGCAACCGCCAATTTCACATTCGGGTACGAGATAAAGGAAGAAGCAAAGGTATCTATAATGGAAGATTTGTTTGAAACAGAAATGGAAGGCGACGCAACCTTAAACTGTTCAGACCAAGGAGGAGTAATATGCGACAACTGTATGTACGAGCCCATAGATTCATCAGACGGTGGAACCGGAGGCAATGCGAAGTGCTGTCCTCAAGGTGCCTGCGAGGACATCTACTGTAGGAACGCTACTCTGGCAAAGATCATAGCTGCTGCGGGCACAGAATGGCCTGGTCCCGAGCCCGGTGAAGAGGACAATCGTTGCTGTCGGATAGACGTGAGAAACATGGACGGTGAAATAGAAATTAAGGAAATAAAAACAGAACTGGAAGAGAACCTGGAAGGTTTTGACCCGTCCCTGGACATTTACCATTGGGTTGGAGGCGGTAAGGTTGAAAAGGGAGACGACTTTATATGGATAAACTACAGGACTGAATCCGTCTTGGGTACAGGTGTTGGTAAATTTGGTAGAATAGAGCTGTGCGAAGATGACCAGAAGCGTTCATGCAACTGCGGCTTCTGGAGTCCTAACGTGAAATCAGAGGTGGAATGCGAAACCGCTGATATAACACCTTCAGAATACTGCGCCTATTACTGCTGCCTCTGTAACCCTGAAGAAGATGAATCTGGTGACGTGTACTGTGCTCCGGATATACAGAAATGTGAAGAGGAATGCGGTGAGACAGGAGTATACAGTTTCGGAATCAGGAGTTGTGAAGGGAAAAGCGACTGTAACGCGGTTGAACCTTACTTCTGCTGCACGTGTGGCGATGAGGGTGTCGGATACTGTGTTGAAGACAGGGAGGAATGTACTGAGAGCTGCAGAGGTAAAGGTGGTGTTTATGACTTTGAGGACTACAACAGATGCAGCGCAGACGGTGACTGTCCCGGGAGGCAGCCGGCATCCGAAACTTCTACACAAATATGCGGAGAGAACGAGAACGTGTATCTTTGCTGCGGTACCGAGGCCAACCAGTACGAGAATGTCAGATGGGTACAGAACACCCAAGGGGAATGTACTGGAGAAACCTACAGCGTGCATGTCGAAGTTAGTTATTGTGGCCAGTATGCTGATGATGGGAGCTGCACAGAAATGTGCCAGAACATAGAAGACAAAGACGGCAGAATAGTGGGTACTTCCTATTGTTGTTGTTAAACCCCAGCCACCAGCCTCAATGTATCTCTTATACCTAAAGCCAGTCCGAGTATCAGCACCACCAACTTCCAGAAGGTCCTTTGCTCCCTGTCCTCAATCTGGTCGAAGAAGTGGAGTACGACTAAGACCACTACTATCTTCAGCAGGAACATCACTTCCGGACCCATCAAGTCTATCAGGAAAGAGGGCAGAACGTGCTGTTCCCAGTAGCCGTAGTGGCGGATGGCGGTGTAAGTGGCAGAAGCATCAAACATGTGTGAAGTGAGCAGACCTATGTTCACTGGCGAGAGGACCTCCCGCTTCAGGACACGGGACAAGCCATAGAAAATGAGGAGCCAGCCAAGTGTCAGAGCGGCCACAATCAGGCCTCCCTCCAAGTTCTTGTAAGGGGACAAAGCCAGACCGAATAGCACGCATAAAGTGCCAAACCCGCCCCAAATCAGATGATAAGGTTTTCTTATGTGTTTGGATACGAACAGTGATACCAACAACGTGGAGAGCGTAAACGCGAACATAGTAACAAAAATGAGAGGGGAAATCAGCCAGATGGTCTTGAAAACCGGGTTGATGCCTGCCTCTGCCGCGTCTTCCAAGACCCGGACCACTCCGCCCAGTACTACGTAGGGAATGACACCCAACACGAATTTTCTGTCTATAGTCACACGGCTGCGAATCCTTGGGTAGATTAGGTAGACGGCCAAGGCAAGGAACAGACCGTAGGTGATGGTCATGGGCAATGTATATCCCTGGTTCAAGACTAAGGGGTCTATGTAATAGGTCTGGATGAACGACTGTATGGATTCCAACACTGACATATCTTTTTATATCAACGGAAAGTAATTTAAATCGGTGTTTTGGTGAAGCAAGCGACACTTTTGTTGGGTCTGGTACTTTTTTCTGGATGCATCTGTCAGGGAGGAGAGATGGACATAGCCGCGGAGCTCGGAATGTGCGAAGAGAAAGAGGTGATATCGCCCAACGAGGTGCTGGTTATAACTGATTCCAAAGCAACACCCGCCACTGTCTTTCCGGGAGGCCAGGTAAGGCTCACAGTGTTCCTGGAAAATGTGGACCCCGAGAGGGACTTGCCTATTGAAGAAGGTCAGGCCATATCCGCAGAACTGTACGACCACTGGATATTCACCGTGGACTCGTCCCCCAGACCAAAGTCCATAAGCTTCTGTGACGGTGACTTGAACTGTCCTAACATGAAACCTGCCGAGGGAGTCACGGAAAGTTCGGCCTGCCACTACTACAACGGCATGGGACTATGTGAATGGGTAGGAGGGTGTGAGCTGAAAGGCGGTTACGGTGAACCCAACTGTGATGTCTATGACGGGGAAGAAGGAATCTGTACAAATCCCCCTGTCAACAGACTCTGTAAATGGGAGAATGGGTATTGTGAGCCCAGGGAAGGAAGGTTGTGTTCCAACTTGGATGAGCATAACTGTGAACAGCTGGAAGAACTGGGCTGCTACTGGGATGCAACCTGCCAGAACATACCCGGGAAAACGTGCAGAGACGTACCAACTGGTTTCTGTCAAGGAGATGAACCCCCGCAGATTATAAAAAACCTTGACTGTGAGTATATCGAAAAGATAAACATTCCATCGGTACCCGGCATACCACCTGGAGGGACCAGGAAGGTGGAATGGACACTGACTGCACCCAACGAAGAACAAATGGCAGGCGTGAAGTCGGATGTTAACTTGAAGTACAGGTTCGTGTTCCCGTTTGAGGGAAAGACTACCAGAGAACTGATAGTCATGCCTGAGGACGAGTATTATTCGATACTTAACTCCGGAGAAGAATTTCCTGTGATGGGACAGACAAAGACCGGCGGCCCCATAAAGGCTTTCGTGGAAATAGGCACTGAAAGGCCTTTAATATCCGAGAACGAGTTCCCCCTGTACTTGACTCTGAAGAACGTGGGAAAGGGCTTTGTCCACGAAGGCAGGGTTAACTCAGATGAATTGACCATTAGTTTTCCGGAAGACCTAATAGACTGTAATGTCCCTGAGAATATGTTTAAAGAAGAGGAATTTGATTGCACAAAGAAATGTATTTGCACCAGCCAAAGAGGTCTGAGGTTCTTTGAAGATTCCACTGACAGGTACGTGTTCAACCTGAAAGCAGACAGCGATAGAAGGCCTTACGTAACAAAAAACATCCAAGTCGAGTTCAACTATACGTACGAGATGAGGGGAGAGGAGAGAGTCACAGTCCAACCCTACGATTAGTGGTAACATGAAGAGAGCGCTTTTAATCATGCTGGTTTTGTTCAGCTGCGGGTGTACGGAGTTGTGCGAGGGCGAGTTCTCGGACATGGGGGATGCGTTTGGTCTGTGTGAGGAGAAGACCGTGCTGCCAACAGGCAGGGATGTGTTGACCATCTCCAAAAGGGTTTATCCTTCAACAGAAGTAAGGTCTGGAGAGACGTTGGACTTGATACTCAAAGTTGGATACAACGGGGAGAAGGACGTACTTAAAGATGTCAAAGCAACGCTGTTCGACTGGTGCGAAGGCGCAACACCAGACAGGATTGATGATTTGCCAGAGGGTGTACTACCTTCAAAGGATATCAGGAAAGGGCTTTACGAGACGTTCGAATGGTCTGTGAAAATGCCTGAAGTTTCTTCGGACAGTATATGCTCACTGAGCTATCGTTTGGAGTACGAAGACAAAGCAACCACTATTGCTTACCTGGACGTCTACGGTTACGACGAATACTACCAGAAGAGGTCCAGAGGGGAAAGCGTGACCAGCACTAAACAGACCTACACCTCACCAGGGCCGGTAAAAGTGGAGATAGACACAGGGGACGAACCGTTCATCGTGCCTGAGGTGGAGGAAGGAAGGAAGAAGATATACGTGACCGTCAAGAAGGTCGGGGACGGAATGTTGAATAAGTCGGAGATTAAAAAAATGACCATAACTCCTCCGTCGGATTACGATATAGACGACAAAAGCGACTCGACAGACGACAGGGCAGAAGAAAAAACCGTGGAAAAGGACAACTTCAAGGTCTACGGAGACAGCAGTGAAAGGTTTTCTTACGAGCTGACCACCAACAAAGACCTGATATACGAGCAAATCAGCATCGAAGCCGAGGCAGAATACGACTACGAGCACAGAGGCTCTGTGGATATTACTGTAAAACCCTAAAGAAAAGTTTTATATACGACTTAAGTTAAACTAATTTGTTATTCAAAGAGAGGTGAATTGATGAGGAAATACATGAGTGGAGTACTAGCGATTCTTTTGATACTAGCATCCGGATGCGTGGAACCAGGTGGCGCAGAGAAGATCACCTATTCTTCCACGGACGGAGTGGTGATAAACAGTTTTAGACCAGATATATCTGAAGTATATCCAGACGAAGAGATATTCCTGGAAATGACCGTGCAGAACATAGGCGACGACGATGCGACAAACGTACAGGCTTACATATACGGTTATCCGGGTGACTGGACCTGCGCAAGCCCTCTACAGACCATGGGCACCATAAGGGGTGTTGACAGGAACTTGAACCAGCCTGGTCTGAGCGACAACGCAGAATGGACTATAAAGGCGCCTGGAACAGACAAAGTTCCACAAGGATTCTCCATGGGAGCTCACGTCAAGGCAAGGGTCTACTACGAGTATCAGACCGTAGGAACCGTGATATTTACCACGGCTAACAGAAACTACGTGAGCGAGCAGAGGAAGATAGGAGAGACCGTTTCTATGCCTGTTCAGACGGACATCAAAGGCGGTCCTGTGAGTATGGACATAACCCCTCCTTCCCGCGTGCAGATAGCTAAAGACGGAACAGTAAATGAAACAATAGTAGTCACCTTGAACAACGTTGGTGGCGGAGATGTCTTTGACACCGGTCAAGATGCTAACAGTTTAAGCAGAGACAACATGAACCTGGTTGACATAACAGTCAAGTTGGACGGAACTGAAGTCACGGACTGTTCGTATTACGTGGAAAGCGCCAAGGAGAAAGAAAAGCTGGTCGACGGGTACACGGTCGCAACCTGCGACGTGTCTTTGACTGCACCGACAACCACAGAGAGCCACACCATAGAAGTCACAACAGATTACGGCTACGTCGTCACGTCTGGAACCACTGTGTCAGTCAGCAACGTCTAGACTCCCTTTTACATTTTTTATAACTTTTTCTTTAGTTATTTTTGTTATGAATAGCGGGAAACTTTAGCCACCGGTAAAGGTCAGCAGCATCTAAGTGTATTCTGCCAGACTCTTCTGTTTCTTGTACTCGTAGCGTGGGGAGTGTTCTCCCTCTGGATACCTGTGCTTGAGGGACTTCTGGTCGAGAATCAGCTGTCCGTAGACCCCGTCGTAGCCGGGCTGGATTGTCGCTTTGCCTTCACGGACCTTGATTATGGCGTCTGCGACCTTCGGGTCTGTTTCTTTCACCAAGTCTTTCCTGGGTACTTCCAGAAGGATAGAGAGCTCGTTGCCGAAGGCTTGTATGAGTTTTGAGTGTTCTGTTCGAACTTTATTTGAGTAGAGTTGTGAGCCTAAGACATATGAGATGATTTCTGATAAAGGAACTAAAGACTTGAAAGGAATCGCATTTTTCGGGACGAAACCTTCAGGCCTGTCTGCCAGCTCCTCCACCCGGTGGAGGACACCTTTGGTCAAGGGCTTGAGGCATACGGGACAGATGTTATTATTCTCCTCTGCCTCCTTTGGTTCCATGACCACGTCGCACTTACGGTGACCGTCCAGGTGGTATTTGCCTTCCTCTGGAAAGAATTCAAAGGTTTCGGTCAGACCCTTCCTTGTTTTTATAGCCTTGGTGACGCTATCGTAAGTTAATTCCTTTAAATCAAAGACCGTTGCTTCTCTTCCAATTCTCCAGGGCCATGGTGAGTGGGAATCTGAAGAAGAGACTGGAGTAAAGCCATCCCATTTGCTCACCCTGTATATCATTGAGGGGTCTGCACTCAAACCTGTCTCCAGAGCCTTGATGTGCTTAGTCTGGTCCTGAAAACATTCTTCGACGGTGTTAAAACCTGATTTGGAGCCAAAGACTGAAAACCAAGGCGTTAGACAATGCGCAGGTATGACCATAATCTTTTTTGAGATGCCCATCAAGTTCTCAACCAGTTCTGGACAGCCGAAACCGAAAATAGGCCTGCCATCATAATCAAGTCTGCCTTTGGCAGACAACCAAGAATTTATCTGTTCGACTACTTCGAAACTTGGAGCTAAGATGAGATTATGAATCCTTACTTTTTTTCCTTCTTGGCTGTAGATATTAGAAATTTCTGTTGAGAGAAGGAAGTTGAATCCAGTTTCTGTTTTAAGTGTGCCAGAACTATCTTCTGTTAATTTTTCCTTTAAAATTTCCAACCACATTGGATGCGTGAAATCCGCAGCACTCAAGAGGTTCAAGCCTTTAATTCTTGCGTTCTTTTCCAGATTTTCTATAGTTATATTTTTACTAGTTGCTCTTGAGTAAGGAGAGTGGATGTGCAAATCTGCTATTACTTTCATTTAACCACCCTATGTTTAGTGGTAAGATTAAAATAAGACTTGGTCGCCAACCCTTCCTTTGAACAATTCTTTCTTCAACTCCAGACACCATTTCGCCTCCGGACATTTATACACCTTCCAGGTCTTCGGGTTGAGAGTCAAAGGAACTGCTCTTTGTATATCAACTACTCGTTTGTCTTTGTCAATAAATATCAAATCCAGTTCTACCGGAGTGAACAGCATCCAGATGGAGTTCGCGTCTAACAGGGCTCCGTCTCTTCCCTTCAGCCGGTCGAACATCAGTCCCCTGTACTTGGAAAGGCCTCGGCAGTCCTTTACTTCAAATTTCTGTCCGTCTACAGAAACCAACATATGGGCCGAGCCGGAGTTGAACCGGCGATCTTCGCCACGTCAAGGCGACGTCTAAGCCGAGGACTTCCTCTCTAGCCAACTAGACCATCGGCCCATGCGACCGTCGGGAATTCCGGCCGTGCTCTACGACATTCGAACCCGAGTCTTGACCGTGGCAGGGTCATGTCCTACCAACTAGACTACGGTCGCCTGACTAATGTATATCAGAATACCTTTTTAAAATTAATAAAAAGTTTGAAAAAAGGTAAAAGGGATTATTTTTTCTTCTTCACGTACTTCATGGCTTCTACGTTTATCGCATCTTTAAGGCCAAGTCCAATGGCAATCGCACCACCGACACCAAGTGAACCAACGATTATCAACAGTATGGAGTTCACCAATGTAGGTACTATCCTGACTTGCTCAAGAGCCATAGCCACCGCAAGGTAGAGCGTGAAGACGAAAACCACTTTGGCAACCAAACTAGAGTGAGCTGCCTTGGAAGCTTCTATGTGATCCTGGAAGTAATCAGCAATCACGTAACCAACTAGGATTATGGCAGCAGCAACTATCAGACTTGGTATGAAACCAAGGATTTCTGACAGGTAGAAAGACAGCGCTGGCACTCCCAGATATTCAACCGAAGATTGGATGAATATAAGGTATATCCACCATTTGAACACGGTGGAGGTTATCTTGGTTGGTTTAGCAATTCCTGCCTTCTTGTGCTTGACGTAAGCGTCTGCTTTCACTGCGACCATTATTTCTCTTATAACGTGGGCGACGAATTTTCCCGCCACCAAACCTACTACTAGTATTATTGCGGCTCCTATCAAGTGTGGTATAAACTGTATGGCTTGTGCACTAAGCGTAGCAGCCAAACCGGCAAAAGTCTCGGGCATAACGTTCCTCCTATTTTACTAATCATACTTATGTAAGGTCATATAAAAAGTTTTTGAGTGTGAAAAACGCCGGGAGCAGGAGTTTCGGCCGTGTTCTACGGCATTCGAACCTGCGAGGGCCGTGAGGCCCAGTAGCTATCTTGTCACCTCGCTCTTCCTCATCTGGTATCAGGTTGTTTTTATTTCATCTGTCAGGGTCTTTGACAACCTTTGACCTCAAGGCTACCGCGTTTGGACGACGACAGGCACTGCCCTGTCAATCTTAGACCGCTTCGCTATCCCGGCTTAAGACTATTTTTGGATTCAGGCTTTTAAAGCTTCTTCTCGAACAGGATACCTTCCACGTATATGCCTTCCTGAAAGGCCCACTCTATCCTTCTCTTCTCTGAGAATCCGTTTTTCTTCCAGAAGTTGAATGCCCGCTCCCCGTAGGGGTGGTTGACGTCCATGATTTTGTACAGGGCGAAGCAAGTGATGTTCCTCGCCTCCTCTTCCAGTTTCTCCACCAGAGAAGAGCCTATTCCTTGGCCTCTTTGGTCCTGCTTGACCACGATTCCGCTTATGTACAGGTAAGGGCCGTCCGCCTTGTGGGTGGCAACCGCGTTGTGGTTGTAGGTCACTGGTGACTCCTTCTTGTGCCTCTCCGAGGTTATGTAACCGAGCACTTGTCCTGATTCCAGAGCAACCAGACAGCCTTTGTAAAAGGCACTGAAGAAGGAGTGAAGACTCTCCTCGGTCAATGCCTTTTTTCCGAAGGCCTGTTTTTCCAGAGCAACCACTTCGGGAATGTGTGTGGTATCCATGTATGTGATTTCCATACGCCGGGAGCAGGATTCGAACCTGCATGTCCTTGCGGACACTAGTTTTCGAGACTAGCGCAATAGCCGATTTGACACAACCTTTAGCCGTTCTGCCATCCCGGCTCAAATAGAAAGTTATTCAAGCATATTTAAATATAGTGGAGGAGACTAAGCATGAAATGTCACAGGTGTGACAGGAAAGCGGTCTACTACCGCCGCTACGAGGGAAAAGGACTGTGTAAAAGGCACTTCTGCGAGTCCATAGAGAAAAGGGCAAAGACTACTCTGTCCAAGAACGAATTAATACAAAAAGGCGACCGGGTGGTAATCGCACTGTCAGGAGGCAAGGACTCCTCTGCTCTAACATATATATTAAATAATATATTTAAAGAAGTCCGGGGAATCGAGCTTTTTGCATTGACCATAGACGAGGGGATAGAGGGGTACAGGTCTGAGTGCGTGGAGATTGCCAAAGCCCTGTGTAAGCGCTTGCGGTTGAAACATCACGTTTTCTCGTTCAAGGAGGAGTTTGGCAAGACGTTGGACGACATGAAAAAGGAACAGGCAAAGGCATGCACTTACTGCGGAGTGTTTAGACGCTATGTATTGAACAAGGCGGCCAGAGAGTTGAAAGCCACCAAACTGGCCACCGGACACAACCTGGATGATGAGGCCCAGGGAATTCTCATGAATTTCTTCAAAGGAGACATCAACCGCCTGGTACGCATGGGAGCCAAACCCATGACCAGGAAGGACAAGAAGTTCGTGCTCCGTGTGAAGCCCTTCAGGGACATACCTGAAAAGGAAATCGGAGCTTACTGCTTGCTCAAAGGTCTGGAGCTGCGCACCCACGAGTGTCCCTATGTGAAGGACAGTTTCAGGGATGATGTGAGGCGCTTGCTCAACCGGATGGAGAACAAGTATCCGGGGAGTAAGTATGAGGTGGTCAGGACTTACGACAACATAGAGGAAAGTCTCAAGTCGCATGCCAGAAAGGACCGGGTCAAGCGATGCAAGAAATGCGGGGAACCGACCTCCCAGTCCGTTTGCAAGACCTGTAAACTCAAAGCAACTATTTAGGCTTGTACATGAAGTGGTACTGTGCGGGGGTGAAGGAAGTGGTGGTGCCTGCGTATCCGCACTTGCATTCGAAAGCCACGACCACCTTCTCGTTCTTCAGGTTCACCGCGTGGAAGTAACTCAAATTGCCCCCACAAGCAGGACACTTCTTGGGAGGTTTCTTGCTGGTGGACTTGGTCTCCACACGTGTCTCTATCTGGGGTAGGCTCAGTGCCAGGAACCTGATCTTCTTGGGTGAAACCACGAACTCTGGGTCCAGACGCTTCAAGTACTTCTTGACAAGTTTCTCCAGTTCTTCCTGAGTCTCGACCTTTTTCTTCTTTTTCATGACCAGGAGTATTATCTGTTTCAGTAAATCGTCAGGAACCTTTTTCATGTTTAACCGTTGATGTGAACACTTTTCAAACTAACGTCCGACGCTCCTTTTAAACCCAGAGCCTTTTCCAGGCCCTTTACTTTCTTCAGGCTGGATTTGGTCCTGGGCTTGTCGGGCACTGCTGAACAGGACTTGTCCCGGGCAGAAATGGGATAAGTGCCTATCCTCTTGGCCAAGTCTACCGCTTCCTGCTTGTCCGCGGAAATCAAAGGCCTGAACACCGGCAGTTCCACTGCCTCCTCTATCACCGAGAGGTTTTGGAGGGTCTGGGTGGCCACCTGACTGAGGTTGTCCCCGGTCACTATTGCCCCGGCCTTCTCTCTTCTCGCAACTTCTTCTGCCATCCTGTACATATGCCTCTTGCAGAGAACACATGTCAGGCGCTCGGCCTCCTCCAACTTCTTCAGTACTTTCTCATGGTCAAAAACCAGAAGTTTCAGGGGCAGGGCCGACCATTCCTGCAGATGCCTGACCAGTGATTTGACCCCTTTTAAGGAACCTGGACTGTAAGAGCCTGTGTTTGCGTGTAGGAGCACGACCTGACAGCCCCTCTTCAGCATCATCCAGACAGCCACGGGCGAATCTATGCCCCCGGAGAGCAGACAAACAACCTTTCCGGAAACGCCTACAGGCAGTCCCCCCGGACCGGGTATTTTTTCAGTAAATGCGTACGCCTTGTTCCTTATTTCCAGGTAAAAAATATGGTCCGGGTCGTCCAAGTTCACTTCCAACTCCTCCCTCTTCCTGACTGCATCTCCCAGCTTCTTCTCCAGTTCTTGGCTGGTGTGTCCGAAAGACTTGTCAGCCCTGTTCACCCTGATGGCGAAAGACCCCTTGAGCCCTTCGGCCTCTTTTAAGACTCTCTTTTCTATGCTTTTGTAACTCTTTCTGCAAACAGAAACCTTGGAGAAAGAAGTTATTCCAAAGGTTTTTTCCAGCACAGATTTTACTTTTTCACTTCTAGACTCGACAAACAGTCTGTCAAACTTGACAGAGACCCTTGCCTTCAAGCCTTTCC
Organism: uncultured archaeon; assembly: GCA_964644245.1. Classification (GTDB taxonomy): domain Archaea; phylum Aenigmatarchaeota; class Aenigmatarchaeia; order CAZXUR01; family CAZXUR01; genus CAZXUR01. Next base: position 59,524 of record CAZXUR010000004.1, read on the forward strand.
TCTTCAAGCCAGCAATTATGTTTTCCTTCAACTGTTTCTGGAACTGTTTCTTGACGTAGGAAGACTTGAGTCCTATTTCACCATACCTCACCAGATACATCCAATCACCTGTGCACCAACTTGAGCAAATCCGACCTGGAAACTATGCCCACGGCCTTTCCCCGGTCCCTAACAAGGGCTGCCGGACTGTAATCAAGCAATGAAGAAATGGCCATGAGCGGGGTGTTGTGAGTAACTTCGGGGAAACAGGGCTTCATCACTTCACTCACCGGTGTTAAAGAAAGCTCCTCCAGATTCGAGCCGTTGGCCACCCGGTCCAGCACGTCCCTCTCGCTTATGCTTCCTACGAACCTGCTTCCTTCTCTAACTGGGAGCTGGGAAATATCGTGCTTCCTCATCAGAGCAGCAGCTTTTTCCACCGAATCCCTGGCAGAAACAAACTTTATTCCCTCGGACATCACGTCCTTGGCAGTGAGTCCCTTGCCCTTTCCCAGTTCCTTGAGGGCCTGGAATATGGACTTTACCTTTGACAACTTTGGGTCCACCTTCCCTGACTCGATCCTGGCAATCAGAGACTGGGAAACGCCTGCCTTTTCAGCCAGTTGAGTCTGTGTGAGCCCTATATGCTTCCTCATCTTCTCCACTTCTCCCAAATCCCACATGTTATCCCTCAAGACTAATTATGCACATATGCATATAATTAACAGAAAAATATTTAAACCACTCTGACAAGTCTGTATGCAGACTCAAGTGGTTCGATGATTCGCATAGTTTCTTTGGAGGAGAGCCCGGTAAACCTATATAGGATAGAGAAGGTGGAGAGGAAAGGCCTTGGCCACCCGGACACCCTTTCTGACGGAATCGCTGAATCAGTGAGTAGAGCGCTTTCGAAAAGGTATCTCAAAGAATTCGGCTCCATACTCCACCACAACACCGATCAGGTGGAGATAGTAGGAGGTTCTTCCACTCCCAGGTGGGGTGGGGGAGAGATAACAAAACCAATGCTGGTGTTTCTTTCTGGCAGGGCCACTGCCTCCTTCCAAGGCAAGGAAATCCCGGTAAAGGAAATCGCGGTGAACGCGGCAAAGACGTTCCTGAACAAGAGTGTAAGAAATTTGAAGCCCGAGCAAGTGGAGTACGAGTGCCGGATAAAGGAGGGTTCTCAGGACCTGAAGGAAGTGTTCAACAAGCAGGCGTGCGTGGCGAACGACACTTCCTTTGGCATGGGATTCGCTCCCCTCACCGACCTGGAGAGGGTAGTAAAGGAGACGGAACTGCTCCTGAACTCCAAGAAGATGAAGAAGAAGTATCCCAGCGTGGGAGAGGACATAAAGGTCATGGGGTACAAGAACCAGGGCATTAAGCTAACCGTGGCCATCGCATTCGTCTCCAAATACATGAAGGACCACAGAGAATGCTTATCAGTCAAGAAAGAACTAGAGGGGGAAATATCTGAATTCGTGAAGTCGCTCACAGACATGCCGGTGGATTTGAAGATTAATTCGCTGGACGACCATTCCTCGTCTGACCCCAGTTCCTATTACCTCACTGTCTCTGGCACCTCAGCCGAGTCCGGCGACGACGGCTCAGTGGGCAGGGGAAACCGGGCGAATGGACTCATAACCCCGTGCAGACCCATGTCTATGGAGGCGTCGGCAGGCAAGAACCCCGTGACCCACGTGGGAAAGTTGTACAACATACTCGGCTTCAAAACCGCACAGCGAATCGTGGACGAGGCGGGAGTCAAAGAGGCCTATGTCCAGTTCCTATCAAGGATAGGCAGTCCCATCAACCAGCCACTGGCAGCCACCACGTATGTGGTGGGCGGGAGCAAGGAGAAGCAAATCGAACGCATAGTCAAAGAGCAACTGCAGACACTGCCAGAACTCACAAAAGACATAGTCAAAGGGAACGTAGAACTATACTGACTTCCATCTGACACCGTCTTTGGTGTCCTCTATCTTGTATCCCTTTTTCCTGATTTTCTTCCTCAGGGCGTCAGCCTTCTTCCAATCCTTGTTTTTCCTGGCCTTCTCCCTCTTCTCTATCAGTTTCTCCACATCTTTGGGGAGTTCTTTCTTCTTCAATTCAAATTCAAGGCCCAGAACCTCGGCAAATTCCTTGAACAGCGCCAAGGACTTCCTACTTTTGCCTTTCTTGTTGACCTGCTTGGACAAACGGTGAAAGACTCTCAGAGCCAGAGAAGTGTTGAAGTCGTTGTTCATGGCGTCTTCGAACTTTTTCTTTATCTTCGGCAATTTTGAGTCCAATTCCTGGTTCTTGTTTTTGGCGCCCTTCAGTTTCCTCCTTGTTTCGAGCAGCTTGTTATAGTTCCTTTCCGCGTTCTTGGCAAACTTCTCGGTGTAGTTCAACTTCTTCCGGTAGTGGGTAGACAGGAACATGTACCTGACCACATCTGCCCCGTACTTTTCAACCACATCGTCCAGTGTGAAGAAATTGCCCTTGGACTTGGACATCTTCTCTCCGTCAACTATCAGGTGAGCTCCATGCAACCAGTAGCGGACGAACTTCTTGCCGGTGTAAGCCTCGGCCTGTGCGATTTCGTTCTCGTGGTGCGGGAAAATCAGGTCCACTCCGCCTGTGTGTATGTCTATGGTTTCCCCCAGATACTTCAAGGCAAGAGCCGAACACTCTATGTGCCAAGCAGGCCTGACTTTTCCCCATTTGGTCTTGAAGTATATGCCCCTCTTCAGTTCCTTGAGAGTGGACTTCTTCAGCAGCACGAAGTCGCGGGGTGAATCCTTCGCGTACTCGTCCACGTCCACCCTGGCGCCTGTTTTTATGTTATCCATGTCCATTTTGGACAGTTGACCATAGCGCTTGAACTTGGAGATGTCGAAGTAGACAGAACCAGCCATTTCGTAGGCAAATCCTTTGTCTTCCAACTTCTTGACCATTTTCTTCATGTGGTTGAAGTTTTCAGTGGCACGGGGATAATGATGGGCCGGTTTTATGTTCAGAGTTTTCAGCCCCTGTAGGAATTTCTTCTCGTATCTGTTGGTCAGTTTCTTCAGGCTTACGCCCTCCTCTCCCGAGCGTTTGATGGTCTTGTCGTCTATGTCCGTGATGTTGACCACCTGCTTGACCTTGTATCCTAAATGCTCCAGCCATCGCCTGATCATGTCTGCCATCAGGAATGAGCGGTAGTTGCCTATGTGCGGCACGTCGTAAACCGTGGGACCACAGTTGTACATGAGCACTTTCCCCTTCTTCAGGGGCTTGAATTTCTCCTTTTTCCTCTTCAATGTGTTGTAGACCCTGAGGTTTTTATCTGCCATACAATCACTTCCCTCCTGTTGACTTAAATAAATTGGTAGAAAGGTATCTCTCTCCTCCGTCCGGGAACATGACCACCACCACCCCCCTCTTCAGTTCATTGGCCTTTTCAATAGCTATGTGCAGTGCCGCACCCGAGGACATGCCTGCAAGTATGCCTTCCTTTTTCGCAAGTTCTCTGGCTGCCTGGAAGGCATCTTCATCCTCGAAGTTCACCTTCTGGTCGAGCAGGTGCTTGTCGTATATGCTGGGCTTGTATGCCTCTTTCATGTTCTTTAGGCCTTGCACATGATGCCCCATCTTGGGTTCCACGCCTATGACCTTCACGCCCTTCTCCTTCAGGAATTTTCCCACTCCCATCAACGTCCCGCCTGTGCCCATGCCTGCCACGAACGCGGTCACTTTTCCCTTGGTCTGCCTCCAGATTTCTGGTCCGGTGGTCTTGAAGTGTGCGAGGGCGTTGGCCGGGTTGTTGAACTGGTCGGGCATGAAGTATCGGTCGCCCTTTCTAGCGAGTTCGTAGGCCTTTTCAATGGCTCCGTCCGTTCCTTTTTTACCGGGGGTAAGGAGTATCTTGGCCCCCAGAGCCCTGAGTATCCGCCTTCTTTCCATGGACACCGACCTGGGCATCACCAGTGCGATTTTATATCCCTTCACCGCCGCAACCAGTGCCAGACCTATGCCTGTGTTACCGGATGTGGGCTCGAGTATGGTCTTGTCCTTGGTCAGTTCCCCGGATTTTTCCGCAGTTTCAATCATCTCTTTGGCAATCCGGTCTTTCACACTGCCGCCCGGATTGAACATTTCCAGTTTTGCGGACAACTTAACGTCCGGGTTCGGGTTCACCTTTTTCAGTTCTACCAAAGGCGTTTCACCAATCAGGTCGAGTACATTCACTCAAACACCTCCAGAAGTAAGAGCCGAGGCAGGGAGTCGAACCCCATTGGGTCGCTCTGCAGGCGACTGCATAACCGTTCTGCCACCTCGGCTTGAATATTCCTACGAATGAAGAAGTTTATATTTTTAACCTGGCGAAGACTAGAGAAATTGTGTTTATTGGCCTTTTCCTGAGCAAACATATTCACCCATGTTCTTCACCAAATCTACTTTTCGCCAACCTATTTAAATGTTTTACAGACGCACTTGGGGTCTTTGTCGAATCCGGACGCTGAGAACTCGTTTCCCTCCAGATTGATGGAAATCAACTGGTTCTTCCTTTTGTCTGTAGTCATGTATTTAATTGCCTCAGAGGCCTGTACAGCTCCTACGGAGGCAGGAGCCGTGCCCAGTACTCCGACCTGTCTTGTGGTCTTCAAGGTCTTGCCTATCTCACCCATCAGACACCTCAAACAAGCGTCTTTGAAAGTCGCCACCAGGCCCTGGTTTTTGAGAACTGCCGCGTATATGTAGGGAATGCCGGTCCTAACAGAAGTGTCGCTCATCAGGAACCGGGTCTCCATGTTGTCAGTGCCGTCCAGTATAAGGCCGCAGCCCCGCACTAGAGAAGAGGCATTGTCCTGTTTGAACTCCACTTGCTTCGCTTCTATGTTCGCGTCCGTAGATTTGCCCAGTACTGTAGCAAGCGTCTTCGCCTTGGGCTTGCCTATATCTTCCTCCCTGAACAAAGTCCTATGCAAGTTGGATTCTTCCACTTTATCTTTGTCCACCAGTCTCAGTGATACGCCGGCCCGAGACAGCAGGTTGGCGACGACGGAGCCCAGGGCACCACACCCGACTATCAGAACATTATACTTCCTCAATTTCCTTTGTTTCTTTTTTCCCAAGTATTTTACCTGCCTGGAGTAGTCCATGAAAATAATTGTTACTTCACAATAAAAGCATAACTTTAAGTGAAAGGGAATTTAATAAAATCATGGACCCAGTCGGATATCAGGTTGTGGTTTTGCCCCACCCGTCTTTACTGGAAATCGTTTTCTTCATAGCGTTGATAGTGACAGTTTCGGTAGTGCTCCTCTACAGGAAATCTAAGCACTGATAAGTTTGCCAGTTTCTGTCACAAATCTGTCTTCACCATATATTATGAGTAGTATACCTGACAGAGCAACTACCCACTGGACCACTGGGTGTACCCCGAATATGCCAATATTTTTGTGGTTCAGGTAGAGTCCCAGTCCCCATATCACAAATGATAGAAATCTCATCGGAACTTTTCTCATAAGAAAGAATATGAAACCGAAACCAAAGACCGAAAGCGCTCCTCCCAAGAATATATAGATTTTGTAATTCATGCCTATCGGACACCATATTTCAGAATAAGCCTCCTGCACGCCAGTATAGATAATCGCCCTCCCACTCTGGCAGCCGACCAACTCGCCAGTAGATATATACCCGAAATTGTATACTCCTAGAGTAGCAAAACCCATGCCTATATTCAAAGCCACCAGCATCAGAATTACTGAAGACATGGGGATTTCTTTCCTGAGCATGTTTGGTCTTATGTCCGATTGGATTTATAGTTTATCTTTTCTTTCTAGTCTTGTTTTTTAGGACTGGAATTCTTCCCTTTTGTCTTCAAACCTCTGTCCTTTGCTTCACGGCGGATATAGAAGAATATCAGGACGATAAGAGATATCATCACGAGCAGTAATGTCGGATGCACGGTCGGGAAGTAGAACTCTGTGACTTCAAATGAACCACTGGATATGGTTACTGAACTGTCGTATTTGACCCTTGCATAGAGCACGTACTTGCCCGGTTCCATAGAAAGAGGTATCAGTATTTTTTTGATATAATTCTTATCCGTTTCCACTGCAACTGTCTCGCTGTCACTGAGGATTACGCTATCATTCAAGTCCTTCACCAAATATTCCACGTCCACATCCACTTCTCCGGTCCTTTTCACGTTGTATAGACTTACGGAAAAACTGACGTTTTCACCCGGGAGAACTTTCTTGTACTCTTCAAGGATGAGTATGTCCACGTCAAACAATACCTCTTCAGTTTCCACTTCAACATAGAACGGTATGCTCTTTTCTCTTTCTTCAGTGGATATGACCAGACGTCCTGAATAAAGGTTCGGTTCTGTGTCTTTGTCTATAGAAACGTCGAACCAGACTTGTGTTGCTTCTTCTGAATCCAAATCGAAAGAGTCATTCATGACATTCACTACGGTTAATCCTTCCACTTCCACTTCGAAATCAAGGGAAGTCTCACCCATGTTTTCCACCACCGCATAGACCCGGTCATTGCCTCCTTGTTTCAACTGTACATTTACCGAATCGTTCAGAATTGCAAAGTTAGTCAGTAAAGGCCCGCCTCCTCCGCCTCCTGGGGTTCCTCCGCCAGCAGCAGTAGTTGTTGTGGTGGTTGTGGTCACCTCAAGCTCAAAGTTCAGAGTTGCTGCCGGAATTACTGACATCATAGCACCGGCTTGTATGTTGTTTGGGTTCAGAGACACATTCTCGTTTATGGTCAGCTTGGGTTTGAAGACTACGGTGTAGTTGCCTGAAGACATGCCATCTGTGTCAACGATCAGGTTGAACGTCAAAGACTCGTTCTCGTCCTTCATCTCAGTCGAACTAGGCGTGAAGCTCACATAAGAAGAAAGGTTGTCGCAGCTGCCGGTGAGCATGAAACCGACCGTGGTGTTGTAGACGCGGTCGTTGTAGAGAGTGTACTGGTAGGAGTTGGTGGAGTTCGCATCAAAAGTGCCTCCTTCTTGGCTGGTCGGATACATGCTCATGCCGAAGGCTACGTTTACCAATATAAGGAACAAAGGCAGGACCAGTTTAAGGCGTGACATACTTGGCAACCTCCGTGCAGGGTGAATAAGACGAGTTATCGTAGAAGACAACCGCTATCTGTCCGGTGTAGTTTCCTGAGGACAGGCCGGTGGGAGCCTTGACTTCAAAGTCAAATCCGGTGACAGACTCTCTTGGCTCTAAATCATTGGCTATGCACAGTTCCTGGTCGTTCTTGGCCGAGTCTGAATCTTCATCGTCATAGTCGGGTATCTTATACCAGTCCTCACTGGGAATGTATATCCTCACGTATCCGCTGTCCTTGTCCACGTCTATGTAATCAGACGAGTCTGGGTTGGAGAAGTCGTTCGCGGTTATGGTCACGTCTGCTATCACCGAACCATCGTTCTTCAGAGAGAACAGTTGGGTCTTACCGTCGTAGTCCAGGTCGTATCCGACCTCTATGCCTCCGTAACTGCCGTTGTACGAGTACCATTCTTCTGACTCGGAGAGTTCACCCAATTGATACTTGGTGTCGTTCTCCACCTCTTCGAAGAATACACCTTCTGTCTCTGCTCCTATGGTCACAGAAACGGCCGGAGTGGCGAACAGGCCTGACATGCGGTAGATTTCTATACTGGCCACCGTCAGCAGGAGCAAAAGCACTACAGAAATAACTATCAGTCTTTCTCTTCTTTCATCCATTAGGTATCCCCTGTTACTTGGAATGAAAGTACTCCCCGACAGGAACCGGTAATGCCTGTCCTGGGCACGAACAATCTGAAGTACAATGTTTTAGTGCTGTTGGTACCTTCCACAGTGGTGTAAGGAAGGTCAAATTCGCTGAAAGTGGTCGAAGAGCCCTGTAGTCTTGAGGAGTTGTCGACAGAGAAAACAGTGGACAGGTTGTAGGCGAGGTGAGTGTCCGTGGATATATTTCTGGTGCTGGGACTGTCACATGTCAAGTTTCCAGACCAGTTCCCTTCCCATAACTTTATGTCCACCTGCTGGTTGCAGGTGTTTTTAGCACTAATTATTTTTGCGGTGGAGTTGTCTCCCATGTTCAGCGTCCCGAAATCGAGTGTGGAGTTGAAAATGGTCAGACCGAGGAATTCGTTGACCGTTGTATTGGCAGTACTGTTTCCGTAAGAACCGCCCTGATCCCAGGCACTTATAGAGCAGTTCCAAGAGCCCGGGTTTGCGTAGTACCAGACGCGGAATGAACAGTGAGCGTCTACAGTGGTACTACTCCCACCCGACAGTTCGCATGAGGCATTGGTGTAATGGGTGTTGTTGTCGTCTGAGTCGTAAGGATTGGCAGAGGACTTGAAGAGGGTGGCATTTACGTTGTTGACATGCTGGTAGCCGTTGTTGTCGGTTACTGTGGCGTTGCACCAGACCAGTTTGTAGTCGTCTGCCGTCAGGTCTATCTCTTGTGAAGGAACAGCATCGTCATCTTCAAAGACGACACTGCTCACGCTGGGCGCCTGGTTGTTTATGGTGGTGTTCAAAGGCACGTAGGCCTCCTCACCCGTAGCCGAGTAGGTGGTAAATCCCAGCCATATAGGTATCTCCCATACAGATGAATAGGCAGAACCAGACAGTTTAGTCACATTCTCCGTGACGTCCAAGCAGTTTCTCCCCGAATCGTCACACTTCTCCAGCCTTGCACCGTTGGAAGGAAGGGTGAGCCTGAAGGACTGACCGTCAGAGAGGTTGAGTGTACTCTTCAGCTCCAACCACTTCTCATGTCTCATGCCCCTGGCCAGTCCTGCTTCCACCATTGCATCAGATAAGTCGACCGAGACGTCTGAAGATACGTTTATACCATCCAACTCTATGGCCCATTCGCCAGGCTTTTCCAATTTTAGGGGGTGTTCCCTGAGATTCATCCTACTCATATGATAGTCCTCCTCCCTTCCGTTAGTTATTATTTTTTTCTCCCATGCTGACGGGAGGTTTATATGAGCCAAGAATCCTTCCAACACGGTCACTTCCACAGACTTTGAGGTCGACCAGAGTCCTTTGTCATCTCTGGCCTGGAAACTGACTTCAAACACGCCCTCCTGCTCGAACTCCACGTTCCCCGGGTCTTCCACGAACACGTTTCTCGCACCACCGTCGAAGTCCCAGTAAAGGGCAGAGATACTCCCGTCCGGATCCACAGCCGTTCCCGAGAAATATAGACTGTCACCGACCACTATAGTCTTATCAGACTCTGGTTTGTCCACGTTCGCCACGGGTTGCTGGTTGGAAGGAGTACTGGGATTGTCGATGGTGAACCTCTGTGACTCTGTTTCTCCTTTTAGTTTCCCGTCCGAGGCTGAAATCAACAGACGATAGTAGTTGCCGTTGTAGAAGGAGGTGGTATCCCAGTTGTAGGCAGAGGAATTGGTCCTGGTGAGTATGGACCATGTGAGACCGTTGTTCCTGCTGTACTTAAGGGTGTAAGTCAATGCGTCTCCCTCAGGGTCCGTTCCTTTCCATTTGACTGTGTAACTGCCATTTATCTCCTCCCCGCCCACAGGAGTAACCAGAGAGGCCACCGGCTGCTGGTTGGGTTCTTTTACTCTTATAACCACTTCGTCCTCGTACCACTTGCCTTTGCTCTGGACGCTGAAGACTACCCTGTACGTGCCTGACACCTTGAACTTAACGAATCCAGGGTCTTCCACGAATTTGTTGGGAGCACCCCCATCGAAGTCCCACAGGTACTTGGGAGACTGAAGGCCAGAGACGTCTGCCGAAAAGTAAACAGAGTCGCCCGCTGTTATGACCGTGTTCTCAGAGGGAGCGCTTATCCGATGGATTGTAGGCTCTGTTTGTCTTTGGATATAGAATCTGTCCGAGATGTCCTGGCTTGACTTCCTCCCATCAGATGCCTCCACCTTCAGGAAGTAGTCCCCGTACAGTTCTGAGGTGTCCCACCAATAACTCCTCCTATCAGTCTCTGTTATCTGTGACCACTGGTCCTTGTGCTTGCTATAGCTGAGGGTAAATCTGAGTGGGTCTCCGTCCGGATCATAAGCCCTCCACCCGACTGCAATGCCCCCGTAAACCGTGTCACCTTGTCCGGGCCTCAAAAATTCGACCACCGGAGGCCGGTCATGTCTGATAAAACTTCCGGTTGTTCCTTCCTCTATGGGCATACGTATCAGTAATATGAGGACTAGAAGCACCAAACCCATCTCCACGTATCTCAGGTCCATTCCCATATACTATTTACCTCCATCCTTTTATCACCTATGTATCATCTACTGCCGTGATAGTCACCGTACCGTCACAATAACCACCAACACTATCAGAGGGTATGGCAATCTTCCAGTAGAGTGTATCGTAAGCATCGTCTGACGCGTCGTCCTTTCTGTAGGCAAGGTCAAAGTCGCTAATTGAAATGGCTGAAGCTTGCAGGGTATCTGTACAGTCGGCGTAGACGAAGTTGAGTGTGGTGTTGTACTTTACATAAATGCTCGTGTTTATGTAACCGGTCTGGCTACATTCCAGGCGACCTGCCGTGCCTTCTGACTCCCAAAGCTCTATATCCATGTCCTTGTTCCCAGTGTTCCTCACGACCGTCTTGTTCTCTTGGCTATCTGACGGGGTGAATGTCAAGTCCAAGGCGCCGAAATTTATCTGGTCCTCGTTTATCCGTATCCCTAGTACCGGTTTGACCGAAGTGTTGGTAAAGTTGGAGCTGGATGCACCCGAAGAGTCGTATGCGGTTATGTTACAAGTCCAGTTTCCGGGGTCTGCGTAGTACCACACAGCGTGCTTACAGACTGCCTTCTTGCTGTAACCATCTATGTCCTCAAGCGTACAAGAAGCATTTGAGTACTGGAAGTTGTTATCGTCTGTAGAAATGCCCGTAGAGGAGTTGTAAAAGGTCGCGTTAACCGTTGATATATCTGCCCCGCCATCCGCGTCGTAGACCGTAGCGTTACACCATACAACTTTCGTCCCGTTAACCGTCAGGTCTATCTCGTCACTGGGACTTCTCAGAGAGTCGTCAATTGTCACCGTCCTTACTTCTGGCGCGTTATCAGCGACCGACGTAAGCGTGTAAGAATAAGTGTCCGAAGTGTTCCAGTTGCCCCGGTCATCGCTGGCATACACACGCCATGAAGACATGGTACCAGCAGTGTCATCAACCAGTTTGGTCAC
>CAZXUR010000005.1:0-40324 GCA_964644245.1 uncultured archaeon
ACTTTCTTCAGTTCGGGAATCCTGATGGGTCTTCCTTTTGTGTAGTCCTCGAGTATTTTCTTACGGTAAGGTATGTCCAGGAACACATCCTCCTTGACCAGGGACTTGTCCCCTATGTCCGAGCGGTTGAGAATCACTCTGTAGTCTATTTCCAGCACTTTCAGCAGGTTTGTAATCAATTTCAGGTCGTGCGCACCGAGAGGAGTGGGTTCTGTGACTACCAGAGCCAGGTCAGCGCCCATCAAAGCGCTGATGACGTTGCAGTGGGTGCCTGCGGCTGTGTCTATCACCACCTGGTCGTAATCTTTCTTGTAGGCATGTTTCTTGACAGCGTTGACCACCGGAGAAGACTCCTCGTAGCCGATTTCCATCTCGCCTGTGACTAAATCCAAGCCCTGCCCCTTTCCCGCGTATATCTTCCCTATGGTCCTTTCCCCCTCTTTGATTGCACCTTTGGGACAGGAGATTAGACAGGCCCTGCAGCCGATGCACTGGTCTGGCACGAATATGGGATACTTGTCTTTCACGAATACTATCGCATTCTCCCGGCAGACCTCCGCGCACTTTCCACACTTCACGCACTTCTTCTTGTCGAACACCGGCACGAACTGCCTTATTTCCTCGACCTCCTTCCTGTTGATTGACAAAAGCAGGTGGTCGTCCGGACAGTCCACATCCAAGTCTAGTAAAAGCACTTTGTTCTTCTCTGCAAGTTCCGCGGCCAGAGCCGTGGCTACCACGGACTTGCCTGTACCTCCTTTCCCGCCTGTAATTGCGATTTTCATATCAATCCTCTAAGAACAATCCTTTGAGCCCGGAAGACTCTTCTTCCTTCCTGTTGATTTCCAAATCAGTCTTGAGAAGCACTATCTCGTTGGTCACTTCTACAGTCCCCTCTATGAGGTGGCCGCCTATCACTTTCTTGTCCTGATTCCCCATGCAGGCGTGTATATGGAACTCGTAGTCTTCCTGCTTGGACACGTTACCGGTCAAAGCGAGTAGTTCGTGCGGTTTTTCGAACCCTTGCGGAGTATAATCGCCTTTCTCCTTGAAATAACCCAACTTGAAGTCCTTCAGCTGTCCCAGACCTGACAGTACTACGGCCGTGGTCACGCCGTGCTTCTCGCAGGCCTTCTCCAATGAGTCGTAGAAATCCTCGTCAGGGAACAGTCTTATGAATACCAGTCCTTGTTTCTCCTTGGTTTCCATGATTCACCCCCTAATCCTTTTCCTTTGTAGGCTCTTTCAACCTCTTTAACTTGTCTTCCAAATAACGGTCCATGACAGTATTCCCCTTCCTCCCCTTTGCCTTGTAAACATCTATCAGGTTATCCCTCAAAGCGTGGAAGGATATCTCTCCCACCTCCTTGGTTATCAAAGTACTGATTCCTTCTTTGGTGAGCATCTTAACCGCTGATATGCCTGCCCTGACCTTCTTGTCCTTGTAGGGATTCTTCCTTACATGATGGGAATCAATCTTTCCCTTTTCCACATCCACCAGCAGGAAGTAATTGGCTCGGCCCAGGTGTTTCATGACTTTTGACTTCAGGCCTTTTTTGTTTTTGACGGGGATTGCGACTTTGTCCTTGTGACCCTTGTAAGGTTCCACATGCACGGTGAAGGAGTCTATCTCAGTCACTTCCTTCTTGATTTTCTCCCCGATTTCGTCCGCAATTTCATGCGCTCTCGCTACGTCCACGTACTTCTTCACTTCTACACCCACCTCACCGAATACCAGGGGACCCGCCTTCCTCAGCCTCAGGTCGGAAATGCTCTCTGCTCCGGATATCCTGTTCAGGACCATTCTTACGTCGTTCTCTATATCCTTATCGGGACTCACATCCATCAGCGCGTAAATTGAGTCTTTGGCCGACTCGAGGCCGGCTTGGAAAATAAACAGAGAAATCAGCATCCCAGCTACTCCTTCCAGATAAGGCACTCGCATGACAGTTGCGACAAGGCCTACGATTACTATGGATGAGGAAAATATGTGCATCTTCGACTCTTTGCCGTCGGCTATCAACGACTGGGAGTTGATTTTCTCCCCTTCACTGATTTCGTACTTGCCGATCATGTACATGACCAGTGCGTCGGCCACAGCCACGCCCACGGCTATGGCAGGAATCCCCAGTTCTGTCTGTGTGAATAACTTGTTGAAACTGTTGGTTATTATGGAATATCCAGCGAAAAGGATTAGGAAGGAGACCAGAAGGGAGGTTATGTTTTCTACCTTGTAGTAACCGTAAGGGAACTTCTCTGTAGGGTCTTTCTGGGATATCTTCAGCCCTGCCCACACTAGGAATGCTGAGAAAGAGTCTGCTCCGCTGTGGACCGCGTCACCCATCAGGACTATGCTGCCTGACACCAGTCCTACTATTCCCTTTGCCAGAGCAAACATCAGAGTTCCCAAACCAGCCACTATGGAAACCTTTTTGCCTCTTTGAAACAGTTCACTCTTGTCTTTCATATCCTTTCACTTTTTAGTCCAGTCTGCTTGGACCTCCACCGGATCCAGAGCCTCGTCCGGGCCTGCCAGGCCTTCCAGGTCCTCTTCCCGGACCTTTACCATGGCCGCCAGCACCAGGCCCTCTTCCGGCTCCCGGTCCCATGCCCCTGCCCATCGGGCCAGGTGTGGTCAGTTCTTCAAGTTCACCTTTTATGAACTTCTCAACGTTCTCCCTGACCGTGCCCTGAACCGCGGAGTAAACCTTCATTCCCAGCTGGTTCATGATTTCGAACGCACGTGGGCCCATGGCACCAGTGATTACGGTTTTGGCGTCCTGATTCCCTATCAGTTGTCCGGCGGTTATGCCCGCGCCTCCTCTCTGGGAGACTCCGGTGTTTTCAATGGTCTTATCGCTCTTTATTTTCCCATCTTCCACTTCTACTATCACGAACTTAGGACACCGGCCGAATATCATACTCACCTGACTGTCAAGACCGTCTCCTGTGGATGGTAGTGCTATTTTCATTTTTCTCCTCCTTTACCATTTTCCTGTTAGTCTAGTCTTACACTTGGGACAGACCTTGCTTGAACAAGGCGTGCCTCTTTCACGCGGTTCCGAATAACCGCAGGACGGGCAAACACACTGTTTGGGCCCTCCGGCTCTCGAACCTCTGAATCTTGCCATATAATCACCCGAACTACTTGCTCTTTCTGGTCAACTGGGTTCCACACTTGGGACACTTTCTGGTGTAACAAGGAACACCTCTTTTGTGCGCGACCGTCTTGCCACATTTAGGGCATACACAGTCTCCGCCAGGTCCCAGGCCGAATCCACCCATCCTTCCTTTCTTTTCAACCATCTTGAAATCTCCTCCTTTTATGTGAATAGTTTCACCCCTCACCAGAGCGTTGGCCAGTTTCTTCCTGACTGATACCAACAAACGGTGAAAGGTTGGTTGCGAAATGTTCATCCTCTTCGCTGCCTTGCCTTGGGACAGTTCTTCCATTTCCTTGAGGCGCAAGGCTTCCAGTTCGTCCACGGTAACTATAACTTCCTCCGGCTTTTTCACACCCACTGGTTTGAATTTGGTTACATCCGGCTTAAAGCTTACGTCCCTCTTCCTTCTGGGCCTCATTTTTTCAACTCTTTCATCCTATCTTCAATAGTCTTCAACCTCGACTGCAGCTGGTTCTTCTCGTTCTCCAGTGCTTGCAGTTGCTGGTCTTTGGACAGTTGGACCGGCTGGGCTGGCTGTGCTTGAGCCGAAGGGTAAGCTCGCCTGGCAAACCCTCTTCCGGGTCCGCAGCCTCTTCCCCTCCTGAATCCCAGACCTAGTCTGGGAAAATTGGCAAATCCAGGCGCAGAAAAGCCTGCGCAAAAACCGGCTCCTCTGCCGGTCATGGGTCCTTGTCCCATTGGTCCGGTTCCATCTCTTCCTGGCACTCATAACACCTCCTTTCAGATATGTTTATGAATATATATTCATTACATTATTTAAAGGTTTTGGTTACACTTGCACGTTCAGAGATTCAAGTCCCCGCACAACCTCTTCTTTGCCTTTCCCAGGTCTTCAGACTTTTTGTATATATCTTTCCACGGTTCCTTCTTATGCGAGAGGCGGCGGAATATGTTCTTTACGGTGAACTTTCTGGGGTTCGTGCCCTTCCTGTTGACCTCTTTCCAGTCCAGAGGCGTGGCTACCGGTGCTCCTTTTCTAGCTCTCAGACTGTAGGGGGCCACAGACGTCTGGGCGTAACTATTGTTGGAATTGTCTAAAAAGACCTTGTTTCCCCTTTTATCCTTCCTTTTCTGGGTAGTCATCAGTCCTTTGTTCTCCTCTTCCAAAACAGTCACCACCTGTTTAGAAAACTCCCTGACTTCTTCGAATTTGTCCTTCCCGGACAAAGGCACTACGACGTGCAGTCCTTCAGAACCAGTGGTCATCACATACGTCTTCAACCCCAGTCCTTCCAAAAAGTCCTTCAACTTCAGAGCAGTCTTTACCACCTTCCCGTAATCTCGGTCCGAGGGGTCCAGGTCGAATATCATCTTGTCTGGACGATGGATGTTGTCTATGCGCGACAGCCACACGTGCGGCTCTATGCAGTCCTGATTGGCTATGTAGAGCAGTGTAGACAACTGGTTGCAGACCACCTGCCTTATGCTCCCTCCCTTCTTCTTGACTTTCACGGTCTTTATCCAGTCCGGAAAGTAGTCGGGCACGTTCTTGTGGAAGAACCAGTCCTCGTTTATGCCTTCCGGATACCTTTTCATGGCAAGAGCCCGGTCCTTCATGTGGGGCAGCATATAATCAAATATCTTCTGATAATATTTCGCCATGTCTATTTTCTTTATCCCAGACTCGGGAAACAAGACCTTGTTCGGGTGAGTTATGCTGATGCTTCTCCCACCCGACTCTATCTGCATGCATCCGCCCTAAGTTTAATTGGGCATCCGGCTTTTAAAGTTTAAGACAGGTAGAACAGGTGCGAACCACAATTACAGTCGGACGAGCCAAAACCCTTCACCGGCTTTCCCAGTTTGGCAAAATGTTTGGCTGTTTTACATTCTTCCCTCTTTTCACCCTTCTTGTAGTAGACGTCCAGCAGTTCCACCCGGGGGTGCGACAGAAGATAGTCTACGTGCCAACGCCTGACATTGGACTTCCCTTTAGACATCTTCCTGTGTCTGTCCAGCCTTGCTTCTAAATTCTTCAAGCCAGAACCCACGTACACGTACATGCCTTGCTTGAAGGGAACATTTCCCAGGGCACCAACCTTTACCTCCAAGTCTTTCTTTACCTCTATAAGCAGGAAGTAAGTACCTTTCATAGAATTGATTGAGAGTTAAATTATTTATAGCCGTACTGGTTATAACTTTCTATGTCCTTCCCCCAGGCCACTCTCATACCACTGTTGGTCATACTTTCGTTCGGTCTTCTGCTTCCGGACTTCTTTAGAAAGTTGAGGATACCGTTCGTCACGTCGCTCATACTCGTAGGCTCCATGCTTGGGCCCAACGGGCTTAACTACGTACAGTTTGACGAAATTATCAGCTTCTTTGGCTTCTTGGGCATGACCTTTCTGATGCTGATGGCCGGCCTTGACGCTGACATAAGGAAGTTGAAATCCCTGAAAGGCAAGATGATACTCCTGGCTGCCGTCAACGGCCTGGTCCCGTTCCTGGTGGGATTCGGCCTGACGCAACTGTTCGGTTACTCTCTCACCACTTCTGTGATCATAGGAGTGGTGTTCATGTCTTCTTCCGTAGCCATATTAATCCCCTCCCTGAAGACCTCTGGTATTTTTAGGAAAGACGTGGGTCAGTTGATTCTTTCCGCAGCTCTTATAGTCGATGCAGCCAGTTTGGTCCTTCTGAGCGTCATACTGCAAACCATATCACCGGTGACCCAGTTGCCTTTGCTATCCTACATCTTCGTGTTAGTACTGTCCATGGCTGCGTTGTTCTATTTTGTGCCTCTGTTGTCCAGGAAGTTCTTCCACCGAAAACCTACTCCCAAGAGAGATTACGAAAAGCAGCTTCGTTTCGTGATAGTCATTGTCATGGGGGTTTTGGTCTACTTCTCTGCTCTGGGTGTACACCCCATACTGGCAGCCTTTGTCATAGGTCTCACGCTGTCTAACGCAGTGGAACACGAGACTATATTCACAAAACTCTACACCATGGGTTATGGACTTTTCGTGCCTGTGTTCTTCTTCATCGTGGGCATGGAGATGGACCTGAAACTGTTGTTGAACTTCGATGCCACAAACGTGATAATAATATCTATCATATCCGGTCTTATTATCTCCAAATTCCTAAGCGGCTACATGGCAGGCAGGGCAATCAGCCTTTCTTCCAAGGATTCAGCCGTTTTTGGGGTATCTTCCATGATACAGCTTACTACCACACTTGCTGTCATTTACGTGGCCTCCAGTTTGGGCATTCTTGACTCGGTCCTGGTAACTTCCATAATACTCCTATCCATAATAACCACTATTCTGGGGCCCGTCCTTCTGAAGATACTCCTGCCTTCTTCTTGACAAAATTTATTTAACTCATCACGTTAAGTTTGAGGTATGAAAGGAAAGTGTCAGAGCTGTGGGAACTACGATGAACTGGAAAAAATCAACGACCGATGGCTGTGCAGCGAGTGCAAAGAGCGTGAGCAGAAGAGCGTCAGCAAGGTACAGAAGTCATGATTTGTTCCCTGAACTCACAATCTGTCTTCTATGTTGTATAGGTCTGGTTCTTTGTCCCTCAGCCAGTACGCAGAATCGACGGCACCTTTGGCAAACATGTCAGAGTCCCTGGTGCGGTGCGTAAACTCGAGGCTATCCACAGGGGAGTCGAATATGACCTTGTGTGTTCCAGGGACTTCACCCACTCGGGTGCTGGCGACCGTGATTTCTTCGTCCATCCTCTTCCTCTCACTTTCCCCGAAGTTCAGATTGTCCTTGTTAGGGAAGGCTTCCAATAGGATGCCTCCTATGGTCTTTGCAGTGCCGGAGACGTCTGCCTTTTTGTTATGATGCCTTTCCTCGACTGCAACGTCGTAACCCAAGTTTGCCATGGTTGATGCCAAACGTCTGAGGTTTTCCCAGTAGGCATTCATGCCAACCGAAAAGTTCGAGGCGTACATCATCCGGCAGTCAGAGTCTCTTGCCAGGTCCCGGAATTCTCCGAGCATCTCCTGGTTTTCGCTCCCGTCTTCATTCAAATAGAACTTGGTGGTCGCGACCACTGCGTCCACACCTTCTCCCAATATCCTTTTGGTGGTCTCGTAGCCTGCCTCGGGTGAGGTGAAACATATGGCAGAATCCGTGTCGTCCAAAGAGTCGGGCCTCCATTCCGTGCCCGAATAAGCGGGGTCGATTATGTTTGATATTTCTTCACCCCTCTCTTTCAGCACTCCTTCCAACCGCTTTCCCATCCTTCCGTAGCCGACCACGGCAAACCTCAAATTCTCGTCTTCCATTTTTACTTCTCCTGAGTCGTAAATCTAGTTATCGGCAATGTTTAAATTAGTGTTACCCCTTCTTCATCTTGAAGAACAACCAGTTCTTCTTTCCCTTGAATTTTATCAGTGCGTAGGCTCCTTTCAACTTCTCTCCCTTTAAGACGACTTCTATCTTGTCCTTCTTCCCCTTCTCCAGTTCGTAGTCTCCTTTGTCCCATATTTCCACCTTACCTGCCCCGTACTGGCCTTCCGGTATTTTGCCTTCGAAGTCGGCGTAAGAGAGGGGATGGTCTTCTGTTTCCACAGCCAGGCGCTTGACACCGGCCCTTTCAGGCGGCTTTTTGGGCAGTGCCCACGACTTCAGAACACCGTCCATGGACAACCGCAAGTCGTAATGAAGGTGCGACGCATCGTGTTTCTGGACCACGAATATGCGTGAGTCTTTCTTGCCCTTCTTGCCTTCAGGTTCCTTGGTCTTGGAGAAATCTCTCTTCTTTTTGTAGTCCTTCAGCATGAATATATTTAGAGAAAGTCTATTTAATACTACTCAACTCGGGGAGCGAGTATGAAGGAAAGGGACATCTTGTCTTTGATGCCGAAGTCTAACTTGAGGGGGAAGTCTTGTCCCACCCTGGCCGTAAGTTTTTTGGACAGTTTTCCTGCACCCAGCATCTTGTCCAGATATTCAATGGAGTAGCGAGAGGAAACGGTGTCGGAAATGGATATCTTGTGCAGGCCCTTTGACCCCTTTTCCACTTTGAGCTGTGCGCTTGACGAATCGCCTTCTGCCCGCATTATAAGTCCGCCGGGAGAGGCTTCCAGTAGAATGGCGTCAGCCACAAGTTCTGCGTCTTCTACCCCTTTCTTGAGCAGTGAAGCGTCCACTTCCACTTCACCGGTAAATGTCAGCTTGTCTATGTTGGGTATGTCCTGGCTGGACACGTCTATGGCAGGCAGTGTGAATTTCCTAACAGAAGCGCCTTCGATTCTCACCTCGAACGTGTCTGTGTTGGGGTCGAATGACAGCGCCAGCTTGTCCTTGGAACCGACTCTCCTCAGTATCTGGTAGAAGTTGATTAAGTCCAGGCCCAGAGAGGCCTTCTTATCACACTTGTAACTGGAAAAGGCAGTGGGAAGCAGTTTGAAGTCAGCTACCGCGACCACTGACCTGTCTGTAGCCAGCATCTCGATCCCATCCTTCTTTATCTTGAACATGCCCTCGTCTATGAGCTTGGAAATGGTGGATATGGAGTCTTTGAGAAGAGACGGGTCTTTCATGGTTGCTTTGAACATATCAATCAACTATATATTAGTTCGAAAACTTTATTAATCAATCCCTTATCCACGTCATATTCTTGCACGATTTCTCCGTTTATCTCTGTGTCCTTCTCCAGAGGAAGCACCGTTCCCATCACTTTTACCTGGTCGCCGGATTTCACCTTGTCTAAGGCGTCCTTCGACTCCTTGGAGAATCGGACGTTCATCTTTCCGGTCCCGTCGTCCAGGACCAGGGCGTCCTCCCGCTTGTCTATTACCTTGCCTATCACTGCCACTCTTACGTCCTCCTTGGAGACGTCTTTTATCCTTCTCCAGACGGCCGGTTGTACCTTCCAGTCTTGAGGCATGTTATCACTTTAGTATTTGCAGGAAAGGTTAAATTTCTTCGGAGTTTCGGTCAGTCCAGTCTTTCCAGTTTTTCTATCTTCTTCCTGGTTTCCCATTCGGTAAGGGCTTCTTCAAATTCGTTGGCGTCGTCTGTTTTCACATCTATATCAAAATACTTTCCCTTTTGCCCTATCCGAGGAACGTTCCTGATGTGTTTCGGGATTTTACTTATTATGTCGTAGATGTCTCCTTTCTTCTTTTCTACACGGTAAGTGACGGTTCTTGTGGCCATAGACCAACTTAAAACCAACATTTTTAAGGGTTTCTGGTGAACTAAAGTCATACAGTCGTTTAAACGGTTGAGTCGTGAAATTGAAACATGGCCATCAAGACGTCATGGTCATCATCGTTCTCTTGAGTCTTTGTAAACATATAATCTATAACCGATTTGTACCTCAATCGCACCGCATAAAGTACTGTTTAGGATGAGTGTGGAAGCGAAGAACCCCAGAGCATGATGTCACCCATAAGCCGTCTATACTCCTCCAGGTTTCTTCGTTTGAGTTGTTAAACCTTTAAAATCTTTATCTTTGAGTTAAATTATGATAAAAGATTTGGTAAAGGAGATTAAAAAAAGAAAACCTAAGCGAATTTTACTCCAGCTGCCGGAAGGTCTGAAGACCAGGGTGGTGGAGATGGTCCGGAATCTGCAAGACCAAGGCGTGGATGTAGTGCTGTCCGGAGACCCCTGCTACGGGGCATGTGACATTCGGGTGAGAGAGGCGAAGATGGTCGGAGCTGACCTGATAGTACACGTGGGCCATGAGGACTTCGGAGTTGAATCGGACGTTCCGGTCCTCTACTATCCCTGGAAGCTGGAGGCAAAACTGCCCGAGTTTGATTTGTCTGAAAAGAAGTTAGTCCTGTTGACCACCGTCCAGTACGAGGATTTGTTGGAGGAGGCCAAGAACTACCTGGAGAAAAAGGGGAAAGAAGTGGTGTTTATGGGAACGGCACTCGGTTGCAAGAGGCCTGAACTGCCTGAAGCAGACGCGGTGGTGTTTGTAGGGACGGGAAGGTTCCACGTATTAGGTCTGAATGCAGAGAAGGTCTATCTGTTAGACTTGGAGACGAAGGAGCTGAAAGACATGTCCGAAGAAATAAAGAGGGAAAAGAGGAAGAGGGCGGCTCGCCTGGAGAAGCTGAAGGACGCCAAGACGGTGGGAGTGGTGATGTCCTCCAAACCAGGCCAGTTCGAAGTGGTGAAAGACGTTAAAATGCTCGCTGGAAAGACTACCATACCCATAATCATGGACGAAGTGACTCCGGAGAAGCTGGAGGGCCTGAAGTGTGACTTTTACCTGAACACCGCATGCCCCCGAATCGCCGAGGATTTCAAGAACATGGTTAATCTGGAGGATTTGAAATAAGAACATTTTTAAATATAGTTGGTCCTATATAACAGTTGGTCATATGTTGAAAGTGATGGAAAAGAAGAAGGGAAAAGGGAAGAAGAACAACCAGTTGAAGCTGGAGGTGGAAGATACCCATACATTTATGAACATTCTGAAGGATGAACTGTGGGAGGAGAAGAAAGTGACTCTGGCCGCTTACTCCAAGTCCCATCCTTATCTGGGAAATCCAGTTCTTCTGCTCAAGGGCAAGAAGCTCAAGAAGGCCCTGAAGAACGCTGCCAAACGGGTTTCCACCCAGGCAAAGGACTTCCAGAAGGAATTCTCCAGGAAGATGAAGTGAGACCCGACGTTCACCCTTTTAAACGATTTACGTCATTGGTCGTGCAAACGACGAAAAGCTTTAAATGATTGTTCACAAATTTAGTAGGAGTTTGGTGACACATGGCTGATTTGAGGGGAGTTTTAAACAATGTAAGGAAATCTGATTTCTTCGATATAGCCGTGGCTTTCCTAGTCGCGTTTGTCATTTACCAAACGGCTGGGTACGCACTGTCAACGGACATGCCGGTGGTGGCAGTGGTCTCTGAATCCATGGAACCCACACTGCACAGAGGCGACCTGATAATCGCCAGGGGCGGGGAAGTGGAAGAGAACGACATAATAATCTATTCCGGACCAAAGAACTATCCCATAATTCACAGAGTTGTAGAGGTAAAGGAGGAAGGAGGAGTAACCGGTTACGTGACCAGGGGTGACAACAACCCTTCCCATGACCCGTGGCTGGTGACGCCTGAGAGCGTCCACGGAGAAGTGGTCATTTGTGTGCCTCTCCTGGGTTATCCCAGGGTCCTGCTCCACTCCCTGGTTGGTGTTTGAATGGGTATGGAGTTCTGTCCCAAATGCGGGAACATAATGATGCCAGAGAAGAAGGGCAACAAGACCTACCTGGTATGCAGGAAGTGTAAGTACAAGAAAAAAAGAAAGATGCGGTATTCAAAAATATCAGAGAAGTCGGACGACAACAAGAAGGTGATGGTCATGGAAGAGCCCAATCAGAACCTGCCAAAAACAGACGCTGTTTGCCCCAAATGCGAGAATAAGGAGGCTTTCTGGTGGCTCCAGCAGACCAGGTCTGCCGACGAACCCCCCACACAGTTCTTTAAATGCACCAAGTGCGGCCACACCTGGCGGGAGTACAAGTAGAATTACAAATCATTTGACAGATACGTCTCTTCCATAAGCGATTCTTCTCATGAAGTCATAGACTCTTTTTAAAAATCTCCACTGATAATAACCGCAGCCGTACTCGGAATGCTCATCCATTATTTTGTTCTGTGTCTGTGCAATGGCCTCTTCCCTGGCTTCATTCTTGGCGTTCAAATTCTCTATCTCCCTGCGGTGAGTGTCTTCCACCCTTTTTGCTATGGTCCACAACTTTTCCACATAGTTCCTGCCCCATACATATTTGAACATCAGCAACTCTTCATCTGTGAAATGGTGGGGCTTCTCTAAAACGGGAGGGGACCTCTCTTTAACCTTGTGGCCTGACATAAACATATTATGCAAACAATTTATTTAATCTTTCATCAGTAGCAGTAAACCACTTTCAGGTCGTATCTATCGGAAAGAGTCCTAATTTTTTCCTTCAAGCGCTGGTAATAGTCCGAATCTTTGAACAGTACTTTCTCCCACCTCTGCAGGTACTCCGGATAGTGTTGTTCCAGGGCCTGCTCGATGTCAGACCAGTTTCCGTACTTGATGGACAACTTGTCCACGTAGACTTCGTCAACTGCCTCGGACAGTCTTTCGAATATTCCCTCCAAATCCTTCTCGGTAAGGAACGGGTACATGGGTCCTATGAACGCATAGGTCTTGATTCCCGATTCGTGCAACTTCTTCAGAGCCCCGATCCTTTGTTCAGAGGAGACTGTCTCTGGCTCGAATGCCTTCCTGACTTTCTCGTCCAAAGTGGTGATGGTGAATCCCACCGTCGCGTTTTCAAACCCCTTCAGTACTTTCAAATCCCTCATTACCAGGGGGGATTTGGTCTGGACGACCACCGGCCACTGGCGGTGAAGCAATATCCGCAGGCACTTTCCGGTCAGCCCGTACTTGCTCTCCAGGGGCTGGTAAGGGTCGCAGACCGATGAGAGGAAGACAGATCCCCTGGACTTCCTGGGAAGTTCCCTGTCCAGCACTCGGGGCGCGTTGACCTTGACGTCCACAAATTCACCCCACGGCTCTTGGTGACTGGTGTACTTCTTCATGAACCTCGCGTAGCAGTAGCGGCAGCCATGGCTACAACCGGTGTAACAGTTGATGCAGTAATCTGCCAGTCCTGACTTGTTGAGCAGTGACTTGCATTGGACTTCCCTGACTTCCATGATAGCACTGAGTTACAATACTTAAATTTAGAACTTGATGGTCTTGGTCTTCTTCTCTTTTTTCTCTTCAGTTGCCTCCGGACCCAGTCTGGTCCTGGCAAGCAGTCTGTCACGGCACTCGTTGCACATGAGGCCTACTTCGTTCTTCATCCCGGTGCCACAGAGTATGCACTTCCTTTCCCCGCCTTCCTGTGAAGGTGACTGGGGAGGAGTCTTCTGTGCGGGGATTTCGGAAACCTCGGGCTCCTGCTCAGAACCCTGTTTCAGCTTCTTCTTTCTGTTTTTCTTCTCGGAAAAGGAGAAATCTATGGCCATTACATCCCACTGCTACTATATGTCCGGTAAAGTTTATATTAGTTGGTACCGGCGTTTTACGTGCCCATTGTCTTCTGCATCCTGAAAGCGAACTTCTTCTCTACGTTGTCCCTGTGTATGGTGTTGTACGAGCAGAATGGAACAACCCTCCCGTCCGGGGTCGCGTAGTGTATGCAGCACCTTTCCACACGGTCCAAGTCAAAGTTATAAGAGTCCATGAAGTGCATGCATCCTATGAACATGCCCTTGTCTTTGAGTTTCTGGGGCACGAACTCCAACTGGTTGACGATGGCTGCCTTCAGAAGTTTCTTCCATTCAAAGTATTTGGGCGCCTTGTCCCGGTCTATGGTCTTGTTCAGTTTCATCACCACAGACATCTTTCCCCTCAGGCCGTTCAAAACCCTCCGGTCGCTTTTCACCTCTTTCAACACTATTTTCCTGGCCTGCTCCAGGTCCATGAAATGGGAAAGGGGCACGTAGGAACCCTGTTTCTCGAACATGTACAGCCCTGCCCCGCAATGTGTATGAGTGGAAGACTTGGAGACCCTTGTGTTGAACAGCTTTTCCAGAAGCATTTCCAGGGGAGCGATGGCAGGTATGGGCAGCCAGTCCTCTTTCACGATTTTCCCGTCGGTCTGCTTTTCCACCAGAGACATGATGTCGGACACAGTTATCCTGCGTCTCTGCAGTTCCTTCTTGTCAACCCTTCCCGTGAATGAAACCGGTTGGAAGTTCACTGCCTTGACCACTTCCAGGTTCTTGAAACCGTAGTCTATTATCTCTCCCAACTGGTCGTCGTTCACCCCTTTAACCACTGTGGGCACCAGTACTGTGGCGATTTGTGCCTTCTTCAGGTTCTCCACCGCCTTTCTCTTCTGTGGCAGTGCGTTGTACCCCCGGGCCTGGATGTAGGGCTCTGGTCTGGTGCCGTCAAACTGGAGGTAGGCAATGCGAAGCCCTGCTTCCTTCAAACGCTTGGTGAACTCCAGGTCCTTGGAAATCCTAATTCCGTTTGTGGCCATCATCACGAATTTGAATCCCACATCCTTGGCCATTTTAATTATTTCCAGTATGTTGTCGTGGACGGTCGGCTCTCCTCCGGAGAACTGCACCACGTCCACAGGCATCGGCGTCTGGTGCCTCAAGTTCAGGAGCATCTCCTTTATCTGCTCGAATGAGGGCTCGTATATGTAACCCTTGGAGGAAGCGTTGGCAAAGCATATCGGACAGTTCATATTGCAGCGGTTAGTGATGTCTATGTTGGCCAGCATGGTATGCGTCTGGTGGTTGCCGCACAAACCGCAGTCGTAGGGGCAGTTTTTGGTGGAAATTGTGTTGGGGTTGTCGACGGGGTCTCCCTTTATCTGGTACTTTAGAAAGCGTTTGAACTGTTCTGCGTCCGACCAGTATATGTCCTTGAAATGACCATGGATGTCACACTCCTTTTCCATCCAGACTTTTCCATCCTTTTCAAAAACACGCGCGTTTATTACCGACAGACAAACCGGACATAGAGACCTGGTCTTCTTGGAATATGTCTTTGACTCCTGTGCCTCGGCCAAAGACGCGTTCACATCCCCCACGTTCTCACCGATTACAGATAAACTAGTGGGGAAAATTATAAATATCTGTGGTACGGGCTGTTGTTTTCAAAGAGTAATTAAGTCTTTTGAAAAAATGCCGGAAGATGACTGGACTAGACGTTCCTGACACTCACACGCCCGAAGTAGGGTTTAAGTTCTTTCTTGAATTGTTTCAGTTTTTCTTCTGTATAGGGTTTCACACATTGGAATGATTTATCAAGCGTCTTGTCTGGTTTGAACTGTTGTAGGACGAACGTCTTGCTCCCCTTCAGCCATTCGCCTATCTTAATCAGAACATCCTTATCATGAAGTTTTGGAACCACTGTCATCCTGAACTCGTAGTCTTTCATCTCCCTTATCATGTCTATGGACTTCTGAATCTTTTCCATGTCCACATCCACACCCGATGCCTTGTCATACTCCTCTCTGCACGACTTTATGTCCATCATCACTCTGTCTATAAGTTTTCGTTTAATGAGTTCTTCAATTGCCTCGGGTCTGCTGCCGTTTGTCTCAAGAGCAACTGAAAGACCCATGCCCTTGACTTTCTTTAGAAAATCAGGCAGGTCTTCCTGTAACGTCGGCTCCCCGCCAGTGACACATACCGCATCCAGTAACTTGTCCCCTTTGAGACGGGAGAGTATCCTTCTTTCATCCCCACCTTTCATCTTCTTTATCTTGTCCGGAAGTACTAGGTCGAAGTTGTGACAGAAGGGACATCGGAAGTTGCATCCGGACAGAAAAACAACAGAGCTCACCTTACCCGGATACTCTATGAGACTCTGTGGCTGGAAACCACCTATTTTCACGCCAACACCTTGTCGAACGTCTTCCTCTGGTCGAACTCGGTCCTCTTTCCCTCGTTCCACTGGTCCACCGGCCTCAGGTATCCCACTATCCTGGAGTAGACTTCGCATTTGGTCTTGTTCCCGTTCTTCTTGCACTTGGGGCACAAATGGTGCTCGCCGAATATGTACCCGTGCTTGGGGCACACGCTGAATGTGGGAGTCAGTGTGAAATAGGGCATGCTGAAGTTGTTGCTGACTTTCCTTATCAAATTCTTGACCGAGGATATGGGAGGCTTCTTCTCTCCCAGGAATATGTGAAACACTGTGCCTCCGGTGTACTTTGTCTGAAGGGGGTCCTGGAGTTTCAGCGCTTCAAACAAATCGTCGGTGAAGTTGACCGGCAGTTGGGTTGAATTTGTGTAGTAAGGCTTCTCGCCCTTGGAGTCCCCGGCAGTGGGTATCTGGGGGTAGACCTTCCGGTCCTTCTTTGCCAGACGGTACGACGTACCCTCGGCAGGTGTGGCTTCCAGATTGTATATGTTCCCGGTCTTTTCCTGGAAGTCCTCCAGTTTGTTCCTCATGAAGTTCAAAACCTTCTCCGCGAACTCCTTGCCCTCCGGGTCTCCTATGGGCTTCCCTAGCATGTTCTTGCAGCACTCGTTCATGCCCACCAGGCCTATGGTTGAGAAGTGATTCTTCCAGTACTGGTCGAACTGTTCCTTTATCCCCCTCAGGTAGAACTTTGAGTAGGGGTAAAGCCCGTTCTCCGTCAGGTTCTCGAGTATCTCCCTCTTGATTTCGAGGCTTTCCTTGGCCAGTTCCATGAGGCTTTCCAGTTTTTGGAAGAACTTGTCCTCATCCTTGGACACGTAACCGAGCCTGGGCATGTTTATGGTCACAACACCTATGGAACCGGTCAGTGGATTGGCGCCGAACAGACCCCCGCCTCTCTTCTTAAGTTCACGGTTGTCCAGGCGCAGACGGCAGCACATGCTCCTGGCGTCCTCGGGCTTCATGTCAGAGTTGACGAAGTTGGAAAAGTAGGGAATTCCGTACTTGGCGGTCATCTCGAAGATTTTGTCATACTTGTTGCTGTCCCAGTCGAAGTCCTTGGTTATGTTGTATGTGGGTATGGGGAAAGTGAACACCCGTCCGTTGGCGTCCCCTTCCAACATCACCTCTGCGAACACCTGGTTGAACTGGTCTATCTGTTTTCCGAAGTCGCCGTAAGCCTTGTCCTGGGGTTTTCCTCCTATGATTACCGCCTGGTCCTTGAGGTAGGACGGGACTTCCATGTCCATTGTCAGGTTGGTGAACGGGGTCTGGAACCCGACCCTGGTAGGGACGTTTATGTTGAACAGGAACTCCTGCAGGGCCTGTCTGACCGACTTGTAGTCCAAATCGTCGTAATAAATGAACGGGGCCAGGTAGGTGTCGAAGTTTGACAACGCCTGGGCACCGGCAGCTTCTCCCTGCATGGTAAAGAAGAAATTGACTATCTGCCCCAAGGCACTCCTGAAGTGCTTGGCCGGCTTGCTTTGAATCTTTCCCCTGACTCCTTCAAATCCGGTTGAAAGCAAGTCCTGCAAGTCCCAGCCCACACAGTAAGGACCCAGGACCCCCAGGTCGTGGATGTGGAGGTCCCCATTCACATGGGCGTCCCTTATCTCCTGTGGGTAGGCCTTGCTCAGCCAGTACTGGGAAACCACTATGGAAGAAACGTGGAAGTTGAGTCCTTGTAAAGAATAGGTCATGTTAGCGTTTTCCTTTATCCTCCAGTCACCTCTGTTCAGGTAGGAGCCTATGACTTTCACGTTGGACAGGAGGTCCTTGGTCTCCCTGATTTCCTGATGCTGTTTTCTGTAGAGTATGTAGGCTTTCGAAGTCTTGTAGTGGCCCTTTTCCACAAGCACCTTTTCCACAATGTCCTGCACCTGCTCCACAGTGGGTATCTGCTTGGGCCTGAGATTCTGCTCCAGTATCTCCACCACTTCGTGTCCCAGTTTCTTGGACAGTTCGTAGTCCTTGCCGCCCACGGCCTGGGCAGCCTTCCATATGGCTTGTACAATCTTCTCCTTGTCGAAGTCCACGATTCTGCCGTCCCTTTTCCTGATTTTCTTTATCTTTGTCTTCCTCTTCTTCTGCTTCAGGCGCTTCAGTTCCTTCTCAAAAGAGGATATGTCGTCAAAGCCACGGTAGACAGAGGCAAACCGCATGTAGGATATCTTGTCCAGTCCTTTCAGCCTGTTCATGACCATCTCTCCTATGTCCTTGGACTTGACCTTGTCCCCACTCTTCTTCAGTTCTTCCTCTATGCCATCCACGATTTCATCTATCTGGTCGTCAGAAACAGAGCTCTTCTTGCAGGCCTTCTCTATTCCCGCCCTGAGTTTCTTGCGGCTAAAAGTCTCCATGCTCCCGTCCTTTTTTAGTACTGACAGTCCCACGTCAGCCCTTTCGTACGTGGTGAACCTCATGCCGCACTCCAGGCACTCACGGCGCCTTCTATTGGCACCGGAAGACGTACGCTTGTCCACGACTTTGGTCTTCTCAGAGGAACAAAAGGGGCATTTCACATTATCATCTCAAATCAAGAGCAAATACACTATATATTGTGTCCGAGTTATTCAGACATACAAGATGTAAGGGTCTTTGTTTTAAGATGTATAAATAGTTTTCTGTGCACGAAGAGATATTTTCGTAAACCAATATTTAAACAGATAGTTTAAGGGTTAAATATTTTCCATGTAACTATGGATATGAAAGTGATAGGCCTGGACCCGGCGGGCAAAGACTCCAACCCCACCGGTCTCTGCGTGCTCACTGACTATGGTTCTCACACTGAAGTCCTCTATGGAGACAGGGAAATTCTTGACAGAATAAAGGAGCAGGAGCCTGATTTGGTGGCCATAGACGGCCCGTTTGGGTTTCCGGACAAGGGATACTACCGGGAATGCGATAAAGCACTGATAGAAAGGGGGTTCAAGCCGTTGTCCCCCAAGTTCCCGGGCATGAAGTTCCTTGTGGACAGGACCATGGGACTGATGAAGGAACTGAACAAGGAAGGCATAGAGTGCATAGAGATGTTCCCCAGGGCTACTGAGAAGATTTTGGGTCTGTCCCCCAAAGAGGGAACAAACGAGCACCATTACGACGCGCTACTGGCAGCGCTCACCGCCAAGTACTATCTGAAAGGGGAGTACGAAGACTTGTCAGGGATAGTGGTCCCTAAGACTTAGGGGTGTAGAAAAAGGTTATCATGTCTGGGTCCTCTTCTATGTCCAGTAGGTAGAAATCGTAATGGTCAGTGGTCTTTTCCTGGTCCAGAGCCAAGTAAATGGACGAACCGTTGAGTCTCGTCTCCACGGAATACATGGGGTCCGATGTGTTTGCCACCATGTATTTGAAAGTCAGTGGAGTGGGTCCTTCCAGTGTGATTTCCTCTTCCTTGTTCAGTGCTCCCATAGTGCGGTTCTCCTGTTTGGGAAGTATTTTCATTATCACGTCTCCGGACGGCATGAGTATCCCACCAAACGTCTCCTGATAGTAATTAATCATTTTAACGTAGACGTCCCAGTCCCTGGTACTTACGAATTGCCTTTCTCTCAGTGTCTTGGAAAGACCGTCGAGACTCACGTCAGCCCGGTTAGGACCACCGATGTTTATAATTTTCACCTTTATATCACTTCCTTCTATACTCACGTTGCCCTCGTACCTGGACTTGAACTTCATGAAGTTATTGGCCACGTATGTCCAGTTGGTCTCTGCCTCTATGCTTATGTTTCCGGTCTGGTTGTCCGTTCTGTGCGCGGGTTCGATGGTGGTAGTGGTGGTGGTTGTAGACGTAGTCGTAGTCGTGGTAGTGGTGGTGGGGACGAACGCATCAAGGCTGAAGGACTGTAAACCCCCTCCCAACGCGACCACCAGTTGCGCGGTCTGTGGAGTGATGCACCCGCTGGTAAACACCAGCAAAACAGCCAGGACAAGGACGCCTTTCATAACAGGTATTTGCGGGAGGTGGAATAAAAAGTTTTCTTGATTTTTACGCATTGGTTCCCTTTTCTCAGAAACTCTCTTCCTTTTTCTTCACAGACTTTAACGCTTTCAGAAACTCAAATCCTTGATTTAACCCCCTCTTACAGGGTCAAATTGCTGATATTAAACAACCGAAACCTTTAAATAGGGGTGATTCGAGTATAATTGTTACTTAAGAGTGACAAAGGGGATGTGGACATGTACTACACGAGGAAACAAGCCAGAGAAATCTTGGGAAGTAAAGTAGCCAGAAACGGAGAGACTTCACTCAAACGTAAGATTATGGAAGGTCCGATGGACGAAGCAGCCGAATCCATGTCTGGAGGTTCACCGCGGGACCACAGACAAGCAAGAGAGAAATTGTATATGGACTTGAAACAGTACGACGAACACTGGTTGAAAGCAAAGGAGAAGATGATTGACGGGCACTACCCGCATGAAGTCTCTGAAGTGGAACGCGCAAAGTCGGGTTCAGACGCTTACAACCAGTTCGTGGAACCTTTCTTTGAGGAAGTCGAGGAGTGATCGTGATGCAGAGAGAACTTGAGAAACTGAAGGAAAAGTCCCTGGAAGTGCTGAAGAACTCACAGACGCGCACTGGTGCTTTCAAGGCCTCGCTCAGCGGCACACATTACTCGGCCTGCTGGCTGAGGGACGGTTTCTGGATAGCCACTGCTCTCGAGGACCTGGACACCGACCGTTCGGTCAAGTACTACCACTGGGTCCTGGATTTGTTTAGGAAGCACGAGTGGAAGATGGACAAGATGATAGAGATGCCTGAGAGAGTGTCTGAAAACGAGGTCCTGCACCCGAAGTTCGACCCGGAGGGCAACGAGTTTCAAGAGCCCTGGGGGTGGAACCAGCTGGACTCCATAGGTGTGGTTTTGTACGGTATAAGCCGGCTGGAGAAGAAAGGAATTCAGGTGATCCGAGACTACAAGGACAGAGAACTGTTGCAGAAGGCTGTGAAGTACATGAGACATGCATGGAAGCATCACTCCGAGGACCACTCGGTATGGGAGGAGGAGAAGGAGATTCACGCTGCGTCCGTGGCAGCCATGATAGCCGGCATAAGGGGCATGGAAGAGGTAAACATAATCAAGGACAACTCACCCACAGAAGAGATGTGGGAGTTCCTGCAGACCTACAGGCGCATCGGAAAGGTGTACATAGACCATGGTAAGAAGGAGTACGGAGTTGACTTGTCCACCATGGTGGTTTGGTCTTTGGGACTGGTAGAAACGAAGGAATTCCTACACACCGTGAGACACATAGAAAAGCACCTGCTTGGAGATAGGGGAGGTGTGAAGAGGTACAAGAACGATGAATATTTCAATGTGAATGGCGAGGAAGGACAGTGGACTCTGGGGGCCTTGTGGCTGTCCCAGTTCTATGCCTCTCTCTACAAACAGACCAACAAGACAGAGCACAAGAACAGAGCGCTCTGGTACCTCTGGAAGATGACCAAGGCGACCACAGAGGAAGGCCTGTTCCCAGAACAGATTCTCGCGGAAGGGGCAGAGGAAAGGAACGACGTGGTCGAACTGCCCGGTATAAACAGGTACGGGAACGCGGTTACCACTCCCCTCGCATGGTCACACGCCATGTACCTGCTCGCAATGGAAGAACTGGAGTAAAACTTTATTTAATCCAGACCTGAATATATGATATGGTCTTCCTTGCCGTGCTGACTCTCAACCTGATAGGTCTATTTATTTTTGCCTGGTACTACGACAAGCGGGACTTGGTACTGCTGGCAGTGATGTCCCTGCTGGCCTTGGCTTCTTTGTACTACTGGCCACTGGCTGGGGTTTTCGTGGTTCCCCTGCTCCTACCCCTTGTGAAGAAGATGCGCCTGTCGACCACTGCCATATTCTGCATGCCTTCCACCATAGCACTTTCCTGGTTTGTCTACAATCTTTCTATCCCGTCGGGACTGGCCCTTTTCACCGCCTACTTCTCGGTGATAGCCATATCCGCACTGGGCATACACACACTGTTCCAGGATGACGTGCAGAAGTTCCTGGCGCAATCCAACTTGATACAGTTCGTGTTCGTGGTCCTGGACATGAACATAGCCGTGCTCACCGGCAAGCAACTTCTCAAGACAATACAGATATTCAACTATTCCATAGCCGGATTACTCTTGTTCATCGCACTGGGCATGCTTGCCAGGCATAGAAGGTCGTTCGCGGAAGAGCTGATGGGCGCCTATTACGAGGACCGCTGGAACGGGGGATTCGCCACACTGTCCGCCATATCGCTTGCGGGCATCCCGCTGTTGAACGTGTTCGTCTCCGAATGGTACATGTTCATCGCTTCTTTTGCCATAGACCCGGCCATTTCCCTCCTCGGCATATTCGCGGCTCTGGTGCTGTTTATACTCTACTTCAAAATCGCTTACATACTTCTGGCTGGAGAGAGCGAACACAGGGGAGCGCCTCCGGTGCTGACCGGCTTCAATTTCTTGCTCTGCCTATCCATGTTCGTGCTTGCGGTTCCTCAAACCCAATTGTTCATCCTGGGGGTGATGTGATGTCTGACTCATATCTGGGCGGGGAGAAGGACGGACTGAAGAAAGTAACCCCCAAAGACTACGATAACTTCTTCCGGGAAAGGGATTTGTACTTCGTGCTCTCTCTTCTGGTGATTTTCCTGGTGCTTATAAGGGTGGTACCGTGAATTTCATGAAGAAATCCCCCTGGGTATCTGTTTACAACTCGGGTGGCTGCAACGGGTGCATACTCGAAACGTTCGCACTGGTAACTCCCAGGTACGACATCGAGCGCTTCGGGTGCGTGTGGAAGTCGTCAGCGAGACACGCGGACGTGCTGTTGGTGACGGGCGCAGTCTCCAAACAGACCATACCCAGGATTAAACGTATTTATTCCCAGATGGCTGATGATAAGAAGGTGATAGGAGTGGGTATTTGCACGAAGACCAGCGGCCCTTTTAAGGGCTCGTACAACTGTCCCAAGAAACTGGAGGAAGTCATACCAGTGGACAGATGGGTGGACGGATGCCCGCCCAGACCCGAGGCAATCATGAAAGCGCTGCTGGAAGTACTGGAGGAGATAAAGTGAAGGCCAGAGAGATAAAACCGGAAGACCTGAAGAAGGAGGCTAAGAAATTGGGGCGTCTTCTTTCCATATCCTGGATGGACAAGTACTTGTACTACCACTTCTACCAGGACAAGATTCTGGCGGTTAAGGTCAGGCCCAGTGACAAGAAAATCGCGTCTCTGGTCGACTTGTTCCCCAACGCAGGCATAATGGAGAGGGAGCTCCACGACTTCTTCGACCTGAAGTTCGAGGGCAACCCCCGCCTCCACGAGAAACTGTTCATTTCAGACGACACCAAAGGTCCGGTGAGGGATGACTGATGCGTAACATATCCAGCGAAAAAGCAAGATTGATAGGATATTTACAAACTGATGGTTGTTTGAGACATTCAAAAAAGGCATCTGGAAGTTATCGTTATGAAATAAGTTTTGCAAACAAGGAAAGTAGAGATGAATTGTTGATACTCCAGAAATCGATGAAAAAATATAAAATTAATAAAACAAAAATAATAGGCCCGACAACCGATAATTCTTTTATTTTGATGTTACAAAATTCAAAGGATTTATTATCTCTTGAAAAAATATTATCGGGAATTCCCGAAGAGAGAAAAAGGAGGTTGAAAGATGTGATAAAAACACGTGGTGATATGGATGCATGACTTTATGCTACCGATCGGGCCCCAATCCGGATGAGGTGCGTTCTCTCTGGAGGGCAGACACCCCTCGGTCAAAGAACCCATGTGTCTTCGCCTGTCCCTAGACGGGAGTGAGATACAGGAAGCACGCATAAGGCTAGGCTACCAGCACCGAGGCATAGAGAAGCTCATGGAAGGAGAACGCATCGAAAAAGCCTTGCACAAGGTCGGACGCATATGTGGCATATGCGCTTACGCACATTCCAACGCCTACACACAAGCCATAGAGAAAATGGCCGGACTGGAGACACCCATGCGTGTCAAGTATATAAGGACCATAATGACCGAACTGGAACGTCTGCAGAGCCACATGCTGTGGCTGGGGTTCATGTTCCATGAGATAGGACTGGAGACATACTTCATGTACTTCTGGAGGGACAGGGAAAAGGTCATAGACATATTCGAACGCGTGACTGGCGGACGCATCCACCACCACATCAACCGGTTCGGCACTGTCTCATACGACCTCAGCGAGCCCGACGTCCGCTTCATAAACGAGGAGCTACACAAAATCAAGGAGAACGCGGAGAGGTACCAGAAGACGCTGGAGAAGGACAACGTGGTGAGGAAGCGACTGGACGATGTGGGATTACTGTCCAAGGAACAGGCGGAAAAGCACTGTCTGGTCGGCCCGGTTGCCAGGGCTTCAGGTATAAAGTACGACGTGAGGAAGGACCAGCCCTACGATGCCTATGACCAGGTCTCTTGGGAAGTCATGACCGGGCATCGGGGCGATTCCTACGGGAGAACGGAACTGAGGTTGAAAGAGGTATTCGAGTCCATGAAAATAATACGAAGACTCCTGAGGAGGTTGCCCAAGGGCAATCTGCCCGAACCCCTTGTCCCGGAGATAAAACAGGGCCTTTCGTACGGAGTGACAGAAGCGCCCAGGGGAGAAAACTTCCATTTCGTTAAGGTGAAGGATGGTGTCATCCAGAGGCACCGGATACGGACTCCCACACTCAACTACATAACCGTCCTGGAGCCGCTTTTGAAGGGAAGAAAGATAGGGGACGTGCCGGTGGTAGTGGCATCACTAGACCCCTGCTTTGCATGCCTGGAGAGGGTCATAGTGGTCAAGGACGGAAAAGAAAAAACATACGACCAGCATTCGTTCAAACACAAATTCGCGAGGTATCACCATGGACATGAGCATTAAGGCGCTTGCAATACTATTAGTCCCTTTCATCTCCCTGTTCTTCGAGGGAGTGAGGAGAAAGATGACCGCCAGAATCCACAACCGAATAGGTCCGCCGATATGGCAGCCTTTCTACGATTTCATGAAGCTTCTGGACAAGGGAAGGACAGAGACCCGCGGCCGCCTGAATCTGTTCTTCAAGGCCTGTCCCACTCTGTACTTCCTGTCTACTCTTGCCCTATTCCTGTTTATACCCTATCCGTTCCTGTCCTTTGAGTTCGACTTTGTGTTTCTGATATACGCGACCATACTCTGCAGCGCCTTTTACACACTTTGCGGAATATCATCAAACTCTCCTTACACCACACTCGGCTCCATGAGAGAGATGATACTCATGATGGTGTATGAAATTACTTTAGCCATAGTTGTGTTCACCGCGGTCATCGCCTCGGGCACCAATACGCTGTCCGGGGTAAACGAATTCCTGGTGTTTTCGCTTCCCCTGTCGTTCCTGGCACTGATATTCGTGTCCTTCGTGGAGACAAAAATAACCCCATTCGACACTGCCGAGGCGCCCACTGAGATACTGGGAGGTGTCAAGACCGAGTATTCGGGCGTCAACCTTGCCATTTACGAGACCGCACGCTTCATGAAGTTCACATTCTTCATATTCCTCATGCCCTCCCTGTTCGTGACTAGGCATCCGGTGTTTCTGGGGCTTATGGTGTTGTTCTTCCTGTTCTTCCTCACATTCATGCAGGCCACCACCAGTCGATACCGGGTGGACCAGTCCTTCCGCTACTTCTTAATCTTCCTGCTGGTCGCGCTGGCGAATTACGTGGTGGTTGCATGAGCATAACCATTGAAGCGCTCAAATCCTTGTTCCAAAAGCCGTTCACCGAGGAGTACCCCAAGAGGAAAAAGAGATTCTTCCCCCGTTACCGGGGACGTGTGGAGTGGTCCAAAGACCGCTGCATCCGCTGCCTAAAATGCGTGAAAGCATGTCCCAACAACGCGCTGTCCTTCAAAGACGACCGGATAGTCGTCGACCATACCAAGTGCATCAACTGCGGCGTCTGCGAAGAGGTGTGCCCGGTCAAGGAAAAGGCCATCTATCTCACCAGGAAGCTGCCAAAGATAGAAAAGGACTGACTACTGTTCCAGAAACTTGCTCTTGATTCTTCCCGTCTTCCAGGCTCCCAGGAGTATGAGAGCCGAGCCCAGCAACTGGAGGTTGAATATTCGCTCTCCTAATAGAACCGCACCCAACCCCATAGACACCACCGGAGCCAGGAGCAACAGGCTAGAAGCCTTGGACACGTTTATCAGTCTGATAGACCAGTACCAGAAGAACACGTACAGGAAGAGTATGCCGGTTGATGCGAACAGGTAGGACCACTGGGTGGCTGTAAGAGCGAGTAGCGCATCCGCCCTGCCAGTGACCACCACCAGTCCGAACAGGAACAGTGAACCGAAGAACATCCTGCCAAAGGAAACTAGGAAGTTAGATTCCTTCTTAAGCACGTCCTTAGCCAGGACACACTCCAGAGCCCAGAGAACCGTGGCCAGCACCACCAGCAGGTCGCCCGACGCCAAGTTCAGTGACAGGGAGGTGGAGAATATCAGGCAAGCGCCCAGGAACATGGAACCCAGCCAAACCAGCTGCCTTCTGGTAATCCTCTCTCTTAGGAAAATAAATGCGAACAGTGCCACGTACAGGGGAAGTGTCTTGTGCAGGAACGCGGCTCTTCCCGCGTAAGTCAACTTCAACCCGGTGAAGAACAACAGAAAGGCAATCCCTCCTCCTATGATGCCTATGGTCACCAGACTTTTCCATGGCTTTTTACCGGAAACCTCGTTTCTGTGTGATGAAATGAGCAGGAAGGCCAATCCGATAAGCAAGGCTCGTGTAGCAGTGAAAACCGTAGGGTCCAGCCCGGTGACGAAGAACTTGTTGGCAACTATGGCAACACCACTGACTAAAGCAGTCAACACCGCAAGCAAAGTCCCTTTTCTCTCGTTGTCCATTCAAACCGCTCTTATGACTTGACAGTACTGGTCAACTTCCACGAAGTGACTGTCCTCGCCCTGTCTGTAGGCTTGGCACTGGTTGGCAGGATCGTTGTCCACTTCCTGTCTGGGGTCATGCGCTACGTCGCACACCCAATCATCCACGTTCCAGGAAGGGTCATCGGACAAACAAGGCCCTTCGGATATGTCCAGACCGCCTTCCACCTCGTCCCCGCACAACTGAGTGCATGTCCTGATAGCCACATCCCTCTGTGTTTCCGGGGTTCCTTGTCCCAGGCACCCGCACACCAGTATCAGACCTAAGACAAGAACTTCTTTTTCCATAGTTTCTTGGCCTCTTCCTTGCCTATTTTTTCGCATCCGAAATAGTAGTGTATGGTCATGTAGTCCCCTTCTTCCACCCCTTCCACCAGACGTGTGTCCACGGTCCTTTCACCGAAGGGATGCTCTACCTCTGCTTTTTTCCCTTTCACCTTGTCCACCTTGGCCGGAAGCACCAAGCAGAGTTCATAATCTCCCTCGTGAAGTCTGCTTTTGACCACTCGGTCGTGGTCGTACCAGAAGTACTGACGGACCACGTTCTCGTCCACTTCAGCCACCCCTTTTTTCTCCTTATTCTGGTTTATGGCACCGGTCACCACATTGGGCATCGCCACATTGAACCACTCGTTGATTTCCTCGTCTGTTATGTCCCCTTTCCTGAACCTCTCTATGGCCTCTTCCATCTCCTCTTCAGTCATCTCTCCCTTTTCCACTTTGTTGTGCAGACAGGGCAGGGCATACTTAAGAAACAGGTCTTTGGCCATCAGTTTGTACTTCCGGGCGAGCACTTGACACAGCATACGAATATTTCCCCTCTTACTACTTATAGTTTCGCCAGACGTTTGACTTCAGAAACTATCTCCGGCACTTTCTCCCGGAGTTCCGGTGTCAGTTCCTCCCCGAACGACAGGTCCTTTGGCTGCACACCTATTATCCTGAACTTCTTCCCTAGTTTCTCGAATATGGTCACCGGTATGTTGTGAGTGGTTGCGAACTGGGCCACCACGTCCCTGGACCTGAAGAGACGCACCTCTCCCACGTCTCCCCCGAAGTCTATGGCGTCTAGTATCACAAAGTCATCGTCTTTGGAAGCGAAATTCTCGGGCTCTGTGTAAGCCACTTCCCCTCCCAGTTTTCTGGCGATTATGTTCCCCACGTTGTCGTCGCTCTTGAACGGACTTCCCATGCCCAGGACGGTGGTCATGCATGAATTTGGTGAAAACTACTTAAATAGGCAAATTATACAAAGTACAGATAACATGAAATGGTTGACTGTCCTGGCAGTATTCTTGTTAGCCACGTCTGTGTTTGCCGTACCAACTGACATTCCAGGCCAGGGAAACCAGACCCAAGGAACAAACCAGACGGAGAACGGTCCTGACACTGCACCCAAAGGAAACGGTCTTGTAAGAGCCCTGAACCGTTCGAACATAAGAGAAGCGGTGAAGAACAGGGTAAGAGAAAGGATTCAGGAGGCAAATCAGACACGGTCAAAGTCCAGGGGCGTCTCCAAGTTGATACACAATCTGCAAGACATAGCCGCAGAACAGAACCAGACACTGGGTCAGTTGATTTCCGGAGTGGCCAGAAAATTCAACAACTCTATTCAGAAAGTAGAACAGGCAGAGAACCGAATCAGAAATCGAGGCATCATAGGTCAACTAAGACTCATGTTCTTCGGAGGAGATGAACAAGCGGCAGGAGAAATAGAGAACCAGACGGCTGAGATGGAGGAACAACTGGAAGAGCTGGAGGACGTGGCTGAGGAAGCTGACGAAGATACGGAAGAAGTGCTCAACCAACATGCTCAGGAAATAAGGCAGAGAGTGGAGGAACTGAAGGAACTGGCCAAAGAAGAGAAGAAAAAGAAGGGAATATTCGCTTTTCTGTTCGGATGAACTATCTTTCTATGTGCAGTTCTACCACATCTTTATCCTCTAAGACGTGACTGTCTCCGACCTTCTGTCCCTCGAATTTTGCCGACGGCCCCCAGATTCTCGCGTATTTGAGCCTGTCACCCACCTCTCCGTGTATTCTGGTTGCCACTCCCCCGACCGTAGAACCGGAAGTCACTATCATGGGTTCTTCCTTGTCCGGCTCCTTGCCTATCTCCTTGAGGTAGACACGCATGAAGTCCAGTTTTTTGTAAATAACTTCCTTCACCCGGTTAAGGTTGTTCTCCTCCCTGGCGGATATGTGAAGTCCTTTCAGGTTTGGCTTTTCCAGGTCTGTCTTGTTCACCACTGTTATTCCAGGAAGGTAGACCCGGTTACCCGCAAGTACATCCACCAGTTCGTCCACCGACACCTTCTCCCTGAGTACTACTTGTCCCGAGTTGAATCCCATCTCCTGACAGACCTGCTTGACCAAGGAAGTGTCCAGATTGTTCTTGACCAGTGATTTGACCACCAGTTTGCCGGTCTTGTGCTTTTCCAGGTCTATGCGGGGAGGCTTCTGATTTAGGCGTATGCCTGCCTTTTCCAGCTCTTTCTCTATGGTCTCCAGCTGCTCCGGATGCCGGGCGTCTATCATCACCAGCACCAAATCCGCAGTCCTGACCACCGAGAGCACTTCCTTCCCCCTGCCCTTGCCTTCGGCAGCCCCTTCCACCAGTCCGGGTATGTCGAACAGTTGTATCTTCGCTCCCCTGTAGTTAAGGACCCCTGGAACCACGTCCAGAGTGGTAAAGTCGAATGAGCCGACTTTGGACTGGGCATTTGTGAGTTTGTTCAGTAGAGTGGACTTTCCCACGGACGGAAAACCTACTATCAGTACGGTCGCATCTCCGGATTTCTTGACCGCGTATGATAGGCCTTTCCCCGAGCCTTTCTTGGTCTCCTCCTGATGCTTGAGTCTGGCTATACGGGCCTTCAAGCGCCCGATGTGAGCTTCGGTTCCCTTGTTGACCGGGGTCTTCTCCAGTTCCTCTTCCGTCCGTTTGATTCTTTCTTTAAGAGACATGGGAATAATTGATGTAAAAGGGTTTTAAATGTTTCTGGTTAGTATGACCATGCCCGGTCATCGGACTGTTGATTACCTCAGGAAAGTGGAAGGACATGATTTGAAGCGTTTAGATGAGATACTGGAGGGTTCAAAAGAAGTGGACAAGGGGCCGGTGGTGGCCAGGAAGAGGGTCTCCAGGGAAGAGATGAAAGGAATAATAGACTTCTGTGATGAGAAGGACTTGCACTACCAGTTGGAAAGTGGCAGGCACTCACGCAAGCTCCGGGTGCTGAAAGGTCATCAGTCGCAACTGGGGATGGACCCAGAATTCTACTACTTCGTCCGAGAAAAGGGAATCAGGGAGAAACTGGGAGACTTCTATCACCGCCTAAGAAGACAACAATAAATAATTTACCCTCTATTAATGGATATGGCAGAAATCAACCGTGACCAGATAAACAACCGTAAGCCCTCAGAGGTGTTCAAGGGCAGGATAAACCTGGGAGAACTCCAGGAGATAAACGATAACCCCCACTGGTTCTCCATATTCGAAAGGATATGCGACGAGATAGACGAGGGGCTGTCTGTCAAAGAACTGAAAACATTCCTGAAGAAGATGCGAAAGATGTGCGACTAGTCCATTGTTTCTACGTACAGCTCGTCGAAAAGCACTTTCTCGTTGGAGCCACGGTGCTGGGCAAGGCCTATATTTCCTTTGGCTATCTGGTACTGAGAGGGCACGTCATAATCCACGTATTGTATTCCGTCCACGTACACATCCAGATGCTGACCCTGCACCAGTACTTTGAGGTCGTGCCAGGTCCCGACCTGGGGGAAATTCGAGACAGACCATGTCCTCACCCAGCTCTTGTCGTCCCCGTCGATTTTGGGTCTGAATATGACCTTGTCACGGTAACACTCAATCCACCAGTAGTTGTCGTGGTCCAGGTATCTTACAATCGGCCCTGGCGCACGGGTGTTTCCGCTCACCGACTTCATCTTCACCTTCAGCTGATAGTCGTCCCATTCCGGATTACCGCTCACCACACCCACGTCCACCCACGGAGAACTGGGAGGCTCTGTCCCTGCCAAGGCATTGTCTTCTATGAACCAGTTCCCGCTGATTTCCGTCCAGGGGTCGGGCAGAGCCCCCTCCTCATATGTGTCGAATGTGTCGTAGAACAGGAGGCCTTTGTATTTGCCAGTACACTTGGCAAAATCCTCGTAGTTCAGTCCGCCCACACTTCTGTAGAGCAAGGCAACGTCGTAACCATAGGGCTGGTTGTACTCACCTAGTATATCCGTACTCACCTTCAGCACTTTTCTTTCGCCCGGGTCCATGCGGACCGGCGAGAAACTCACCTCTTCCTGGGTGGACTCGTCCTCTATTCTCAGACCGTATACCTCCACTCTCTTGTTTCCGTTCATCAGCGACAGGTCCATCATGCCGCCTGGACTCAACTGATGACTCTTGTAGGAAAAGTAGTTGAAACCGATGCATGTTTCCCGGTAGTAGGAGGCGGGATTTATGACTCCCAGACTGTAAAGGGCCACGCCTAAGACGGTTATTATTAGGAGACTCAACCCGTAAACAGACAAATACTCCTGAGCACCCTGTCCTTTCATAGTAATATACTTTATTTTAACTAGTATAAAAAAACTTTATATTAAACTAAGAGAAAATCTTCTCATGTCCAAAGGCCAAGGCGGAAGCGAATACCTGATGACCTATTTTGTCACACTCACGGTTATCGTGTCCGTGGCATTGGTCCTCTACTCTTTGGGCA
This sequence comes from uncultured archaeon, assembly GCA_964644245.1. GTDB lineage: Archaea > Aenigmatarchaeota > Aenigmatarchaeia > CAZXUR01 > CAZXUR01 > CAZXUR01. Next base: position 31,230 of record CAZXUR010000005.1, read on the forward strand.
TACTGGACCCCTCGGCCTGGACTAAAAAGGGAGCCAGGGGATTCGACTATTTCGTATATTCAGACCATAAGATAACTACTGACGGACACGTGGACCTGGTAGTCAAGAACTTGAACAAGAGGATCGAACTGAAGGAACTGGTGGTCAGGGACAAGGAGACCGGGATTTCCTACTCCTCTTCTCTGTCCGGCACATACGGCAAGGGCGAGAAGATTGTGATAAGCGCTCCCACGGACATACGCGGAGGCGAGGACGCCTCATACATATACGAATTCCAGATAAAGTACAGGTCTGTGACCGGCCTCAGTTACACGGACACCGGGATAGCCACCGGAAGTTATGCAGCCGGCACCGGACTGTCGGCAGTGTCGCTTTCCGTAACCGAAGCGTTCTCCTATCAGAACGAGGGAACCACTTCCTGCGATGACACTTCGCTCTTGAATGAAGGGACCACTCCTGCCGATAACTGGGCTCCGGACCCCTGTGGCTCGGTTTCAGTCCTCTATTATGCGACTGGTACGTCCTCTGCCTATTTCGACGCGGTTGCAGTCAGGTTCGACGTGACTGGTTACGACCCTACAGAGTACGAAGGAACCGTGAGGTTCTTCATAAGACACGGTGACTACAGCGACCCCACCTGGAGGCATTACAAGGTCTACGACGACTGGATGGCCACGGACTGTCAAGACTCCCCTCCCCCCTGTGATGGGAGTCCCACATTCCCGAACGGGTTTGAAGGATGGATTGGAGTACCTTTGTCGGACGATTACTGGTCTGACGGAGACCTATCTTTGAGGCTGTGGAACGTTTATGTGGATACCATAGTACTACAACTGGAGCCGGAGTGATAAGATGAAAAAGGAAATTGTCATATTGGCGGTGATTTTCATGCTGGGTTTTTCCATAGGCTTTGTTGTCAACCACGTGTGTGAACAGGAGAGGGAAGAAACGGAAGAAGAAAGGACTTGTGCCATAATCGGTGACAAAGGCACTTACTACCAGGCTCTGGGGCTTGTAAATTCGAACGCAGAGCAGGCTGCGGAAATCTGCGAACTGATAGGTTCGGAGAGAAGGAAGGACTGGTGCTTCCAGGATATTGCTATGGCTGCTGCAAAAGACAACGTGACCATGTCTCTCTCCCTTTGTGACATGACCACCGACGTTAGAGACTACTGCCTGAGGGACGTGGCTGTTGCCCATTCCTCAATGGACAAGGCAAGGGCCGCGGAAATCTGCGGGGAAGTGCAGGACGATTCGACAAAGAACTATTGTTTAGCATTGGTCTACAAGTCAAGCCAAGCGAAGGCCCGTTCATACTGCAACGCCATATCCGTGGAACAGGACAGGGAATCCTGCCTGAGCGCTATCGGATAGCCATCTTCGCCAGTGAGTCGGCGAACTTGTTCTTGTCCCTGGAAATCCACTTTATCTCTAGCTTGTCGAACTTGTTTTTCAGTTTGTCGAACCTGGCCTTCAATTTCTTCAGTTCCTGGTCTTTGACCTTGTACTTTCCCTTGAGCTGTCTCACCAGCAGTTGAGAATCAGAAAATAGTGTCAGCTCCTTTCCCTCAACTTCCTTCAGAGCCTTCAGAGCAGCCAGGTACTCGGCTCGGTTGTTGGTCCCCCGGCCAGGGGATTCGCTTATCTTCTTGACTACCTTTCCGCCCTTGATTACAACCACTCCTATGCCCATCTTTCCCGGGTTGGGGTAAGAGGATCCGTCTATGTAGGCTTTCATATGAACACACCTATAGTTCGGACAAAAGCTTTATATAGGTCTTGACAGAACTGTAATCCGATAGCATGAAGTGGTTCAAGAAGAAGATGAAGAGGATAAAGAAGGCTTCGATTTCCACACTGTTCTTGTGGGCAGCAGCCAAAGGCCTGGGCGGGCTTGCCTTGGGCATACTGGCGGCTTTGTACTACCCGCGCTTGGTATCCACAGAACTGGGATGGACTCTGCTGGCAGTGGCCATAATCATATCCTTGCCGGTTTGCAGACACGTGTTCAATAAATAATTGACTCCAACCTTTCTTTCAACTCTTTTCTCTTTTTACTCCCCTTATCGGTCAGTGTGTAAACCTTCCTCTTCCTGTTTCCCTGGTATTCGTCCTCGTGCTTTACCAGTCCGTTTCTCTCCATACGCTTCAGCAACGGGTACAACTGCCCGGGAGACAAGCGCTTGCCGGTCCTGGCTTCGAATACTTTCATCAGTCCGTATCCATGTATGGGTTTACTCAGTAAGGAAAGCACGAACAGTTTGGTGAGGTTGGTGAGGGGCGATTCTTCCTTCTTCATGGGAATATTCCGTGCGAGACTATATAAATGTATCTATTAATGATATATATGGATAAAAAAATAGGCAGACCCGTTAACCGGAATATTGAACATTATAGTCGGGACTGCCTGAAACGCCATGTGTTTCACCTTCATCGATTTGCTCTGATGATTTTGATGTCTGCTACCAGCATAAGAATACTACCGGACAGAAACATGCCGCTGATTATCAAAGACATTTGTAGATGATGCTTCCTATATGGATATCTTCAGGATACGGAAAATTCCGTATCCCAGAGCCACACAGAAAAGTGCGGCTATCGCAGCGTATATCGCATAGCCCAAAAGGACCAGAAAAAATGCGATGAATGCCACTACCAAAACGGCTAGTAATACCAGCTTTGCCAAACTACCTATCACTAGATACACCTCTTTCACCACTCCCAAGACCGTTTCACTAGTCCTGCTCAGGATACTGTTTGCCGATTTGGTCTTGAGAGTTATAGTGGAGGCACCGGTCAGAAAACTGCCGATGCCAAAGTTGGTTGAACAGGGGAAGCCCCTCAGAAAAGTACCCTGTCCAATCCTTTGTGGGCTGTGCTGAAGCCAACCGTAGCGCCGGACTGATGCCCGCACGTAGAAATAGACAGCACGGCTTTCCACGCCTCAAAAAATACGAGAGGAGTCAATTAAGACTCCTCAAAATAGTCCTTTTTGGTTCCCTGAAAAAGACTACGGCTTCCAAAAAAGACAGGAAGAAGGCAAAGCAGAACAAGCCAAAAACAGGCCCGTCCTTCCTCACCGATTCCTCTATAGCTGAGGCTAACAGTACTGAAGCCAACAGCCATAACAACAAAACCAACAAAAAAATTCTAATTTTCAAATTCGTTCCTCCTCCTTCTCTACTACCTTTTTCACCGCTGAGAAGAGCAGTCTCAGATAGCAGAGCCAGCAGCAGTCTCTGGGCCGCTGGTAAAAGCAGCCCTTTGTACGCCTTGGAAAATGAATCATTCAGATGCCTCCGTGACTCCTGTTTACCGCTTCGTAGAGAAGTATCAGCAGGAAAGCAACTACTATAAGCAGTGCATACGCTACTGATGCGCTCATCTCCACACCTCGTAAGCAGTCATGAGTCCTATGACTAAGACCACCACAACTGCAAATGCGATGAACAATCTGCTTGGGTCTATGGGCATATCACCGCCTCGCTTGTTTCCTGTGAAAGAACATATTTAGTTGGTCCTCCATGCAACCATCCTCGATGAGTCCATAGACACCCATCACTTCACCGGCCTCCCTAGCAAGGCCGCTTCCAGCCTCTTTGGAAGAAAAGTGGCTTTTCTTCTGCAGGAATCCTCAGCGCATTCAGAGAATCCTTGGGCATTCAACAATCCCAAGTCTCCTATCCTTTCGGGGTCAAGACAACAAAAAATATGTCCGACCTTAGTTCTCATGGGACAATCCTCACAAGGAATAGTCCCACCGTTTTCTTTCCAAACTTCCCATGTCTTATTCAATCTCTTCATTCTCCTTTTGTTCCCAAAGTCTAAGCCAATTGTAAACCGTAGACTTTGATACTCCTACTTTCTCTGCAATTTCGTAGATACTCTTACCTTCCTCTCTCATCTTCAGGATCTCCGGAAGGTGTCCCTTGGCAATGGAGGAAAGTTCCTTAATCCGGACCATCTCTTCCCTCCAGATACACGTCCAGGAGTACAAAGAAAATCACTCCTGACGTACTTGCCAAAAATAGAGCGAAAGGCAAGTAAAAAACCAGGAACTTGTTGTAGAACCTTTTCACATCTACCCTGAGGTGTACTGTCTGGTTCTGACCCCGGTTTCCAGCCTCTGGCCTCAGATGCATTTCCAGAGGGTAGATAACCTCTTCTCCTGGCTTCACAGACTCTTCCACTTCTATAGGAAGAAGAGTTGCCTGAGGAAGCGTCTTGTTCAAAGCAGCAACAACCGTGCGTCTTTCCACATAGTTGTTCCCGTGACTGTACAAACGGACTTCGAATGACTTGACTTTTCTGTTTCCTGTGTTGTTAAGGGAAACGTTCATGTAGAATTTCTCCCCGGGTACAACATTTTTCACCTGTTCGCTGGTCGTTTCCACCGATAAGTCAGTGGTCAATAGATACAACCCGCTGACAACCGCTAGTATTGTCAGCAAGACTACAGCCAAATTTTCAGGCTTCAACTGCCTACCCCCGTCAAGGCTCTTCTCCACCAAAGACCTCTCAGACGGTAAGCTTCCGTATATCTCTGTCGTATCCTGGAAACCCTGCTCTGCTTCGGCTGTGGTTCTTCCTGTTCTGTCTCTTCGGTCGCCATCGCTGCTCCGCTGTTCCCGTCGTCGTCTTCCTCCACTGCTTCCTCTGTCTCTTCTACTTCCTGTCCCAGTTCTTCGCCGCTCTCCTGCTCGTTCCTGTGCTTGAACTTCTTCCTGTATCCGGAACCCGTAAGTACATCGTGGTACCAGGCTCCCCTGAAATAATATGCCTTGGCAATCCTCTGGAGTATCGAAATTTCTGATGTCCTTGACTGTACGGTCGCTGTGTCGCCGTTCTTCACGAGTTCGTAGCTGTTCCACACTCTCGATACAACCACAAGTCCGCCTATGACTATTATGTAGAAGAAAAGATTCTCGCCTATGAAAGCCATTACAAATCCGAGGTAGGGTATCCTAAACCAGAACTCACCCACGATTGCATCTTCCGGAACAACCCAACTGTCTGCTACCTGGTTTGCGTCTCCCTTGGTCCAAAAACCTCTGTCCGAAACCTTTATAATCCTGTGAGAAACTACTCCGTCTTCGGTCGTGAACGCCACTATGTCTCCGATTTCAATTTCGTTGGGCTGTCTGAAAACTTCAATGTCTCCCGGGTTTATTGCCGGTGCCATCGAACCGCCTGCACATATGTGTACATCACTTGCTCCAATCATCTCTGGATATCTGAAGGAAACAAGAGCAAAACTTGTAACTATTAACCCTATAAAAACCACAGTCTCAAAAACTGTCGAAATATTTTCAATTATATTCATGAAAATTCACCAAACGGGTCCCGGCACACGCTGAGCGTGTTGTCCCTTTTCTCCCTCAGGGACTCGTTTTTTCAAAAACTAGCCGGCTAAAAAAAGAAAAGATTGGGTTTTGAGATTTGTGGTCTACAGGGCTTAATGCTCCTGTACTGCGTCAAAGACCAGGTCAAAGTTTGCTGTTTGGCTGGCCATGTCGTTTCCAACAGAACCCGGCATCTTCAAATAGATGCGGACCTGTTTGGAGTCATTCGGACTGCCTGCTGGACAACTTCCCTCTATGTCGTTTCCATCGAACAATGTCGGGCTGTTGCTCCTCCACCACCTGAGGGTGTGGAAACCAGTACCTGCTGCATTGCCGCTCCAAGCTAGTGCCATTTGGACATTGTCCTGGAGACCGCCCTTGCTCTCTGTGTAATCGCGTATGGTCGCGGTCACTATGAGGTCGACCGTGCCGAAGTTCCCCAGATATACGATTCCATCCGGGTTGTTCCAGTCTGCCTCATAACCAGGAGCCAGACACTCCGGGAGGTCTATTCCCAGTGTGTGATCTGATGCAGAGTCGTACCAATTTCCTGAACCATCACCCCTCAACTTCAAATCTGCGAAGCCAGTGGCAAAGTCAACATTGTTTACGCTTTCAGAGTCGCTGAACCAGGCGCCTATGTCTGTTGCTGAGAACGCTGCCATTCCTGCTATCACTGCTATAACAACCGCTAGGTTGAAAATATGTTTCTTATTCAACATATCACCTCCTTTTGTTTTTTCTTTCTAGTACCACCGCGCGGTAGGTGGTAGTGTCTCGGTTTGACTAAACCGTCCGGTCAGAAGAACTGAACCGGATTTCCCTGGGAGGCTGTCGCCTTCCCATGTAGACTGGCCATTTGGGTGACGGGAAACGAGCCAAAACCCAGAAAAAATTGAAAATCTGTTTTTAGGACCTGTTTCTCAAAGAATCAAATGACCTTCAGGTATCTTTTCTCAACCTGAACGGTCCTGTCGTCGACCTTGTCCACGTCCTTGGGGCCTTCTTTCTGCGTCTCTAGTGCATCCATGCACAAGTAGTAGAGCACTGGCTGCATCTTGCGATAGAAGGTAGACGATTGCTGGCATTTCTTGATAAGCTTGCTGGTGCCGTTTACTCTCACCCCGTCCTCATGAACAAACGTTGGCCGCTTCTCACCACGGTCGACCACGGTAGTGGGTGGTTTAGGCTTTTTCTTGGATTTCTTCCCTTTCTTCTTGGCTCTCTTACCAGGATGCGGGACTTTCTTGCGGGTCCCGGGAAACTTGAAAATATTTCTGCAGGTTCTGAGTATGTCCCTGAGGTCCTTGTGTATAGCACTCGGCCTGATTATGGTTGGCTTGAAGTGCTTACGCATTTCCTTTTCTAGTTTTTGCCGAAGTTTCTGATAGTATGAGGGAAGCAGAACTTTGGCGGGGTCAAAGTCCAGATACCGTTCACCGTAGCTGTCTGTCACGTACACCTCACCTGATACGTCGTACTTGTAAGTACGTTGTGTCCAGATGAGAGTGCCCTTCCAATACCATCTTATGATGGCGTCAGGGTCCTTCCAGAGTTTTCCTCTGAAACTTCTGCCTTTCCTGATTTTAACCAGGTCTGAAGGCAGCTTTGGTGCCTCGACCATCTCACCGCCTATCTCCAGGTCCAGCACGTTGCCTGCTCTCAGAAGGGGGGCAAAGTAAACTGAGAAGTCGTCTCTCAAATCACTGTAACCACCTATTTCTCCCTCTCTGTTCTTGGTGCAGTAAATGTCACATCGGGTCCCTGGTGAGATACTGGGACTGACTCCTTGTTCTATGCCCAGGAATGGTTTAAGCACTCCTTTGACCTGCTTATTGTACACCAAGTACCGGGTGTCGCCGGTAGCGAACACCACTTTGGTAGCTAGGGGGTCATTGCCCGAGACCGCGTTGTTGATCCCTATACCAAACCTGCCCAGTTTTCCCACCTTAGAGGAAATTCCTCTTTTTCTCAAATCCTTTTCTTCAATAGGATTGGGTGAGTAGTCCCTGATTCTGACTATTCTCTGTCCATCGAAATCAGCGTAGGACGTGTGTTTAGTCGCCCTGAACATCTTGATTTCAATCGTTGCCTTGTTGTTTCCGAATGCTTCGACAGAATTCACCACGTACTGAGCTATGTTGGAGAAAGTGTCTCCGTAACCCAGTTTTGGCAAAAGCGCCGAGTCCAAACTCATAGGTTTCTCTTTCATCTAGTTCCCTCCTTTATCACGTGTCTGAGATAATCTGCCACCTCGTCGTGTATGTGGGAGATTATGTTCGGGTCCTTTTTTCTGGCTCTCTGGAGCAGGTTTCTGGACACCCTTATGGAGATAGAAGTGGTGTTCTCTATCCTTGCCAACAAGGGCTTGTGTACGTTGGAGAAGTGTCTAGAAAGGGCATGTGGCGGGTACACTGCTCTCTCTGTCATTTGGTAGTCGCATCCTTCAACCGGACACTCGATGGGCAGGAACTCCACTGGAGTTCCGTGTTCGTGCTGATGTATTTGTTTCTCTAGTTTACTGGATGGGAACGCGCCACTGGTGTTTGCAATCAGTTCTCCACATTCTTCACAGTAAAGGGAAATCTTTACAGACCTCCCTTTCTTAACTATCTTGGGTTCTCCTCTGATTTTTGCCATTTTCAAACCTCCTTAGAATTTCACATCTTTTCTTTCGAAGGTGTGTGAAACCTACCGGTCCAGTTTCCCAAACCGGATTGTCCCGGACCAGAACTAATTGAATCCGTGTAAATCAAAAAAATTGAAAATCGTTCAGGAAGAAGGCGTCTTCTTGCCTTCGACTCCGAGATTGACTGGGCTGACAAACCCCAGGTGGCGGAATACAGTTCTCTTTACCACCGAGCCATTCTTTTCTTCCTCTACGACATCTCGCTTGGAGAATGCGTAGACGGGTTCCATCCCTCTATCTCGAAGTTCCCGTTCCAGCAGGCTCATCAGATAGGGCGCACCGCCTATCATGACTTTGCTACCGGGGGCGACTTCCTTTGCTAATTGGGCCAACCTATGGGCCCTTGTTAGCAACTCCTTGGAACTGGGCAACTCCTCAAAGGTGAGAAGTTTCTGTAGCTGTTCCCTATATTCCGAAGGGAAATCAGCTACTCCCTCCCGTTTCTGTTCAGACGAGGCGTTGTGCCTCGTCATATTGATTATTTTTTCCATTTTTTTCACTATCCAATAACAAACAACTCTGAGAAAAAATTGAAATCCCTCCTCGTTTACTTCCCTAAAAAGTTAGGAAGCAATAAAAAGAAAACTGGTTTCTAGTTGCTTCACTAATTATATCCATCTCTGCCACTTTGCGACCATTGTATAACAATACAAAGCGCAAAGGAACGGCAGACATAGGGCTGCGTAAGCAGTCCACGATAACAGTGGGCTAGTAAAGCCCTCGTGGCTGACGAAACACGCAAGCCAGACAGACAGGCCGAAACCTGAGAATGCCAACAAACTTTTGGTATACTCCTGCCTGTTGAACGTCGCTGTCAACAGTGCAAGCAACATAGCTCCGACAAAAGCTACATGACTGTAGAAAAGCATATAACTTTCTATGTAGAGCTGGCCAAGTATTCTCTGCGGAATATCCCTTACTAAAAGGGGTACTCCCAAGACCACTATGGCCAAGGTGACAATTACAACAGAGTGTAAATTGTCCCTTATTTCTTCGCTGAAAACTGTAGGTGTGTTGCCTATCGCTCTTTTAGTTTCCTCCAATTTCTCACTTCCTTTAAATAA
>CAZXUR010000005.1:40424-52282 GCA_964644245.1 uncultured archaeon
CTCTCCTAAATTCACGGGTAACAGCTCCTGCTACCCAATATGAAAAAGAGAGAATTGAGAACTAATCTACGTCCACGTATTCTGAAAGGTAGTATTTCTTCTTCCTGCCTACCTTTTCTGAAATTACTGCGCCCAGGTTTTTTAACCGGTTCAACTGGGTGTTCACTGAACCATAATTGTCTGTTTCCAAATAAGGGCTGTTGAGCAAATCATTTGTATAAGCCCCGCCAGGAAACTGTTGCAAAGCTCTGAGTATTCGCTGTTGCTGTGGAGAGAAACTGTCTAATGACTTTTCCCTTATATCTCCTGTGATATCTTTTATTTTCTCTATGTCCATGTCTGCCACTGTTTGAATGGCGTTGATTTCCTTTTGCAATTCCTCGTTCTCTTCCGCGAGTCTACTGATTTTTACTCTGTTACTGCTGAGTCTTTCTTCTAATCTTCTACAAGTCCTCTTAATACTTAAGAGAAACTCTCTATTGTCGGCTTTCATGTTAAACACCTAGAAATAGTCCACACACTAAACATGCATCTCCAGTCGTCTCAAGTCCCATAAGGGGTCTTAAGAGACCTTTTAGGTCAGAAATGACCTGTTGTGTTGTTTTTGTGTGTGTATGGTAATGGTTTTGTAGAAACCTTTAAAAACCTTTGGTTTTTGCGATTTTTACCAGTTTTAGCGCTTCTGGGGACAAAGAATGCAAATATGTCTTCTGACCGCGGATTTTGGTCTCTTTCCTGTTGACCAAACCCTTGTCCATCAGTCCTTCCGAAGCCTGCTTGAACTTGGTGCCTGATATGTGCAGGGACTTATATATCTCGGAAGACTTCTTCTCCGTCTCCCCGATTTCCTTCAGCACCCGCCACTCCAGGTCGTCCAGTTCAGGCAGCTTCAGGCCTCTCTCCGCTTCCTTGACTTCCTCTATATATTCCTGCCCGTCCGACTGTTTTTCCAAGTCCTGGTCGTTTACAGAACCCCTCTTGACATCCATCTTGGGGAACTTGACCAGGAAAGGCCTGGGGAACTCGCATATACGTGACACGAAGAAAGCCTGACCTATGGGCAGCTGCCTCAAGTACTCGCTCTCCTCCCGGTAGTCAAGCCCGAGCATGTGTATGGAGTCTGACACGTCCGAGGACTGCTTGGTGTCCAGTCCCAGGTTCATGTACACGTGCGTGGACGTGTTACCCAGTGCCGGGTATGATATGAGGGAAGGGTGCTGGTCCATGTATACCAGACCCACGCCCAGCTCTCTGATCTCTCTGAATATTAGGTCTATGACCGACTCGGAACCGGTCTTTGAAGCCTTCTCCCTGTTAAGCACGTGATGGGCTTCCTCGAGGAAAACTACTCCCTTGAGTTGGTCCCTGGAATCGTTGACCAACAGCCAGTCTCTCATCCATTGAAGTACGATTTCTATGAGGAAAGTCTTGTCGTTTGTAGACAGAGCGTCCAGTTCCAATACGGTTATCTGTCCCGGCTCGAAGAACCGGTCTGGAGTGACCCCCTTGTCCACTGCGAACACGCTCCCAGTTTCTGCAAAGCACAGTGACTCGAAAGGCCTTTTCGCAGTCGCAACCCAGTTTCTCTCCCTGCCAGACATCTTTTTCTTAGTGTAGTCATCCAGCCACATCTTCAGGTCCTTGAGTGTGGGCTTTTCCTTGTATGAATAGACGTCTTCCAGAGCTTTGAGTATCACGTGTCTACCACCGCCCATCATCCAGTAAGCGTGGTCGAATATCTCTGAGAATTCCTTGACCCATTGAGACTTCAAAACCCCTTCCGGAGGGACCAGGGGGTTAAACTTGAAGGGGGAAACGTCCCTGCCCACCGTATAAACCTTCACTTTGTCCTTCAGTTCGGTGTTAAGCAAGTCCTTGTAGTTCCTCTTGGCGAAGTCGAAGACTATCACCGGTATTCCCTGATCTGACAGTTCTCTTATCAGATGGAAGGCAGCGTTAGTCTTACCGTAACCGGATGAGCCGAAAATGCCCATGTGGGTCAGGAAAATCTCCTTCTGCAGCCTTAAGGGGTAGAGCTCTTTCCTTCCGTACAGTACTTTACCCAATTCCACGTCTCCGTCCTTAGATATGCCTTTAGAAGGCGGCTCAAGGAGTATTGTGTTCCTCAAGTCGTCATCCGAAAAAACGGCTGCTTTCATGGAATCTACCGTTTCAATAATCCGCTTCCTGGTCTCTTCTTCCCCCAGCAGATAGGCTTTCTCCAACCTTTCCACGTTGTGCCTTCCAAGCACTGGAGTCAGGCGACGGATGTCCTTTGTCACCATCTCAGTCGTTTCCACTCTCATCACCCCTGTCTTCTAACTGGAAAGCAGACATCGGGCCGTCCGGAGAACTGTATGAAACGTCCCATCCACGGTCTTTCCTGTTCAAGACCAGTTCCTGTTCTCCAATGGCCATCCTCACGCGTTTGGTGTTACTTCTTCCCATGGAACGCTTTATGGTCTTGCCGGCTTTGTCCAGGTCCGGAAGCATGTACTTCAAATTTGGGTCGAGTCTTTCGTCAAACTTCTCCACGTTTATCTTAATCTTAAGGTTTTCGGGGTCGAACTTGTCCTTCCAGTCCTTCCAATGCTCTGCAAACAGTCTCTTCTCCCTGCCGGTTGCCCGGTCCCCCGGCTGGTAATGGTCTATGTGACTTACGTATATGTCGTGAGCCTTGTCCTTGAACTCCTGTTTGGTAAGCTTGTCGTCCCACGCTCCGGAGGGAAAAGTAACTAATCCCCTGCCCGTAACGTGTTCTAAGTCAACCTTGGTCGCGTAGTCCTTCCTAGGGTCGCTGAACATCAGGTACCACCTGCCTCTTTCCCTTTCCACCAGAAATTCATGGCTCTGGTCACCAGAACTCAGATGGACATAGGCAGAGTTGTCATCATTCAAACTGTCTATCACGTCTTCCAAACACTGCTCCAAGTCCTCTGCTTCTCCCTTGTAAAGGGTGCCTCTATCGCCTTTTGCGTCGATTTTTGCCTTCATGCATATCACCTAAACTTCTGCTTCGAGAGCCTTGCGGAATGCCGGGTTGACACGGTTGTACACGTCGTTTTGTATTCTGTCCATGATTTCCGTGTCAGACACGTTGTCCGGAATTCCATGTTTCTTTCTGTAGTCGTCTGCAATCTTTTCCATGGCTTCAGAAGCAACCCTTTCCGGTATGTAAGTCCTATTTTCCATCAGACACACCTCCTTTGTCAAAGCGTTTGAACAGATTAGCGATTTTAGTCTCCATCTGGAGTTCTTCCTGCAGTTCCTTGAACTGTCCCCTGAGTTGGGTGACGTCCTTCCAGAACTGCACGTTTTCCTTTCTCTTCTGTGCCCTGAGGAACGACATGTCCAGTTTCAAGTCCCTCTCCTCGTCCAGGTCGCTGGTCTTCCTCATCAGTTCTTCCTTGTCCCTTATGTCCCGGTCTATTTCCTCGACTATGTCCTTGTGAATGTTCTTTCTGGTCTCCAAAGCTTCCGTGATTTGGGAGACTCTCTCTTTGAGAAACTTCTCCCTGTCCAGGAGTCCTCCCACAACTTCACCGGTGGGTATGTCCAAGGGCTCATCCTCTTCTTCCACCCACTTGAGCACGTCTCTCCTCACAGGCCTCTTGACCACTGTCTTCTTTTCCACGATAGGGTTCCTGGGTGTCTGTGTCTCTCTCAAGTCCTCTCTGGGGGTCTCCCTAGTCTCACGCTCTTCTCTATCCGGCTGCTCCTTGGGACGAGGCTTGAATGTGTCTTCCTCCCTTTTGTTCAAAGACATATAAGTAGACTTAAGATTGGCTGGTCTTAAGCTTTTCTTAAGTTCGTCCATGGTGCTGTACACACCCTTCCTCTCCTCTATCATAATTGTTACTCCTAAGTAGTTAAATACTAGGAAACCTTTTTAAAGGTTTCGGTGGGTGCCAATCGCCTGTCTGAAGTCTTAAGACTAGGTATTACGCGCCTCTCTGAAACCCATTTAAAACCTGTCCCGAATTATCAGCATGGGACTGGAGAACCACATCGAGGAAATAAACAGATGCAACCAGCGCGGGGGACGGATGCTGTCGGTGGTGGACATAATGGAAAAGGGAACTTTAGACAGAGAAATGGCATCTTACTTCCTTGCGGCAATAAGCAAAGGCTCTTCCTTCCTGGTGGGAGCCAAGCCGGGAGGCGCGGGAAAGACCACTGTCATGTGCGCACTCCTCAACTTCTCGCCTGACATGCAAATAATACCCACAAAAGACAGTCAAGTCATCAAAGACGGCCTCAAAGACAAGCGCAAAAAGCTGTTTCTAGCCCATGAAATCGGCTCCGGCTCCTGGTACGCATACATCTCAGGAGAAGACGTGAGGAATTTTCTACGTCTGACCGGAAACCACATGGTCGCCTCAAACCTGCATGCGGACGACCTGGAAGACGTCCTGAGCCACGAAGGCATAGACGAAAACAACATCACCCGTCTCGACCTGCTGATATTCATGCGTGTGAAAAGGGAGAAAAGGAGGATCAGCCACGTCTACGAGAACCAGGACGGAGAATTCGAGCTGGTCTACAGATGGGACAAAGAAGAGGACCGGTTTAGAAAGGTGAACGACTCTAAACTGGTGACTGAGCGAGAACTACAGGAAGCCAGGGAAGTTGTAGACGAGCTTAGAGCCTCAGACAGAAGGACCATAGAAGAGGTCAGGGAGTTCATTCTTGAGAGAATTTAGTTTTTTACTCCCACTCACAGAACTCACAACTCCATCTGTTCTTTATCTTAATTAAGACAAATGACTTGTTATTATTAAGATATATGTCTTAAAATAGAAATCTTTAAATAGTCTTAAGACAAATGACTTATAGTAGTTAAGACAGGTGTCTGTATGAGAGTGGAGAAACATTTGGAGACTTTGAGAGAAGCAGTTGATGAACTGAACTCCGCGTTGGAGGATCCGGAAGGCGTGTCTAAGCATCAGAGGAGAATCGCACTCATGATTTCCTTGGGAGTGGCGACTCTTGTGGAAATATACTTTCACAAACTTGGAATAATGAAGGGAGGTTCCTGGATACAGCATCAGTGGTTCAAGAGGGAAGACGTCAAGGAACGACTCTCGAACCAGATAACCAAACCTGTAGATTCTGTAAAGGATATAGACAAGATAATTGAAATGGCGAAGGATTTTGAAGAGCATAGGGATGACCTCGCATACGGCTCTCCTTTGACTGACGAAGACTTTTTAATCAAGAAAATAAACCAATTCTTCGAACTCAAGAAGATTGTTGAAAACAATGTGGGTGTTTTGGATGTCTGACATGAAGTCTTACGCCTCAACATTTGTCTCCTTCCTCCTCAGAAAAGTAGGTCCGAAAAGGATAGACAGAATAATCCTCTTTGGTTCTGTTGCAAAGGGGGAATCCACAAAAGACAGTGACGTGGACATATTCATAGACACAAGGGAAAAAATAAAAGACCGGATAGAAAAGGTTGTCAAAGACTTTTACAAAAGCAGAGAGGCGGCAATCTTCAGGTCCCGAGGTATAGACAACGAAATCGCGGTAAAGGTCGGTGAGTTGAAGAAGTGGAAGGAACTTCACCGTGTCATCACCTCTACGGGAATCGTTCTGTGGGGAGAATTCCAAGCAAAGAAAAGACCGATAGGCTCAAAACACGAAGTTGTTTTTCACTGGGACAAGATAGGAAAAAACAGGGGGGCGTTCCTCAACAAACTCTACGGCTTCCGCGTCAAGGACAAGGAATACAAGGGCCTCTTGGAAAAACTGGGAGGAAGAAGGATGGGGAAAAGCTGTATAATAATTCCTCACCAACATAAAGAAAAAATATACGAGTTGATCAAGAAATACAAAGTCGAGGCAAAGACGCTTGAAGTGTTTGCTTTGGAATAGTCTCCCACTCACAGAACTCACAACCCCTTTAAATTATCTTTATCTAACTATCCCTATGCGTCTAAAGTTCTACTACGACTTTGACGAGGACTTGAGACTGGTAAATGATGTGTTCTCGGAACTGAGAAGAGTTTTTGGCAAGAAGAGCTTCGAGGAAACTCTGCATCATTACTACCCCGACTGTCCCGTAGAAAACGAAGAAATAACCAGATGGCTGAAGAAGAACAAGGAAGAAATCATGGAAAAGACCAGGAAGGAAGGCAAGAAAGTGGAAAAGGACTGGAAGAAAGTGGAAAAACAGTTCTTCAGACAAGTCGAGGAAATCACCGGATTCAAGTGGCGTTTCCGCGTGTACCGTTGTCACTTGTCATCATCGTTTTTCATAGGCGGCTGTTACGATGCAGACGAGGGAGACAAGATTTCCATCTTCCCGCAGATGAAGCATATCGACCCGGTAAACACCATCATGCACGAGCTGATTCATCTCCACTTCTGGGACTTTATAGACAAACTGGGAATAGAGACTGGGAACCAGAGACGGAGGGCAAAGGGGAAGTTCTGGGACTTGTCCGAAGTGGAAGTCAACGTCCTGATGAAAGAACTGAAAATCAAGAACTTCAAGACAGATACCTGTGTCTATCCTCAGCACAAAGAACTATGGGAGAAAGTCAAGAAAATCAGGAAGAAGAACCCGGACTACAAGCAATTCCTGTTGAAGGTGGTGGAGGCGTTGAAGTGAAAGCAGTCCTGTTCGACTTGGACAATACCCTGGTCGACTTTGTGCGTTTCAAGAGAGAGGCCACCAAAGCAGCCCTGAAAGCCATGAAGAAGGCCGGTTTGAAGACGGATAAGGACTGGGAACACCTATTGAGAATCTACTGGAAGGCGGGCATAGACGGGAACACCGCGTTCTCCACATTCCTCAGGCAGGAAATTGGAAAAGTGGACCCGGAGCTCCTGAAGGCCGCCATCAGAGCCTACCTAAAGAAGAAGGAAGAAGTGGTCAAACCCTATCCAAATGTGATACCTACTTTGAAGGCCCTGAAGGACAAAGGTCTGAAGTTAGGGATAGTCACGGACGCTCCCAGGGCAAAAGCGAGGAGGCGTCTGGAGATGATGGGGATAAAGAAATACTTCGACGTGATAGTCACCGTGGATGACACTGGCATGGAAAAACCCAACCCCAAACCCTTCAGGAAGGCTCTCGACAAGCTACGTGTTCCTGCCTCTGAAGTACTGTTCGTGGGTGATATTCCGTTGCGGGACGTCAAAGGCGCCTCGGAAGTGGGCATGAACACCGCTCTCGCCAAGTACGGATTGGTAGAAGGGTTCCTGGAGGATGCGAAAAAGGTCAAGCCGGATTTTGTCCTGGAAGACGTCAAGGACGTCCTGAAACACGTTTAGTGGAAATAACGGAAATGAACACGCGGAGAGTTTATAAAGTTTATATTCAAGTGAAACTAACTATAAGGGTGTGAGAATGAACGGGAATTATGAATTTTTCTTGGATACCGACCTTAGTAAATACGCTGGAAACTGGGTAGTGATTGTAAACAGGAAAGTAGTGGCAAGTGGTAAAGATATAAAGAAGATGGTTCTTGAGACAAGAAAAAAGTACCCAGGCAAGAAGCCATTTATTGCGAAAGTACCAGAACCGACTGCCATTATAGTCTAGGTGGTTCTATGACCATTTCATTCAGGTTTAAAGAGGATACAATAAGAGACATGACTATCCAGAGACCCAGAATTCCTGTGACTCTGAGTCATAATGGAATGAATTTTGAGGTTGCCGCTATCTTGGATTCTGGTTCTGATTTTAGTATAGTACCGAAGGAAGTGGCTGAAGCATTAGGACTGGACCTCGGGGGCAAAAGCAAGAAAATCAATGGCATCGGAGGCGGAGTTGAAGTAGCTGAAGATTTTGTCAACATAATGATTGAAGGAAAACCTGAAAAGCACAGGTTCAGGATTCCCGTACAAATATTCACCCAAGACGCGGGCTGGAACGACGTTCTCATCGGTAGGGAGCCTTTCTTCCGCGAGTTCGACATCACCTTCAGACTGAACTCCAATCGTATAGTCCTGAAGAGGACCAGAAGAAGATAACATTTATAACCTCCTGTGACATCTAATCATATGAAAACACCCAGAGTAGTCTTCAAATATTCGTGGGTATACGACGATTTATTCAAAGGAAAATCCAAAGATGTACCTGCCTACATCCAATCGGTAAAAAAGCTCTGGAGGAAGGACGAGAAGAAGGTCCTGACAGAGATGTCTAAGGTCTCCAGCCTCAAGTGGAAGTCAGACAAGATAATTTGTTATGTGGTCAGCAACTGCATACCCTTCTCTGACCCCCTGACCATGTCTGTTTTCAAGGAGAAAGACTACTTCATAGATACCCTCACCCACGAGTTGATCCACCGACTGTTCATAGATGACAACAACCTGGAGAAGGCGAAGAAGTCATGGAACTATTTCAAGGGCAAGTACGACGGGGACAAGGACCTCTGGATTCACATCCCTCTTCACGCAATCCACAGACACATATACCTGAAGTTCTACGACGAGAAGAGAATAAACAGGGACAAGAAGAAGGTGTCCCATCTCAAGAGCTACAGTAAGTCCTGGAAGATTGTGGAAAGGGAGGGGCACCAGAACATAATAAAGGAGTTCAAGAAACGTTTGAAATAACTTTTATAACCTCTTCCCCCAATTATTCTTATGAAAGTGACCCTCTACGGAGGCATAGGAGAAATAGGCGGGAACAAAGTTTTAGTAGAAAATAAGGACACCCGCATATTCCTGGACTTTGGGATGTCTTTCGGGAAGAAGGGACAGTACTACGACGAGTATCTGCAACCTCGTTCTGCCAACGGTCTGGGCGACTTCCTGGAGATAGGACTTGTGCCGGATTTGAAGGGAGTGTATCGCGACGATTTGCTGCGCCTGCTCGGGAGGAAACCGGAGAAACCATCTGTGGACGCAGTTTTCGCATCCCACGGACACGCCGACCACGTGAACTACGTTTCTTTCCTGAACAAAGATATACCCGTATACGTGAGCAAAACCACCAACCACCTCCTGCAAGCCCTGAACGAATCTCTGTCCAGAAAGATAGACGGGGAAATAATCGACTACAAACCAAGGCCTTCCAAAAGAGGGCAAAAGGCTGTGGAAAGGGATATTCGCACATTCCGCACCGGCGATTCCATGGAGGTTGGTTCTATAAAAGTGAGACCTGTACATGTGGACCACTCGGTCCCGGGTGCCTACGGCTTTATCGTGGAGGACGGTGAGGACACGGTCGCGTACACAGGCGACCTCCGTCTGCATGGTTTGCGTCCAGAAATGACCGAGGACTTCGTCGAGACCGCCAAAGATTCAGACGTCTCAACAATGGTCTGCGAAGGGACCAGGATAGACGAGAGGAAGAGCTCAAGCGAAGGAGACGTCTACAAGAAGTCGAAAAAAATAGTCTCCGGCCAGAAAGGATTTGTTGCCGTGGACTTCAACTTCAAGGACGTGGACCGTCTCCAGACCATGTACCGGGTCGCGAAAGAGAACGACCGGAAATTCGTCTTAACCACCAAGAACGCCTGCCTCCTCAAGCATCTGAACCAGGACAAGAATCTGAAGAAAAAACTGCCAAACTTGAAGGACTCTTCTGTGGTCATCTATCAGCCCAAAAGGTCTTCAGGCACTTATGACATGAAGGACTACGGGGTCTGGGAGAGGCCCTACTTCGATTACACAACCTGGACTGCGGATGACGTTAGGAAGAATCCGGAAAAGGTACTGATGCCTTTCGGATTCTACAACCTCAACGAGTTGATAGACATCCGGCCGCCCAAAGGAAGTATCTACCTGTGCTCCATGTCCGAGGCTTTCAACGAGGAGATGGTCATAGACGAGAACAGACGCAAACAGTGGCTCCAGCATTTCGGCATGAACGAAGAACACGCCCATTGCTCTGGCCACGCCTCAGGACCCGAACTCAGGAAGATGGTCAGGGAAATCAAACCGAAGAGGATTATTCCCATACACACAGAACATCCGAAGATGGTCAAGAAGCTGTTGTAGTCTTATCCGTTGTTCGTTTATAGAATAATACAATTTTAAAAACTCATAAAACAATTAAAATGATGCTGAGTTTCAAGAAGCTCATAAAAAATTATACCAAAGATGATATCAAGTTCACAAGACATGCTATAATCAAACTCAAGCAGATGCCTTTTGGCCAAGATTTTGTTGTTAAGAAGCTTTTCAACGTAAACAAACTAATCCATGAGGAATTCCAAGAGGATAGGAAAACACACAAACTAATCTACAAACATTCCAGCAGCTATCTGATAGTAATTGTCGTTTCGCTGAAATCACAATTCATAAATATAGTAACGGTATACAAAACAAGTAAGAAATTACAAAAACTGATAAAAAAGGGAGGTTCCACAAACATCTTTAAAGTATTTAAAAAGAAATATACATAGGTGATAACATGGTAAAGATTAATTACGACTACAAGTTCGATGTACTTTACATCTATAAGGAAGGTAAGAGAGCTAAGTTTAGCATAGAAGCTCTGGAAAATTTTGTAATCGACGTGGATTTTGACAACAAAGTTGTGGGTTTGGAAATTTCACAAGCCTCCAAAGTCCTGAAAGTCGCCAAAAAGGACCTGAAGAACATCAAAAAGGCCAGTCTGGCAACTCTGATGAAAAAAGAGTTGTACGGAGTTGTCTACAGCCTGCAACTTGAGAAGTTTAGATTGGAGAGCCGGTTACAAGTACCGGTTGCCAGCAGATGAAGTCATTAATTTTTCTATACGGAGAAGTCGGAATTGGTCAAGAAGTTACTTTAACCTTACTCAACGCTTGTAGCCAAAATATAATACAATTTTAAAAACTCATAAAACAGTTAAAATGATACTGAAACCTTTTTAAAGTTTTCTGTAATTATCATCTAGTGAGCACAATGATAAGACCCAAACTATATGCAAACCTTAAGGCAGGCGTAGACCCTTCGAATGTGGAAGGCGCCTTTGCCAGACTGGCTGAAATAGAAAGTGCAGAGTTGGACGGGAACTCCCTGATAATGTCTATTGCAATGGATTCTCAACCAGGCGAAGCAAGGACAATGGCAGAGTATGATTTATTTGGCGAGGATGTCTACAGGCCTTTCTTGGAAGAAATGGGAGTAGACTCTGCGGATAGCCTCGAGGGAAAAAAGTTAATAGCTTACATGGATGACCAGAGGGTTCGAGGGTTACAAGCTCACCTCTAGACTCATTCTCCTATAGAACTCCCGTAGAGGACTGATGAAGAAATTTTTAGAATAACCCGATGTCCTTAACGATTATTATCAGATTGTTGACCACGTGCGCGACGATGGGAGGAACAAGGTTCCTCTGATAAGCGACGTATAGCCCTCCGAACAGAAGTCCGGTCACAAATCTCAGCTTTATCTGGTAAATACTCTGGTCCAAGCCGTGCGAGATTACAAAAAATCCGGTCACCAAGAACAAACTAAATATCCTGTACAACTTATTATCAGTTCTGCCCGCCATTTTGGGCAGATAAAGGAGGAAACCCAGGAGAAGACCCCTGAAAAGGATTTCCTCTGATACCGGACCCACCAAGCCCCTGAAAAGGATCAGGAACCCGATGGGCTCTTGGTAAGACAAGGGGACGCCAAGAACGTAGGCGAGGGAGATGAGAAGAGTCGCTGACACAACAGCAGGCAACGCCACATCCCTCTGCCAGTCGTCCACGCTGAATCTTACATATTTCTCCAGGAATGAATCGATAGACTTTCTCCACTTCGTAAATCTCGACAAGAACCGAACAACAAAGTAAACGAGTATACCGATTACAGAAACCAAAACCTTATCCACAAACATCTCCAATTGCATAAACAGCCTTTCCTGGAACCAATTAAAAGATTTCTTCCAAACTTCAACCATGGGAGATAAGCTGTACGGC
>CAZXUR010000006.1:0-44086 GCA_964644245.1 uncultured archaeon
AATTATAAGAAAGATTAAAGATAGAGATTCGGAAGTACTTGGTAAAATGGAAAAAGAAATGTATGGCGGTGGAGAGAAATTCTATCAACCATTAAAAGAATTCTTAAAGGACTATGCCCAGAAAGATCTAGAGAAAATACCTTACGGAGTTTATAGTGGACTGAAGAAAAATAAAATTTCTGGTATCTTTTTTTATCATAAATACTTAGATGATTTTCATTTTTGGTATTTGTATGATGTAGATAATGATTCAATTATAACTAACAAAACTGAAATAATTGATTTTATATCCTGTAGAGAAAATAAAAAAAGAAATATACCAAATTTCTTTGAAAGGGTATATAAAATAAATAAAGAGATAGTAAAAGAAATTGAAAAAACTTATAAAGAGCTCGAATTGAGCCAGAAACAGGACTCAAGAGGAAAAGAGTTAAGTAAAAGTCGTGGTACAGTATTTGTAAATAAAATGATTGAAGATATAGAAGAGAGAATAGAATCATATTTAGAAGATTTTCCAAACGACGATTCAATAGAGAAAGAATGGGAAAAAGTAGAGGATAAACTCTTATATGTGCCTCACACCAAAAAAAGATTACAAAAACTAAGAAAATTATGGAAAAAATATAAAAAAGATGAGGATTGGAAAAAATTAATGGAAGAAATAAGTAAATTTATGGAAGGGAAAGAACCTATAAAAAAGAAGGAAATAAAACCGTTCAACAAAGAGTCATTGAAATTAATAACAATAGATTTCATTTCGTGATATTATGGGAATAGCAGCTAAAAAGTTCGCCAAACAGAAAGCAAGAATGTCTGTATTCCGTAAAGGTAAATCCCACCTCGATCAACGAGCCGAACAATTCGGCAAGTACCCAAAATGCAGAGGCCTATTCGAAGATTGCCCTAAGGAAATCAAGGATCCTAAGAACCCACCCAAGGAATGTAGGAGTTGTCCTGAACTGCCTGGGAAGTATAGGTAATTCTAAAAGAGACTAAATTATGGGAATCTGTGATAAAACGTTTGTATGAAGTAAGTAGAGAACGATCATAACTGCAAACGTTAAAACTGTTTTTGAATCTCTGCCCAATCTTTTAGAAGTTAACAAATCTGCCCATGTTAGAATAATCAAGAGAATGGTCAGAACGGCTATAACATAAGTAATTTTGTACATAGCATCGGTAAGAGTTAACATTCCTGCTTGTTGCATATTTGAAACACTAATCCATTGTTCGATTTTATCTCTCCATTCACCCTCCCATTTAGGTGTTGCTTCAAAATATCTTTTATAAATGTCGGAATCCTGTTTTACTGATTCCTGACTGCAATCCAAAAATTCCAGCGGACTTGAAGAAGTTATTTGTATCTTGTAAGAACCTACAACATCAAAATCATATCTACTCTTCCAGTCAGGTCTAAGTCCTCTTTCGTATTTCGGAAAATAATAGTTTGATGCCCTGGGCTCGAGAAAAATATTATACGTCTTATTTTCTCCGATTGTCTCTCTATCTGGATTGAAAACTATGACGGTTATGGTGTTATTAATTGGTGTATCACCGAGATTAGTAAGAGTGATATTATAGTAAAACCAACCCCCAACAAAAAACTCCTTTTCACTAGTTCCAGAGATAACATCCAAGTCAATCTCAACACAATTATTACACCTCAAGCCTTGTTCAAGGCACGTATATTCTGCGAACGCCAAGCTAGGAAAAACAAGTAGGAATAATAAAATCAAAAACTTCTTCATGTATTAGAATGGGGGATCTAAAGTTTAAATATCTAATGGAAACTATATATTTCAGAAGTTACTTCACCCTCTTCCTTTTGAAAATAACATCCGCGACGGTCCTACCGTAAGACTTTCCTTTGGGTCTTATCGTAACAGTCTTCCCCCGTAGTCTGAAAAGCCTCTTCTTAACTAATCCGTAACCTCTTTCAGGAGCATCCATCCCAGCCATTCTGATAAACTGAGATCCTGCTACCCTCCTTCTAACCTTGAAGGTATCTCCATCTACTATACTTTGGACTTTTCTTCTAACAGACTTCCTTCTACGTTTAAGGGCAGCTATACTCAAAATAACATGGAAAACCGCATAAACATGTCGGTTCACGATTCGGCAGATGTCGTTAGAAATTAAAATTTCGGAGTAAATGCTGTAGATATGGGTATAAGAGACTTGCCGACTGTGATTATTGGCCTAGTAATAGTAGTTCTTGCTCTCGGATTTGGAACACGTATTTTGACTGAAATCGAGGAGACAAACGGTGAAGAAGTTCAAAATGTAACTCAGGGAGGCATAAATACATTGAAGATATTTACACAATCCCCAGATACAATAATACTTGTATTCATTATCATAATAACAATTCTCGGTGGGTTGAAATATTTTGGAAAAATCTAAATCTTCAAGACCTCAAGAACCCTCCTAAAGAATGCAGGAGTTGTCCTGAACTGCCTAAGAAGTATGGGTAAGTTTACCGGAAATAGCGGCAATGTGCACTCGAAGAGTTTTAAAGTCTGAATCACTATAATGTACTAGGTAGATATGAGTATACAAAAGACTCTCATGCCCGATTCAAAGGCAGTCAGAGAGATAGGCGGTAAAAAAATTAATTTTCGAGAGGGAGTTTTCTGGATACAGAAACAGAGGCAGAAACATAGTCTCCATTACGTAACACCTTACCAGGCAAGTTTTGCACCACAGATTCCTGAATTTTTCATCAGAAGATACTCGAGTCCAGGAGACATGGTTTTGGATCCTTTCTGTGGCAGGGGAACGGCAGTCCTGGAAGCAAACCAAAGCGATAGGACGGGTATAGGTATTGATGTATCACCTCTTGCTATAGAGATCGCTAAGGCAAAGTTAAGAAATGTTGAAATCGAAGAAGTAAAAAGAAGGTTGAAAGAAATAGATTTCTCAAAAGAAAAGAAAGAAGGATTCAAAAGATTCGAAGATATTTACCATCCTAAAACATACTCTCAGATAGTAAATCTAAAAGAACAGCTAAAGGTCGATAAAATAGATAATTTGATAAGGGCCGTTGTGTTGGGCAGGCTTCATGGGCATTCCCCGGGATTTTTTTCTGTATTCACATTCAATGTGATCAGTCCTTCGCCTAAATCAATTAAGAAACAAAGCAAAAAACATGGAAGTAAGCCTGAGTTTAGGGACGTTGTACCAAGAATTTTAAAAAAGGCCAAAACTGTCCTTAAAGACAAAGTAAAAGAACAGAAAAAATCAAAAATATATAGAAAAGATTCCAGGAATCTTCCTCTAGATAGAAATTCCATTGACTTCATAATAACCTCACCCCCGTTTCTTGACACAGTAAACTATATAGATGATAACTGGATCAGACTGTGGTTTTTAGATGTTGACATAGACAAACTAAGAAAAGAAATAGTTCAAACGAGTGATTTGAAGAAATATAAAAAATTCGTCATGAAAAGTATGAAAGAAATGAATAGAGTGCTGAAACCTGGTAAAAACTGTGTCATAGAAGTTGGTGACGTGACACATAAGTCTAAGAAGCTCAATCTGGATGAAGTTGTAGTAAAATTGGCCGAAAAATCTGGATTTTCTGTGGAGGAGATACTAATCAACTATATGTCTTCACCTAAAATATCAAAAGCCTTTGGAAAAGATTCTAAAGATGTGGGTACACAGACCAATCGTTGTGTAATCCTAAGGAAACCTTTATAAGAATTATTCTCTGAATAACAGTCATGACAAAAAAGGTTGAATTAAAAATACGTGACCCTAAGAACATATACCATGAAGTTGCTTTAGCACTAGCACCCCATAGAAAGAAGAAGGAAGGCTCGATAGAATTCATTGTAGAAGGAAGCATAAAAAATCCAATAATAGGGATAAGGTACCCAGGAAAAAAGTTAGTGAAGAGGGAATTGAAGGTTAAAAGAAAAAATTCAGCTGAATGGGGAAATTTATATGATTTCTATGTAGTTCCGTATGTTGATGGTAAAGAAGAGAAAAAGGAAGACTTTACTTTTGAAAAAATATTAAAAGACTACGAAAAGAATAAAAGAAAAAGTGAAAAGTTTTGGAAATGTGTTGAAGAAATATATAAAGAAAATGTACTCACAAGCAAACCTCCAAAGTTGCCTGGTATAGACTCAAAGTTGTTTCTGCTTGTATTGAAATGGCTGTGGATAGAAGAAGATTTCAATTATAAATATAACTGGAAAGACGTAGAATCTCCGGTTAGGTATGTCTTGATAAGTAGAACTGATAATTTGATGAGTAAAGGTGCCGGAAGGGCAAAGTTTTTTTCTGCTATGATTTTATTGAGATATGGGTTTACGTTTGATGAAGTAAAAAAAATAATTCCTTTATATTAAACCCAGAGTGCAAAACGTGTCCGGAACTGCCGGGGAAGTATAGGTAACTGTTCTAATCAGTCTCCAAAAGAAAGAGTGGAAAATAATCAGGCCTTCACAACGATTGTGTGGGCCAGCATGTCTCCGAGCCTCTGATTCTTTTTTGAAAACCATATCAACAAAACACCGATGAGATATAGGAGTTGGCCATCGATAATCCTCAGGAGATTCCTGATGAAGGCGTGCCACACGGATGGAGGGCCTTTCGCGTCTTCAGTCACGACCCTTATGCCTAACATCTTCTTTCCTGGGGTCTGGCCTGTCTTGCTCTCAAAGTATGTGAAATAGCCCCAAAACAAAAACAAAAACATCAGTGGTGTTATAAAAACAACGATAAATTCTTTGATTAATGTTACATTGGCTGAGCTTAGCAACAGCGTGGTAAAAAATGCTGTAAAGAAAATCGCGGTTATAACAAAACCAAGTATGAGAGCGAATATTATCATCATGTCGACTAAGAACGCTATGGCTCTGCTTCTGATTCTAGCATGTCTTATCTTTACCACATTAGTAATTGTAAATTCTATATAAATAGATGTCCTGAACTGCCTAAGAGGTATAGGTAACTATGTCATGAGATATCGTTGTGTTTTCTCTTCAATTCTCTCCATTTCTTTTCATCCAATATCATACATCATCTAAAACAATTTTGTATTCAAGGCACATATCTGTCTGCCACTCCCAGTAGTGGTGAAGGATATATTTATATAAATATAACTACGTTATCTGATGTATGTCTAAGGCTTTGATCAAGCAGGAAGAGTTGGGGAGTCTGACTGAGATACAGAGAGAAGTAGTCGAAAGTGGGTTGGTAAAGAATAACAACGATTACACCGACATAAGCTGTTATAGCGATTACAGTAACTGGGGACAGTACAGCGACTACAGAGGCAATAAATAAAAAGTCAGACTTATGCTAACTTGTATATTGAAGGTTACGGAAGATTGTAATCTCTCCTGCAAATACTGTTATGTTCCCGAAAACTCTCCCAAAGGAATATTATCTTCCGAAACTCTTGAAGAAAGCCTAAAACAGGTCCTAAGAACTGAAGACGAGAGAGTTGACTTTATATGGCACGGAGGTGAACCGCTTCTTTCTGGTGCTGAACTTTATTTGGATGGAATGGAATATATGGAAGAATACAATGAAAATGATGCCATAATAAAAAATAAAATTCAAACCAATGGGACCCTCATAAAAGACGAACATGTTGATCTATTTGAGGACTACGATTTTGGTGTGGGCATAAGCCTTGACGGGCCAAAAGAAATTCAGGATTATCAAAGAATTCATCCCAATGGCCGCGGTTCTTATGAGGAAGTGATGAACGGGATAAATAAACTTAAAGAAAGAGAAGTGGACTTTGGGATATTATCGGTCTTAACAAGAAAAGGTCTTGGAAAAGAAAAGGAAATATATGAAGAAATTAAATCACACACAGACCACGGAAAATTGAATTTCTTTCTTCCCGAAGGGCATGGAAGAAAATACGAAGACAGACTCGGAATAGACAACAAAGATTTTTTCAAACTTTTTAGAAATTTTTATGAGTTGTGGAAAAATGAAGAAAATACTGACTTTCGTTTGAGTCCACTAGTGGAGATAGTCACCAGTTTTGTTTCTGAAAATAACGATAGAAAAAATTCTCTTTGTGCCTTTAACAATTCATGCCTCAGTAACGGATATATTTCTGTAAGTCCTCACGGCGATGTTTATCCTTGTGGGAGAGTCAGCGGGATTGAAAGGTATAAGCTCGGGAATGTTAACGAGAAAGAAAATTTGATAGAAAGAATAAGAAGAGAAGATTTGCCAGAAATGAATAGAAAAAGGAACGACTCAATAGAATCCTCCTGCGGTGATTGTAATTATCTAGAAATTTGTTATGGTGGCTGTGCCCATGACTCCCAATACGAATATGAAGATTTAATTCACAGCACCCCTTACTGCAAAGGGAGAAAAGACTTGTTTAGACACATAGAGGGGGATATGAGAAGTGACTAACTGGTTAAAAGAGGGTGAACAGACCAAGATAACCCCGAAAATCAAGGAGATAGGTAAGAAACTACAGAAGAAGAGCCAGTATGATGCTCATTTGGTTCTCAATATTCTGGAATGGGTGAGGAAGAATATTCGCCTGGAAAGAAAAGAGGAAATTAAGAAAAAGTTATTCAGGAAAAGGACTTCTGACAAGATAATTAGAGATGGTTACGCCACCGGATGCACGGACCTTGCACTCGCATTTATACCCATAGCCAGGTCGTGCGATATACCCACCAAATACGTGGAGACAGTTAACAAAAAGTGGCTAAAAAAGGCAACGAAAGAGGTAAGCATGATCAAAAAAGGACAAATCAAAGGTCACGTGGTAGCAGAATGCAAAATCGGGAACAAATGGTACGTAGTGGATGTGGATTCGGGGACTGTGGTTATAAAAATAGAAAATACATCCTTCAATAGAAATTTTGAGGTAGTTGCTGAAGGTTTGGACAGCTGGGATCTCGGAGTGAAAAGCCTGCAGGATTTGAAAAATTTCTTTCAAAACAAGTTACAGGACGTGTCCGGAACTGCCTAAGAATTATGGGTAAAAACATTATTTTTTAATTTCCTTCAGAATCAGGTCGACGAGTTTTTTCGTATCAGTGAAGTTGGTCATTGGTGTCTTCTCGAGGGCGAAGACACCCTTGAAGGAGCTGATGAAGTTATCCTTGCGTATGTCTCTCCTGATTTTGAGGAGGTTTGTTCTTAAGACAGTTGTATCTCCTCTCAAGACGTGTTTCACGGTTTTGTCGAAGTCTATCCCAGAACAGAGGGCGACTATGTCTCTGATATCCGTGAACCTGGCAGCATGCATCTTTACAGCAATCTGAAGTTCCTTCTCTGGTATCCTTACCAGGGCCTTGTCTTCGATCCCGGTTATCTCCTTTGTTATGGAGTTCTTCCAGAAGTAGCTGAAGCTCCATGAGGCATCCGTGTCCCTCGAGGTCAAGGCGTTTACCATCAGGTCGACCGTCACAGGGAACTCTGTCTTCGTGGTGTAAGACTCGAACCAGCCCTCGTATTCGCTCTCCAGCTCCCTGAAGTCTTTCTTCACAAAATTCACCTTCTTGAGGACTTCCCTGAATTTTGGCATGGACTTGTCCTGGACGACTATGTCAGCATCCACCGAGAACCTGTGTTTGAAGGCTGAGACGGCGTAACCGCCTACCAAGATGAACTTAAGTTTCTTCTTTTGGAACTGATTGAGGACTCGGAAGATATTGCTCTCCCTGTCTATGAAAGCCTTAAACATCTGAATTCTCCCTGTATTTGATCTTCAAACCCAAGCCGTACATCTCGTCCAACATTTCCAAGGCAGGCTGGAAGTTGTAGACATGTTTTTTCGCGAAGGCAACCGCGTCCTTCAAAGGCAAGACAGGTGTTTTGTCTATTGACTCTGATTTGATCTCAGAAACCGGGAACAAGAAGAAGTAAATGCCTGCCATCGGTTTGTCAGTCGTATGTTTGATGGATAAATTAGAAAAGAACTTTCTCCACTTAGACAAATCCTTTTTCAAGACGTTTATGAAAATCGGATAGTTCTCTGCAGACCTGCCTATGTTGTAACCGCCTTTGGTCCATATGAAAATTGCATCAGTCGACGTGAAGCAGTAAGGTAATCCAATAAAATTCGGCAAGTCATAAGCGGTCTTCAAGGACAAGTGCTGCCCCAAAACGATTTTTATCAAAGAAAAGAACTTTTTGTAGATGTTGCTGTCCTTGTTAATTCTGACCCTGTTTCCTTCTCTGGTTAAAACACCCAATTCTCTTAACTGTTCTACCCATTGGTACGTCCAGCCGTAGGAAATCTTTGTTTTTCTAGAAATTTCTCTAATCGAATCACCATCTCTTGCGGCCAACAAGATTTTCGCTGAATACGGATTAATGACCTCTATCATATTATCATTATAGTGATAATTAGTTTAAATGTTTTTCGGTTGTACGTTGCCGTTATTACCGATAGAGTTCTGCGTTAACTTGCCAAATCATAAAAAGGTGAAAAACAAACCTCCTGAATGCAAAATCTGTCCGGAGTTGCCGGGAAGCATATAATTACTTAACTCTCGACTTCTAGGCCCTTGTATGAAGATGTTGTTCGTCTGTTCACAGGGCATGTACAGGAGCCCGACCGCTCGGGACTTATGGAAGCAATTGCATCCGGAGGATGAAGTAGAGTCGGTGGGCGTGCTGGCTGTGGACAATGATGATTAAGAAACATTCTCCAAAACAGAAATGTTTAAATATAATTAAATTATATTATTAGAGATGATTGTATGAAGGAATTTGAGGCCAAGCCAAAGAAATGGGGCAATTCTTTAGGTGTCACCATACCCAAGGAAATCGTGGAAGAGGAAGGTGTGAGTACCGGAAAGAAGGTGAAGGTCTTCATCCTTGGCAGGAAGAAGGACGTCAAGGACGTGTTCGGGTCGTTGGAGTGGAGGAAACCAACTCAGAAAATTATGGACGAGATAGATAAAGGTTGGGAGTAATGATTTACTTCTTCGATACGTACGCATTTATCGAGGTAATCAAAGGTAATCCGAGGTACGAGAAATACTTGGAAGTAGACAAGGTGACCACAAGACTGAATCTGATGGAGTTGTACTTTGCACTCCTGAGGGATTTCAACAGCAAGACGGCGGGCAAGTATTACGACTTCTTCTCAGTTTTTGCCATACCGGTCGAGGACTCGACTGTGAAAAAGGCGATGTTCTTCAAGTTGAAGAACAAGAGAGAGAAACTCAGCTACGTGGACTGTATCGGTTACATGATTGCCTTGGAGAACGGAATAAAGTTCTTGACTGGCGATGAAAAGTTTGAGGACAAAAAAGGCGTTGAATTCGTCAAGTAGAATTTTAAAAGACTTTCAGAAACTGTCTGGGTTTGCCTGCTACGTAGAGTTAACTTCCTAGTTCCTTTTCTTCGAATTTCCTAAAATCTATCGGATCTCTATAGGGACATTCTTTGCACATAGCCATGTATTCTTCCGCGGCCTTGACTAAATGCTCGTTTCCTTCTGAGGAATCGTGTTTCTCTATGTCGACGAGGATATCATATTGGTCGTCCCTGCATGGATTTCTCAATGAATGTCTTTGGCCGGGAATCATACTCCTTCCGTACACACAGCAGTTTGTCATCAGTCCCCTTAAATCTCTCAACAGATCTTCCTGATTCACGAGGAGGCTTCTATCCCCTTCAACAAGGCTGTGATTGTCGGCCAGATGTTCTACTATGTTTTTGAACCTTGAAATTCCAAGTCTGGTCCTGTCCCTATTCGTAATCTGAGAAACCTCTGAAAATTTCTCAAGCTCGGATAAAGCCAGGTCCAAATATTTTCTGCTGGGCATCTCCTTCTCGGGTAGAGACGGAATATGTTCTCTATCTGGATCCGGGACATAACTCATCAAACCCAACAAATACTTGCCTTCGATGATACCGGTTATTGAATTGAGCTCGTTAAGCAGACTTTCATCGATGTCGTGTCTGTTCGTCTTAAGCATAGACAAGGGATAACAGTTAAGTTTAAAAGACTTTCAGGACTTTTTCAACCGGGCGTATCCTTCGACTGATTTGAGAAGGTGGCGGTCTTGAAGGTAAGATTCAAACGAATCGTCCTCTGTCTCGCGGAGTCTGTCGAGGAGCGTGTCCAGGACTTCCGAGTCTTCATGGTCCTCCAGAGTCCTGTTCAAGGCGTACTCCACGTTTGATTCGTAGTCACCACCCTTCCCGGCCTGGTTCAGGTACAGGCGGAAGGTCATGAGAATGGTTATGGACTTCTCCTTGGAAGGGATAAGACTGATTGTTCCGGAAGGATAAAGGATTCAAACTAGTTTTATATATCACCTAAGGAACTATTCTTATGATAGAGATATTCGCAGCGGGTTTCCTGGGAGGTCTCATCCGCGGACTGGTAGGAATAACCAAGTACATGAGAGGGACTCCCACCAAGAAGAGGAATATCAGGCTCGAGTACATTGTACTGACTCTCTTGTCTGCAGGCGGTATGGGTCTTCTGGCAGGGGTGTTCATCGCTGAGGATGTGAAATTCGCACTTCTGGCCGGTTATGCGGGCAGCGACTTCATAGAAGGCCTGTTCAAAATCAAGATGAAGAGAAAGGACTGGGACTGATGAAATGCCTGAAGTGGTCGGTCCTGTTGCTGGTGTTGTTGATGGCTCCGGTTGTTGTGGCTGACAACCAGACCATTTCTACAGACTTCCAAGGCGACTGTCAAGACTACATAGTGACCGTGTCTGCCGAGGGTTTTGAGAGCGGTTGTTACGACGTGAAGGTAGATTTGTTCGACTACGGTATGCGGGTAGGAGAGGTATACGACCAGAAGAAGGGCTGGAAGTCGAGTATGTACTATGTCAACGAAATACTCTGCGTTCCCGAAGAGAATCAAACGACTTTAAAGGTTAAGGCCAATTCGGACAAGAACCTGACCGGAGAGGTGAAGTTGAGAAGGGGCAGTAAAGTCTGGGAACAGGAAGTCACATTGATACAGGATTGTCCGGAGGCCGAGCCCGTGGACCCCGGAGAGTTCCTTGGGATGGTGACCGCGGTAGTGGTTATACTGGCTGCGGGTGTTTATTTCTACAAGAGACATTAGAACAGGACTGTTATCAGCAACAGGAACACAAACACCAGCAGGGCAAACAGGACTTTGTTGGTATCGCTTGACCAAAGTTCCTTCAGCCGCTTGAAAGGAACGGGACCAGAACGCTTCATCTCCGGATAATCTTTCAAAGCCTTTTTGGTTTGCTTCCACTGCTTGTTTTTGTAGTCAGACAGACCGGGACAGTTGTGTGACTCGGGAAGACGATGTTCTGAGCAAAAGGTTTCTCCGCAGAACTTGCAGGTAAAATAGTCTATACTCAACTTTTTTCCGCACTGGCTGCATTTGACCATAAGTATAGTCGGAAAGTAGATTTTTATAGGTTATAGGAGGCCCGTGCAGCGCCAGTTGATTTCAGCCTCTTCCGTGTCAGTGTGCACGACACAGGCAGGGTTGCAGCCCTCCTTCTCCAAGTCAAGGTCGAGCCACCAGGTTTTGGTCGTCGGGTTGCAAATAGCGGTTTCCTCCGTTTCTCCGCATTCGGACTCGGAGATTTCTTTTGCCCGGGAAAAAGACATTCCGTTGCAGGAACAGTCATCCGCGGGGGTCCAGTTGACACGGCACTCGCCGTCAATACACGCACACTCACCGCACCCACAGTCCATGGTTCCGGGAGCGCATTCTTCTGTGCAGAAGACGTCCGAACAGTCCGGGGCCAGTGAAACGTGCACGCATTCGCTCGGGTGGCAGCATGTCGCTGCAACACAGTCCCCGTCCTCTTCACAACCGATAATCTCAGTGAATGTTCTTCCATCGGGGGTCGCACACTGTCGCGGGTAGGACTCCATCACCGGATATCCTGCGTCCACGCACTCCTGGAAGCTATTTATTACATCAGAAACGGCCTCGCACCGCCCGTCCACGCACTGGCAGGCCTCGGGTGCGGCACAGAAACACTCGCCTTGGGAAGTCCAGTCGTAGCCCTTGTTGAAGCAACCGCAGTTGCAGTCACCGGACTCGCCAAAAACCACGCAGTCCGCGTCTGAAGAGCATGCTTTGGGATTCTCAGGGGCCGTGGGCACCACCAAAAACGCGAACACCAGGGCAGCTGATATTATCAGCAAAGATAGCTTGTACTCTATTTTCATGCGTGATATTTGAATTCTCAGCTTAAATATATATCAGGAATATTGGGTCTGGACCCTAATAGTTCTCATCGACCCCAGGATACCTTCTCCCAGCTCCTCTCATGGAAGTAGTAAATCACCAGCTTGACCACCACGTCCAGCAATCCCACGACTCCTGCCAATGCGAGACTTCCGGTGAAGAGGAGAATAAGAGCTACGGTGGTCAATGTGGCCACGACACGAAACGTTATGGTCTTGACAACGCTCCTCATGCGTGTTTCCATGCAAAATATTTGGGCCGGTCTCTTATAAAGTTTTTTGTCTTGGCGTGTACTGACCCAGGGCCTGACAGATTTCGCGATCCATGCAGTTCTCTGCGCAGGTTATCTCTGGGTTGGTTCGTTTGTTGTATCCGCACACGAATATGCCGCTCAGGTACCTCCAAAACCTGCCCCTGGTGACTCTCCGGTCGATGTGTTTTTCCAGGAGCCTTTCAGCAAGGAGCGGTTTTATCCCGCGGAGCTCGTCTGCATTCTCTTGCAGCCATTGCGGGAACTGCCGGTTGAACTCTCTCTCGAATTTGATGGTCTCTCTTATGAGGGAAGGTTTCTCGTCCATGGATAGGATTAGTCACTGCCTTTAAACGTCTTCCCTGTGTCACAGTCCTCTCTCAGGGGACATTCCCCGCAGAGGGGTTCCTTCTTGCAGTAGTTCTTGCCCAGTTCGACTATAAGAGCGTGGAACTGTTTGAAGACTTCAGGGTCCTTTCCCATCTTTGCCTCCACTATGCGGCGAATCAGCTCGTAGTCGTCTATGCGTGTCAGACCTAAACGGCGGAACACGCGTTTTGTATAGGCATCGACTATGAACACCGGGTGGTTTCCCTCGTATAGGAGCATGGAGTCGGCTGTCTCCAGTCCTATGCCCGGCAGTGAGAGCAGCTCTTTGCGGGCTTCTGGGAAAGGTTTGGAAAGTAGGGCAGACAGGTCTCCGTCATACTCGTCCATTAAGTACTGTGAGAACTTCTTGAGGCGCGAGGCCTTCTGCTTGTAGAAGCCCGAGGAGTGGATGTATTGCTGCAGTTTGTCCTCAGTCAGTTGTTCTAATTTCTCGGGAGAGAGCGCGTTGTGGTGCTTCAACTCGTACAAAGCGACTTCCACGTTCTTCCAGGAGGTCTGTTGCGTCAGCAGGGCGCCCACAGCCATCTCAAAACCCTGTCCGGGCCACCAGTCCTGTTTTCCGAAGTGTTTCAACAACTTCTGGTAGACTTCTCGGTAGGACATACGAATATTCGGAGTGAGAATTTTAATTGTTTCAGAGACCGATGCTCATGTCATCCAAAGCACGGGAAAACCGGTCCTTGGGGATGAACAAGTAGTCACCCATATGGGGCAGTATGATATCAGAACTGTTCACCGTGAACATGCTTATGGGTACTGTCCGGCCTTTGTAGGTGATGTAAGGCCTGCACATCTGCTCGCCGTAAGCCAGGTATTTAGTGTTGGACTCCAAACAGTCGGCCTTGCCCCTGGACATACAGTCTTCCCTAAGAGAGTCCCCGTTTTGTATCCGGTACAGGGAAATTTCCTGTTCCTCGAGCTTTCTATAAATCTCTTTCAAGTCGTCTGACATCTGTAAAGGCTTCGGACAAGCCAAATATATACTTTTGGCGGTAAAACTCGACAAATGTTGAACTTATTCTGTCTCCTCAGGCCCGAACAGACGTGAGATGAAGTGGTTGTAGGGCCTGGTGAAACGCATTAACGGTCCGGTGAGCCCGGTCCTTATCTGGGCGAGTATGACCTTGGTGGGCACGATTTCCTTGACCGGCTCCTCCAGGAACTTCCAGAAAAGGAATGCCGCGGTGAGTCTAAAGGCGAACGAGAGGAAGAACAGGATTTTCAGGTTGTACTCGTAGGAAGCGAAATAGTCGGCTATGTATCCGCCCATTAGCGGGGCGACTATGTTTGCCAGTCCCACCACCGTCCAGAAAATCGCGGTGTAAGCGGGTCTCCTCCCGGAAGGGGAGATTTCCAGGAGATAGTTGAAAAGGGCAAGGTTGAATCCTCCCCACATGACTCCTCCCAGCACGTTTATGGGTATCACGTGCGCGGGCTCTGAAGCGAACAGCCACAGGAAGGGGATGAGACTTATTCCGAATGAAGTGAGGACTATGACCGAACGGTGGGAGAACTGGTCGCAGAGGCTGCCCCATTTCTTGAGTACCATGAGGGTGGACAGACCGGTGGTCACTGACAGGAGTGACAGCCACAGATAAGAGGCTTTGAGGTTCTCCAGCAACTGGACCACGAAGAAGGGTCCTGCCACCATCAGGCCGAACTGGAACAGGAAGTAGATTTTGAGGAACGTCCTGAACTTGTGGTTTCTCGATATGCGCCTGAAGTCGCGGAACACGTTCACCTCGTCCACGGGCTCAAACTTCAGTCTGGGTATCCTGTGGAAGGAGAGTGAGGAAAGCACTCCGAACAGGAGACCCAAAGAGAAGATGGTGACGAAACCGGTAAAATCGCCTTTGGAGAACAGGTCCAGGAACCAGCCGGCGCTGAAAGTGGCTATCATGCCCGCGGCCGTGCACAGGTAGTTCCTCCTGGAGAAATAACTTCCCCGCTTGTCACCGGGCACCAGGTGACCCATGATGGATGCCCAGGCAGGTCCGGCGAGAGAGCCGATGGACGTGGAGAGTGTAACAAGGACTATCAGAACGGGCAAGGGACTCAGAGAAAGGAAAGGGAGCAGGAGTATGGGCAGCCAGAATAGTCTGGAAATCAGCGAAGTCAGGAACACCAGAAGTTTCCTGTCCCTTACCACTTCAGCCAGCCTGGCAGCGGGTATCTGTGCGGACGTCCAGAAGATGGATGGCACTGAGGAGAGGAGACCGATGACTACGTTTGTGGCCCCCAAGGCCAAGGCAAATGGGGACAGGAAGTTGTTGCAGAGTGAGACCATGAGCGTTGCGAACACGCCCTCCCTGGTCGCGTACTTCAGTCCTTTCTCCCTCTGTTTAGTTTTCATAGCCGTATAAGTTGCGACGCAAGTTTAAATAGTTGTTTTCCGGACATAGGAATATTAACTTTCTCGTCTAGTATGGGCATGCGTGTGGGAACCTGCGGATGGAACTATCTGGAGCCAGAGAAATTTGGCATCAAGGACTGGAAGCAGCGCTACAGTCACAAGCTTCAGGCCTATGCGAAACTGTTCGACCTGGTGGAGGTCAACTCATCGTTCTACCGTGTTCCCCGACTGTTCACCGCCAAGAAGTGGAGAAAACTGGCGGACGGAGTCAATTCGGACTTCGAGTTCACGCTCAAGGTCAGCCGGAAAATCACACATCAGGACTCGTTCTCCACCGGCAAGTCTCTGGGGGTGTTCAAGCGTATCAGAGACGTCTGCAGACTTCTAGGAGTGGACAAAGTCCTGTTCCAGACTCCCACTTCCTTCGATAACATGCCTGAGAACGAGGAGAAGATGAGGAAGTTCTTCGGCGAGGCGGACAGGGAAGTGCATGGCTACGAACTGCGCCTTATATGGGAGCCCATGAGCAGTACCTGGCAGGAGAATCCTCAGGAACTGCGCAGCCTCTGCAAAGAGTTTGACCTCATCCACTGCACCGACCCGTTCAAGTCTGACCCGGTGACCGGGGGTTTTTTCTACATGCGCTTACACGGACCACAGGAGTACACCCAAAAGGATTTAGAAGAACTGAGAAAAAAGATAAAGGATTACAAATCAAGAAACGTCTACGTGCTGTTCGACAACGAATCTATGTACAGGAACGCCGAACAGCTGAAGGGTTAGTCCCCCTCTTCTTCATCTTTGTCTTTACATCCTCCGCACATGGTCTGCCTCCTTCCTCTTAACTTGGTCCTTGTGTTAATAAAAGTTGGGGTAAAAAAGTCAAAAAAATAAAAGGCCAAAACAGGGATCACAAGAAGTCACTTCACTTCTTTTTCTTCTGTTTTTTCTTTTTCTTCTTGTCTTCATCTTCATCCGATGTTATTCCAAATTTACCCATTATCTCACCCCTTTCCTTTGGTGCTTGTATCTCCACACTAATAAAAGTTGGGGGGTCAGAGCCAGTCCAGGACCTTCTTCAGTGTCTGGAAGTCCTTTTTCAATGTCTCCTTTTTCTTACCGTAGAACACCGCGGCTGGATGGTACATGGGCAGGTACACACGCCCCTCGCAACGTATGATATTACCGTGAGCCTTTTTCATGGAACCTTTGTCCAGCAAGAGTCTGGTAGCAACTCCTCCCAGGGAGCATATGACTTTCGGGTCTATGGCAGAAATCTGTTTCTCCAGGTACTCCCGGCACTCCTGGATTTCGCCGGCTCTGGGGTTGCGGTTCTTGGGTGGCCTGCATTTGAGGACCGAGGTTATGTAAACGTCTTCCCTGCTCAGGCCTATGGACTCCAGCAGCTGCTCCAGTAGCTTGCCCGCGCGTCCCACGAACGGCCTGCCGGTCTCGTCTTCCCGTCTGCCCGGAGCCTCTCCTACCAGCATGACCTCTGCGTTTGGATTGCCTTCGCCGGGCACTGCTTTGGTCCTTGTCTGGTGCAGGGAGCAACGCTTGCAGTTGCGAATTCTCGCAGATACAGTCTCCAGAGACATGACAAGAATTGAGAGCAGCACTTATAAAATCAGCAGATGTATCCGACGTTAGGCTTCTTGGTTTTCTCTTTAGGTTCTTCTTCCAGGGGCAGGACCACTTCCTCTTCCACGTCCCCGAAGTCGTCGTCCACTTCCAGGGAAACCAGTCTAGCCTTCTTTCCCTTAACTTTGAAAGTAGCAGTAACGCTTGAATCATCGAATAACATGGGAAGAACTTTCTCCAGTTTCTTGAGTTTCTTCTTCATATCAGAAGATATATCAAGAAACGATTTAAAGGTTTAAGGCTCTTTAAACTTTATATATTTCTTAGATGAATCTAGTTTATGAGAGGGTCTCTTGCCATAAACACCGCGGCAAAGTTCGTGATAGCAGTGGCAGTAATCGCAGTTATCATGGGGCTCATTTATTACTACGGCATCTTGGAAATGGGCGGCCTGAAGGCTGACCAGGAAGCCAGGGAGGCCTGCGAGAAGCTGAAGACCAACTACGGATGCAATTACGACAGTTCTTACGCCAAAGATGAACTGACAAGTAAATGCATAGACGCCGGCTATGTGGATGAAAACGGGGAAGCTTTATTGGAAAGATGTTGTGCGTTGTACTGTTGATATTATGAAAGGAGTAAGTTTGCCCATAAATGCGGTGGTTTTGTTAGTGCTGGCCATAATAGTGGTCGCTGCCAGCGCCATGTTCTTCATGGGCATAATAGGTCAGAGCAAAACAGAGATGGATAACGACCAGATACGCACACTCTGCTGTACTAGGCTCACCTGCGAAGAGGAGAACTTCGCAGACATACTTTCCAGCTGCAAAATAGAAGGTTTGGATGAGGATGGGTTGAAAGGTGCTTTCGGTATCGGGGTTACTCCTGAAAACATCAAATCAGAGTGCGGGTGCGGGGGTTCTCCCTAACCAAGTATGAAGAACCCGAAGTCCGCGGGGGTAACTGTTCTTTTGGTAATAATCAGGAAGAGAAGATAGAGGATTATCAATATCAACAGGTACTTTATGATTATTCTCTCCACAGGCAGTTGTGTTTCTTTTTTCTTCTTGGCCATACGATTATTTGTCCGTACCCATATAAATTTTTATCAGTCCACTGTCAAGTGAGAAAGATAGGCGAGAAAGGCAACTAGAAAGTAGGGTGTTCCCAGGAGAAGGAGCGGAGAGGACAGTACCAGGCCTGCCGGGAGGGAGTGGAAACGTCCCCTGTGCCTGGTAAAGGACAGGAGCAGGAGCAGGACTAGTGAAACCAGTGCTGAGGCGAGTACGTACACGCGGGAAGAAAAGTAGTAAATAGCAAGAAGCACCAAAGAAGAGGTCAGGAGCACACGTGTGAACAGTTTCTTGATTTTGGAGGAGGGGTTGTCCAGGTCGGGCAGGAGTGAGTAGAGGAGTGTGAGTGGCAAAAGGACTGCTGTCTGGGGCAATGTCAGGGCAGTCACCAGGTATTGGTACGCTTGGATGAATATGAGCAGGACCAACAGTCCCACCAGTAAGTGTCCTTGGTAACGCATATATAAAGAATAATCAGGAAGTTATAAAACTTTCCTCGTCTTCCTCTTCAAGTCTGGCCCCGCATTCAGGACAGAAGTTGTAGTCAGAAGGGTAATCCTTCTTGCACTTGCCGCATTTCATGTTCCTGACTAGTATATGTGGGGAAAAGATTTAAGGTTATTCCGCACTAATAGTAGTGTGTTTTTATGAAGGCAGTGATACTGGCAGGCGGAAAAGGCACCCGTTTGAGGCCGTTCACCTACTCGGTGCCCAAACCCCTGCTCCCCGTGCAGCAGAGACCAATCATGGAACATGTGATTCTGCACCTGAAAAGACACGAAGTCAAGGACTTCATAGTCACGGTCGGCCATCTGGGTTACCAGATAAAAAACTACTTCGGGGACGGTGACGAACTGGGAATAGACATAAAGTACCTGGAAGAGGACAAGCCACAGGGCACTGCCGGATGCCTGGTGCCTTTGAAAAAAGAACTGAAAGACACATTCCTGGTCATGGCTGGGGACAACCTCACCAATCTGGATTTCCAGAAGTTCGTCCAGTTCCACCGGGACAAGCAAGCCCTGGCTTCTATAGTACTGACCAAGATAGAGGTGCCCATAGAGTACGGGATTGTGGAAACCGAACAGCATATCATAAAGGGATTCAAGGAAAAACCCACATACAAGTTTGACATGTCCACCATGATATACGCTTTGGAGCCCCAAGTGTTCGACTACATAAAACCGGGGGACGATTTTGCGAAGGACATATTCCCGCAGCTGCTGGAGGACGACAAAAGGGTGTGCGGGTACAAGTTCGATGGGTTCTGGTCGGACGTTGGTAGACACGAAGACCTAAGAAAAGTAAATGGAATAAAAGAAAAAGGAAAGGAAAAAGGTTGAAAAGGGTTCAGACTAACTTCCGAAGTTCTTCTATTTTCTTTAGAGCCATGTCAACTGCTTCGAAAAGCTCTTCTTTCTTGAAAAACCCGGATTTTGACTTTTGCATTGCGCAGAGTTTGCTTTCGGTGGAGCCCACGGTGAGTTTGGCAGTCACTGCCTTCTCTTCCTGTCTGGAAGGGTCCATCAAAAGATGGTTGTTGGCCTTGCAGACCGACACTTCCAGGGGCTTTTCCTTCAGCTTCAGGGGCTTTGTCTTCTCTCTGTCCACCGAATCGTCCTTCTTGACGTAGGTGGGCACTTTTGTCACGCTCAGCGCGCCCAGTACTGCCAGCGAACAGGCGTCCGTCAGATTTCCATCGTCGTTTATCACGGACACGTCTATGAACAGCATCCAGACCTTCTCTCCCTCTTCTAGACACAGGTCGGAGAAATCCACTGCTTTGGACTCTCGTACGGCTCTGTCCAATACCCTGGCCGCTTCCACGGCATCTTCCCTGGGATATCCCCTTTCGAACTCAGGGGATGCTATGGGAGAAAACTCCACATTCACTATCAGTGCTCCTTCGTCGGGCGTGTCGGGATACGGTTCTCCGGTTCCCAGCTTCACTCCGCAAAGGACCTCTGTCTTGCCTATCTTTACCCTGCATGAACCTTCTGCATTGTCCAGTACGTCTTTCTCAACTTTGACTTCTCGGAACTCGTCCATCTTTCTGCCTCCCGGCCTCTCGCCGTTCTGGAGGTACTTTTCCACTCTCAAGTCATCTCTTATCATTTGGACGCCTCCTCAGGAGTCTCCGCTTGGTACTTGGAAAGCAACGCTTTCTCTTGTATGTCTCTGATTTCCTTGCAGGCCTTTATGGCCATGTCAATTCCCTTCTTG
Organism: uncultured archaeon; assembly: GCA_964644245.1. Classification (GTDB taxonomy): domain Archaea; phylum Aenigmatarchaeota; class Aenigmatarchaeia; order CAZXUR01; family CAZXUR01; genus CAZXUR01. The sequence goes on from CAZXUR010000006.1 coordinate 20,033, forward strand.
AAACCTTTCACGTCTATCAGACCGTCCATCTGGACCAAGGAAATTTCCTTGTTCCTGTGGATGTAAGCTATTGGCAAATCCACTTCTCCTTCAGTATCTTCCTTGCCTGCCACATCCAGCACTATCTTTCCTTCGACCATGCCTACCGCGACTGAAGCCACCAAATCTCTCATGGCCACTCCCGCGTCCGCGAGTGCCAGCGAGGCTGCGTTTATGGCAGCGCATCTGGTGGAAGCGTCAGCCTGTATCACGTCTATGAACAGTTTGATTCCTGCGTCAGGAAAGTCTTCCAGGTACAAAACCGGTGAAAGGGCTTCCCTTATCACCATGGATATCTCGGTTCCCCTTCTCGACCTTCCCGGCCTTATCCGGTCTTCGGTGGAGAAAGGAAGCATCATGTACTTGGAGACCAAAACGCACTCGGTGGGTTCTCTGAGCCTTCTGGGGTGCAACACCAAAGGACCGTACACAGCAGCTATTACCTTGGTCTTTCCCATGGAAAATCGAGCTGAACCGGTCGCGTTGGGAATCACTCCCACTTCTGCTTCTATGGGCCTGAGTTCGGTCAGGCCTCTCCCGTCGATTCTTTCGTTATTCTTTATCTGTTTTTCCATCCTTATCACCTTTTACTTTGAGAGAAACTTCCTTCTTCTCTGGCTCTATCACTTTCTCTGGTTTTCCTGATTCCTTGTCTCTGGACTTCTTCGGTTTCTTCTCGGGTTTCTTCTTGGACTTCTTCTCACTCTTCTTGCCCTTCTTTTCTTCTGTCTTGACCTTTTCCACGTCCACCCAGTCATCGAGTTTCTTGTCGATGTAACTGGTGAGGCCGGAAGTGTGTGATTTCTTCTCCACTTCCTTGACCGCCTTGATGGAGGCTTCTTCGTCTCCGCCGGAGACCCATACAACTCCATTCTGTCCGACGATTATCTTGGAACCGGTCTTCTTCTTGATTACTTCTACCATGGAGCCGCCCTTGCCTATCACTCTGGGCACCTTGGAAGGGGTAATCGATATGATTTTTCCACCCTTCAGGGGCCTGCACATGCGGTCCCTCATGGAAAGTTTTACCGAGAATTTCTTGGTCACCTTTGACACCTGTATGTACACGTAGTCTCCCACGTCGTAGTAATCAGACAAGTCTGCCGAGGAAAGGTCTACGTAGTCCTTCACCACTTCGGACAGGGGCATCATGCCCAGTATGAACGAGTTTATGTCTGCCTGCCAGTGGTTGAAAGAAACCTCTTCCACACGGGCGATTATCTTGTCTCCCTTCCTGGGTTCGTAGACCCCGGAAAGGGGTATGACTCTACATCTCTTGTTCTTCATGTCAAAGATACCCACATGCTTGGAGTACACTTCGTTTTCCTTGTCGTTAGTTTCGATGTAAGTTCCTGGACCAGCAACCTCGTCAACTGCGAGGAGTGTTCCGGGTACAACTATTGTCTTCTCTGTTAACTTTAACATATTATCCTCCTTTTTATATCGTCAGGACCACTGGTATATACATAACAAACCGTGGTCCCAGTTACGAAATGATGGGATAAACCCAGTTAAACTCAATGCCAAACTATTTAAAGGCTTTCTCATTCCAACTCCTTGACTTGGGCTTCACCGTGTGTGACTGAGTTGATTTTGTCGTAAAAGTCAGACCTTGCGGCTGCCGACAGTTCCAGTTCACACTGATAGTCACCGTTGTTGAGCCAGTTCTCCTTTTGGGGGGTGAATTGCTTTATGATGCCATAGGCGGGTCCGGTGTACTTGGCAGGCACTTTGACCGATATCCTGACCTTCTCAAATGACAGGGGGAGTATCTCGCGCAAGGCGTCCACCACTTCCTCGAACTGTCTTGATGCGGGTCTGGTGTCCACGTGAACCCCTGCCTTGTCCATGGCCCTGAGTATGCGCTCAGGCGGGTGGGGAGTCTTGTTCCTGGGGTCCAGGGCGTTCCTGGATATCATGTTTGCCACCTGCTTTTTCCTCTGCTCCACCTGTTTTCTGCGTATCTCGGTAGGCACTTGCACGTCCCCTTTCGTGACGATGGCTCTGGCCACCTTCATCTTGTCTGCGGTGTTGAACACTCCTTCCAGTAGTTCGTTAGAACACTTCAGACCTTTCTGGGAATCCTTCCAGATTTCCTCTACCGCAAGCAGGTCATGCATAGAAACCTGTTTGCCGGCACGCATCTTAAGAGCGAGTTCAGGGTCCACCAGTACTTCAAATGTGTGTCCGTCCCTCTTAAGGCTGGCTATTACCGCCTTGTCAAGTTTAACCATCAGACCACCGGTTTAAGGAAGTGCTTTCTTGATTTCTTTGGGGCCAAAAGCCCTGAACTTGTCCTCGACCGCTGCTATCTCCACCGTCTTTACGTTCAGTTTTTTCTCTCCGGCCTTCAGCGCCTTGACAGCCAGCTTAACTGCGTCTTCCTGGGACAAACTCTGCTTGTACCCCTTCTTGAGCACTTTCTTGGCTGCAGAGGAACCCCTGCCCAGAGCGTGGGCGTACCATTCCTTCATGGTACCGGGAGGGTCTGTCTCGAATAGACGAGGACCCTTGTTGCATCCTCCTATGAGAAGCGAGACTCCGTAGGGCCTTATGCCAGCGTACTGTGTGTACATCTGGGCCCGGTCGGCAAGCTCTTTGACAAGAGAAGTGATTTGGATGGGCTCTCCGTAGGTTATGCGGTTGGTCTGTGCCTTGACCCTGGCATAGTCCACGATTACCCGTCCGTCAGCCACGATACCGCATGTGGCAGCACCGATGTGCTCGTCGATTTTGAACACCTTTTCCTGCTTGTCAGTAACGAACAAATCTGGGACCAGTTTGATGGCTGCGAGCAGTACTCCGTCAGAGTATCTCACGCCTACGGTAGTGGTTCCTTTGTCCACAGCTTGCTTCGCGTACTCTATTTGGAACAAACGTCCTTCAGGGGAAAACACAACCATAGCTCGGTCGTAACCCATCTGTTCAGGTAATTTCATCTCCATAATCACACCCTTACAACTTTACCTCCTTATACTCACAAATATCAGATATACCTAATATAGGTGGAGAAGGTTTATATAGTTTGTCTAATCAGACGGTTCTTCGGGTAAGACGTCTTCTATTATGGACACACGTGCCATCCTCTGGTTCCGGGAACTTATGGATAGCCTTTTATTTAACCTCTAGACAACTAAAACTCTTTCAGATTCTTCTGTGCCTTGAGGTTGGTAACGAGCAGAACACCGCATCCCACGTGTCCTCGGAGTCCTTCAAAGCCTTGCCCTCAGACGTCTCACACATTTGTCTTCTATCTTTTATTAGTACTCCTGCCTCTTCCTATCCAGGAGCAGGCGTCTCTCTGTCCTGGTTATCTCCACGCTTGCCTCCTGATACTTCTTGGAACTGACCACCACCGAGTCCAGTCCCAGTTTGACGAATGTGTTTATGAGGTCCAAGCGGTCTCCGGGTATGAGGACTGCAGTGCTCACGTTGCTCTTCCTGCACTGGCTCAGCGCGTACTCTATCTGGCGCAGGACAGAGGAATGGTCGGGTTTGTAAAGGTCGGAGGCCTGCGAGAGTTCCTTGTCGATGCCCAGTGTCAGCTGGGACAGTATATCAGGCCGGAAATACACGAAGTCTATGCCCTCCCCGCAGAACTGGTCTATGTTCAGTGCAGCGGCAGGCGTTTCCACCGACACTCCGAACTTCATGGTCAGGGGCAGGCCGATGCTCCTGGCGATTTCCTTGACACGTCTGAGTTCGTTCACATCTGATATGAACGGGAGCAGATAGTGGACGTTCTTGCGTCCCTGATGGTGGAGTGATTTGAGAACTTCCAGTTCCAGTTGCACCACACGGGAGAAATTCCGTCTTAGCCCGTGCCAGCCCAGCAGTGGGCCTTCGGACGCGTCCACCGACTTGTACCACAAAGGTTTGGAATCCACTTCCCTGGCAGCCTCAGCCAGTATCTGTGACAAACGCTGGGAGAACTCGTGGTCCCTGGCCTCTGCAAACAAATGGTAGGGGGAGTGGCTCAGTTCGAACACGAACCCGTCGCCCCTGGAGTCCAGGTAATCACCGGACCTAACAAGCAGCTGGAGACGGGTGGCTGAGACTTCCTGCCTGGGGAAGTCCGGCTGGATATGTTCACGCCTTTCTGTGGTTTCTTCCTCTCTTAAATGGCTTATTTGACCCTTATAGGCGTTTAAAATCACTCTTGAGCCTTCTTCTATCTTTGACTTTGCTTCAGGTATTATTAGTGCCGGTATTCCTTTCTTTCTAGCTTTAAACGCTTCCTTTGATAAAATAGAGCCCTTTTCTCCTATAACCGGTCCGTCCATGCTCTTCAGCCTTTCCACCACTTTTATCCCTTCCTCGGAGACCACTCCTTCGGCATATCCCGGAGACACTATTATACCCTTTGCCAGGACTTGTCCCCCGGCTTCCCTGTTCATCATTTTCACCGGATGGAGCGGGGTTGCCTGCAAAAGGAACACACGGTTCCTCTCTATGCCGAACTCAACGACATACGGCTTGCCTAAACGCGATTCTACCTTCTCGGCAAGTTTCCTCAACTTCTTGAGGTCTTTGTCCGACAGGACTTGCTTGTTGCGGTCATCCTCGTGCACCTTGACCCTGACCATTTCTCCCTTGCCGTCCCTCTTCACGCACCTGTTCTTCTCCTCCACACGTTTCCTGACCGAGCCGTCCGACTTGTCGATTATGTAGTAGTCCGGCAGGGACAGGGCCTTGGTCACCGACTCCGGAAACCCGAAATTCGCTTCAACGACCACCTTTGACGGGTCGTTGTTCACCGGGTTGGCGGTGGACATCACTCCGGACCTCTGGGCATCGCACATCTTCTGGACTATGACCGAGAAGTCCTCCTCGCTCACTGCCGAGACCCAGCACTTCTTCACCGCATCGACCAGTGACTTTTTCCCCTTTACATTCAGAGAATAGTCGTAATACCCAGGGTATTTCTCTCCGGACACACGCACTGCCACATACGGGCTTTCCTGCCCTGCTTTTATGAAATTGAGTGCTTCTCCGACCTTTTCCAGGTCCTTTGACATGTTTATCTCTTTATAGGCTTCGTAGACCTGGTTCTTGAGTTCGTCGGGCATCTCCTGCTCCCTGACTAGCGTCCTCACCAGAGGCATGTCGTTCCTCTCCAGTGCCTTCTCCACCTTATCGCTCAGTCCAGTGGTTTTGAGGAACTTTTCAAAGAAACCTTTGTCCAGCACGAAACCGTGGGGGACCAGTACCTCATCGAACATCTCTCCCAAAAACCTTGCCTTGTCACCAAGCTCTTTCTGGGCCCTGCCAACATTCTTGAGCCACAAAACCATACAACTATTTAGTCGGGCAAACTTAAATTGTTGGCTATATCCCGAATGGCCTGGTCTATGTTGTGGGACTTGCTCTTCAGGACACTGGCTTTGACCTCTGACTCATTTCCCTGGAGACCCTTCTTCCTGACCCTGGACTCGATGCGCTTGAACAAATCGTCAAAGGAGTTGTAGGCGTTCAGTGCCGCGGCCAAAGCGTCCTTCTCATGGTTATTGGGATGTTCCAGCTCCAGTCCCCTCAGCAGTTCTTCCTTTTCCTTGACCCTCATGTCCTTCTCTGGCACGAACAAATAGGCGCCGAATGCAGAGGCTATCCTCCCCAACTTCCTGGAAGGTTTCTTCCTGTCAGTTGCCACCACCACCGGCTTACCGGTTTCCTCCAGATAGCTTATGATTTCATCCTGTGAAAAATTCCTCTTTGAAACCAGGGCCAGCAGGTTGCCGTCCATGTCCAGGAACGCCAGGGCAGAAGTGACGCCCAGGTCGATTCCCACTATCAGATTCGTGCTACCACCTATAGTCCCAGACGGTCTGAAACGGACTGAAGCGCCTCCAGAGACAGTTCGAAGAAATGCTTCCTGTCCAATCCGATTTTCTCACAGTACATGATCCGCTCACGGCTGCAGTTACGAGCAAAGTCCTTCTGTTTGAACTTCTTTTCTATGGTTTCCACACGGACCTCCTCCAGTTTCTTGGAAGGCATGACCAGTGCACAGGCTATCACCAGGCCTGACAAGGCATCGGCAGCCACCAGAGCCTTAGACTCCTTGGTCTCGGGCTCGACTCCGGTGTGTCCGAAGTTATGCGCTTTTATGGTAGTGATGACCCCTGGCTCCACTTTGTCTTTGAGAATGTCTTCTGCCACCAGTGTGTGCTTCTCCGGCTGGTCCTTGGTCTGGCTGTAGTCCACGTCGTGCACCAGTCCTGTAATACCCCACCTGTCCGGGTCTTGGCCAATCTCTTCAGCCAGTTTTCTCATGATGGCTTCCACCGCAAGCATGTGCTTTACCAGATTCTCCTCTTCCACTTTTTCCCTGACCAGCGAAAGTGCCTGTTCTCTCTGCATACTCTTAGTTGTCAAAGAAGATTTAAGTAATTCAATTACTCGATGAAGAACTGGAACTCAGACACTGTCCCTCCCCCACAGTAGTCCTCGAGCATCACGTAAATATCATTGGCCTCGCCGTACTTGAAAGCAGATGAAGCGGTTAGTTCGACCGGGGGTATGCACCATCCGGTGCCTCTGCAACCGTCGCAACCCCTCCACACTTCCTGCTCCGGACCAGAATCGTAACCGGTCGTCCCGCTGTAGTATATGAGGTCCTCGTTGACGTAGAAGTAGAAGTTGTCGTCTATGCATATGTAGCCGGACGTGCCCTCGGGGTCAGGAGCTCCGCTGGGGGCCTCTCCTTCCCCGCTTATGTAGAGCTTGTGCCCTACGAAAAGTTTGTTCATGGTCAGTTTGGTCCTCATCCATCCGTGGGCAAGACATTCCGGCGAACGGATACAATAGGCGTTCTCAAAACCGACCTGGTGGGGGTTGTCCGGAGGGTCGTGGGAGGAGCAGCACCCCGGCTGATTCCAGTCAGTCCTGCCGTCTACGCTGACCCAATTCAGGCCTCCGGAAGGAACGGACGCCGGGCAGTTTCCCTGGTAAGAGCCCAAGAGGTTGTTGTTCTCGTTTGTCAGTGGGTCACCGCCGAACTCGGTCCTCTCCCATGTGCTGTAGGAATAAGAGGTCTGCCTGGACTCGTAGTTGCCCCATATGGAACCGCTTTCCTCTCTCTCCAGACCGTTCTTTGATATGTACTCCACCCTCACTTCCATGGAGTAACAATCCCCTGCCCTTGCCTCGCAGTCTTCGGAGACGTTGCCCATGAACGCGATTTTATCGCCCTTTGAAACGCGGGGGTCGGCAATCCTGTCCATGTTCGCGTGGCCACACAACTTGTCCTTCGACCAGACGGAAACATTTTCTATGGTTATGGTCTCACTGACCTTGCCTTCCACGTATATGTAGAACTTGTTGGATAGATAGGGGGAATCACTGGATATGACTATGAAGTCTGTTATGAACAGGTGTGGACTGTCATAATGCCCCTTGAGGCTGAACGTGCAGGGCGATATTATTCCCAGATTCCACAGTACGATGCCCACCATGGTCACTATGGCAATACTGAATCCGTATGTGGTCAGGAACTCCATGACTGCCTGTGCCTTTGCCATGTATAGACGTTTACCTTATGTGATATAAAAGCTTGAAAAACTATAAAATAAAAACTTTGACCACAATTATTAACATGCCCAAACCCATAGGAACGGTCATATCGACTCCTGATTCTCCCAGCTCACAGAAGTTCCGGTTCGTGGTCGACGGAAAGGTCAAGAAGTCCCAGTTCGTAAAAGTGTCCTCCGGAGGCAAGGTCATATCCAGGGTGGCAGACATGTTCAAGGCCAACCGATACTTCGAGCGGGCCGAGTCCGTCCAGCAGTTCGAGATGAACGACCTGCCCACGGAAAAGTGGGATTATATGGTAGCAGAGGCCGTGCCACTGGGCATATTCAGTTCAAAGGGTTCTTCCCGTCCCAACCATCCGGTGTCTCCGGGGGACAACGTCTACAACGCCTCCAAGAAGACATTGAAGGAGTTTCTGGGACTGGACAAGGACGGGCTGAATATAGGTGAACTGGACATCCACAACCATGCGGTAAAACTGAACATGACTCGCCTGTTCCAGAAGCACCTGGCCATAGTCGCACAGTCGGGAAGCGGCAAGTCTTACCTGGTAAAAGTGATGCTGGAGGAAATACTCAACCGGGAACCGGATTCGGGACAGGTGGCAGCAGTGGTCATAGACCCGCACGGTGAATACAAATGCTTTGACGTGGACAAGAAGTTCCAGAACAAGACCAAGGTGATAAAGGGTGAGAACATACGGATATCACTCCCCCACATGTCTTCGGGCCTCTTGAGCGGATTGTTTCCAGACCTGAGTTCAGTCCAGAGACGGGAACTGATGAAATCCATGGCAGGAGTCAGGAGGGCCAGGCAGGGCAACGTGTTCGGTCTCAAGGAACTGGTCACCCAGATAAAGGAAGACGAATCCATGAGCCCCAAGACCAAGAACGTGCTTCTATCGGGGCTGGAGACTGCCAACCGCATGAAACTGCTGGACGTGTCTGACAACCCCTCTTTATCCCAACTGATAAAACAAGGGTGTCTGACGGTTATAGACCTGAGCAATGTGTCCTCATTCCGCAAAAGACAGATAATAGTGGACTTCCTGTCCAGAAAACTGTTCTCAGCCCGGAGAAAGAAAATGATACCCCCTTACGTCCTGTTCGTGGAGGAAGCCCACAACTTCGCCCCGGAGACAGCCAAGAAGAGGAATGCAGTGTCTAAAGGCGTACTGATAAAGCATGCCAGGGAAGGCAGGAAATTCAACGCATGCCTCTGCCTCGTTTCCCAGAGGCCCAAGTACCTGTCGACAACGGCGCTGTCACAGTGCAACACACAGATAATACTGAGAATCACCAATCCCTACGACCTGGAGCACATAGGCAAGTCGTCAGAAGGACTGACCAAGGAGGTGCTCTCCACCATATCTTCACTGAGGACCGGCGAGGCAGTAGTGGTGGGGGAGGCAGTCAACTTCCCCATATTCCTCAATGTCAGGGAAAAGGAAGTGGGAGATGTGGAAGTGGGAATTCCCCTGGAGAAGGAAGCCAAAAGCTACAGGACTGATAAGAAGAAGGAAGACAAGGACATGGACGCTTTCATGCCTCCGAAGACGGAGAGGTCGGGGTCCAAGACCGGTTGAGACAATTCGTGTATATTCTCAAACAGCGAAAAGTTTAAATACTCTAATAGTAACGACTGATTGGTGATAACAGATGTCAGCAAACGAAAGTTACACTCAGAAGGGGGATACTGAGATAACTCCCCTGGAACGTCTCTACGGTCCGGGAGCCAAAATAGTCAACGGGATCCTAGTGGTGGGAGAAAACGAGGAAAACTACAAGACTTCGAAACCCAGTGACCCTCAATTTTAATTTTAAGCGCTCAGGGCTTCGACTTTGGTCGGGGCATCCTGAGCCTTATTTCTATTCAGTTTATAGAGAGAGCCAGTGACCGCTTCCTCCAAACGCTCTTCGTGAGTGATAACGAACACCTGGTCGACTATGTCGGACACCTTGGTTTTCAGTACCTTGGCGAACGACTGTATGGCGTTTATGTCCAGGTTGTGAGTGGGTTCGTCCAGTATCAGCCACTTGAGGTTGGGCGCAAGTATGAGTGAGAAAGCAATCCTCAAACAGAGAGCCGCAGAAGTCCTCTCCCCTCCCGAGGCTACTCCTTCAACAGAGTTCCATTCACCGGACTTCAGTTGGAGCACGTAGTCGCCCTCCTGCACCGAAAGACGTATGGACTGGAAGTCGCTGTAGGGATACATCTCTGACCAAATTTCGTCCATGGTCTCGTTTATGGCCTCCACGAATTCCGAGCGCAGCTGTTCCTGGGTGTCCAGAAGTGCCTGGTTGAACTTGTTCAGGAAGTCTATGATATTTGACAAAGTGTTGACCTCGCCCGCCAGTTCCTTTAGGGAGGAGCGTCTTTTCTTGAGTTCCTGCAGACGCAGTTTCTTCTCCTTCAGCAGGTTTTCCATAGACTTGAGGGATTCCTTCATCTGACTGTTGTTGGCGATCAGTCCCTGCAGTTTCTGTCTCTTGGAGCGCAACTCCTGGGGGTCGAACTCTATTGCCTCCAGGTTTTCCTTTATGCGCTGGGAACGCTTCATGTAAGCCCTTTTCTGCCCAATTTTCTCCTCCAGTTCCTTTCTGCGGCTCAGGAGCATCTGCATGTCTGACTTCCTGTCACTAAGGTCCTTCCTTTTTTCCTCCAGTTCCTCTATTTCCTTCCTCAGTCCGTCCATGCGTACGTCCATGGAATTTCCTTTCTCCCTGAGCTCTTCCAGTTCGCTCTTCTTTTCCTCCAGGTCCAGTCCCTCCAGTCCTTTGAGCCTTTCCCTGAGCACTGTCAGCCTGTTCGTTTCTGCTTCCAGCCGCACCTTTTTAGCCCCCAGACTCCCTATCTTCTCTCTGGCGCTTTCTATGCCCCCTTCGGCCTCTTCTATACGTTGCTTGCGGTCACTCACCAACTCGCGCCTCTTCTCCTTCCCGAGAGGGGTGTCACAAACCGGGCACCGGTCGCCTGAGAGCTTGTCCAGACTGTCCCTCATGCGGCTAATTATCAGGTTGTTCCTGCCCACTTCCTGTCTGAGTTCTTCCAATTTCTTCTCCACATTTTTCAGAGAGCCGGAGGGGTTCTTCTTCTCCAGTTCCCCCAATTCTTCCTTCAGTGACTGCCCTTCCTTCAACTTCTTCCGGGTCTCCTCTATCTGCTCTTCCTTCTGGTTGGCAAGTGCGAACAGCCTGGAACCCTTGGACTGCAACGACTCCAACTTCTGTCTGTAAGACTTGAGCCTCTGCCGGTTCTTCTCCACCTTTTCCATCAATTCCGAATACTTCTCCTCCATCTTCTCCAGTTCCACGTCCGAGTACTTGCCCAGTGAATTCCTCAACTTCTTCTCTGCGTTCCTGGCCTCCTCCAGTCCGGTCCTGACACTGGCCATCTCGGTTTCCAGTTTCCTGACCTTATCGGCCCTCTCCTCCATGTCCTCCACGGACGAGCGGAGTTTCTCCAGTTTCTGTCTTCCCTGTTCCAGTTCCCTGCTCAGCTTTTCCCGGTCTTGTTCCAGTTTCCTGACATCTCTCTCCAGGTCGGGTATCTTCTTCAGGAACCCCTCCTCCTTGAGCCTTCCCATCTCATCCTTCTTGTCCTTCCTCCTCTGCCTGCACCGGTTGGTGAGTGACGAGGCAGACGACCTGGCCTTCTCGAACCTGTCCAGTCTCAGCAACTGGTCTATTTTCTCCATCCTCTGTCCTTTGGGTATGGTAAGAAAGTAGTCCAACTGGTTCTGTTCCGAATAAACGGCACGGGAGAACAGTTCATAGTCCACACTGAGTATCTCTTCAACCGTCTCTGTCACCCTGGTGGCCTGCGGCGCCTCGAGCAACTTTCCACCCTGGCGTATCTCAGAATTGGTGGTTCCCTTGCCCCTTTCCACAGTCCTTGATATGGTGTATGTGTTGTCCATCTCCAAAGTCAGTTCGACTTCAGCCTTGTCCCTCCTCTTGGGCCTGTTCATTATGACCTGGTCTAGCTTGAGGTTTCTCTTCTGCAGGTCGGGAAAAGTGCCGAACAAGGCAAAGCATATGGCATCTAGGACTGATGACTTTCCGGAACCCATAATTCCCACCAGTACGTTGGTACCAGGGGAGAACCTGAACTCTGATTCCATGTGGCTCTTCCAGTTCTTCAGCACCAGTTTGGATATCATTTGAATCCCTTGAGGTCTTTTTGTCCGGAAGGCTTGACGTCGGGCAGTTTCTTCCGTTTCTTCCTGACTATCTGAAGTTCGTCCTTCTCCAAATCCATGTCCTTGACCAGCTCCATGGCCCGGTCCATGCTTTCGTTGACCAGGGCGTCCACCAGTTCATCCACCTCGAATCCCAGCCTCTTCTCCAGAAGTTTGAGTCCCATCTCTTCCACGGACACCTTTTCCTCCCTCAGTTTCTGCAGCATCTCCACCTTCTCGGACTTCTCGATTTCCTTGCTCGCCGAGATGACGAAGTTTTCACGGTAACGGTCCAGGAGTTTGAGGTCCAGGGACTTCTTGCTCTTCAGCCTCAGCCTTACCAGGGGCTTGGGTTCCCCCTTGGGCAACGAATCCATATAATCCTCCACTTCAGACATGTCCTCCACCTCCATCTTCTGGTAGTGGACCTTCCTCTGGAAAGAGAGTTTGTTGAAGGACACCTTCCCGTTTTTCAGTGTCAGGAATCCCTTGGGCTTCTCCGACTCTATCTTGTTCATCTGTGTGGATATCAGCGAGCCGGGGAACACCAGTGTCCTGCCAGATGCCTCGGTCTTGTTGGACCAGTGGATGTGTCCGTCCACGACAAGGTCGAATCCCTGGGGCAGGTCCTCAATCTTCAGTGATGGGGGCTCCAGCGGCGAGTAGATGTAAGGGTCTATGGACTGGTGGAGGAGAAGGATGTTGTAGGCGTCTGCCACCGGTTTCGGGTCCCACCTCTCCAGAACTTTCTTCGCGTACCTCTCCGGCACTCCTGACATGCCGTGGACCGCGTATTTTTTGCCGTTCACGTCGAACACGCAGGACTGGCAATTCAGATGTATGAGGAACCCGGCTATCTCCAGAGCCCTTATGGGGTTGAGCAGGTTCTTGCCCCTCCTCTCGTGGGTGCCGTGTATGGAGACCATAGGAATTCCCCTCAGTGCCAGTTTGTTGTTCATCTTTTTTCCTATCATCCTGACAAGGCGAGCGTCAGAACTCTCCATCAGCGGGGCGGAAAGGATTTCCATGGCCCTCGCCCACACCTCTGTCCTGGGCAGGCGTGAGTCGAACACGTCTCCGGCCACCAGTATGAGGTCGCCCTTCAGCGCGGTTTCCATGACCTCCCTGACAGCCTTGAATGAATCGTCTTCCCTCTCCTTGCCGTAATCAAAACCAAAGTGGCAGTCAGAAAATATGGTTATCATAAGCTGTAGACAACTATTGGTGGCAAAACTTTAATTGTATATAGTAATGGAGCAAAAAAATCTGAAAAAATACAACTATTGCCGAACTGTTTTGTGAATCTTTAAATAACTACCATATTACTTAAAGTGATTAAAAATGGATGAAATCGAGAGGATAAGAAAAGAAGTCGAGGAAGAGATGATTGAGGAAGAAAGCGAGATAGAAGTGGACGGCGAGCCAGAAGCAAACGAAATAGAAGACGACATATACGACTGACTATTTCTTGACCGCAGTTATCCTCAAGTAAACGCTGCCTCCTGCCTCCTCGACCCTCGCGTATATCAGGCCCGGTCTTTTCATACCCTTTATCATCTTGTCTGAAGTTGCCAGAATCTTTCCCGTCCGGTCGTAGACCGTGTATCCGTGGTCACCGCTGAGGAATGTCTTTATGAACTTTACATGTCCCTCGATTATCACGTCCTTTCCCACTTGTTCTCTGGTGAGTTCGCTTATGGTTGTGTGGACCGGAGTCTCTCCCACAGGCCTCTTCATGGCTTTGGGTTTGGCCTCAGGCTTCTGGGGTGCCTTCTCTTCCTTCTCCTCGGTCGCCCCTTCCGGAGCCTTCAGGTATATGTTGGGCCTCTTGATGCGCATCAGTTTAGGCCTGAACTTTATGCTGGGCTTGGCAGCAGACCGCTTGTACTCCAACCGCCTGGTCTCTGAAGGAGGCTGAGCAGGACGGACTGCCCTGACCGGTCCTTCGGACCTCAGCGAATGCCCCAGTGGCTTGGGAGCAGAGGTCTCTTCCTTTATCCCCGCCAGCCTGACACTGGGAGGCGGAGAAGGGGGTGGCTTGCCCCGATTCTGGAAGTACTGGTAGACGTCTGGACTGTATTTGAAGAACAGGAACACGATTGTGGCTGCGATGACCACTCCTGCGAATATGGCTGGGTTTGCGATGGAAGTGGTCCCGGGGCACCCGTCCGGAGTGACTGCGAACTCCTTGGGACACGAGTCTATGTCGTCCTCCAGTCCGTCTCCATCGGTGTCCAGTTGGTTGAATGCCAGGACGTTGAACACTTCATGCCTCTGGTTGTAGTTCCCCATGTTGTCGTAGGCGTAAATCTTGTAACTGACTTCACCTGACTTGGAAGGGGTGAATGTGTACGTGTAGTGACCGTTCTGCTCCTGCATGAACCGGTCCTTGTCATGTATGTTTATCATGGCAAAGTCTATGCCGTCCGGGTCCCTAATGTCCACGGATATGGTCACGTCCTGACCCTCTCCCTTGCCCCCATACACATAGGGCTCTGATATCGTTGGCTTTGAGTCCTCGGTCGCGTAGCCGGTCACACCGGGTGTGAAATCCAGCTGTGTGAGCACCACCATCAGCGCCAACACTAGGAAAACCAGGATGTGTTTCTCTCCTCTCTCCATCTAAATCTCCTTGGTGTCTATTATCCTTAAGTATATCTTGCCTTTTATTTCCCTGACCTTGGCAAACACTATCATCGGCTCTTCCTTTATCTCGGTGGCGGACAGTGCGAATATCTTACCGCTCTTGTCGGACAAATAGTACCCGCGCTCATGGTGGTCGAAGGACTTGATAAACTTGGGTATGACTTTCAGGACTGCCTTCTTCCTCACTTTGCTGGAGTCTATGCGGGATATGTCTACTATCCTGTCCTTCAGATTTTCCGGAGTCCTGGCCTTGTCCAGTTCCCTCTCCAGGGCAGACCTCTCCTTTTCCACCGGACGTGATAGTATCCTCTGCCTCCTGGACCTCTGGCTCTCCTTCTCCTCTTCCCTCTCGCCCTTCCTCAACTCGGTCAGGAGGGCCTGCACGTTCACTTCCGGCTTCTTGGGCTTTTTCCCCTTCTTCTCAGAAGGCGGCAACTTCTTGCTCTCCCTGGTTATCCTTGCCTTGTATTTCCAGGCAACCAGTGCCAACACTACGAATACCCCAGCCAGTGCCACCGCACCAGTGGGAAAATCTGCTCCCTGTCCCTGTGGCTCGGTGGTGGTAGTCGGAGAGACCACCGTAAACCGACCGCTGATGGTATTTTCCTGACCGTTGCTGTCGGTCGCCCTTATCAGGTACGAGTAGGTGCCTGAATACTCAGGGGTGAATGTGTACGAATAAGTGTTTCCGTCCTTTGTCATTTCATGTTCCCCGTCCATGTCTATGACTACTTCGTCCACCCCGTCCTCGTCTTCCACCAACACTGACACGGTCACCGAGTCTCCCATGTCAACCGAGGAAGGCTCTCTGTGTGAAGAGAACTGGGGCGGCTCGGGCTCTTCCTCTTCCACATCGAACTGGTAGAAATTGCCGGAACGGTTGTCTATCGCCCTGTTTCCTTTGCTATCCCTCGACTCCACGTAGAAATAATATGTCTCTCCCTCCATGAGACCAGACAGTTTGACCGCGTGGCCCAACACGTCGTCCGAGTCCCGGTCAAGGGACAGGTCATCCTTGGAACGGCCGTACCACACCCTGGAATCGCTTTTCTCGTCAGTGGTCCACCGGACTATGGAAAATGAGGTGTAGACGGTGACGTTCACACTGCTTATCTCAGGTGGCTGAGTGTCTTTGGTGTAAACCAGTGAGTCGTTGAGAGTGGTCTGGTTCCATTCACCGGACAGAACCAGGTCATAAACACCGTCTGAAAGGCTCTTGGAATAACTGCCCTGTTCGGAGAGTCCAGAAGAGTTGGACCATTCCAAAGTCTGGTTACGGTAGATTCTGAGTGACGAAAACTGGTCCGGGTTGGTGAGTGTGTAAGAGAGGTTGACGGAAGAGTCCACGGTGGTGACATCAGAGATGGAAACTGAGGGGATGGGAACCGGAGGCTCAACGCATTCCACCACGCAGGACTGGTAGTCGTCCGCAGAGCCGCAGTTGCCTGAGTCCGCGGAAGAGGCTGCGTAACAGCTCAAGTTGAATGAATAGATACCAGGGGTGTCGGGGCAGACAAGTCTCACGGTCTCCGAGTGCCACGTACAGGGTGTAGAATTCTCCTCGTAAGTGCAGTTAACCTGTGTCGAATTCCTGCTCACGGTCCTGACTTCGTACGACTCGCTGGTTCCGGTCCCGTAGTACTGGTAACTGACATCGAACCCTTCACTGACGTTCGCCGTTCCAGGGCAGGAAAGGTCGGAGACGTTGCAGAACCCACAATCGTACGTCTGATAACCGGTAATGGGAAATGGCCCGTGCAGGAAAAGGAAGCCTCCCACAACCAGGAGTGACAGAAGCTCCAAAGGACTTATTCTCATGTCAAAACCTCCAAAAACAGTCTAAAATGCAGACCAAACTAGACATTTCTCCACTTCCCGATGCTGTAAATCTATTCGTCCCCGTCTTATATATAGTTTGTTCAGAAAATAATCCCATGCCCGGAAAGCCTTTTTGCCCCAAGTGCGGAAAGCAGACAGAGAAATGGGGATTGTGCAAGGAATGCAAGAAAGGGGGTGTGAAAACCCTAGGGGTGAAAGTATGCACCAGGTGCAAACACTACATGGACAGGGGCGAGTGGAAACCTTACAAGTCTCTGGAAGCACTGGAGGAGGAATACTCCTCACGCGGTTTCAGGGTGAAGTTCAAAAAGGTGACGTGTGACCCCTGCAGCAAGTACGCGTCAGGCTACTACGAGGCGCTCATACAGCTGAGGGCAGACAATAAAAAAGCGGTCAGACATATACGAAAGAAACTGGAAGAACTGAGGAAGAAGGACAGGTACGCCTTCTACCGCATGAACCCCAAGAAAAACGGGGTTGATTTTGAAATAGGCTCTAAAGGAGCGACTAGGAGGGTGATTCGTTCCCTTTCCACGTTTAATCTGAATGTCAAGAAAAGTAGCAGGATTGCAGGCATGAAGGACGGTAAAACCGTGACTAAAGACGTTTACGTCCTGAAATAATCACTTCTTCATGTGTCCTTCGGCTCCGCAAAATCCACAGAACCACAATGTCTTCTTGCCTCCTGTGGTCTTCACCGTGGACTTGATCATTCTTCCTTTCTTACACTGGTTACAGTGTTCTATGTCCTTTGTACTCATTTGTAATTCCCCCTTGGTGATAACAGTATGTGTTTTATGGTATTTAAAGATTGTGGTGTTTGAGGAAAGTGTTTAAAAAGATTTCGGTGGTCACTTCAAACCGAACTGTTTCAAGAGCTTTCCTAACTGACTCCTCTTGAGCTTGCCGGGAGACATCTTCTTCATCATCTTCTTACTCCGCTTGAAGTACTTCACAAGCTCCCTGACGTCCGAAGGCTGAGTGCCGGAGCCCTCTGCTATGCGTTCGATGCGTGAATGGTTCAAGAGGTCCGGATTCTGCTTTTCTTCCGGGGTCATGGACTTGACTATCACCAGCCATTTCTTCATCTTCTCTTCCTGCTCTTCCACGCTTCCTTCGGGCAGTTTACCGGCCAGTTTTCCCATGCCCGGAACCATATCGAGTACTTGCTTCATGGGTCCCATGGACTTCATGGATTCCATCTGCTTGGCAAAGTCCTCCAGATTGAACTCTCCGGTAACCATCTTTTCCGCCGCAGTGGTGTCCATGGTTTTGGCCTTTTGCAGCAGGCCTTCCAGGTCCCCAAAACCGAGCATCTTTGACACGAACCTCTCGGGGTCGTAGACTTCCAGGTCATCCATTTTTTCTCCCACGCCTATGAACTTTACCTTTGTGGCAGTGGCCTCGCAAGCGGTCAAAGCACCGCCTCCCTTGGCTGTGGAGTCCAGTTTGGTGACTATCACACCTGTGATTCCCACTGCCTCATGGAACTTCTCTGCTTGCTCCCTGGCAGCCTGTCCTATGTCCGCGGGTATCACCAAATAACGCTCGTCCGGCTTCATGATACGGTCAAGAGACTTGATTTCCTCTATCATCTTGCCGTTCAGGGCGTTCCTCCCGGAAGAGTCGACTATGACCACGTCCCTGCCTTTCATCTCCTTCAATCCTTCCTTCAGAACTTTGGAGGAGTCCTCGCTCTTCTCACCGTGTATGGGAACTGAAATTTTCCTGGCCAGCTGCCTCAGCTGGTCGTAAGCGGCCGGCCTGACCACGTCGCAGCATATAAGGCCTGGCTTGAGGTTGTTCTTCTGATAGTATCTCGCTAACTTGGCGGCAGTGGTGGTCTTTCCGCTCCCGAACAAGCCTATGAGAAGTATTTTCTTCTTTTTTAGTTCTACCTCAGCCTTTTCCTCTCCCAGGAACTTGGTGATTTCCTCGTACACGACCTTTATCAGGTGCTCTTTCTTGGTCAGACCCTTGGAAGGTTCCTTGAGAGCGCGCTTCTTTATCTTCTCAGTCAGTTCCAGTACCAGCTCCACGTTTACGTCAGCAGCCAGAAGAGCCCGCTGTATCTCTTTGGTCACCTCTTCCACCGCTTTCTTATCCACAGAGCCCAGACCAGTGATCCGGTCAAGTGCGCCCCTAAGGGATTTGGATAGTTTCTCAAGCATAGGAATAATTGAAGTCAGAAGGTTTAAATATGCTACCAAAGGGAAGAAACGATTTCTTCCTTTCCTTCCTCACATACGAATACTTGCCACATCTTCCTGATGTCCTCTTCATCCGTGTCAAAGGAAGCTTCCATTCCGATGGTCCCGAAGAGTCCTTCGTCCAGTTTGAAATCTTCCGGAATCCTGAAGGAGTATTCGGTTGAATAAGTTTTCCCGGGTTTCACCAGAACATCTTCCTCCTTTTCACCAAAGCCGTATTCATCTTTTATGCGGAACGTACCTTGATACTGACGCTTGGACCTGTTTCTTATGCCCACTTCATATTCTAACAACTCGCCGGGGTTGAATTTATCATCCAAATCCGGGTCATCCACTTCCTTCAGTGACTGGAAGTAAAGGAATATTTCCCTCTGGTCGTAGTCTTTTCTGACTTTCGTACTTCGCTTCTTCTTTTTCTTACCGCCAAAAAACAGAAACATGATGTTACTCCCCGTCAATTTTTATATTTTTATCCTTTGTACCGGAAATCCTCTTGATAAGGGAGTCAGAATAACTGTACTCCTCCAGAAAGTCCTCCATAAAATTCGGATTCTCATTCCCGAAGGCAATCAAGTCCTTTCTCCTTTCCCTGATGGTGACTTCGGTCACACCCGAGGCTTCAGCCACTTCCTTTTGAGTGAGGTCTATCTCCTCCATCTTCTCCGGGATTTCCGTGAATTTCTGCGGATATTTGGACCCCAGAAAATCCTTCAGTTTCTTCTTTTCCAGGCAGGACACGTGATAAACCCCGCCTGCAGCTATTCCAGTGGGACTCTTTCCTGAAGTATCTTTGGTGCCATGATACTCTCCCAGAAACTTTTCGATTTCTATCTGCAGAGGACCGGGAAGGCCGAGTTCAGAGGCAAACTTTGGCACGTACTTCAAGGGAGTATCAATCGGCACGTCCCTGTCCAGTTTACGGCCTATCTCCTTGTAATTTCCAACAATCTTGTTGTGGTCTATGGAAGTGTACTCCTCGAAGTTCCTGGGAGTGCATGGAATTCCCAGTTCACGGCAAGTCAGATACATGACAGAAACAGCCACCTTCTCTATGCTCCTGCCTCTCATCTTCCCGTCTTCGATTACTTGTCTGTATGCATGGGCAGCATGTTCACGCACCTTGGGCGGAAGTTCCATGGCTGAAGCGAGTTGTCTCATGTATGTAAATGCCTTTACCATGTTCCTGTCCTTCGAGTCTTTCAGTCTCGAGCGCCGGTCCCACTTCCTCAGGCGATGCATATGTGACCTCTGCTTCGGCTTGAGGGGTCTTCCTCTTCCGTCAGTCCTTTTTCCTATCTCTGTGGAAAGCCCCCGGTCGTGGTAGGATTCTATCATGGGAAGGCCGGCCCTGTTTCTTTTCTCGTTTTGCTCTGCGTCAAAGGCAAGCCATTCAGGACCCGAATCCAGCAAATGGTCTTCCAGGACCAGTCCGCAGTCTGAACAAACCAGTTCACTCCTCTCGGCATCCATATATATTGACTTAGAACCACAATCAGGACATCCGGGCCTTTTCCTCTCATCCACTTCATAGTCAGATGACATAGAAGGAGATTTTGATTTAACTTTTAAAGACATCGGACAGGAGAACGTTGATTGTCGTCAAACATCGATTCCCATGTTCTCTGCTATTTCCTTGTACCTGTTCCTGATCGTTACTTCGGTCACGTCCGCGACCTCGGCGACCGCTTTTTGTGTCACTCCCTTCCCGTCCTCAAGAACGCTGGCCATGTAAAGGACAGAAGCAGCAATCCCCTGGGGGCTCTTACCACTGGAAAGCCCTCTTTTTACCACCTCTTCAGCCATTCTTACCGCCTTCATGGAAACGGAGTCATTCACCCCCAGTTCACACGCAAATCTGGGTATGTATTCCAAAGCGTTGGGAGGAGCTACCTTTATATTCAGTTTCTGGGTCAATAACCTGAAAGCCCTTCCCACGTCTTTCCTGTCGCACTTGGTCACATCAGCTATCTCGTCCAGTGTGCGTGGGATTCCACTCTGTCTGCAGGACGCGTACACCGCACCGGCAGCCACATCCTCGATGGACCTGCCTCTTAGGAGGTTGTTCTCAACTGTTTGTCTATACAGAAAGGCGCCCCTTTCCTTGACATATCGGGGCAGATGAAGCTGGCTGGATATCCTGTCTATCTCGTTGAGTGCGAAAGACAGGTTCCTATCCTTGGAATCCTGCACCTTCGAACGCTTGTCCCACTTCCTGAGACGGCGCATACGTGTCCTGGTCTCTGGCTTGATGTTATTCCCGTATATGTCTCTATCACGATGGTCAATCATGGTGTAAAGTCCGCGGTCGTGCATGGTTTCTGTGGTGGGTGCCCCGACCCTGTTTCTTTTCTCCCTCTGCTCTGCGTTAAACGCGCGCCATTCGGGTCCCGGGTCCATGAGTCGGTCCTCTATCACCAGATCGCACCCCGAACAAACCAACTCTCCGTGTCGGTAGTCCCTTTCCAGGACTCTGGAACCACATTCGGGACAATTGGTTTCTTCTCCAACGTCTATCCTCCTATCAAACTCATCTAGTGCAATGGACATAGAAAAGGTTGAGGATAAATGATTTAAATTAATTTCCTGACGATTTTCTCCGGCTCAAAGACCTCCAGGTCCTCGTAGTCCTGACCGGTGCCCAGAAACAGTATGGGCTTTCCTATGACGTAGCCGACGGACAGGGCAGCACCGCCCTTTTCATTGACGTCTGCCTTGGTCAAAACAACTGCGTCCACGCCCACTGACTTGTCAAAGGACTTGGCCTGCTCCACCGCATCGTTCCCGGTGAGCGAGTCAACCACCAGCACTTTCAAATCAGGCTTGTTGACCCTGATGATTTTCTCCAGTTCGTTCATCAGGTCTGTGTCTGCATGGCTCCTCCCAGCCGTGTCCGCAAGCACGATTCCGCCCTTTGATTCCACATACTTTCTCGCGTCGAAGACCACGGCCGCAGCGTCAGAGCCGTACTTGTGCTTGACAATCTTGCAGTCCAGGTTGTCCGCGTGCACACCTAGTTGTTCAATAGCCGCAGTCCTGAATGTGTCAGCCGCAGCCAAGACCGGCTCCTTTCCATTCTTCTGCAGGAGTTTGGCGACTTTTGCGATGGTAGTTGTCTTCCCGCAGCCATTGAAGCCAACGAAGACGACAACAGATTTGTCATCGAGTTTGGTGATGTTCATGGTCTCCTGGGATAGGACGTCCAGCATGGCTTTTCTCAGCGTCTTCCTCACTTCTTCCTCGACATTGCCCCTCCTGACACTCTTCCCGGTCAATTCCTTCCTGACATCGTCTGCAATCTTGTCAGTCACTTCAAGTGCCACATCATTCTCCATGAGCGCCAGTTTCAGCTGCTCCAAGAACTCGTCCATCTCTCCCGGCTTTATCTTCTTCTCTGTTACCTTCTTCTTTACTTTTTCTGCCAATCCGGGTTTCTTCTGCTTCTTTTTCCTTTTCTCCTTTTTGGGTTCAGTATCTTTCTTCTTCTTGAACTTGTCCACTACCGAGGAGAGTTTCTTCTTCAGGTTTCCGAACATAGTTAGAATAAGTGGAAAGTTTTTTATATTGTTACTGGCTGGCCTTTTCCAGTTCCGGCCTCATTTTTTCCATTTCCTGAGTAATTGATTTCAAATTTTTACCCAGTTCCTTCAGGACTTTCTCCAGTTCCTCCGAACGCCCGTCGAGGATTCTCTTGGCTTCGGGGATGGTCTTCTTACAGGCCACTCCTGCGCCCAGTGAAGTCAGGATGTGCTCGGAGTCAGTCAGTTTGGCAAAGGCAAACGAACCGGAACCCAGGGGAGAGAATATTTCCTTCTTCCCCGACTCGGATATGCCGTCCAAAGTTTCTTTGGTCTGGTCCAGTTCTGATTTCTTGTTCAGAATCTGCTTCTTCTCGGATTCAAGGGCTTCCAGCTGTCTCTGTAGCATCTGGAACCTCATGAGCTTTGCTTGAATGTTCTCTTCGGCCATACCCTTAATTTACCGGAAGTTATATAAATCCCAAGGACTCGTCTATCCTGGCCAGTTCAGGGCCCCTGGTGGTCTCTGAGTAAAGGAAGCCGTTGGAGTTCGCAATTATAGCACTCTTCACGAAGAACGAACCCAGATTCACTGTTCCCATGTCACCTTCCACCCCCAGGACCTTTTCGAACAACTTGAACTCCTTGTCGGTCATATTGGGGCTGGCCAGGAATCCCTTGTTGGTGGCCACACACTGTGAGCCGATTATCCTCGACCCTCCTATTCTCGTGACCTTCACAGGCACATCCAGGAACTTGCTTATGTCCTTCCTGTAGTCCTTCAGACAGTCTGAGACCAGACAGCCGTGGTCGTTGCACACCATCAGGTTTCCCAGGGCCGAGAAATTGGTATCCAGCTGGAGATGGTCCAAGTCCGGGATTTCATCCTTATTAGCGATCTTGGGCACCAGTATGCCTTGAGAGTTCCCATCAATGAATATTCCCAGGAAGTACAGGCTGTGAATGGTGGTCTGGAGCATCTTTACCTTCAGCACCTTCTTCAGGTCCTTCAACTGTTTCTTCCTCAAGAATCCAGGGACCAGTGCATACCCGTCAGTAGAGAGACCGTAAAGGCCGATGTTTGGGTCCTTCCTGAAGTTAGTCTGCAACACATGCATAGAATCAACTTAGGCGTGGTTTTTTTAAATCTTCTATAGTCTCCATGAGCAGGTCTTCCCTGACATGATGGAAAGGGGTTTCGGTCAGCACCAGTACCCGGCCATAACCGTCTCCATTCCCTTCCGGGATTATCTCAGAATTCACGCCTACCATCTGAAGCACTTTCCCCAAACGGTGGACGACCCTGGTTATCTGGGTCTGATTGTAGTCCTTGCCCAGAAAGAAATATTCAGCGTCATTGTAGTTACTCATTGATACCACCCGATTCCGGCTCGTTCCTGAATTCGCTGACCATGTCTTCAAGCATGAAGTCAGTTTCCTCATCCAGTTCGACTCCGGTCACCAGAAGCAGGCCCCTATAATTCTCTCCTGAATCGTTCTCGGTCACTATGCAAGACCTCAATCCGATGTCTCTGAGAGTGGTACCCAGTTTATAGATAATGAAAGTTAGTTTAGAATCATCAGAGTCCCTGCCCAAATCCAAATGCTTGTAGAACATGATATCACTTGTCCGGCGAGACTTTCTCCTTCCTGTTCTTTTGTGGCGTCTTTGTCTGGTCGCCAGAAGCCTTCTCTTTGCCTTCTATCTTGTCCTCCAATTCTTGTACCTTCTCTGACTTAGGACTTCCTCTCATGCCGGCAACCTTTTCCTTGAGTTTCTCTGCCATGCCTTTTTCCTCGATTTTCTTGGGCTTGAATTCCACGTACTCGTGCCCTTCCAATTCAGCTTTGACAATGTTCTTCCCATCCTTTTCCTCGGTCACTGCGAACACCCGCACACTGCGGGGCGGATTCTTGAGCCCGTTCTTCCACAGGTACTGGTTGAGGTTCTCGCCGATTTTAACACTTTCCGCGTCCATGTGTTTCTTCAGAAACTCCTTGACCATGTGTCCTGCATAATTGGCCCTAGAACTCCTGGACTTCTGGTAGGCTTTCTTCAGCGGGATGTTGTATATCTTTTCCATGCTATCACTTA
>CAZXUR010000007.1:0-43034 GCA_964644245.1 uncultured archaeon
AAACACACTGGCAAACCCGAAGTCTAACACGAACTCGCCTTCTTCCTCCTCTTCCTCTTCCTCGTCTTCCTCGGGTATTTCCATGTGAGGACCTATATAGACATGAGTGTCGTTGACTTTTTGCACGTAAACCTTGTGTCTGCCTGGTTCTGCGGGTATCTCTCCATAGAGGACCGGGCCTCCAGTAACCGAGCTCAAAGCATCGGCACGGGTCCCTCCCACGCTCATTCTCATGACTATGGTCCTGTTGACTACGAATATTTCCTCCACACCTTCGGGTATGTTCAGGTCTACGGATATCCTTCCGCCCAGAGAATATACTTGGTCTGCGGTGTCTGCGACTTTCCTAGTGGATTCCTTGGCCTCGAAGGCTCTCATAGAAGAAGAGGAGGTGTTTGCGAAGAACATCATTGACGGTATTAGTATCAGCAGTAGACTTCCAAACATCACAATATATTCGGTTGCGGCCTGTCCCTTCATAACTAAATTTATATAAGCCAGTATAAATAGGTTAACAATCCTCGTCCTCTACGCTTGTACAAGGCACTCCGTAATCAGCCGGGCAAACCCCGTCTCCTGTTCCGCAATAGTAGTTCTGACCGCATATGACCACTCCGTGGCCTTCTCCGATTTTTATCAGCTTGTCAGTTATTCCCATCACCTTTACCATGTTTTCCCCTGATTTCATAGGAATGTGTCCCACCAGTGTCACGTCCCTGTCTAGTATGCCTACAGCGTCTGCGTAGCCGTCTTTCACCTGCACCCGTATGAGCATGGTCTGGTTGGTGACAAGCGTGTGGTTGACTGCGGTAGGCATGTATATGCGTACGGTCTTGGTCCCGCCACCAGCGTCGTAGATTTCTCCGGCTGCCCTCTGCAGTGTTTCTATGGACTCCCTGGCCTGTTCGGCACGGATTGACCTGGTCTGAGCAGAACCCATGTAATTGACCACTCCAGTCACTGCTATGAGTATCACCCCGAATATGGTAATCACTTCCATGGCAGTTTGTGCCTTTTTGGACTTTAACATTCGCATAGTTATTCACCTAATACTTGATTACACCCCTCCAGGTGTCAGTCGAACAGCAGGCGTATGGGATGTATTCGGAAGAGTCTTCCTCTACACACGTCCCGCTGTTGTCAACTTCCTCATAGTAGCAGTGCTGGGCAGAAGGCGACCAAACCGATGTCTCTGTGTCATCCGGCTGGAGATTCACCCCTGAAGGCGCGTCGTCGGTGTTGCAAGCGCTGGGAAGAGCCTCGCATTCGGTTGTCCCTGAGTTCCAGGTCAGGCCTGAACAACAGCTGTCCGCATCCACCGCATACTCACCCTCTTGCGCACAGTTCGCACTGCACTCGAAGGAATCGCCTGAATTGACCTTCATGCAGTTATTCTCACAATTGGCATCGTTTTCACAATCTGACGTGCTGGTACAGGGCGAAGCCCCGCAGACTCCCGTTGTCACCACATAGTCTGCCGTATCACTGCCAGAGCCTGTTGCACTCGCTGCTGTTACTGTGAATGTATAGGTACCGTCGGCAGCACCGGCATCAGAAGTGACCGACAGAGTAGACGAGTCTGAAGCACCCGGGTCAAGATTTGTTATCGGGTCTATATCAAAAGCACTAGACCAACCGCCCGGAAGTCCTGATACGTCTAAATCAAAGTCAGATGAACCACAGGCAGCGTTGTCGTTGTTGGTCACCGTGACCGTATAATCAAGGGTGTTCCCAGCGTTCCCGCTCTGTGAAGAGGGGGAAACATCAACAGTCGGGTCTGCCCGGACGCAGTCCTGCACACATCCTATATTCGTTACATCGAATCCTGTGTACCCATTACCGCCGTTGATTGAGTCGTCCGTGTGCCAGCTAATAGTACCTGATTCTCCGCCAGTGGCGTCAGTGCCTGTCCACGTGCCTGAGTGTCTGCTACCACTTATGTCCCAGTAATCGTTTATTGGTTCCGTATCGCCTGTAGAGTCCACTTCCATGGAAGACCCGGAAGGACAGGTACATGTAATCGAACATTCCATGTCGTTCCCGTATTCTGACTGACTTATGCCTACGTCCACTGTGTTGTCCCCGACCGTAAGACCAGAACAGTCCCAGGCAGGACATCCTGGTGAGTATTTTAGGTATAAGGTGTAGGAGTTATCACCATTTACGTTGATGAGTCTGGAACTTGGTTTTGAAGAATCTCCGGTTTGTGAGTAGTCGTCTTTGCTTGCAGATATTACTGCGTCATCCATGTTTCCCACGTTGAAAGTCGCAACACCGGAACTGCTTGTTGTGTCCGATTTATCCACGCCCATAGAGTTCTGAGTCATTTTGACTGTTGCTGAATCAATCAAGGCATCGGTATCATCGTCACCATCTTCACGCACAGTCACTGTAATTGTGTTCTCCCCCGGATTGCCACAAGGAGAACATGGACCTGAGGTTACGTCAATTGGCTGATATAATGCGGTGTATACCGCGTCTTCTGAAATGGTCTGTGTTGTCTGTAGATTGGTAGTAAGACTGCTCCCGTCCTTCTCCCATCTGCAGAACTGCATGTTGTTCCAGTTGTTCCAAGTGAAGCCATCGCTTGCGGTCAACGTCAGGTCGGAGTTCAGGGGTACGTCTATGGTGAATTCTGTGAAACCGGTCTGTGTGTTCCCTCCATCTATGTTGTAGTCGATGGAAACGCCTGACATGGTTTCTCCAGTAGACACTTCTGCGTTAACAGTCGCTGTTCTCAGTTCTTCAACCACGTAATCTGCGGTACCGCTTCCGCTGTAGGTCGGGTCTTCCTCTTTTTCAGCGGTTACAGTAAATGTGTATGGCCCTCCGGTCGCGTCCGAAGGAGAGGTCACGTCTATAGTAGTTTCCGCGGAGCTAGCTTCATCGACAGTCAACGGGTCTGTTGCAAATACGCCCGACCAACCGGCTTCAGGCGGGGTGAAGGTCAAGTCAAACGAAGACGCGTCGCACGCTTCATTGTCATTGTTGGCCACCCTGACCGTATAAGTGATGGTGTCACCTGGGTTTCCCGTGTCTGTGTCCGGAGACACAGAAACAGTCGGATTATTTTCCTCGCAGTTACAAAAACCGAAACATCCAGTCGACTGGACGGATTGTTGGTTGTTGACGTTGTCCCTGGAATGGTAACGGACGTAACATGTGCTCGCACAACTCCGTTCTATGGGATCTAAATAAGCATCAGAAGGAGTGCATGTATCCGAATTGTCCCAGCAGTACAAAGTCTGGGCAACACCACTACCACCGTCATCTGGATCGAGAGTCACTTTATAATCCCCTCCCCCCAAGTCTTCCACTGTATGCGATGTCGTGGGGTCGCGGTTGTCATGTCTTACATAGAACACGCATCCTGAGGTGGACGTATGATCCACATAATCGTAAACGGTAGCATACTCAGTGGAGGAAGACGTGTCCGAATTGTCCCAGTTGTATTCGTGTGAACAAGGGTTAGAAGTGTATTCATCGCCTGAGGATGTGGCATAAGGGAAATTAACTTTTTGTACACCCACGTCATCGTCTGCAGACACACTCACTTCGTAACTTCCCGTACTGTCACTGTTGTAATAAATACGATTGTTTGGGTTCACGTATCCGTAACTGGAATCCGGTGACTCTGAAATAGACACGGAAGTACAGGACGGGTCCCCGTTGTCTGATTGGATTTCCTCTGTCTCCTCGTTTGAGACTTTGTCTCCGTCATCGACCCGGCAGTAGATAGTATGTCTGTTGGAGTCAGTCCATGGAGCAGAGAAAGTGCAGGAAGGGTCATCACTTTCATAATCTCCGGTGCATAAGTCGCTCGCGCCAGAGGAAGTCCCGCAAAGAATTTTCAAATAATTGTTTTCAGGGTCAGAAGAACTAGCGGTTACAGTCACCGTTGTACCATCTTTCACGTAGGTTAATCCTCCTTCCTGGTAGGCAGAGGACGTGGAAATGGATGAGAGGCTGGGCGCACTGTTCGAGCAGCTGACGCCGCTCCTGTCAGAGCATAAGTTCTCGTCGCTCGAGTCCTGTACTTGGCATCTGAGGTCTTTGCTTCCGCTGGAACTCACATCGGATGATGAATGACTGAAAGGAGAACCGGTACTATCGTCACTGACAGACTCGTCCGGACCGTCCTCATCTATGATTGCATAGGCGTGGTCTCCACCACCCCACGAACAATCCATAGTCACAGAATATTCAAAGTAAGGATATCCGTTGTAGACACAGCTTGTATCGGTTACTGAAGCACTACACGAGGTACAACAGCATACACCCGACTCTTCGTTCGTACAATAGTAATCGCCGTCAGACTCATACGTCTCTCCCGAACCATCGCAGGAAGATTGGCAGGAGGCGCTGTCGTGCCCGGCACATGCCTGTCCAGACGCAGTCGTACACTTCTTGTGTATGCTTGGTGAACAGCTCACATAGTCGTTTGCTTCCCCACAGTCGTTGTCGTTGGAAAAGCCAGAACCGAAACACCTGATTTGCCAAGAATGGGGGTCAGAATCGGGTGGAGTTACTGAATATGTATCCGAATGCCACACACAATCTTGGTAGTCCGTTCCGTACCTACAGTCTGATAAAGAACTTCCGTCTCTGTATATGGACCTGACTTCATAACTGTAAGGGCTTGCTGTCCCCAAGAATTCGTAGTCTATGTTAAAAGAATCCCCGAAATACACATCTGAAGGGCATGACGTCAGTTGCACTTCACACTCATGGTTGTCGCAACAGTTCAAATCCTTGTCACAGTCCGAAGATGTGTCATAGCATTGTGGTGTAGCGGCACAACAGTAGTCCAGAGACGAATCGCATTCGATGCCGCCACCTGCTTCCGGGTCACCGCAGTAGCAGGGCAAGTTTGTATTCGAACCGCATGAAGGGTCACACTCACAGTCGTATCGGCAGACGTCTGCTTCTGTATCCGCATAGCACGTGGATTCCCTTGCACAGCAGAATTCACCAGAAGAACATGTATCTGAGCTTGATATAGAACTACCGCACCAACATTTTTCTGATACGTCAGATGCACAAGCCTCTGAACTGCATTCTGGGATACAGTCAGTGCCGTCCCATTTGTAATCTTCATCGCAATAAAAATACCAACATGTATCATCAGAGCTTGGATAGTTGTTTAAATTGTTTACTGAGCTGGAAGATACCCCATTTGATTTCCCTTTATAAGGATCATCTGTTGGGTCACCACATTCAGCTAGAACAGCTGATCCCAAATCAGGATCAGATGGGGCATTTGAAGGAATGCACTTTGAAGAGTCGCAAATACAACCTTCTATACCACCATCAAGTGATCCTCTACCTGGGTTTGGATCGTAATCACAGCTCTCCCACCAATGACAGGGTTCTCCGTCTATCTGATATCTGTAGTCGTAAATAGGCATATAATCATTGCCCAGAGTATCACAACCTCCGCATGATGTGCTGCTATCAGCTGTGTAACTACCAGGTGCACATTTGGTGCAGTCTGCCATCTCCGGCACTCCTGATATGTAAAGAGGTTTGTAGTAGCAATAACGGGAACCAGAAGAAGGATATACGATAGCAGGAGGAACACCGGGCGGTGAGCCTATTTTTTGTGTCTGGCAGTCTTCCTCGGCGAGAGATCCACTTTCTATATATGAACTGTCATAAAGGCAGTAATCAGATATAGAACTACAGCAAGCCTCGACACCTTGGGCATGGACACTAGGAATCGTCAGGATGATCAAGCTGAAAATTAAAAACAATACTCTCAGTTCTTCTTCAATCTTCATAATCTATTTTTCTCTCCCTTTATATAAATAGCTTAAGATTCTGTAGTTTCTATAAGATTTATCCAATTTTTTACTAGCCACTCAGGTTGGGTTGTGTTATATGTTCCTTTTTCTTGTGCCAATTTATATACATCAATATCCCTATCTGGATAATAAGAGCCATCCCATTTTGCCCATCTATCTGGTCTTAAATCACCGTCGTCATCAAATTCATAATCTTCGACTTCTTCGTAGTACCATCCAGTTCTAAAAAGGTCGGGTTTTCCATCTCCTGTAGTATCGTACCAACCACCACCTTTTGGTGGTTCATCAGAAATTGACCACTTTTCATATTTTTCATCCATATTTTTATCCAAAGCAGATGCTCCCAGTCCATAGCTCTTAACATGTTTTTCATCCCATTTACCATCTTCATCTTTGTCAAGGAAAACGAAATTTATATCCTTATCATCAACGTATTTTCTTCTTGTTATTGAATTAATTTTTCCATTGCTTTCATAATCTCCAACCGTCAATATAGGTTTCCCATCTTCATAGGCATTCCACAATTGTTTCGTGTTCATTTCACCGTCATATTTGGGTTTGGTTACCTTCAGATAATATTGTTCCCACCGATCCCCTATAAGACTTCCTATTTTCATTGTCCTCTCAATAAGTTCATCTGTTGTAGCATTTCTTTCTTCCTCTACTCTTATATCCTGTGTTCCATCTTCGTCTACATCAAACCCCCACCAACTTTCTTTATAATTAGTGCCTTGGTATTTCATTACAGGCTCCGCTCCCAAATCCTTTGCCGTTGCCTTATGATAGTCAACGAATTCGTCTACTGACCTGTTCAAATTCACATCTACGTCAGAAACGGCCAATGGTAATGTATATGTTATTTCTCTCGACTCTCCGGGTTGCATATCCTCCAGACGCCATACTAAAAGACCCATATCATCAACCTTGATAGAAGGTTCCAGAGATGAAGTCACGTTTCCAAAGTATCTTCTATATTTTTTAGGCACGATTTGCATTGCCTGTATTTCTTTAACATTTTCAGTTGGATTTTCTGCTGTTATTTTTCCTTCCAAGAAATAATCCCCGTCTTTGCTCAAAATCGCAATGTCTCTGTATTCCTTACTCGGGTAAGGCACGTTTGATAAATCTTGTGGGTACTCGTAAAACATCCCGGTTTCATTTAATTTCAATACATTGTTTCCTTTCTTGTATTCAGCGGAAGTTACGGACCCGTCCGAATCGTGTTCCAGCCGAAGTTCCGCATCCCTGACACCGTCTTTGTCTAAGTCTAGTATGAATCTATCTCTTATACCATCTTCATCCATATCCATCTTCTCAAGAGCTTTGTACTTAGATGGACCATCTCCGCCGTCACCATCAAGCAAATCGTCAAACCACCCCTGCTTGTAACCGTGATAACCCAAAGCTCCTATGGCAGCAATGACACCGGCAGCAATCCCTCCATAAATCAGTTTTCTCGCTGTAGTTCCGCCCTTTTTGTCCTCTAAGAAGTCGCTCCTGAAATTAGGTGTTTCTTGGAAAACGAAATCGTCTCTTAAATCTTCTATCCTTTTGCCTTTCTCCCATTCATCTATCCTTTCATCGAGTGTGGTCATACTATTAGCTATTAGTAGAAATGCTTAAAAGGATTATTTTATGGACTGGATGCACTCTTCTCTTGTCTCGTCTCCCCTTATGTCTTCGCAGAGGCTCGAATCACCGGAGAAATAGGCGTCACAGTAAAGCTGGGCATCGTATACAATCAATTCCCCGCAAATGCTCTCGTCGTTTTCCTGAATCGCTAAATCAACCTTACAAAGGTCTTTCTTCCTTCCAGATTCAAAGGAGTTACAATATTCCATGGTCAATACTTCTGTTACAGTCGTGGTTGTGGTCCCGGCTATAGTGGTGGAAGTGGTGGTTGTTATAGTGGGAGGTTGGTTCAAAAAAAGATACCAGAAACCCACAATCAGGAAGACTACGGTCAATGTTGCCAAAACCCATTTAAGCATTCAACCCACCTTTGTCTTGCAGATTTCCTTAGTCTCCACGTTTTCTATTTCATCGCAATAACTTACATCCCCTTCCACTAAGGCCTTGTCGTAGTAGCATCTATCCTTCTGAACACCGGTCAGGGCTTCGCAGTCGTCGTATTTGGTGTCGACCGTGGCCACAATGGTGGTAGTAGTGGTGATGGTTGTGGTCGGGGCTTCAGTGGTGGTAGTTGTTTCAGGCAACTGTCCAACACACCCGCTGACTAATATTAACATAATTATGAGTGCCTTCTTCATAATCTTATTTCGTACTGCTCCCATATATACTTTTTGTTCTCGGTAAATCTGAAATACCGAACATGTCTACCGTCAGGGAGTTTATTCGGGTCAAAAGCAGGAAGGTCAAACCGGCGGTCAGGGAGAAGCCCAGGAACTGGAAGATTAAGGCGCTGCCACCCTCTGCTATTCCCAGACCTGACGGGGACACGGGGACGAACATGATGGTCGTCAGCAACGGTTGGAGGAACAGTGCGGTTAGGAAACCTATGGGAAGGTTGAGGGATGATGCTACGAAGTACCACTGGAGGCCTAAAAGGAGCCAGCTGAGGAGGTCGATGAGGATGAAATAGAGGTAGAGTCTCTTGGACAGGGCCTTCCTACACGCCTGCATCGCGGAAACATACTTGTGGATTTTTCCCGGTATCTTCTTGAGGACGAGAATGGGCAACTGTGTGTAGAGTGTGAGGAAAATGGCTGCAGCTAAGATAAGGATAAACACGACTGACAGGACGACCAGGTTCATTATCCTTGTAATCAGAAGCGAGAAATAAATCAAGGACAGCAAAATCAGGGCAACTTTCAAGACAAGTGTGATTCCTTGGAAAAGTATCAGATAACCGGCCTTTTCTGAGACGCTGCTCCGTGACTTCCTGGCTGCCGAGTAGGCCGTATAAAGATAACCGCTCCTGGCAGGGGTGACGTATGTGTAGAACATGCCTCCCAAGTGGGAGAAGAACAGCTCCTTGAAGGGCAAATGGTAGACCAGAGACAACTTGTAAGTGGCGACCAATTCGTTGACCAGGAATACTAACAACGCGGCCACGAAATAGATTGGGTTGACAGTTATCAGGAGGGAGGCGACTTCTGATGGGCCAAGACTCAAAATCAGGGCGGCTAGGATGACCAGGCCTATGACGACTGACAGGGCCCTTTTCATAGTCCTAATAAGCTTATAAGTATATATTAGTTAATTGACTTATGCTGTCGGTCTGATTATAGACGGGACTGACAAATTATTGGACGAAGAGAATAGTCATTGGGTTAATTTAACATCAAGATAATTATTTAAAGATGTTTATGGAAGTATTTATGGTTGTTGGTATGCTAAGAAAGTTTTTGGAGGAAGAGTTTGTGTTTTTTTCAGAACCTGAAGAAATAGAATCAAGTTACACAATGAAGATATGTACAAATACCTGTGCATGCGCATCTTGCTGGCCTTACAAGTCAGAATATAAGAAAAGAGAGTAGTAGAAAATGAGATTCTCTCCGTTTATATATTTTCAGGAGAATCCAGCTGGGAAATATGTTTTCTGTTTCAATCCTATAACTTTAAAGAAGATGTATTGTTCTCCTACCTCAATGAAAAAAATAAGAAAGGATGTTAAAGAGGGAAAGAAAACTGCCACAGTAAAAAAGTTAATCAGCAATGGTTTCGTTTTTGAGGATGAAGACAAAAATGAAGAGCTCCTGCAAAATGAGTCAGAAAAATTAAGACCATCCATAAACTTTTCCTATATCATGCCCACCAACGATTGCAACTTTGCGTGCAAGTATTGCTATATAAAGAAAAAGAAAGAACATCTTTCTAAAACAGATGCAGACAAAACACTCAAGGTTTTATATGAAAATTTTAGACAACGCGGAGAGATAAGCTTTTATGGCGGTGAGCCACTCCTTGCAAAGAAAATGCTTTTCTATATAATTAAAAAAGCTAGTAAATGGGATGATAAAAAAATTCGTTTTTCTATGGTAACCAATGGGTCTTTGGTCTCGAATTCAGTAGCCAAAAAGCTGAAGAAATTTGATGTCAATGTTTCTGTTTCTTTGGATGGATGGAAAGATTTGAACGATCAAAAAAGGGTCAAATCAGACGGCTCCTCTACTTTTAATGAGGCTTTGAGAGGTTTTTTCAATCTGCAGGATAGAGGGCTCAATCCCGGAATTTCCTGTACACTTGGTGACCATAACTTAAAACATTTAGAAGAAGTAGTGGATTTTTTTCATTCGATTGGAGTCACAAGGATTGGTTTCAACCCACCAATAACAAAGAAATCAGCAAATACAAGACTAATTACTCTTGCCCTTTACAAAGCTTTCAAGAAGGCAAAATCGTATGGAATCTATGAAGATAGAGTCATGAGGCGTTATATTCCGTTTTGTAAAGAAGAATTTTGCCTTCAAGAGTGTGTCGGAAATGGCCATCAAATTGCCATCTCACCAGATGGTAAAGCAGCACCTTGCCAGGCCTTTTTTAATTATCGGAAACTCAACCAGATACCTTTAGATTCGGTTGGGAAAGCTGAAAATAACGACCTGTGGAAAAAATGGGCTAAGAGAAGTCCCATTACAATGGAAGAGTGTAAAGGATGCGAACTTGTGGGTGTTTGTGGAGGTGGCTGTGCCTATAATGCATACCTCCAAAGCGGCAATATATCTAAACCGGACAAACAACATTGCAAATGGGTAAAACCTATGTTTAGATTATTCCTTATACCGCATTACTTCCATGAGAAAGTCATGCCCGAAATTAAATATAAAGAATTCGAACTTTCAGATGGTGAGATAGTCAGAGAAATGGCAAAAAACCAAATAAAAGAGGAAAAAGAAAGGTTAAAAACTGCGAACAAGAAGGACAAAAAGATGATTAAAGAGCAGATAAAGGAAATTAAGGGCGAATTAGGAGAATGGGACAAAGTCGTGACGGGCTGGTGTACATTAAACCTCGCGAAATTCGGTGTTGCACTGATGGCCCTCAGCGATAAAAAAGTGGTTGCCTTTTGTTCGATTGCGCCTCTCAAAGAGTATTTTGAAAAGGGAGAATTTGGTGTAGCTGAGATGGGCACGGGTGTGCTCAACGGATATGAGGGAAAAGTTGCGGAAAATCTAATCAGGCGTGCCTTGCAGAGGGCCAGAGAGATAAATATACATACAATTTATGTGGAAGACGGAGAACCGTCTAAGAGGTTGAGAAAAGCTTTCAAAAGAGCGAACTTCAGAAAAACTGGAAAAACCATGAAGGTAAAACTTTCATGACCCGGTATTCTATTTTGGTTCAGAACTTTGTAAATCCTTATAAGCATTTCGCATATAGTAGTTGATATGAGCAGTGAAAGCAGCGAACTTCGTGCTCCCTATATAGAAGTACCGGGCAGATATAAGCACTTGACATCTGTCTATGGAGAACGTCTTCCCGAGATGTTTACACCTCGCTACACAAAAGGGGAAAAGAGACGTTTTTTCGAGAGTGCAATAGAAGACGGCGGTTATTTCTTCTACTCTGTCGGAGATGAAGATGTTCGTGGAAAGAAATTCAAAGTCGTCTCGGTCGATGAGGATAACGTAACCCTCAGTTTGGATGACTTGGTTGTAAAGAAGAGAATAGAGGAAGCCTACGACAGTGGAATAATCGTGGGCGAGGATTTCTGAACCTCTCATCATTCAAGATCGTTTTGTTTTAGTTCTCTCAAATCACTCCTGCTTTCACTTTGGGACGAACCTTTTAAGAAGTATTATCATTGTTCCGAAATAGCCAGGCTTTGTCCGGACAAGAGCCTTTTCATACTCCTAATAAGCTTATAAGTATATATTAGTTAATTGACTTATGCTGTCGGTCGTAGTGCCTGTGTACAACGAAGCAGACGTGATAGAGAAGAACGTGGACAGGCTCAGGAAACACCTTAAGGGAAGGTCTGAGATAGTACTGGGAGAGAACGGCTCTAAGGACGGTTCTGCGGAAATCTGCGATCGGCTTGCGGGCGAATACAAGGATGTCAGGACCATCCACACCAAAAAGGGCCTTGGCAGGGCTCTGAAGGCGTTAATAGAGAAGGCGGAGGGCGAGAAGGTCGTTTACATGCCTGCGGACCTGGCTGTGGACGTGAAGTTCATCGACCAGGCGGAGAGACTCTTGGACGAGGTGGATATAGTGGTCGGTTCTAAGCGCATGGAAGGGGCGGTGGACGACCGGGTTTACGCAAGGAGGTTTGCCAGTTTTATCTTCAACTCTCTGGTCAATTTATTTCTCAATCTAGGTCTCAAGGACTCCCAGTGCACCAAGGGATTCAGGAAGTCAAAGGTGGAGGGACTCTTGAACAAGACCAGTGACAGGGGCTTCTTCTTTGAAGTGGAACTGCTTTACTACGCGAAGAAAAAAGGACTGAGGATGGAAGAAGTACCGGTGGTGGTGAGGGACAAAGGCAGGAGTTCCGTCCGCATAGTCAGGGATTCGTTAAAACTTCTTAAGAAGCTTCTTGGCTTTTCTGTGAGTAAATAGGACGTAAACCATTCCTGAGGCGGTCAGCAAAACGCCCAGCCAGTCGGACCAGACCGTTCCGTAGTAAAGTCGTACTTCCTCTGACTCCGGGAATATCAGCATCAAATTAGGCGAGACCAAATAGACCTTTTCCGCGCCCTCCACCCTCCAGTTGGGGAAGTAGGACACCTTGACTAATACTGGTTGGTCAATACAGTCTGTGGTGATTGCGACTTCCTCCTCCTTCAGTGTGGCTTCTGCAACGCACGGCTCCAGGTCTCCCGCTTCTTCCAGGGCAGGGAACATCTCCCGGTTACTATATATAATAGTGGAGAAGTGGGCTCGGTCGTAGTCTGACACTTCGCTTACATAGACCACCGGCCTGTCCAGGTAGTCTGAGTGGAACCAGAGGAAGGAGGAGTTGCGCCAGTCGTTAGTGACCAGAAGGACGGGTTCCTTGGTCAGGGGTCTCACGTACGAGGACTGGGAATTAACTTCGTACACTTGAAACTCGCCGATTTCTTTGAGTAACGTGTATTCCGGATATTCCTGTATCTCTGACTTGATTTTGTCACTGGAGGCGACGTAGTACTTTACGTTGTAGACTTCCAGGACTTCATCACCACGGGACAGGTTGGTCACAGGCATGTGTATGGGGAATCCCGGCCACCAGGACTCTGCAGACACGGTCTTCTGCATGTAGTAGAAGAACGGGAAAGTCGTCGACGACTCGAATGTAAGGCCTTCCATCACACCCTTGTCAGTGAACACTGGAGAGGCTTCAAACAGCCGAGGAGTGCCATGCGAGTTGTAGTCTCCCGAATACTCCACATCTATGCGTCCGGGAGGAAGGGACTCCAGATAGTTGTAAAGTTCTTTTACGTCCTCCCACCCGCTCTTGGCCTCCAATCCCTCGTAGTTCCATTCTATCCACCCATCTATATAGGTGCTGGAAAGATTGACGGATATGAAAATTATTATCAGGAAGATGACAGGCGTCAGGAGACGCACACGACTCTTGACTCTGAGACTCTTCATCATCCAACCCAGTCCGATTGGTGCGATGAGAAGCGGAAGGAGATAGAGAAAGGGTAGGAAGCGCACGTAGAGCAGGTTCACGTTCTTTATGAACAGGTAGAGAAGGGTGCCTGAAATAAACGTCCAGGACAGGTACTGTATCCTACGGTCCTTCCTGAGTGCTATTATGGCTATTGCTGCGAGGAGGTAGAAGGGCAGGAACTGGTCCAGGAACATCTTGCTGATTTCCGGGAAGCCGTAGAACACGTCTTTGGGAGCGGAAGACCAGGCGAGTTTCGCGACCATGGGAACCAGCCAGAAGGCTGAAAGGAGGAACCCCAACGCACCCGCTTTTATCAGGTATTTGGTCCGTTCGTATCTCCTTTCGTAGAGCGTCAGCGCAACCAGAAAAAGAGCGATGAAGAAAAGCATTATCATGGTGTAAATATGGTTGAGAATTACCAGTGCGATGAGTATGGAATTTGCAACCAAGTACTTCTTGGTCTCCATCCCCTTCCAGAGCAGACCCATGGACAAGACCATGAGAGAGAGTCCTATCCCGTAAGGCACCTGCCCGGCGAGGGTGCTGGGTATGTTTCCTCCCCACCGGCTGTAAGTCTCCAGGAACAGGAAAGGGAGTGTGAAGGCAGCACCCAGTTCAGGTACTGGGAACTTGAATTTCATGTATTTCAAGCACAGATAAGCGGTCAGGGGCAGGAGGAAGACCCCCAAGGCAGTGACCAACTTGAAGGAAACTTCCAGGGGGATGAGGAACCCCAACAACGACATCAGCAGGTAGGGGGGGATGAAGTAGTACTGGAACAGGGGAAGTCCTGCCAGCCAGTGCGGATACCAGCCGACGAGCTTGCCTTGAGGCAGGAGGTAGTTGTACATATAATGGGCGAGTACGTAGTGAGAACCCATGTCTCCGCCGGTAGTGGTGGTGGGGGAGAGAAGCAGTGAAGGCTGGTAGTAGGACAGCAGGTACAGCCATATCAAGACCAGTACTAGGCAACTGACGAGGGTCTTCCTTTCCAAAATCTCCACCTCAGGCTTTTGAATTGGTAAGCCACTACTATCAGGACTAGTAGTACCAGGGCTGCCAACAGGAACCAATTGTCAAGGAGCAAATTCCCAGGCTCTACTATTTTCACCGTTCCCCTGGTCACGGATGAGTGATGTAAATCTCCTTCATATTCGGTTACGGCTAAGACCGCATAACTGCTTCCTGCCAGGGCTCCGAAGGAGCTGATCTCGAATTCAACCACCTCTTGGGAGCCTCCCCTGATTTCCACGGTCTTCTCTCCTTCTGTTGAAATTTCCTTGGGAGTTACCAGTCGGATTCTGACTTGCTTGACATCGTTTCCCATGTTCCTAACTCTCAGCCTGATGTTTGTCTCTCCCTCTTCGGTTATGGTCGATTTCCCGATATTGGCAAAAACCTCGGAGGAAGTGGAATGCTGGTAGTCAAAACTAGAATGGGTGATGGCTGAGAAGGGATAGCCGTTGGCGTCTGCGTAGTCCACACGGACCACCAGGGGGTATGTGCCCGGTTTGTCCAGTCCTGACAGGTCCATAGACATGTCGGTTTCAAATGATTGTCCGACCCCTAATATGTCCTTTGTCTGGGAGGAATTCCTGGTTCCCTCTAATTCAGTAGTCAACTTCACGTTGTACGCAGATTCGTCCCCGTTGTTCTGGGTGCTCACATCGACGGTCACCACGTCTCCCGAGACTTCGGTGCTCACCTCAGTAGTCATGGATATGAATGATGCTGAAACTAAAGGGACCATCAGCAGGACTGCAAGCCACTTAAGCATATTCTAAATTGGACGTCAGAAATAAAAAGGTAGGACCCAAGTCTTTTCATGCGGGTAGAATACCTCGGACACGCGTCTGTCAAACTTATTTTCGGAGGGAAGCTGGTGTACATAGACCCCTACAAGGTGAAGGAGGGTAACGCCGACTTCATCCTCATAACCCACGACCACTACGACCACTGCGACCCCAACTCTGTCAACGCCCTGAAGAAACCAGAGACAAAGATAGTGGCGACGAAGATGGCTTCAGACAAGATAAGCGGGAACATAACCGTGGTCAAGGAAGGGGGTACGGTTGATTTGGGTTTCAATCTGTTGGCGACGCCTGCCTACAACAAGGACAAGAACTACCACCCCAAAGGCATGGGGGTGGGATACGTGCTGGATGGTGAGAGACGCGTTTATCACGCGGGAGACACGGACTTCATACCAGAGATGGCTCAGCTGAAGGACCTTTCTTTGGACCTGGCGTTCCTGCCCATCGGAGGGACCTACACCATGGACGTAGAACAAGCCATAGAAGCGGTGAATGCATTGAATCCAAAGGCCGTTGCGCCAATACACTACGGTCCTGGTTCTCCGGTAGATTTGCATGTGAATCTGGACGTGTTCGTTAAGGCGTTGGAAAAGGCAGGGGTAGACGTATACACGGAGAAGAAGTTCGAACTCTAACCCTTAGAAGAAAAAAATGTCTTTGTCTCTAACTTGCAGCTTCTCTGCTGTTACTTTTTCTTTCGACCTTGCAAGTAGTGGGGGGGAGATAAAGGTGGTTTCGATTAAAGATACGATGAAAAGATAAGCTAGAAGTAATATCTTATTTATGAATAAGGTGAGGATTCATATGCATCCAGATAGAAAATCTTTTTTTAAACATTTCCTAGACGCAATTCAAAGTTATATGTAAATTAAGATTTTGATGTAATTTCTAACAAGTTGACTATTTTTTCAAATATTTCATTTACGTCTTCCTTCCCGTTAATTAAAAATACATTTTCCATTTATTTTTGTATCTATCAAATATACATTTGTATAAGTTACCTTCTTTTCTAAAATTTTCTTTTTTAAAAAATATTGTATTCCTCAACCTACGGTTTTTAGTTAATCTTTTCTTCCTTTCATGCAGCGTTGCGTCAAAGACAAAGGTTACGTCTGGTTCCATACAGAAAAAATTTGTTTTTTCTATTAATTTTAATGGAATTCCTTGAATTTGTTGATATACACAACTTGAAAGAAGATATCTATCAGCGATTACGATATTACCTTCTTCTAACTTCTCTTTGATATATCTTATATGAGCAAATCTATCTGCCGCATGTAAATATAAAAGTATAAAAGAAGAAACAAGGTTATCTCTAAAAGAATATTTGCCAATTACTTTTTTAATATGGCTCTTTTGTATAGACTACAGAAACACGGCGCTCAATTAAATATTTTTTAAGTAATTTTGCTTGTGTCGTTTTACCGCTGCCGTGAGGACCTTCAAAAACTATAAACTTAACATTTTTCTTCATGTTAACATACCATTAAAGTTTTTTCTATATACTTTTTAACATGGTTTTCTTTGTATGGATATTTTATCCAGATTTTTTCGATACTGTCATTTAATATATTTCCTATGTAATCAACACAAGACTCTTTTGACCAAACCGGTGAAGCGACAACATCGCCGTTTGGATGAATGAGAAGAGCATGACCTTCCTTTATTTTATTCCAGTCAGTTAAAGTAATCCTGATATTCCAACCCATTTTATCTTTTTTATTTTTAAGTTCGTTGAATAATTTTTTAATTTCCAATGAAGACAATCTTTCTGATACAATGGTTTTTCCTCTCCCTTTTGGTATAGGACTAAGAATTTTTAGTTTTTTCGCACCAAACATATCTGCAATTTGCGCAACATAAGAAACATACTTTTTATTTTCTTCAAGAAGAACCATTACTATAGAAAAATCAATACCTGCCTGTTTTAAACTCCACAAACCTTCTATAATTTTGTCATATGAGCCTCTTGTTTTATTATGAATTTTTCTAGGACCGTCAATTGTTACATCGACATAATTAACGCATTCTGATAATTTTTTTGCAAGTTCTAAATCGATTTTAGTAGCATTACTAGCTACCGCCACAATGTCAAATTTGTTCTTACACATTTCCAAGATGGATAACAAATCTTTTCTTAAAGTAGGTTCTCCGCCAGATATAATTATTCTTTTTACTCCTTCGAGATTTTTTATCATCTCCTTTAATTCTTTTATTGAGGAATCAGGCATAGATTTTGATTCACTGCAGTAAATACAATTGAGATTACATTTTCTGGTAATCTGTAAAGTAATTGACAAGGGATATTTTGGAATTACTGCTTTTTTGTTTTCAGAGTGGAAATGCTGCTCCGTAAGGTTAAACCTTATTTTTTCCATTTTTCCCACCTTCAAAATCAAACAAATTTTTAGGCTTTGTTGGGATTTCGCCAAAATAATCTTTTGGCGATTCCCACACCTCTTTTAACCATTTTACATCCTCAATAGAATCAGGCGATTCCACAATAAATGTAAACTCTTTATAACCTAAATCCTGTAGGGTTGCAAAAAGATATGGCAACGGAGGATTAAATGACTTAGCAGAAATATGTCTGGTTTCATTTCCATTTTTGTATTCAACCCCTCCTCCATGAAAATAGTTCGGTTTGTATCCAAGCTTTTCTTCAAAACTTTCTAGTACTTCTTTAAAATCTTCACAACTGTATGGATAATTCCCATTATTTCTAGCATAGAAGTGAGACCAATCTATAACGGGTATTACTCTATCGTCATTAATCAGTTCCAACAATTTAATCAATTCATTCACCGTCCCTATTGCCTGTTGTTTCCCTGTGTTTTCAATACCCAATTTTCCTTTTTTTACATTTGACTTATCCAAAGCTTCTTGAATAGCATTTACTATACCTTCTTTTAACTCATTTATTTTTTTCCCACCATAAAATCCTAAATGAAATGTTGCTACATTTTTTAATTTTTCCGCAATTTTTAATCCAGAAACCAAATAGCTAACGTTTTTCTTCCTTTTTGAATTACCTAGATTTATCCAGAATGGCAAATGACATGATAACGCAACTTTACATTTTTTTGACTGAGTAATTATATTTTCTGAAATGTTTTGTGGGATACCATAAGCAAAACCCATTTCGTAAGCATCTATGTTTTTTTGGGCGAGTAAATCTATATATTCCGGCAAGTCCTTTGCGTATTTTCTGGCAATTCCAAATTCTGGCATTTACATTCATGTTAGATAACCTATTAAACTTTATAACTCTATATACGGCAGTAAATTTACAAAACAAAGCTCTCCTCAGAAGGCTGAGGTTCATCGACTAATCTATTTTCTTCATCCGGCTCTTCAGTTTCTTCATCACGCCGGGAAGAGTTGTGTACTCCATTTCTTCAGAGGATGTGCGGTGTGGTTCAAATGGTCCCATTCTTCTCAGATGGTTCGCCAGTTCGTTCGCCTCTTGCCTTGCCAGGTCAAAGGCCGGGTCGTCGAACAAGTCGGATGGTTCTCCGAGCGTGTCAGAAATCTGGAAACCAAGCGCCAATACTCTCGGTGGTCCGTCGAAGCGCGTACACCTAGCGTTCTTAAGTCCCACGGGCATCACTGGACCGTGGTGTGAGCCTCTCATCCATCCCTTGACCATAAACGGCTGGGCGTAAGGCTCAAGCAATTCTCCTAGAGCCGGAAGGCCGGATTGAGCTCTCACTACACAGCAACCATCGTCTTTGCCAACGTACTTCTGCCCAATTATGTTGACTTTGTTGGTGCTTACTGCTGCAGCTGGAGTTCCGTCCTTTTTTCGTATAGATTTGATACAGAACCTTCCTGGAGATCCGAGCAAGGCAGTGATGTCGTACATTTCTTCGGGCGACTTGAGTTCTACTTTCTTACCATCGATTACGTCATGTATCTCAAATATGAATCCCTCGTGCATGTTGGGGTCTATGGTCAGGCCGGCGGTGGTGAAAGGGTCTGCAAACGTCTTGAACAGTGGGTAGTTGAACGCACCGGCATCAGATTTGTCTCCCATGAATACTACCATGGGGTCGCTCTTCCTCCTCTCAAACTCAATTTCCGCCACTCCGGGCCCCATGCCTCGCACGTTGCCTGAGAAGGCTTCTTTTAGTATATCCTGTCCGGCTCCGTAGAGCTGCAATTTTTTCGCCTCCTCGGTTCCGGCCTTGAAAGCGTCCCAGGCCAGTCCGTGTATTTCTTTGGAGTCCACACCCTTGTCGTGGAGCATTATCAGCTCTAAGTCATCACCACAGTGGGTTACGTGAAACCCCTTGAGGATTCCTCGGTCCCACAGTACTTTATTTGCTATTTCAATGATTTTAGGATGGACACTTGAGTGGCAGGGATAGCCTCCCACATCTGCTTTTATAACAGAAACGGTGACTTTCTCGGGCATGTTAACACTATTCTATTTATATCTATTCCCATATAAAGGTTTGTTATGATTGTAGTGAATTTCAAGACATACAAGGAAGCCACCGGAAAGAATGCCGTACACTTGGCAGGATTGATAAAGAAGGTTGCCAAGGAGACAGGAGAGAGGATAATCGCCTGCCCCCAACTGGTAGACCTGGAAAAGGTTGCCGGATTCTGCGAGACTTTCGCCCAGCACATAGACACCATAGACTACGGCTCCAACACTGGCTGGGTGCTGCCAGAGGCGGTGAAGGAAGCCGGGGCCGAAGGCACTCTGATAAACCACTCCGAGCACAGGCTGGACATGAAAGGCATAAAGGCGCGCATTAAGAAGGCCAGGGAAATCGGTTTGAAGACTATAGTGTGTGTGAAAGACGTCAAGGAAATCAAGAAGGTGAAGGGGTTCAATCCCGATTACATCGCAGTAGAGCCGCCCGAGTTGATAGGAAGCGGCAAATCAGTGTCCACTGAACAGCCCGAGTTAATAGAGAAGTCGGTGGAAGCGGCCCATCCGGTCAAACTGCTGTGCGGCGCGGGAATCACCTGCGCGGATGACGTGAGTAAAGCGCTGGACCTGGGCGCGAAAGGCGTTTTAATCGCTTCGGGAATCGTAAAGGCGGACAAGCCTGACCTGGTCTTAAAAGAGATGTCTTAACCCCTTTTACCGTACTTCTCAAAAACAGACAGGAATTCGAGTCTTTCTCCCTCAGTTATGACTCGATGCCATTTCCCTGCAGGTATGGTCACCAGGTCCCCTTTCTTTACTTTATAGGTCTTTTTCCCGACTTTCATCTTTCCCTTTCCCTTCAGAAATATGTACACCTCTTCCTTGCCTTTATGCTTGTGTCCGGTGGTCATCTTGCACTGAGAACCGACTTTGCCTCCGTGAAGAACGGTCTTGGATATGACTATTTTTTTGAGCCCGGTCTTTTTTGACGGTAAATCGTACAACTCGTAGTTGATTTCTTTGGTGGGTGTTTTGTACACACATTTCCCATCTACTTTGATATCACAGACTCTCTTTTTCTTCTTCTTTGCCATCTTCTCTATTTTATCGATAGA
The DNA here is from genome assembly GCA_964644245.1 of uncultured archaeon. Classification (GTDB taxonomy): domain Archaea; phylum Aenigmatarchaeota; class Aenigmatarchaeia; order CAZXUR01; family CAZXUR01; genus CAZXUR01. Next base: position 20,682 of record CAZXUR010000007.1, read on the forward strand.
GGTCTTCATCCACTCACCTTTTTATCCTACTATGAAAAGTATGTTTATGTCAATATATAAGGCTTATGACGTGCGCGGTGTTTATCCCAAGGAACTGGACGAGGGCAAGGCAGAGAGGATCGCCAAAGCATTTGCGAATTACATGGAGGCCAGGAAAATAGTAGTGGGAAGGGACGTGAGGAAGTCTTCTCCCCCCCTGTCCGAAGCAGTGGTCAAAGGACTGGTGAACCAGGGATGCATGGTGGTGGACCTGGGAGTGGTCACCACGCCCATGCTCTATTACTATGTCACGGAAAATGACCTGAAGGCAGGAGTGATGGTCACCGCCTCACATTCGCCCAAGGAGTACAACGGATTGAAGTTGTGTGGGAAAGGCGGGGTGAGCCTGACTTATGACTCAGGCATCCGGATAATAGAAAAAATGACTGAAAAGAAGTTCAGCAGGAAGCCGGGGGGCGACGTGATGGAAGTGGACGTCAGGAAGGAATACGCGGATTATTTGACCAGAAGATTCAGGGGAAGACTACCGGACAAACGCGTGATAGTGGACTGCGGGAATGGAAGCGCTTCGGTAATCGCAAAAAAGGTTTTCCATCATCTAGGAGCAAAGACGGAGATGCTCTATTGCAAGCCGGATGGAAACTTTCCCAACCGTTCTCCGGAGCCCAACGACAGATCTCTGGCCAGGCTCAAGACCATGGTTAAAACAGGGAAAGCAGACCTGGGAATCGCGTTCGACGGGGACGCAGACAGGTGCGAATTCGTGACCGACAAGGGCATCGTCTCACCAGACGTAATCCTGATGTTCCTGGCCAGAAAACTGGTCAAGAAGGGAGACAAGGTGGTCTACTGTGTGAGGTGCACCAAAGCACTGGAGGCACTGGTCAGGCATCTGGGAGGAACCCCCATAGAGGTCAGGGCAGGAAGGGCTTATATCAAGAAGAGAATGATTGAAGAGGAGGCCCTGTTGGGAGGGGAGTACTCGGGACATTTCTTCTTCCGTGAGAATAATTATATGGATGACGGTCTTTACGCGGCCCTGCGAGTCCTCAGCCTACTGGAGGGGGAACTGCCTATCTCTACATACCCAGGCGAGGATTACAGGTTGAAGACTGAAAATCCTGAGAAGGTTTTGGAAAGGACGGAGGAAGCCTTCAGTGGCCAGAAAATAGAGAGAAAGGACGGAATTAAAGTGTTTTTGGACAAAGGTTGGTTCTTACTGAGGAAGTCTCAGACCGAGCCGAAAGTGGAACTGAGGTTGGAAGGTTATACGGACAGTGCTTTAAAAGAAATAGAGGAACTGGTAAAGGAAAAGACCGGCCTCAAGTTTTAGCTTTTCTCAGGTACTCGGCAGCGTCTTCCGGAGCCATCTCGTTTACGAACAGTTCGAAGAACTCTGAGCTGGCGAATGTCTTGGACGTCCTGGGAAGCAGTTCTAGATGGAAGTGCCAGAAGTCTGAGGAAGGGAAGAAATGGTACAATATATTGTAAGCAGGCTTGTCGAATATATTGGAGTAGGCGCTCACGACAGCCTTCATGCACTTGGCCAGGTCGTTTATCTCGGTCTTCCTAATTTCATCGAAGTCAGAGAAGTGCCTCTTGGGAAAAATCCAGGTCTCGTAGTGCCATCTGGGAGCGAACGGACAGAAGGCGATGAAGTGGTCGTTCTGGTAGACCACACGTTTCTTGTTCTTTTTCTCCAATTTTATGACGTCGCAGAAAGGACATCTCTTCTCCTTCTCGTAGTACTCCTGCGCCGCAGACATCTCGTCCGACACCTGCTTGGGAAATACCGGAGAAGATATTATCTGGGAGTGTTCATGTGCTATGGAAGCCCCGGCCTTCTTCCCGTGGTTCTTGAACATCACCACGTACATGGTCTCTTCCTCTTTCATGAGGTCTTTGTACCTTCTCAGGAGGGTCCTCAGGTACAGCCTTATCTGCTTGAGGCTGAAGTCCTGGAAGAAGTTATGGTCGGGCGTTTCTATGACCACTTCGTGCGAGCCGTGGGAGGTGAATGAGGTGAGCAGACCCTTTGACTTCTTCCTGAAGTTCTTGGCGAACATGATGGGGTACTTGTTTGGTATGACCCTTATCCTCCAGTTCTTCTTCGGGTATTGGTAGATTTCTTTGGGGGTGTTGTGCTCGTTACCCGGGCAGAATATGCACTCTTCTGGCTTTCCCTTCTTCTCTCTTCCGGTCACGTCCGAAGGCCTTTTAGCCCTCTTGCTGGATATAACCACGTACCTTTCCAGAATATAGTCCTTGCGTATTTCGCTCTTGGTCATAATTCTATTTGTTTTTCCCGTAAATAAAGTTTTGCGGTCTTAAGTTATATATACTGGCTTCCAGAAGTAGTTAATAACTGGGGATTGCGAGTGGATATAAACCTGTTTGAAGTATCCTTTGAAGTAGCCAACAAAATCGGAGGCATACACACATTTCTCTCCTCTAAAACCAAGAAGATGGTGGATATTTTCAAAGACTACTACTTCATAGGTCCCTACAATCTGAAACGGGTGAGAATCGAATTCGAGGAGAAGAGGGCTCCCAACGAGTTCAAGCCCATTTTTCAGGACATGAAGAACCACGGAATCAACTGCTACTACGGGAACTGGCTGGTACCCGGGAGGCCCAAGGCCATTCTGGTCGAGCCTACGGATTACAAGAAACAGATAAACAAGATAAAGGAACATTTGTGGGATGAGTATCAGGTTGACTCGTGGGGCACAGACTTCTGGTTCAACCAGCCAGTGTTATGGTCAAAGGCAGCCGGAATCCTCCTGGAAAAGATGATTCAACAGGTGTTCAACGACAAGCCCTGCGTGGTGCACTCGCACGAATGGCTTTCCGGTCCCACGTTGCTCCACCTCCACGAGAAAGACGTAGATGCAGGCACAGTTTTCACCACACACGCAACAGTACTGGGAAGGACAATGGCCGGCAACGGGGTGAACATACACGACATGATAAACAAAGGGCTCTCCAAGGGCAAGTGTGTGGACGAGCAGGCCTGTTATTCCCACAGGGTGTGCGCCAAGCACCATCTGGAGAGAGCGGTTGCAAAGAATGCAAAGGTTTTCACCACGGTGAGCGATGTGATGTCCAAAGAGGCAGAGTTCTTCCTGGGCAGAAGGCCTGACGTGGTATGCCCCAACGGACTGGACACCAGCTCGTTCCCTCTGATGGAAGAGCTGTCCGTGCAGCACAAGGACTACAGGGAGCAGTTGAGACATTTCACACTCGCTTACATAGCGCCTTACTACAACATAGACGTGAAAAAGACATTGTTCTTCTTCACCGCAGGAAGACACGAAATGAAGGTCAAGGGAATAGACATGTTCATAGACGCCTTGGGTCGGATGAACAAGGAACTGTCCGGGAAGACGGACCGGAACCTGGTGGCGTTCATATGGGTGCCCGGTGGCAACGACGGTCCGAGGAAGGAGTTCCTGGAGACTTTGGCACTGTTCAACTCCATGGAGGAGTATGTGGAGGACCATCTGCCCAAGTTCGGTGAGTCTTTGCTGCAGAAGTTGTGCTCGGGAAAGGTTTCTTCCACCAGACTGTCGGACGACTTCAAGAGCGACTGCAAGAAGATGATACTCAGGTTCAAGAACCGCAAGGGAAACCCGCCGGTCTGCTCGCACATCATCGACAGAAACGACATAATAGAGGCCCTGGAGAAAAACGGTCTTGGTAACTCCAAAGAGGATGTGGTGAAGGTCATCTACTATCCGGAATATTTGAGTTCGGCAGACCTGATAGGCCTCAACCTCTACCCCGCCCTCATAGGTTCCCACTTCGGAATATTCCCTTCCTTCTACGAACCTTGGGGTTACACCCCCCTTGAGACCATGTCCTGCGGGGTGCCCACAGTCACCTCGGACGTGTCCGGTTTTGGCAAATTCATAGAGCCACAGTTGATGAAGAACTCGGGAGTATACATAATACCCAGGGAAAAGGAGAGTTACGAGCAAGGCGTTAAAGAGCTGGCAAACGTGATGAAGGAGATGCTTTTGTCATCCAGGACCAAGCGCATAGAGCAGAAGATGAACGCCAAGAAGTTGTCCAAAAAGGCTGACTGGTCTAAACTCATCAAGAACTACCTGGAAGCCTACCAACTCGCCTCTAGCTGAGCATTATTTCGTCGAATTTCTTCTTAAAACTCTTCTTCAGTTTGTCCATGTCTAGGGAGGATTTTTTTGTCTTTCTCTTTCTCCTCTTGTTCTTCTTATTCCCTTTCTTGACTTTCCTGGACTTGAGGAATCTCTTTATCTTGTTTATCATTTCCTGTCTCTTGGCATGCTGTATTCTGTTGGCCAGCGAAGGCATTTTGAGCACGTCTCTGACCCAGTTTGAAAAGTCATTCTTAGACGGGTTCACGTGGTAGTTGTACACGTCTTTGGGCATCTTTGCCAGTACTGAAGGCGCTTCCTTGAGTGACTTTATGGTGGTTCCGTTCCTGGCGTAAAAGTACTTTCTCGGATCCTTTATCTTTTTCATACCAAACACTAAAACTACTTGTTGGTGCCCCTATTAATATGTTTTTTGGCCTTGGGCTTGAGATGATGCTCGAAGTGGTTGAGTATGTTCATGTAAGAGATGAACGCCTCATAGGGCGAGTCAAAGGCGTTGAAGTACTTGTGCACGTCCCCGTCGTTGAACCATTTGGTGCAAAGGTAGTAGAGAAGGTCACTCGTCTGCATGAGTCTCCACAGGTGTAGCAGACGAGCATCATCCTTCTCTTTTACAAGAGTTTCTAGACTTTTCAGTTTCTCAAAACACGCCATTTGCATGTCGTTTCCCAACCATGCGGTCAGGTCTCTGTCTACGTCTGCCCAGGAAGTTAAGAAGGGGCAATCCACGTCACCTTTGACGGGATGGTTTTCGACCACCTCTCGGGTGGTCATGAAGTCGAGATTTTCATTACTCAAGGCCTTCCCGGGTAAATTTCTCAAGAATTCGAATATTCCGGTGTCGTCCCACTGGTGCTCGCCGTAGGTTTCATAGTCCTGGAACAGATTTATCACGTCTCCTCCCGAGGACTCCAGCCAGGAAGTGAACTTCTCTGAGGTCAGCGGCCATTCCTCCCAGGACTTTTCCGAGAAACGAAAGGCGATGTCGTCACTCAACTTGTAGTTACGGGTGAGGAGTTTTATTTTCTCGCAACCCACCGGGCGGTGCAGGTAGTTGGGACTCTTCCAGGTCATGCTCCTTGAGGCGCCTTCTGCCACTATGCCTTTGTAGCCCATGTCTTCGGCGAACTTCGCGATGTTGTTGTTGTATATACCTTCGGTGTTCCTGAACACCACCGGCTTGTAGTTGAACAGTGACTTCACCTTCTTCCTGTGCATTTTTATCTGTTCCTCGAACTCTTCCAAGGAGAAAAGAGATGCGAGCGAGTGGTAGTAGGTTTCTGAGAGAAGGTCCACACAACCGGTGTCTACCAGACGTTGGAAGGACTCTATGACACGGGGGTTGTACTTCTCGCACTGTTCAAGAAAGACTCCGGTCAGAGAGAAAGACACCTTGAAGTTCCCGTCTGTGGAATGTATGAGGTCGAGGAGCATCTGGTTTGTAGGCAGGTAGCACTTCTTTCCCACCTTGTTGAATATTTCCTGGTTCTTCTTGCGGTTGAAGTAGAGTTTGTGCAGGTCTTTGCCTTTTGAGAATATGGAGAACCGGTTGAGGCGGAAGGGCTGGTGGACCTGGAAATAGAAGCAGATTGAAGTCATTTTCTTCCCCCCAGTACTTTCTGATAGACGGAAACGGTGTCTCTGGCTGCGTTCTCCCAGGTGAAATTCTCCACTTCCCTGCTCCCGTTCTTGGAAAGGCATTTCTTCAGCGGCGGGTATCTGAGGACTGACACTATCTTGTTCGCCATCTCGTCTGTGTCCCAGAAATCGGTCTTTAGACAGTGGTCGGTTATCTCCACCACCCCGGACTCCTTGGATACCACGGCCGGAGTTCCTGAAGCCATTGCCTCGAGCACGGTTATGCCGAACGGCTCTGAAACCGAGGGGAGAACGTACACGTCACTTATGGAATAGAGTTCGGACAGGTTTTCGTCGGGCACGTATCCGGTGAACATTACGCTGTCAGATAGGTCGTTCTTTATGGTATAGTCTATGAGCTCGGGGAGCATGTGTCCGGTCCCCGCCACCACGAACTTTGCCTCCGGCTCTTCCTCCAAAACTTTCTCAGCTGCCTTGAGGAAGAATTTAGGTCCTTTCTGGAGTGTGAGTCTGGCCAGGTAGAGAACCACCTTCTGGTCCTTGAAGTTATTCCTTTCGAAGAACTCCTTGAACTTTCCTGTCTCTATCGCGTTGTAGACTACTTCCACTTTGTTTTCAGGAGCCTGGAACTTTTTCACCAGTTGCTTCTTCATCCTCTGGCTGTTGGTCAGGACCAGGTCAGCCTCTTCCATGCCATCCTTTTCCCGGTCCAGTATGCGCTGGTTGACTCCCAGATTTGCGCCCCGGTCGTACTCAGTGGCGTGGACCATGAAAACCAGGGGCTTTCCGGTGGCCTTCTTCAGTGCGATACCTGCTCCCACCGTCAACCAGTCGTGGCAGTGTATGAGGTCGAAGCCATCTTCCTCAAACAGCTTCTTTCCCATCTCTATGCATCTGGAATGGTAGTCATCTATGTCCCGGGTGGAGAAAGACTTTTCCTCTCCGCCCAAATAGGGGTCCAGTTCACTCTTCCCCACTTCCACTATGTTTACTCCTGGCACCTCCACCCCGGCTTTTGGTACCATGAGTGTGAGGTCCACTTTCTCAGAAAGAGCCTTAGACAAGTAGTAACAATGGGTTCCTAAACCTCCCGAAACGTAAGGTGGGAATTCCCAACCTATCATCAAGACCTTCATTTTCTACCTCGTTAACGAGGTCTGACTATTTACAAAACCTCGACTTCTGGAAAATAATTGGATTGCTTCGTATATATACTTTTTAGTGCAGTTCCACGTGATAACCCTCTTCCTTGCTGATTTTTACCGATAACCACTTTTTGCCAAGTCTTTTCTTCCTGGTCAGTTCCTTGACTTCCGAAGGCAGTTTTGGTTTGCAAGTCAACTTGCCCTTCTCCACGTCCATCCCCAGCATGTACTCGTCTATGGCCCGCACGAACAGAGCAGAGCTCCATGTCTGGAACAGTCCTGGGTTGGGAGAAAGGGAGTCACCGTCCCACGCCTCGTTTATGGCGCCCAGGCAGTTCTTTTTCAGGTCAGAACTGAGGAACTTCAGGTGCTGCCATCCGATTTCCGGGTCTCCGTAGGCAAATTCACAGCAGGCCGCCCAGCCGGTAGTCAGTCCCCAGACCATGCCGGTGTGATAACCGTCCGCCTGATATCCGGGGTCCGAAGGACTCCTGGTCCTGACTCCTCCCTGGTTGGTGAACTCGTTCCTGACTTTTTCAAGCACTTCCTGTTTCTTGTCAGCCACGTCGAGCATCACCGCCACCAGCGGGTTGCATGTCAGTGCGTCTGTCTTCAAATTGTCTCGGTAGTAGTTGGTCTCCGGATTCCAGTAAGTGTCTTCAAACTCTTTCTTCAACCTTCTGACACCGGCTTTAACCAGTCCCCGGTCCTTGGCCACTTCCAAAGCCCTTATGTTCAGGGCAGCCACGTCCACGGCTCCCGGCCTGTCTATGGTGTCCATCCAGGTGAAACCTTGTGTGGGCTCTTCCAGTTCTCTCTTTATGACTTCCAACACCTTTTCTATCCCGTGTTCCCTTTCCAGGAATTGTTTGTCCCTCGAATACTTCAGGTAGTGGTCCAAGGCGAGAATCCACAAAGCATTTGTATCCAAAGCCTTGAAGTGTGCCTCTCCTTTGAGGTTTATCATCTGGTCTATGATTCCTTCCCTGGATTTGTGGAGGAAGAGCCTTAACACGGTTCGAGCCCGCTTAAAGTCACCCATGTCCACCAGTGCAGGCACTGACCACAAGCTGTCTCTGCCCCAGAACTGGAGGAAGTAGGGATATCCGGCTACCAGTCCGCCCAAATCTTCGAACGATTTCCAGACCAGGTCCATGTCCTTGCAGCACCACTCAAATTCCTCGGACAACGCGCCCTTCAGAACTCCTTTCTTTGAAGTGGTGTGATGGTTGTTGGATGGGGTCTTGCTCCTCAGGAAGCCGCTGAACTTCAGTCTTGCCTTCCTTCCCTTGAGCAGTACTTTCCCGGGCAGGAAAGCCCGCTGTACGTCCTTGTAATGTTCCTTGTAGTGGGGGTCTCTCTGGAACATGTAGTTCTTGGCGCTGAAGACCAGTTTACCTGCCTCAGAGGAAATCTCCAGGTCCTTCTTGTTGACCACTTGATAGGTCCTCCGGTGATAGTCCTCTGACACATCCTTTATGTTCACCGCCATTTCCACTTCCAAGTCTACGTCCTTGTCTGCTTTCATGTCCACAAACAGGTTTCTGCCTTTTAGGTAAACGGTTTCCCTTACCTTCAGACCTCCACAGTCGTACTCAGCCATGCACTTGTCCCCGTCGTAGGTCACCTTTCTGGGATTCGGCAGCCATTTCCCGTTGACTTTAAGAGCAAAATAGTCAAGGAACTTCTGGTCGTAGACCCAGAAACCGCACCACTTGGTCTTGAACCCACCGTCACAGAATCGATGGAAATGCGCGACTTCATCCGCCAGAAAGTAGCTGTGTTTGTCCAGGTTCTGTTCGACTTCTATAAACTCCATAAACATAGTTGGTACTGGGATAAATAAGTTTTCAGTTCCTCTTTCCCACGATTTCAGACTTGATTTTGTTCAGGGAAGATACCAGCAGTACCCTGCTTTCATTTTTCTGCGGAGGTCTGAACTTGTAACGGAACTTCCCGCTGAGTTTGCCCCTTCTTTTGAGTTCTATCAGTGCAATTACTGCTAACAGTGCTACAACCAGTGCGACGTTTGCCATGTCGAAGGCAAAGAACCCACCGGTTCCTGTTGGCTGGTCTTCCATATATGGCAGGTTCAGAGTAAGGGCTTGGCTAGCAGATGTCTGCTGTCCGTCAGCCCTGATATTGACTGTGTATTCTGACTTGCAGTCATATTCCTCACAATAACCGTCTGGTATTTCAAAGTTCAGGGTCACATCCATCCTTTCACCCTCCAGGAGTTGACCTATCTGGTCCTTGTTGAGGGAGTACCATTGGGAGTCGATTCCTTCCAAGGACAATATCACATCGTACAAGTCCACGCCACCTGTGTTCATGACCTTGAAAGTGAGGGTTTTTGACTGGTCTAAAGGCAGTTCAAAGTAGTCGGCTACTGATATCTCCAGTCCTCTCGTCCTTTTCACTTCTCTGGAAAGCGTGGTTTGGGTGGAGGTGTAAGGCGCCTTTTCAATATCTATCCCTACTTTAAATTCTCCAATATCGTCCGGAGCGTTCAGGTCTATATTAAAGGAGCCCGAGTCGTCTGTGGTAGCGGAGCCGTTTTCACTGGTTTTCTCTAGTTCATATTCTATGTTAACCCCTCCAACTTCCTTCCCGCTGGAGTCGATTACTCTACCGGTTATGGACATTCTCTCTCCGGGCTTGTAGATGTCCTTGTCAAAGGACGCTTCCAGTACTAGAGATTCCGGTTCGGTTACCACAAAACCGGACAGTCGTTCAGCAGTGAAAATCACTATATTCCTGACGGTGTTGATTTCTATATCCAGTTCCTCCCATTCTCCGAGGCAGGTTCTCCTGCCAAAGTTCCAGTCATGGCATGCCAGCAGGGATATCTCCTCTTCGTTCATCACCTTTGAGTCTGAATAAGGAAGTTCCATATAGGCATGGTCAAACTCCATGCCCAGTTCCAGAGCCACCATCTTTGCCACTGTCAAGCCATCTACCTGGTTGTTCGAAGAGTAGTCATACCTTATTGGATCATACACAGGTCCCATGAAGGAATCTCCCGAAGACAGGTTGATGCCTATTATTTTGGCCCTCAATTCCGGCAGGTTCAATTCCAAGTCATACGTACCAGGAGTCATGGTCATTGAATAGTTACCCGCTTCGTCCGTGATGCTGGTCTCCTCTATTCCCTTTCCTTTGAGTTTCATCTCAGCGCCGCTTATGGGAGTACCGCTGGCATCTATGAGGAATCCCTCGAATTTGGTGAGGAATTGTATGGGCAACGAGTTCTGGCTTTTGACCAGGTTGCCTTTGTAGTCCACGTATATGTTCAGGTCATAAACTTCTTTCCTGGGTGTGAACTCAGGAACGTTTACCAACAGGCTCCAGTTGGACGGAGAGTACTTTATCTCCTTGATTAGCAGTTCCTGGTCTCCCAGTTTTGCTATGAATCCTCTCACGTCCATCCTGCTTATATGTTGTGATTTATAATTGACCGTAAGTGTCAATGGCACATCCCTGCTCTCGGAAAGACGGTAAGGATAGAGTGACAAGGGTTCGACTATCCTGACTTCTGCTGCAGACCTGACCTCTATTGCGTTGTAGATGACTTCTGTCATGGTGTGGTCTTTATAACTTCCTTCAATGGTCAGGTCGTAGGTGCCCATAGACGCATACTCGGGTATTCTTGCACTTATCTCCCACATGTTGGTTTGTGAGTTGAAGACCGGTATGTCTCCTGACTTGGAGTTGAATATGACCGTGTTTCCCAGTTTCAGCTTGAAATCCGCGTTGTTTATTGGGGTATTATCCCTGGAAAAGTTCAAAGTCACCTTGAGGTCTTCTCCCGGATAGGTCACCTTTAGGTCGTTCTTCTGGGGCGAAACCGGTTCCAAAGACAGGCTGTAAAGAGTTATGCCCTCAGTGTATGTGTTGAGGCCTCCATTCTCACAGGTCACATTTATTTTGTATTTCCCTCCCTCAATAGTGTTAAGCAAGAGGCTCGGATAGAACGAAGCCGTCCAGTCCTGGTCATAGCTGAAAGGTGGGAGATTGGCGATCATCGGACCAGAAAATTTACCATAAACATTCGAGCCAGAATCGCAGCTAGAGGTGACTGTGACCACCTCCTCAATCCATGCCTCTCCTGATGGGGTGACTGTTATGTCTGCTGCAAATGCAGCACTAGACAAAAGGATTAGACCTAGTATTGCAATCAGGAGTGACTCAAGCCTCATACTTAACACCTGGTATAAAATTCATCAATCTTTTGAAAAATAGTAGCTTGGGCGGCTTGTATTGTTTATCCAACAGCTTTGATGCCAGTTTCCTGATTTCCACAGACGATGGAGAGATCGGGTCATATGTGAGGAGCGGCTGTGTCTCGAACAGACTCTTCTTCACGTTTATGTCTTCCGGGACCTTTGCCAGTACTGGCGCCTCACACATGATTTCCACCTCCGAAGGGGTCAATTCGTACTTCTTGCCCTCCACGCGGTTCAGGACGATTCCCACTACATCCTTCCCTATGTCCTTCGCAATCTTTATCAGTTTCAGCACGTTGGTTATGGTCGGTATCTCAGGGTTGGCGACTATCAGCACTTCGTCACATGCTCTCATGACAGATAAAGCGTCTTCACACATGCCGGGAGGGGAATCTACTATTATTGTGCCTCTCATGCTCCTCAGTATCCTTTTCAGGCCTTTGTTGTCTATGAGTACTTCCTCGTAGGATATGGATGAAGGCATCAACTTCAGGCCCGAGTCAAGTTCATAAACCGCTTCTTTGGGCTTAACCTTCCCTTCCAGCACGTCCTGTATTTCGTTTTCAAAGCTGTATTGACCCAGACGTAGGCCCACGTTGGCTGCAGTGGTGTCTGCGTCTATTAGAGTGACTTCCTTGTTCATCTGCCTCAGTGACAGGGCCAGGTTAGTGGCTACCATGGTCTTCCCAGTTCCTCCCTTTCCGCTCACGATTCCTATCACTCTGCTCATTTCTTCAACCACCACATTTTCTTTTTTGCTCCTATCTTGGACTCTTTCACGGAACTCTCGATTTTTCGCATGTATTTCAACTTCATGCAGTGTACGTTGACCGTAGCCCAGGATATTCCCGCCTTCTTAGCGATTTTGTAAGTAGAAAGAGGCTCGTCACTCTTCTTCAAAATATCTATAATGAGCTTGTCAGCTTTCGAAAGGTCCTTTTCAGCCATTCACTCGCCTAAACCTATTCCTAGTTTGTTCGAGCTTATATAAATATGTTTCTACTTTAGTATATATAGGTATTTTTATAATAATATATAAACCTCTCAATATCTCAATTAGATTATCTCTCCCTATATCCCTTTCCGGACTTTTCCCAATTTCTGCTAATTCCAAATTTCCATACATCTAAACATATTTATATCTGATAGTATTTATATGTTTTTGTCTTTTTATCTAAACATCTCAATATCTCAATTTAAGTTCGAGACACATTGTCAGAAAGGGAAAACATACTCTCCTGTGACAAAAACTTTATATATGGGTCTTGAGATAGAACTATAGAGAACCGAGAAGTGGGATGTGATACGGGGGATCATTGGTGAAAGAATGGACGTATCACAAGCTTTAAGAGTTATTTTGGGAGTATTACTTTTGGTGATGTCTCTCGGATATGCAACGGAAGACACTTCCCAGCATTACGAGAACGTGACCATGACGGTTTCTGTGAGTAATCAGGCTCCCTACGTATCTGATGTTACGTTGGAAGAATGGGACAGCTCTGCCTCTGACCAGATAGACCTCAGTGCGGCCACCACCAAAAAAGTCTGGTGTAACGCCACCATAAACGATGAGAGTGGTTACGGCGACATAGACACCAGCACTCTGAACGTAACTATATGGCACAACACTAACAACAGTGGTTCCAACGACAACAACAACCACTATGAGAATGGTTCTGCTTCAGAGTCGGCAGACGCCTGTGACTGGACAGAGGGCATAAACTCCACTAGTTCTGAAATTGCCTGCGCTTTTGATGTGCAATACTACGCAGACTCCGGGACTTGGACGTGCACCGTCAACATCAAGGATTCAACCGGGCCGGTGGGCACCAACGAAACTGACACGGCCACTGTGAATACTTTTCTTGGTATACATGTCTACAACGACACGCTTGATTTCGGAACTGTCCAACTTGGACAGAACTCGACCACTCCTCTTTACACCACCGTCCAAAACACCTGCAACCAGGTCATAGATTTGAAAATTTGGGAAGCCAATTGGTCTGGAAACTTGACATGCGACGGTTCAGGGTCAAAAAATATATCCACCCAGAACTATCTTTCCTACAACTTCACCGAACAGGACCCATCTCTCGAAACCTCATCCCATCTCCAGCCTTCGGGTTCTGCCCCCCAGGACGAAGTTGGTTTGAACTGGGTACAGAGTGACGGCACTAACAGCACTAACAACACTTATTGGAAACTGATGGTGCCGCGGGTCGGTGTTTCTGGGACATGTGTGGGAATCATACAGTACCAGGCCATGGCTACATAAGCGGATTTCTGGTCTACCTCATTTAGTAAAAGAATAAATATTATGGCACATATGTAAGTATATGTTGAAGAAAACTTTGCTGGTTTTTACCTTCCTGATTCTCACTTCTAATTGTGCGATGGCTGCCGGAATGGGAGTGGTACCCGGAGTGGTGAGGTTCAAGGACGTCCTGTTCGGGGGCTATGCGGAGAGAAATATAAAGATAACCAACCCAGACCCTTATCCGGCCAAGATAGAACTGGAACCTCTGGGCGAGTGTTCTGAATGGATTTCTTTCATTCCTGGTACCGAGTTCACCATACCCGCAGGCTCCACTAAGACCGCAACGGTCGTAATCCAACCCCCTGCCTACCTCCAGACCGGAGACTACGAGGGAGAGATATCAGTTACTTCCACCCCCCAAAGGCCGGAAGACCTGACTGGCTCTTTTGGAGTACTGATAAGGAGCGGTGCTTCTCTTAGAGTAGAGTTAGGCGTGACTTCCAGAGAGATAATCAACTACGTGGGCGAAGCGTCTATCAGGGACACTGAGGTGGACCTCCCGGTGGAAGTCACCCTGTCAGGTACTAACTACGGTAATGTGCGTGTGAGACCGCTTCTAGTACTGGAAATCATGGACCGTGATAAGTCTCAGATACTCCAAAAACTAGAATTCCGGGGAAATATAGTGATGCCGACCACTGACAAGCAAGACGTTTTCACATTTTCCTCTGAGAATCTTTCCGAAGGTCAGTACTGGGCGAATGCCACAATCTACGTGAACGACCAGGTGGTGTCCCGTCAGATACACACTTTTGATGTGATGCCTAAGGGTGCTCTGTCTGTAAAGGGAGAGTTGGTAAGGATATCGAACCCGGTGTGGGCCTATGTGGGTGACTTAGTGCGTATAGACCCCTTGTTCAAGAACAACGGCCAGACGTTTGTGACCGGAAAATTCAAGGGAGAGGTCTATCTGGAGGACAGGTTGATAGATTTGCTCGAATCAGAAGAGTACGAAGTACCGGTGGACGGGGAAGTGAATATGACAGTGTACTTTGAACCCCAGAACTCCGGCAGGCACGTAATCAAGGGGAAAGTATATTACTCCAAAAAGGTGACTTACACCAGAGAATCCATATTAAATGTCAATCCGGCTGAGGAGCGCCCTTACGCCTTCTTCTTTGACAACCTGGCATGGTTCGTGGTCCTGGCAGTGGTGTTGCTTGTATTCTTCTTCAGAAAAAGCCTGTACAGGAGTTAACACAACAATATATATTATAAGGTTTAATTTTATTGGAATGTGAATGAGGTTATTGCCCTTTGCTGTTACATCCATTCTTTGTTTACTCTTCCTTATCCCTTTATCTCTAGCTTCAGGCATAGGCGTCTCCCCTTCGGAGGTCGTTTACAGTGATGTCCTGTTCGGAGGATATGCAGAACGTCTAGTGACCGTCTACAACCCGGACGAACATTCCATGTCTTACGGGATCAGCGTTGAGGGTCAAGTGTCCGAATGGATGTCCTTCGACCCCGGCATAACCTTTTCAGTACCACCCCAGGGTTCCTTGCAACTGCTGTTCATGATATACCCACCGGATGACATCACTACCGGTACCTATACTGGTACAGCTACCATATCATCTCTGGAAACCGCCCAGCCGAAGGAGGGTCACGGCATGGGTATAAAGGCAGGGGCCAAAATACCCATATCTATATCAGTTACTGGTCAGGAGAGTACTGACTACGAGGTTTTTCCAGTCACCAGTGACTTCATGAGTGGGGGAAGTTCTTCTGGTTCCGACTTCGACTTCAAGTTCGACATCATAAACAAAGGCAATGTGGAGGTGGTGCCTCATGTTCATGTGGATGTCTGGAACAGGGACCAGACCAGGATTCTGAAATCCATGGATTTTCAGGGTGAAGACATAATGCCCACCAAACATGAAACACAGGAATTTAAACTCCTCACTCAGAATCTGGACCCCGGACAGTACTGGGCAGACATAACGGTTACCATCGACGGGAAGGTAGTCCGTCAGGATTTACTGACTTTTGATGTTTTCAGTGGTGAAGAGATGCCTGTGGGTGAGGTTATTGGTGTTTTACACAAACCATGGGTCAGGCCCGGTGAGGTCATGAGGGTTGATTTCGTGTTTGAGAATAAAGGTCTCAAGACCACCACTGCTGTCTTTAGAGGCAACGTGTATGCGAATGAGGTGGATGTGGGCATTGTGGAAAGCGAAGAAGTGACCGTTTACCCTGGTGAATCGACAAATCTTACGGTGTTCTACAAGCCGCAGGAAAAGGGACAATACGTGATAAGAGGGAAGGCATATTATTCGGATAAAATCACATATCCCGTGGATGCGGTGATAAATGCGGGAGAGGTTCAAGAGACTCCTGAGGCAACCGGCCTGTTCGTCGACCCCACAAATTTCTGGGCCATCCTCGCGGTAATAATCCTAATCGTCTATCTAGCCTACAGGTACAAGACCAGATGAATGGTCCTGTCCTAACTTGCGTAGTTACCCTTTAGATAGTAGAGTCGAGCCTTACCGATTTCCCGTATCACTATTTTCTCTTCGGCTTCTAGGACCGCAAGGTACTTCAAGGCAGTTATCTTTGATACACCAACTGCCTTGGAGACCTGCTTGGTGGTAAGACCAAACTCAAACTTGTCCAAAGTCTCTAGGATTTCTTCTTTTGTTTCATTCATTTTCATACCTCCCTTTCAAATAATACAATCTGGCTGTGCCCACTTTGCGGACAACGATTTTTTCCTCCGCAGCCAGTACAGCCAAATATTTCAGAGCGGTGATTTTGGATATCCCGACTGCCTTGGAGACCTGCTTGGTGGTAAGACCAAACTCAAACTTGTCCAAAACCTTCACGATTTTTGCCTTCGTTTCATTCATCATCCATTCACCGCCGTTATTGTTGCAATACCGTGGCATTGTCCAGCCACTTCAGTTGCAGGAATCTGTATCTTCCAGTAGAGCATGTCGTAAGCCTCATCAGAGCCGTCATTCTGTCGGTGTTCCAGGTCAAATCCGCTCATGGTCGTGGATGAGTCCTGGAGGGCATCACCCGAGTCATAAGAGAAGCTCTCGGTCAAGGAGTAGTGCACGTTGGTGCTGGGGATGTTACCTATTTCTGTGCACTCCAACTGGCCAGCCGTGCCTTCGGACTCCCACAGGGATATATCCATCTTCTGGTTGCCTGCGTTCCTGACTGTCAGGGATTGTTCTTGGGCGTTGGAAGACGTGGCTCCCAAGTCCAGGCTGCCGAAATCGACCTTTGACTCGTCGATGTAGATTCCCAAAATGGGTTTGACCGAAGTGTTGGAAGTGTTTGACCCCGAGTATCCTGAAGAATCGTATGCAGACATTTTACATGTCCAATTTCCCGGGTCTGCGTAGTATTCCAAAGTGAACTTACACCAGGCGTCGCGCGTGTTGCCAGCCACCGAGCCCAAACCGCACGAGGCGTTTGTGTACTGGAAGTTGTTATCGTCTGTAGAAATGCCCGTAGAGGAGTTGTAAAAGGTCGCGTTAACCGTTGATATATCTGCCCCGCCATCCGCATCGTAGACCGTAGCGTTACACCAAACAACTTTCGTCCCGTAAGGGGTGAGGTCTATCTCACCGGAAGGTGCCAACAGGTTATCGTCCAAAGTGAGGGTCCTTACTTCCGGAGCGTTTGCAGTACTGACCTCGTAAACCCATTGGTCTGAGGAGTTCCAGTTGTTCGACGTATCGTTGGCATAGGCCCTCCACACATAGATACCTGAAGGCAGGTCACTGTAATTGTAATAGACGCTTCCTTCGTTGGACATGGTGACGTTCGTCATGCCACCGGAAAAGTTGGACTCGAACAGGACTGTGGAGATATCACTGTCCGCATCGCTCCAACTGAGGTTGAACCAATAGGTTTGGCCCGGCGACGCAGGCGGTGTTGGGTCAGTATCGTTGGAAGACCAGACAGGAGGAGTGGTGTCCGAAATTCCTTCCTGGACTATGACCGTCCTGTTATCACTGTCAAACACCAATCTTCCTCCATCCAGCCTTATGTTCCACTCGATTATCGCTGGTAGTGTCAGGTTGTTTGTGAAGTCATATTCAATCCCGTTTACCGTGTTGTTCTCTATCAGGCTCTGGTTCAGCTTCCTGGATTCCCATGTTTGTGTTGTCTTTATGTATGATATGTTTACCTTGTGGACTTCCGGAGTCGTGGTCAGGTTCGAGGTAGATAGGGTAAAGTTGAATTTCAAGTATCGGGACTCGGGAATGTTTGCTACGTCGTCATAATACACCCAGTCTCCGGACTTATTAGTGGAGTAAGAGACAACTATGCTCGTGTCTGTGGGTGTGGTGTTAGTGACTACCGATGAGTTCCAAGTTACTGTTTTTCCGGCATCGAAAACCTTGGAAGTATAGTTCCCTTTTACACTATAGGTCTCTGACTCTTCACCTTCCCAATCATCAAACCAAGGGATGGGATTGCCTGATGTGAGGTTGGCGACCAGTACGTCGCTGTCTACCGGGGTGAATTCTTCATTACAATTGCTGTTGTCGTCTGAGTACCAGGTACCTCCAGAGTAGCAAACTCCTATGAAATTGTCCGAGTTACTGCTGTGTGCACTCATTCTCGTGTGCACGTTCTCCTCGCTGTACATTATGTATCTGATGCTGCCGTCCTCAGACATCGCGATTCCGTTACCTATGTCAAGGGAGGTGTGATTCACCGTGTTGGAGTAGAACCAGCAACTGCCGTCCCCACCTGGACAGGTTATGTCTACTTCGCCTCCGTTGTAGCCACCGCCCCATTGGTTGTTGTGCCAGTCCATGTTGCCAGATATGTATCCGGTGTGTATGCCCCCGATGGTTTGCCCACCTCCCCCACTCAGTATTATTTTTCCTTCCGTAGATGTTATGTTCTGGGCGGTACCCTCGTTCCATTCCGCTGTGGTGTCAACCGACCAGTAGGAGGTGATGTTTTCAGTCAAGTTGAAATAGAGTTCTGCGGATTTGCAACCAGAATCAACAGAAAAAGGCAGATATGTGAAGTTAACTGGATTATCTACGGTCGCTCCTGGGGCAGGCGATTGGAGAGACACATTGGTGGGTGGAGCCTCCTCCTCCGTGTGCAGTTGATAAGTAGGCTCGGGGGAGCTATGGTTCCTCACCAATATGTAGTCGTAGTAGACGTAGCCACCACCATCAGAGTCTCCTACTATGTGAAGGTGGAAGTCAGTTCGAGAGGAACCGCTTGCGTTTGTCCAAGAGTCGTTGTAGGAGTCAAAGAATTTGATTTCGTTCCCATCGTGCAGTATTTTTATCCTTACCCAGTCGTTGGTAGTGATTGGCTGTCCTGAAGTCTCCGCGCCGTTTATCTTTATTGCCTTACAGTTGGGACTGCCAGAACCAACACCATCGTAGAGTATCCAATCTGCGTCTGTATTATCCCACCACTCAGTGGTCTGGTCAGCCCATCCGATTGACAGGTCGCTGTCATCTGAATAGGAACCGGTCCTCACAAGGGCTTCCACCGAGACTGGGAAATCGAATAAGTCGTCGGAAGAGAAGTAATGTCCTCCGGTGTTCCAGTCACCGTCCATCCTTATGTAACCGTCAGTCACGGTGACCGCAGAGTCGAAGTTTGTCCCCCATTTTGTGTCATCGTATAAGGTGCCTGAGAAGTCGTCGAAAAGAAGGAACACATCATCGCCGCTGCTCTCGTTGGTGACTCCTGTTTTGTTGTAATACATGAAAACCGTTTCGTTTGCATCCTTCCTCAGGTAAGGTATTTTTATCCATACAGATGTTTTCTGGTCAGTTACACTCCAGTTTTCTATCCAGTAGGAGACGGGAGACTCCTCGTCCGACGTTTCGTTGTAGTAAGCAAAGCGGACTGCATCCCTGTCGTTGTTCCAGTTAAAACTGGGACCGACGTTGCTGCTGTCCAGTTCTATGAGAACTGGATAGTTAGTCAGGTTCTCCACACTAGTTGTGAGAGATATGTTTTGTCTGTAGCCCCATTCGGAATAATCCGAAGCCCAATTTTGGGCTCTTTCTACATCATCCCCAAACCTGAACTCAAGGAAGTGGCTTCCAGAAGTGAGTACCTTAGAAGTCTCAAAACTCACAACTCCACAGGAATAGTCCGATATGAAGACCGAGTCCCCTCTCCATTGATAATCCAACACCTGGTCTCCACACTTGATTTCCAGGAATTTTAGGTCCCCATCTTCGCTCAGATCAGACCAAGTGGTTCCGTCTACAGGGGTTATAACCAAATCGGCAGAACCTTCGGTAGTGAATTTGACTGTCCATTCACCACCAACAGTCGGATATGACTTTACGTTTATCACATTTATGTCTCCTCCCGCATATGCAGAGAATTCTGAGACCTGGAATTCTATGTAGTTGCCTTTGTCTTCAAACTCCAAGTTTGTCCTTTTCCAATTTTTGCAGGAGAAGTCTTCCGGGTCGAAGTCATCGCATCTGTAGACAGCTTCTACATTTCCCTTCTTTTTCAGCTTTACGGTAGCTTTTTGGAAATCCAACGATGGTGAGACGGCAACCATTTCAGTGCTTATATCCTTGTCATTCGTTTCGTCTATCATCACCGTGGTCTTTTCTGGCAATTCTTTTACAGAGCCTATCACCAAGGCCTTTTCCTCGCTGAAAAGCCCGAACAGCCAACTTTCAGTGTGGCTGAATTCCAGATTGTAACCGTGTTCGGTCTCAGCCAATTCATACTGACCTATGGTCTGACCGTCCTTGTTTTTGATTTCTATAACTCTCTGACCATCAGTAGGCAGGGTGGTGGTCGTTCTTTCTGAACTTTCGGTGGTGGTGACTTGTGTCGTGGTCGTCTGTGA
The DNA here is from genome assembly GCA_964644245.1 of uncultured archaeon. Classification (GTDB taxonomy): domain Archaea; phylum Aenigmatarchaeota; class Aenigmatarchaeia; order CAZXUR01; family CAZXUR01; genus CAZXUR01. The sequence goes on from CAZXUR010000007.1 coordinate 40,928, forward strand.
GGTAGTCGTCTCTGTAGAGTCTTGGGCAGCAGTGGTGGTAGTGGAGATTGTAGTTTCGGTGGTAGAAGTAGTGGTTGAAATAGTCGGGAGGGAAGTGGTCGTGGAAGTAGTAGTGGTAGAAGTGGTGGTCGATGTGGTCGGGACGCCCGGCCTTATTTCGACCGTTTCCCCGTTGTAACCCCCGACAACGATTCTGAATTTCTGGCTCCAATCCCCTACACGCAATTCTACAATTTCGCCTTTCTCTGCTGTGAGAGAGGATAACTGGTAATCGCCTATGACCTGGGCCAGTATTTCCTTCGGATTTTGGTGATTATGGTGGAATCCGACTATCAAGTCGTCATCTTCCAGGGATATGAAGTCCACAGACACGTCAAAGTAAGGACTGTCCTTTACCTTGACGGCCTGCATGTCTGGTGTTGCGCTGACCAGACCCTGTAGAAGGAGTAGTTGAACAACGAAAAGCAAAGAAAATGTGAGGCGTTTGTTCATGATGAGCCTCCGGTTGGAATATAGTGGTCAGTCCAAAACATACATCTATTTACAGATTCCTCTGTTCCGGACTTCATTCCAATCAACGTCGCGCAACGTTATGAGTTTAAACACGATGTTTATACACAATGTTTAAACACAATGAATATTTTGAAGTGGTACTATATAAAAGTAAAGATAAAGGGAGAACTAAGGGCTGAAAAAAACGGTTTAAGAGCTATAAAGACTATTTATAACGTTTTAAACTAAAAAATAGGACTAAAAAAGCAATTTGGGACTTAATAACAGTAAAAATGAGCGTTTTATTTTTTTCGTTAACGGCTAGTATAATAAGAAATTTTTATATACTATGCCCCGAAATAGACATTAATGTTAAACATTAAGGTCGAAATAGATGGATAACGAGAAAAAGGTCTTGGGTGTTTTGAAGAGGCACAAGTACGGGCTTACCATAAACAAGGTCTCCGAACTCACCGGACTTCACAGGATAACTGCCTCTAAGTATCTGGCAGTGCTTGAGGCAAAAGGAAGAGTGGTCTTGAGGAAAGTCGGGAAGGCCAAACTCTACTACCTCAAGGAGAACTTCACGAAGGTGGAACTATGAATATTTTCAAGACAAAGAAGGCCAAAATCGCCACATCACTGATGTTACCTCTTATACTGGTACTCTTGCAGCTGTTTTTTGTGAGCGTGTTGGCAACTAACATGGTCGTGCTTGAAAACTGTACCAATCCTTCTTGTTACAAATCCAAAGAGTATATTGGAATAACAAAAATGGACAATACGGGACTCGGGATTAACTTCGTCGACAAAAAAGGACAGTCAATAGGAAGATATAAATTGATTAAGAAAGGCTCCGAATATGATTTAGACCTTTCGCCCTCCTCAAGAACAATTCTTGGTTTTTTTGTTGAGGATGATTACGGAGTTGAGATACAAGGGATTAAAGAAAGACCGAAAGGACTGGCGGTGGTAATCGACCAAACGCGAGATAAGGGAGTCACGACCGATGCAGTATTTGTAAATAAGTATTTGGAATTCCAAAAGTCGACTGTCCGGCTTCCCAAGAAAGGAGATGTGGAAACTATTCTCAAATGCAAAGATTTCGATTTCGAGAAATTTACTTGTAAAAACTGGCAACCTACTGACATAAAGTTTGAGGACAAGGGGGACTACATCGAGTTCCAGGTCTCGGAGTTCTCCGCATATGCGGGAGGAGACATAAACATAATAAACGTGCATAGCCACCCACAGGCAGGGGATAACTGGACTGTGGAATTCACCACTGCAGGCATCTCCGACCTTACAATCACTCCTATAAATGGAACGACGTGGAGCACTGACGAGACAGAACAGATGAAGTTCCTTGAAATCGGTTGTGGAGACCGAGTCTTAGACTACCAATGGATTAACAATTCAGTCTTCATGCCCGACTATTCATGCAACGAAACGGGCTACGAGACGAGCGAGATTCTCGTCGCAGGAAAACACACACTTGAGTTCAAGTTCGGAGACGATGTTGCTTATGCGTATAACAATCCGACTTATTCAGACAACTCGACCAACTCCACTTTGAGAGGACGTCAGATTGAACACCGCCTCAAGTGGCAGGACG
>CAZXUR010000008.1:0-5445 GCA_964644245.1 uncultured archaeon
TACCTAAAACCTTTTGGCCAAACTCTTTCCGTGCCAGAGTATAGCTACAACAAAAAACAAAGCAGTGAAGCCTGAAAGCACCAACAAGTCCAGAACAGGCGGGAAATAACTGCTACCCTCGATTGAATGTCTGGCTATATCTGTATAAAAGGTTAAAGGAGAAACGAATGATATAAATCTGCTTGCACCAGGCATTTGACCAAGAGGAATAAACACTCCACTTATAAAAATCAAAGGAAATTTTATTAAAGAAGACAGCATCATTATGCTGGAAGGCTTATCGGTGGGTGGCGCGGACAGGACCAGCCCAAATGCAGAAAAACAAAAAGAGGCCAATATTGTACCTATAACCAGACTTAAGGTTATGAACCCTGCTCCCAACAACGCAACACCCAACAAAAAGACAAAAGCTGTTATAAAGAGTCCAAATAAAAAGGATGCCAATATATCCCCCAAAATGATTGCCCATAAAGATATCGGGGCCGAAACAATCCTTTCAAAGGTTTTTGTACTTGTTTCCGTTGGTGCTATCGCCGGACCAATAGAAGTTGATGTGAAAAAAAGAGCCATGGCCAGCAAACCTGGAAATAAGAACTCCATTGTCAATTCTTTACCCAAAGCAAAAGAAAGAAATAAAAATGCTGGTAAAAGCAGGCCAAAAATTACCACAGGCCCTTTGATATAGTATATAGACAAGTCCTTTTTGACGATAGCCAAGGACCTCTTTATCTGCTCCACAAACTCTACAGTGTTCATTTTTTCTCACCAGTTAACTTTACAAATATGTCCTCGAGATTCGGACCTAAAGTGTTAATAGATAAAATTTTATTTTTTGAAGATTGAGAATATTTAAACAAGAGGGGTAAAATTTCTTCAGGGGTTTGGGTGTAAATCCTTATTTTATCACCTGTCTTTTTTATCGGACCGACTTCTTTAAACTTGAGTTTTTTCATATTCACCTTTTTCTCAAAGGCAACCTCAATGGATGAAGTGCTCTGGATTATGTGCTTTAATCTTGCGGGCCGGTCTATGGCCACAATTTTCCCGTAATTCATAATGGCAACTTTATCGCATAGATTATCCGCTTCCTCTATGTTATGAGTTGTCAAAATAATGGTCGTTCCTTCATCATTAAATTTTCTGATAAGCCCTCTTATCAACCTAACACTTTCCACGTCAAGACCAGAAGTGGGTTCGTCCAAAAACAATAATTCCGGGTCATTAATCAGACCCATAGCTATAATTAAACGCTGCTTCATTCCTTTAGAAAATGTTTTTACTTTCTCGTGCATCCTTTCATACAATCCAAACAACTTCAGTAAATTTTCCGCTTTCTCCTGTATTTTTTGTTTTTCAATGCCGTACAATTCCCCTATCAATACCATATTCTTGTAAGCGGAGAGATCAACATAAGCATTCGCCATTTCAGGGACGATTCCCATAAGTTGCTTTGCTTTCAGAGGCTCTTTTTTCATATCGTAATAGTTTACATAAATTCTGCCCTTTGTGGGTTTGAATATTCCAGTAAGCATTCTGATTGTGGTGGTTTTGCCTGCACCATTAGGACCAAGCAAACCAAATATTTCCCCCCTTTCAACTTCAAAGCTTATATTATCTACAGCTGTAAAAGAGTTGAATTTTTTTACTAATGCTTCTGCCCTGATGATTTTACTCTTCTTAGTGACCATCCTGAACCCCCAAAATTGTCAATGTCTCAATACACTTGATCCCCCTAATTTCATCTGAACTCATGAAAATAGAATCCCCTTTGTTCAATTCTGTTTCTCTATCTCCGTTAGTAAATATTCCTTTACCCTCCATTACAAAAAAGAATACAGCATAAGGCTCAGGATGAGGTTTTATTTCCTGGTTCTTTTCTAACCCAACAATAACAATATTAAAATTCTCTGATTTGAGAATATCTTCTTTGACTGCTCTTTCTGATGAAAACTTTCTCCTAGAAATTAAATTCTTTATATACATTTCAATTGCCTCCTTTGAGCATGGATTTTACAAATTTTCTGTTCTTTATAATTCTAATTGACACAAAAATTATGAATGCCATGCCAAACCAGACATGTAAATCCACAATTAGCTGGAATTTAGGAGCGGTTCTATTAACATAATTAAAAAGTAAGGGAATTGAAGTTAATGTCGTCACTATAAATGTCAAGATACATGCCCTTTCTAACAGGTGATTTGTTTTCATTTTTTACCTCCAAATTGTTTCTTATAAAATTCAGCCATATTGTCCATCATCTTTTTTCTTTCAATGGCCATTTCAAGCCAATTCTTAAGATATCTCTTACCTTTTTTGGTTATTTGATAAATTCTGCTATCAGGACCCGATTCACTTTTTTTCCAATCTGATGTTAGCAGTTCATCCCGTTCCATTCTTCTTAACGTTGTGTACATAGTGCCAGATTTGACCTTGTGTCTTCCTTGGCTGATTTCTTCAATTGACTTAATCAAGTCATACCCATAAGTCGGTTTTTCGCACACAACCCTGAGCACCAGGAATTGCAACCATCTCTTTTCAGGATACCCGCAATTACATTTTTTGTCACACATCAACACTATATAACATTGTTACATATATAAACTTTTTGGTTAGGCAACTTCTCACAAAAATAAGAAAAGATTTCAATTTTTGAAGATTACATATAACGTCGGAATTTAGTGAGAAGCGTGGGCGGGAGTTTATAGTGAACCAAAAATCAAGCCAGCAATTGTTGAATAGATTATTACAAAGGTAACATAAACAGCGGTTTTCTTAGTTCCTAAAACTCTTCTTATGACTAGCATATTTGGTAGACTTAAACTGGGACCCGCCAATAATAAAGCAAGAGCTGGTCCTGAATGCATGCCTTTAGCAAGTAATGCCTGAAGTATCGGTATCTCCGTCAGGGTTGAGAAGTACATGAACGCCCCGAAGACCGAGGCTATGATATTGCCAAAGACAGTATTGCTCCCAACCACTCCTCCTATGACTTCCTGCGGAAGAAGGGGCATTATGAAGCCTGCAATGAACACTCCTATGAACAGATATGGTATGAGAAGCTTTGAGAATGTCCACGTCTCCTTCAGCCATTCCTTCGAGGTTTCCCTTTGGAATCCCACTAGGGCGATGGTGGCGGTCACGAGGGCTAAGAGTCCCATAATCCCATATCTTAATATTGCGTCAATCTGGAGACCATTCACGACCAGCACCATTACCATGGAAGCGAAGAACAGAAGGAGTGTCTTCCTATGGACGTCCGTTTCTTTGCTCTTCTGGACAAACAGCTCTCCCTTTCCCTGTCTCTCCCTGAATATGGCCGCCATGGTTATGCCCATTATTATTGAAAGTAGGACAGCGAAGAAAACCCTCGCCAGCCCGATCTCAAACCCGAGCACGCTGAAAGTCAGGAATATGGCGGCGATGTTTATCGCTGGCCCAGAGAACAGGAAGGTTATGGACGGGCCGAGTCCCGCTCCCCTGTGCCTGATTCCCGCAAATAGAGGAAGTATGGTGCAGGAACAGACGGCAAGGACTGCCCCAGAGACCGAGGCTATGGAATATGATACGTACCTCTTCGCATCCCTTCCGAGATATTTCAGTACTGCTTCTTTCTTGACGAAAACGCTTATTGCGCCAGCTATGAAGAACGCTGGGACAAGGCATGTGAGCACGTGCTGCTGCGCGTATTCATGGAGGAGTTGGAAGCCGCTTATTATGGCATCGTTGATTATTTCGCTTCCGACTGGCATGAAATAGAATGCCAGAAACACTGCTGCTATTATGATGAATGCGTTCCTGTCCTTCATTCCCTCACTTCCTATTTTCCTTTATCAGCTTCAACAACTCTTCGTCGCTCGGCATGCCCACATGGACCGCTTTCCCGTCAATCAGCAAAGCGGGGCTTCCCATTATGCCCCTTTTCACGAGCTCGCCGACGTCCTTGATGTATTCTATCTCTGCCTTTATCTTCCCGTCTTCCTTCAGTTTCTTCACCTTGCTGTATAGAGCCTCACAGGTCGGGCATCCAGAGCCGATTATTGTTATTTTCATCTCAGTTACCTCCATCTTTTATTTCTAATTCAGATTTTTTCATCTCTAACTCCCTTTTTATTTTCGGGAGAATTTGATTTTTCTTAACTATATCTTGAGCTTTCTCTCGTGTTTTATCTTCTTCTGCAAATTTTATTGCTTTTGCCGGACAAAGGTTTGAACAAGTCTGACACCCCACCAAACAATTGTTTGGGTTGACTACCTTAGGCTTATTTTTTCCATAATCAAATTTATATACCCCTCTTCCGCAGGTTGTAACACATAAACCACAACCAATACATTTTTTCTTGTCTATTTCTGGATGCCAATCGATTTTATCCCTTTTAATTCCGTGCCACTTTGAAAATTTATCTTCCATTATATCGCCTCATATGAACAATACACCTATGCAGTAAATCCCTATGATTATGAACACTGCCGAAACAATCCTCCTCATCCACTTGTCTATCTCATTGACTTTGTCCATGGCTGAGCCTAGCCTTGAGATACCAAAGCTGAGTATCAGGGAAAATATTATTACAGGGACGCCTGTTGCGAAGGCGAATATCGAAGGCAATACCAGAGCGTCTGCTTCAAGGACGGCCAGCGGGATGAGCATTCCGAAGAACAGCACTGCACTGAAGGGGCAGAAAGCAAGGGCGAATAGCGCCCCGAGAGCAAATGACCCCAGGGAGCCCTTATCTGCCAGGGACTCCTTTAGTCTACCAATACCACTGCTGTTGAAAGAAGGGAACCTTATTTTCCCACTGAGCAGAACCCCCATGAATATCAAAAAGGGACCGAGCAGTATCTCCCCACCGCTTTGCAGAACGAACGAGATGGACTGCGTGCTTATCCCTATCCATACTATGGCTGCAGTTATGGTAACATATGTAAGCATCCTTCCCAGCGTATAGGCAAACCCGAAGGCCAGGGTCTTCCTGTTCTCTCCCGCTTTCCTTGAGACGGCGGCTATTGCCGTTATGTTGGTAGCCATGGGGCAGGGGCTCATTGCCATCATAAGGCCTATGAAAAACGCCGCCAGCGGTGCTATTCCGCTCGTCCCCATTGCCTCCATAAATGCCATTATGTCCATGTCACTCCCCCTTAAGTTTCTCCTCAATCACTTCCTTGAGGTATTCCCTGCACTTCTCCATGTCACCCGTCTTGTACCATACGTTGATATTCTGCTCCTTGAAGAAGCCGCCGTCCTTACCATAGATGCCTATCCAGAGGGAAGAGCCGGTCGCGCCGTACTTTTTGACGAGTTCCGCGTTCTCTGGCAGCTGCCCGTTCACGTGGCCGAAGACGACCAGGCCAGATTCCTGTTCGTCCTGAAAATATTGGTTTACAGCGTCCTCGGCGCACCTACCCACGTCGATGCATGCCTGGCACTGGTGGTTTCCGTGAAAATG
>CAZXUR010000008.1:5545-39123 GCA_964644245.1 uncultured archaeon
CCGAGAGCCTTGAATATGTCGCAGACCCTCATGTCCTTGAGGCTGTAGAACACTTTCTTGCCCTCCTTCCTCCTCTCCAGTATGCCCCAATCCTCAAGCTTTCCCAGATGTATGGAAACAGTGGATTGGGTCCTCTTGACGTACGGGAATATCTCGCAGACGCATTTCTCTCCATCTAAAAGAAATTCGACTATTCTTAATCGTGTTTCATCTGAAAGTGCTTTCAACATTTTTATTGCTTCTTTTTCCTTCATTATATTTCCCATCTACATATTGATACCTATCAATATTTAAAACTTTTGGTTTTATCAAGATGTTGGTCACCTTCTTAAAACACCCAGACTTTGTATAATATTTTGCCTTAAGAATAGATAACAGGAATCCTAAAATTCTCAATCTTAGTCCCACACAATCAACAGGGATAATCAGTTCAAGACCGTCTGTATAGCCCAATCAATTATTGCAAATATGCTTAGTTTAATGTTTATCTTCGTATTTTTTGATCATTCTTAAAGCTTTAGTCAAATCTGAGGCATTAAAACCAATCAGTTTAATGTGATTTTCATCAATGAACCTGTTCACAATATTATTTACATCATCTATACTTTTTCCTGTAAGCAAGTTTTCTATCTGTGTGATGGCTGTTTCCGGGTGCACAAAAAAATCCCCTGCTATTTTTATGGACTTGATAATATCATTATCTATTTCAACTTCCAGCCTGACCATTTTTCCATTTGGAACTTTATAATCAATATCCTGTTTCATCTTAACTCTCGCCACCTTTTTGTAGAATATTTTTCTTTACACAATTTTTCAGCCAACCGCAGCTCTTCAACAGTTAATTCACTTTCTTCAAACTTAACCTGGAAAACATTTTCAAAACCTTGTATCATAGCTCTCCTTAATTCAGAAACAGTTACATTTCTGTCCAGTTCTTTTGCTAAGGAAGTGAGCCTTTCTTCAGCTGTCTTTATCATTTTGTCCTTTATTTTCTCATCAGGAACTTTTAGGAGAGAGAACATTTTTTTCACATCTACATCAATAAGAATCGTTCCATGTTGCAAAACAATTCCCTCCTTTCTTGTCTGTGCATTGCCCGATATTTTCTTGTTATTAACAACAATATCATTTATTGGCTTGAATTCTGAGTGAACACCGACCATATCCAAACCTTTTATTATCGCACCGCATATTGTTTTGTAAGATTCGATTACGTCTTGCGGAACGTCTTTTTCAGAGATTGCTAAAGAATAAGTTAATTCCTTGTCATGAAAGACCGCTCCGCCTCCGGTGTATCTTCTTACTATACCAACCCCGGATTCTTTTGCTTTCTCAATGTCAACCTCTTTTTTAAGATTCTGGAAATATCCTATTGTAAGGCATGATGGTTTCCATGTAAAAAATCTTAATGTATTAGGCACTTTATTCTTGATCCTATGCATCAGTATGGCTTCGTCTGTGGCCATTTGCATGGCGCCGTTTGCTTCAATTGTTTTAATCAGTCTCCACGTTTTCATTTTCTGTACCTCGCAAATAACTTGTAAAATAATACGGCTGTCAGCATCTGTAATATGCGTGAATATTCTTTTTTGCATGTTGTGCAGAGTTTCAACATCTTATGCCTCATCTCAATCACCAACAAGGTTTATGGTTGTTGTGGAATTCGCAGCCATCTCGCCATTTATGAATATTTCGGCGTTAAGATTGTAGGGGCCGGGGTAAACCCCGCCACACCCCGATGTACAGTATGGCGTTTTCTCGCTGAATATTATCTCATTATCGCCGGACACAACGTCAACTGTTTTGGAATTATCTATGAATGCGGTTCGGTAAGGCTTGATGCCTGACACCCTAGCAGTCAGGTTCTTTATTTCCGCATCGCTGTGTATGATTATTGTTATCTTCATATCTTCCTCTGAACCGTACGTCTCCTTGTCCGTTGTGAAACTTTTTATGCTCATGCCGGACGCATGATACTGAACACTTTGATTCTCATAGTGTACGCAGCCAGATATGAGCATAATAACCGGCACTTCCGGCACCAATGCCATCATTTTCGAAACCATCTCACAGCAGCCTCCTCATCTGCTCTTCATCATATGTCACCGAATACATTACAGGTATTCTGAACTTCATAACCTTTCTGTTATCGTTATGTGGGATGACAAGCTCATAAGTCCCATCATAATCGTCCCAGTTTATCAGCACCGCGTTGTTCATACCGGAAGCAATGGCTTCCTGGAGCGATGAATGATAAACAATGTTTTTTGCTTCGGGAACAAAAGATTCTATTTCATTTTTGGGAAGGGCAGTATGTATCTCCATATCCCCGAGTTCTTCCTCATGAATGAAGCGCTTGGACGAACCTATAAGAGTGTAGCCGTTGGAAATCCTCATCTCATGGGCATCCCCTGCCTCATCCGCCTTTGCTATCCTCCCCACGAGAGCGATGTCAATGACACCACTGTGGATCTTTTGAAGAGTGTCTGCTGTTTCTGTGTACATTGTGGCTTTCACGTTGTCATTCCTGTCTGCGATTCGTTCTGCAAAGAAAGACATTGTAGGGCAGTATCCTACCGTTAAGGTTTTCTCTTCTGAAGTGATGCCGTCCCTAACCGTGCCGTCACCTGGGCTGAGAATGTCGAACGAAAACAATCCCAGTATAAGTATGCATGCTACAGACCAAAGGAGTATTACAAAAGGTTTCATATATTTTCACGCTCATCTTTTACGGGCACCGCCCCGCATTGAATCTTGGCATCTTTCCCCTTTGGGAGCTTTTCAAGATATGTTTTGGGCGGGTGGCTGACTGCATCCCCCCGGGCAAACAACATGGCACTCCGTGCATTGTACGAGCTTCTGACCAGCGGTCCTGAAACCATTTTGCCAAAACCCAAAGACAAGCCAATATTCTTTAGCTCCTCAAATTCTTCGGGCTTGTAGTATTTCTTGACTTCTGCATGTTTCGGGCTTGGCTGCAAGTACTGGCCCACTGTCAGGATATCGCAGCCTGCTTCTCTCAGGTCTTTCATTGTCCGGATTATTTGTTCCGTTGTTTCGCCAAGGCCGACAATCAGACCGGATTTTGTCTTTATTTTTGGGTTCAGTTCCTTTGCTTTCCTGAGCAGTTCAATTGAGCGGGAATAGCTGCCTTTGGGGCGCATTTCTGGAAATATATTCTTAACAATTTCAATGTTGTGGTTAATCACATCCGGCTTCGATTCAGCAATTTCTTCAAGCGCATCCCAATTCCCGCCCAGGTCAGATATCAAAAGTTCAATCCTGCACTTGGGGCTTGCCTTTCTGATTTCCCCGACAGTTTCCACAAACTGCGCTGCGCCCCCATCCTCCAAGTCGTCTCTTGTGACGCATGTAATCACAGCATAATCCAAATTCAATTTCTTGACTGCTTTTGCAATCCTTTCTGGCTCCTGCTTATCAACTTTATTTGGAATTCCCTTTTTTATATTACAATAAAGACAGTTTCTTGTGCAGACAACTCCTAGAATCATAAAAGTTGCTGTGTTTCTTGAAAAACATTCATATCTATTTGGACAATTCGCTTCAATGCATACTGTGTTCAGGTTACGACTTCGTATTACCTTTAATGTGTTAAGATAATTTCTTTTGTTGAAATCCATAATTTTTATCCATTCTGGTAGCTCGCTATGTTTCATTTTCAAGAAAACACCTTATTTTTTTCTATCAATTCTACAAGACCATTATAATCAATCAGCTTGGCCTTAGCATTGTTTTTTATCCCCCTAAGTTTCAAATCATCTTTTAAGGCCATAAGTTCAATGTTTTTCTCTTTGATTTTTGTAGAAAAATCAGATTTGCCAATATTTAGGATAAGAACACCGTCTTGAATCAATAGAACAATATCTCCTTTTTTTGCATAATTCAAAAAATTGACGTTTTCTTTCCATACCGAGTTTTTAATTATAAATAAAACCATTTTCCACCTCAAAAATTGATGATTGTATCTGCTTCTTCAATAAACCTCCCTATTTCATTATCCGATGCAGATTTAACTGATATAATATCATTCTGCTTAATTCCTCTTTCAGAGAGTGATTTTTTGCGCACAAATAATTTCAGGCCAAACTCATCAGCATTCTTGAATCCCTCACTCATATCCGTCATCTCAAAAATATCCGATTTCTGCTTCTTGATTAAGCAAAATACACCATCCCCCTTAAATACTAATCTGGCTTTCAAATCCATTCCACCCAAAGCTATTCCTGCTCTCAATGCCTCTGCTGCAAATATGCTCCCGAAAGGTGCGTTGTTAACAATTAATAATACTTTTTTCATTTTCAAACCTCATATGCTCACAAATTTATTGCATTCTTTTATCATATCAGCTAATCCCGGAAGCCCTTCAAGTTCTCCTTTCTCTATAAGCTGAGCTCTTTTTATTCCCCTGAATTGTAAGCAGACACCACAAATCTTCACTTCAACACCAAGTTTTGTCAATTCATCAAGTTTTTTTGAAAGGTTCCTCTCGCTTCCGGGATTTATTTCTTTGTTGGCTACTATGACGCTATCGACATAAAGAAAGATTTTAACTTCATGTTTTTTATTTATAGCAGCTTTTGCTAAACGATAAGCCGTATCTATATCCTGATATGTATAAGGAGGTCTCATTAACATTATTCCAAGTTTCATTTTGACTCACCCCTCATAAACATAAAATATGCAGCTGTCCATGCTCCCAGGATTATGAAGGTCCCTGCAACAATGCTGCTTATCGCTAATTGAGGGACCCCGCTTAATATGTGGCCTATGTTGCAGCCATCAGCAATTATTGCACCCAATCCGAGAAGTACCCCGCCAAAAAAAGCCTGTATTGTCATCTTCAAAGGAGGAATTCTTATCTTGAATTCGTTAGCAATTAATGCCCCAATTAATGCCCCGATAATTAGTCCTATAACTTCAAATGATTCCCATGTAAGAAAGTTTTGACCTGTGATGATTGATTTTACAATTGTCTCAAAACCCAGTGTGATTCCCAAGGGATAATTTCTCCCTGAAAGCGGTGAGAAAATAAAAGCCAATATCCCTATAATTCCAATTGCAAAGCCTGTGCTTTTCCAAGTCCAGCCCGACTTGAATATTTCTTCGAACAATGGTTTTTTCTTTTTGTATTTTTGTTCTTTTTGCCTAAATAAAAAATAAAAACCTGCTAGAGAGAATATAACAACAAAAATCCATGCAGGCAATCCTGAAGCTGATGACAATGTTATTCTTCCAAGATCGGTTTCTTGGATTGTAGCAGTCATGCCTGATAAAAAGCCATCTTTTGTAAAATAAGCTGTCAATGCAAAGGCCAATAATGCAATCATCGAACTGATCATTCCTTCTCCAACTCTATAAGATGTTCCGCTTGCGCAACCGCCTGCGATAACCATTCCAATGCCAAATACGAAACCTCCAATTATATTGCCTACCAGATAAAACGTCTTCGGGGCAAGGGAAATCATGCCAAAGGTGGAAAGCAAATGGAAGCCTATGATTTCAACGACCAGAGCCAAACCAACAGCATTCAATAACGTGAAATCCTTAAAGACCAATGGATCTCTAAATGCAGAGTTCATACAGAACCGTCCTCTCTGCAAAACAAATCCAAATAACAGACCTACTACCAATCCAGTAAATATTCCAAACATTCCAATCATTTACTTCACTTTGATTAAGATTCTATGGTCCACTCCCTTGATTTTTTCTATCTTCAAGACTTTATGACCTTCCTTTTCAGCATTTCTTGGAATCCTCTCCAGCGACAAAGGATAGTCGGTGAGGACTTCGAGGATTTCCCCGGACTTCAGCTCTTTCAATTTTTTCCTTGTTTTTATATCTGGATAAGGACATATTTCACCTCTCACATCAATTGTAGCATCAGGGACTTCAGCCATTTTCAATGCCTCCTTCCAAAGCCTTTAAAATCTCATTTACCACCTTTTCAACATCCTCTTTGCTGTAATCTAACGGCTTTCCTTTCTGAAACTTCATGTCTTCGACTAAGTTCAAATAAGTATCGATCTTAAAACCAGCACTCTCGACAATTTTCTTCGCGCACTTCAATGGGCAGCCATCTACAACTATTATCTTTTCTGCCACGCCTGTTTTCTCTAATATCGGCTTGCTCTTGGTAGCCAGAGCCCCCAAACAGAATATATTTGTTTTGTCAACACCAGCTTTTTCTATTGCTTTTAGGGCAGAAATCCCAGTCAGTCTTCCTGTGTTTGACAGACAACCAAAACAGACAAATATCGCCTTCATTCGTTCATCTCCTTTAGTTTTTCACCGGGGTTTTTGCACCCATGCTCAATGCAGTATATCACTTTGTCTTCAATCTGTTTTCCTGTGGTCTCGTCACTGCCGTATCCAACAATCGGCTCAAAGTTTCCTATGAATGTTGTCGGCACGCCCATTGCACTTGTGCCGTAGGCTTTCGCCATATCAGAGAAAAGCTTTGCGTTTTCCTGGTTGCCCCATGTTTCAAAGGACTTCACTTCAAGCTCAGTATACTTCTGCTCCAACTGCTCCAGGAACGGCTTTTCATGTGCGCAATGCGGACAGCCTTCTCCCCAGAAGAAGTAAACTGTAACTTTTTCAGGATTGTCATCTAAGTCTTTTATAATTTCTCCTGTTACGTCAGAGTTATCGCTCGTTTGGGTCACGCAACCTGAAACAAACACCATGGAAACTAACAAGATTGCCGTGCTGATTGCCATTTTATTGTTCATATACATAATCACCTCTTATTTTCTTCGAACCACTTGGCAGCCTCATCAGCTTTCATTAGCTCCTTGGTCTCTTCGGGTTTGCTGAGCTTCACTTTCATTATCCAGCTCCCATAAGGGTCTTTGTTAATTTTTGAGGGCTTGTCAAACAGGCCTTCGTTCACTTTGACAATCTCTCCTGAGACTGGGCTTGATAGATGACCGCTCCACTTCACAGCCTCCAGAGAGACATAATTATCCCCCTGCTTTAGGGTTTTGCCTTTTTCCGGAAGCTTGACAAACACGAACTCTTTTACCTTCTTGGCAGCGGGTTCTATAATTCCAACAGTTACAGTGTCCTTTTCCACCTTTACCCATGAATAATCTTTGTTGTAAAGCAGGTCATCCGGCAGGTTGTAGTCATTATTTTTCATTTTCGCTCACCTCACGTTTTTTGCTTTTATTGAACTTTCTGGTAACAAGAATTATTATTCCTGCGGCAGCCAAAGCAGTTGCCAACAACCCGAAAGCCACGGCGATGTTGTTTAGAAGTGCCGGGTTTATCAGTAAAACCGACCCCAAACCGAGCATCATCAATCCTGATATGAGCTTTAAGGTTCGTCCCTGCAATTTTGTCATTTTTTTGGCCCCAAGCGTTATGGTAAATATTAAGACTATGAAAGCCAGCGGGATAACATAGACAATATTGTAGAAGGCGAGATAAAGATAGTATTCCATTGTTGAAAGGTTGTGAAGGGTCAGTACCCTGGTGAAAACCATAGGGAAGCCTGCCGTGCAAAGCAACTCATAGCTGTTGGCAGCCAAGGCGAGCACAACAGTTCCGAACAACATTGAAGACATTGAGTTTGCCTTGAGAAGATTCCTCATCCTCTCAAAAAGCTTTGGCTTCTTGCTTTCCGGGATGACCAAAGATACGCCTTTCTCGAAAAAGAAGAAATCCTTGATGTTGATCACGGCCACAACCAGAGCCACGATGCCTGCGACGGTGGTTACGATTTTAAGCGTGCCTACCAGAAGGAATAAGTTCAGCCACGCTGACATGAACAGGAAATAAACCAGACCGGAGAAGAACACGAATGTCCCGCCCACCAGCAACATCCTTCTTCTCGACTTCGTATAAATCATCATGCTAAGAAGGAAAAAAAGCACGAAAAAAGCGCATGGGTTGAAGGCGTCAAGACCTCCAAGGATGACAGTGAAAAGCGGGAGAGACATGTTTGATGTGTCTATTTTACCAAAAACAGGGAGGTCGGTTATGGTCCCCTCCTCCGGGGTAATGTCGCCCGGTCTTGGAGGGTATGGCGTTAGTCCCTGGATTCTTCCCGCAGGACAAACACATCCCTCACTGGTGCAAGTGATTATTTCCTGCTCAAGGTTATCCCTTATGGCTGTTTCGCCTGCTATGAATCTTTCTCCAATAAAGACTATTGGATAACCTCCGTCTGTGAAGCCATATGTTTCCTTGAATTTATCATAAAGTTCCTTTTCTTCAGGGATTGAAACATCGTGCCTTG
The DNA here is from genome assembly GCA_964644245.1 of uncultured archaeon. GTDB lineage: Archaea > Aenigmatarchaeota > Aenigmatarchaeia > CAZXUR01 > CAZXUR01 > CAZXUR01. The sequence goes on from CAZXUR010000008.1 coordinate 13,809, forward strand.
TTATATTTACATCATACTTTTCGGTCAAAGAATCAAGATAAGGAACTGTGCTTTCACACTGGGGGCATTCCCCGTGCAGGAACACATGGACGCACACCTCATTCGGAGATGCGGTATCGGGAGATTCTGAGACATCTCCTGCAGAAGGATTCTCCAGTTTTTCACCGGGGTCTATACATCCGTTCTCAATGCAGTATATCACTTTGTCTTCAATCTGTTTTCCTGTGGTCTCGTCACTGCCGTATCCAACAATCGGCTCAAAGTTTCCTATGAATGTTGTCGGCACGCCCATTGCACTTGTGCCGTAGGCTTTCGCCATATCAGAGAAAAGCTTTGCGTTTTCCTGGTTGCCCCATGTTTCAAAGGACTTCACTTCAAGCTCAGTATACTTCTGCTCCAACTGCTCCAGGAACGGCTTTTCATGTGCGCAATGCGGACAGCCTTCTCCCCAGAAGAAGTAAAGAACAACCTTCTCACTGCTCGCATGAGCGGTCGGTACCGATATAATTGGTAGCAACAGCACCGCGGACAATAATGCAAATGCAGCAATTCTATTTTTCATGATAATCTTTAGGATGTAACAACATATATAGGTATGTTTCAAAAAATGAAATACTCGTTTTCGCTATCATTCAAGAAAATATTCTTCATATAATCACTGAGTATTATCATATTAGTCATTCCGTGCTTTTCTTTTGTTAGTATGCCTTTTCTTTCTAAGGCAGAAAGTTTCCTGGAAACCTTGACCCTGCCGATTTTCGTGAGTTCGACTATTCTGTTCTGGGGAATCTTTCCTGAATTGTGAATGATGGCCTCCATGATTTTCTTCTCGTCGTTATTAAGAAAGTCCAGAGTTTTGAGAATGTCCGATTTCAGGGTTTTTTTATCCTTGATGAATGCCCGAGTCAAAAGATAGTAAGTAAACGTCCCCACAAAAACTCCCAGGGATGATAATATGATTATTATCAGGTAAATCGGTATGTCGCATGTGCAGGACTCTGCTACCCCGTAATTTTCTTTTATATAAAAAACAGTCAAAGAAACAAGAAAAACAAATCCCATTACGAGTGAGATTGCAAGTATTACTCTCCTCAAAAAAGATTTGCTTTCCATACTATACATCCATACCATTCCAGCTTATTAAAAATATATATCGCATATTATGTTCTCATTAACCATAAAGATTTAAATCGTTGAATTCCACCCCTTTCAGGAAGTGGTTGTTCACAAAGTCTTCTTTTTTGTTTTGTAATATTTCTGTGTAGCAGGCTAGAGGCAGGAGCGTATATCAGATATATTCAACAGTTACTGGGGCACAAAGACTTGAAAACCACGCAAATCTACACGCATGTTGCAAAACAGGGACATTAAAAAACTTGCGAATTTGATTTAGATATTATCTCTCAACAAACTCTTTAAGACTCTCTCCTTTTAAAGAAATTCCCTTTCTCCGTCCGATCACTTGGTGAATTCCTTTAGGGTCTTGCTTTTAAATATGTCTTTTTCATCTACGTCGAACACTTGCAGGACTCTCAAGGCAGCGGGTATGACCTGGTTGTTTATGTAATATTCTGGGTCGTAGTTCTTCGCATAGTCGAACGGTTCTGCTCTGTCAGAAATGGAACCCTCTCCTTTGCCTATCACGTAAAGTATGGACAGTCCTGGTGATATTTCAAAGCCTTTCTTTTTCAGTTTCTTGGCTGCACTCACGTGAGGAGAGGAAACTTTGTATTTTCTCAGGGGCTTGGTTATGCGTGTGTAAATGGCTAGTTTTTCTAGGTCCACTTTTCCTTTCTTCAGTTTTGACACGATTTTCCTCACGTGTTTCAACGCCTTGCTGGGATTGTTCTCTTCCAGTACTGTTTTTAGGACCTGTTCCTGGGTGTCTTTTGCAAGTGAACACCAGTCCTTCCTCACCTTCTCAAATCCCCTTATAGTCAATTTACCTTCCTTGTCCAAGAGGGCATACTTCTTCTTCGCTCCCTTCCCAGTCTTGGTAGACACGAACAGTCCCCTGGGATAGACGCCTTGCAAATCCACTTCCATGATTCCCGGTAGCATGTCGTTCACCTCTTTCATGAACTTGTCCACTCCCTTTCCTTTGACCATCAGTGAGTCCGTATCACCGTACAGTACTTCCAGCCCCTGCTTCTCCGCCTTGTCCATTATTTTCTTTATCCACATCCTTCCCAGTGCGGCCGAAGCCTCTGCGCACTCGTAACAGTACCACCGCGCCCCCGCGAACGCGAAAGAACCGTATGTCGCGTTGGCTATGGTCTTCAGAGACGAGTCCCTGTTCTTCAGCTCTTCGGTTCTCCTCTTCTTCAACTTTTTCTTTACATTCCACCGTCTCTCCAGCAACGCCTTCAACTTGCTGGGTATGAACCCCTTTTTCTTCCTGCAGAACCAGTAGTCCTTTCCGGGGATTCTATTCTTCTTTTTCTTGCAGCAGTCGCATCTGAGAGTGGACGGGTCTATGTTGTAGGATACGATGAGAGACGGATACATGCTGCGGTAGTCTATGACCGAGACCTTTTGGTGGATGCCCGGTATGGGTTCCCTGACGAATCCTCCTGTGAACCTTTTTCTTCCCCGACGTTTCTGGATTTCATCGTATTTGGGCCTTCTGGGTATGAGTATCCCGTCTTCTACGGCTTTTCTGATGAAGTATTTTTCAACTAGCTGCGAGTAAGAGGAGCGGCAGGTGTTGAAGGGCAGAATTCCCACCACACGGGACAACTCAAACATCTGAGGCATCAGGTGTCTGGCCAGTTTCAAAGTAATCACCGAGTCCTTGAGGTTGTACTTGGCTATCTTCTTCAAATCCTTCTTTTCTGACCATGATTTTCGTATATCAAGAAGTGAGACCTGGTCTTTTCCCTCCCCTATCAGTTCCTTACACACCGCCCCCAGGGAGAGTACTTCTGATTTCATCTGGGGAGCAAGTATCCTTGACACGAACTGGTACAGGTCCAGGTGTACCCGTCCGGAAAGTTTGGCTGCTGATGTCCTCGACTTTCTCACGAACTTCATCTTCTCCGACCCCCGTCCCAATATCAGGTCTATTCCATGTTCCTCGCTCTTCTCCCTGAGCGCGGGAAAGTCAAACCCGTCGGTGTTGTACCCGACTATGAAGTCGGGGTCGTACTTTTCCACTTCTTCCAAAAATCTCTCCAACAGTTCCTTCTCCGACTTTACATTGACTGTCTGCTTCATCTTCACACTGCAAGTGGTGATTACCTTCCTGCAACCCTTGCCGGCCAGTGATATCATGATTATCTCCTTGTTGTCCTCCTTGTCGTAGACTTCTATGTCAAAAGCCAATGTACGAAACTCCGGAACCCCGGAGTCCAGCGGCTTGATTTTGTCTGCCCGGAGCACGTAGTCAAACCCTCTTTCCTTCTTCAGATTCTCCCCATCCACCTTCACCCAGTTCATGGGATAGATACCCTTGTCCATCAGGTAGTGTTTGTAGAAGGAGATGTCCAAGTCGTTCCTCTTGAATCCATGGAGTTCTTCGGAGACCTTGTTGATATCAGAGGACTTGTCCATCGTGATTTTGAGGACTTTCTCCTTCTCCAGCCCTCTTTTCATGTTCACCTTTTTGTACTCTACTCCAAGGTCCTCCAGTTTCTTCCTGACCTTTTTGTTGTCCTCCACATAGAAGTAAGGCTTCGCGTAGTCTTTAATCAAAACGTTCTTCCCCTGCTTGGTCTTTCCCATCAGTTCTATCCAGGATTTGCCTTCCGAAGCCTTGTGGCGGGCGTCGATTATACACACTTTCATGATTAGAATTGACGGATGGACTTAAAAAACTTCAATCAGAGCCGATTCCCTTGTAAAGTATTCCCTCTCTCTTTACCTTCTCCTTGTCCAGGAAGTTTCTCCCGTCCACCACCAGTTTTACGTTACTTCCAGAGAAATCCAGTTCCTTGAACTCCGGATGCCCGGTGACCAGAACCAGGGCTTCACACTTCATCACTTCTTTCTCCTTTCCCCTGCCCACATGCGGGTCGTATATGCTCACATGGCCGCCCTTCTCCTTCACCGACTCGATTATACGGAAGGCCGGTGAGTTCCTGGTATCATCTATGCCCCCCTTGTAAGCCAGACCGAGTATTCCTATGTTCGTTCCCTTGACTGGTTTTCCCAGTTCGTTCAGCCCTTGCTCCAGTCGCTCCACAACATAGTCGGGCATGGACTCGTTGATTTCCCTGGCCAGGCGCAGGAACTCGTGTCTGAACCCGGACTTGGCTGCCTGTCCTATCAAGTAATAGGGGTCTACGGGTATGCAGTGACCTCCCACTCCTGCCCCCGGATAGTGAGGCAGGAATCCATAGGGCTTGGTGGAAGCGGCGTCTATTACCTCCATGAGGTCTATGCCCAGGTTGTCGAAAGACTTGGCAAGTTCGTTGACGAATGCGATGTTTACGTCTCGGAACGAGTTTTCTACAACTTTTGTGGCTTCGGCAGACTTTATGTCCGAAAGCGGTTTCACCTCCCCTTGGAGAAACGTCCGGTAGAACTTTACCCCCTTTTCTGTACCCTCTTCCGACAGGCCTCCCAACACTCTGGGTACCTTCTCCAAAGGCCAGTCCTTGTTGCCCAGGTCTACCCTCTCCGGACAGTGTACCAGATAGAAGTCCTTTCCCTCCTTGAGGCCCGAATCCTCGAGTATGGGAAGTACCACTTCTTCCGACACTCCCGGATAGACAGTGGATTCAATCACAATCAGTTGTCTGTTCTTAAGGTTCTTGGAAATGTCTTTGGTCGCTTGAATTAGCGGTCTCAAGTCTGGGTTGTTGTTCCCGTCCACCGGAGTGGGAACGCATATGACCGCTACATCCGCCTTTGACAACATCCCAGGGTATGAACTCGCCTTTACCCCGGGCATTTCTTCATTTACCTTGCCCACCACTGACTGGTCTATGTCATATCCGAAAGTCTGATGCTTGTCTGAAATTAGCTTTGCCAAGTTCAGCCCTACGTATCCCAGCCCGAGCACACAAACTTTCATGATTCTAATTAGGAAGAACAATTAAATGGCTATTTCTTCCAGAATTTCTTGGTGCGCAAAAATTTCTTTTCCCCCTTGTATATCCTCTTGACAATCTTCTTCCTGTCATCCACGTCGTGCATCTCGTCCAGTATCCTCACACCGGTCCTGGGACCGATGCCCCGTCCTGCCAGTACGAACACCGCGTCTTTGCCGTGGGAAATAACCAGGTCTGCCGACTTCTTTGCCCTCTTCAGCACCTTCTTCTCCGCATTGGACAGTTCTTTGCCTTCGGATTTTTTCTTGACCACTTCTCCCATCTGCTCGTCGTAGCGCCTGGTGGCAGCAATCAGTCTTGCTCCGCACTTAGGGCACATGACCACTGACAAGTCCTTTACCTGTCTGATTACGTTGTACTTCCCACAGTGCAGGCATATCAGACGCACGTATGTGTTGAGCAGACGCTTCTCCACCGCCTTGTATATTTCTGCCGTTGGTTCTTCTGGCTTCATCAGTTCTGAATACCTTCGGGTCAGGCCAGCCTTCCCTAGGGGCGATATTTCCTTGGAAGTCTTTACCTCTATGTCCCCTTTCTTCACTTTCTTCAGTATATTCTTCGAATTCTCCACGTCCATCTTCTCGAAGAAAACCTCGCGCATCGCTTCCCTGTACACCGGCGTTCCCCTGTAGACTGATATGAACTTCTCTATGTTCAGACGGTCGTACCTGGTCTTCCTGGACAGGACTCCGAACCTCTTTGCCACGTGCACGAACCTCCACTTGAATATGGAAGAACGTTCCAGATTCTCTTTCAGTACATTCTCCAAGTCCTTCCCGTCCTTCAGGAGTCCCACCACTTCCTTTGCCCCTCCCGGATATTTGAGCATGATTCTGTAGGGGTCGGTTCTCAGTCCCACTGAAAGGCCGTGCTTCTCAGACAACTTGGCGGACAGATAACGTCCTAGGGTGTCGTTGACAAGCGAGCCGTTGCAGGCGTTGACCACTGTGAAGTCCTTGTGCTGTTCCACCAGCCATGTCTGATGGTCGGGTACAATCTCCTGGCCCTTGAGGATTTCAACCATCTTCTCTGCCGAAGTATCGTCCAGGTGGTAGTCCTTCCTCAACTTCTTCTTGAATCCCTCTCTCTTCCAGTTGTCCTTTATCTTTCTCCTCAGTTTTCCCACCCCACGTGCGACTCCCAGGGGAACCGGCATGAGTTCCCCCTCCCAGGAAGGCACTGCCGAGTCTATGTTGGAGACCGGTTCAACGTAGATTCTGTTCTTTTCTGTCGACAGCACTTGCCAGGTCCTGCCTTTGACGATGAATGTAGAGCCCACACTGCAGTGCTCGGCCACGAATTCCTCGTCCAGTCGCGCGACCTGTTTCTTGTTGGTGGCGTCTATCACCCGGTAGGAGAACGTATCCGGGATGGATGAAAGGTTGGAGTAATAATAGTTCCAGGCCTTTCTCCGTTTCTTGACCCCCTGGTCAGTCCATATCATCCGTGATTCGTCCAGGAAGTTGACTATCTCTGAGAACTCCTTTTTGGTCAAGTTCCGGTAAGGGTAGGCCCTTTTCAAAGTCTTGTAGACCTCTTCTTTGGGAATCCCGTACTCCTCGAATGTGAGACCGACTATTTGATGGGCGAGTATGTCCAAGGGCTTCTCAGGTATGACCGTTTCCTCAAGTTTGCCCTGTAAAGCGTGGCGAGCAACGACTGCTGCCTCGAATATGTCGTCTATTCCTGAAGTGAGTACGACTCCTTTGGAAGTCTCAGTGATTTTGTGTCCAGAGCGACCGGCGCGTTGCAGAAGCTTGTTGACCTGTCGGGGTGAGGAGTACTGCACGGTCAGGTCTATGGAACCGATGTCTATTCCCAGTTCCAGTGAAGACGTGCATACCAGTGCCTTCAGCTTCTCATCCTTGAAGTCCTTCTCTGATGAGATTCTGGCGTCTTTGGACAGAGAAGAGTGGTGTGCTTCTTGTTTGAAATCCTCGTCCAGTATCCTGAGTCTGGAAGAAAGAACTTCTGTTGTCTCACGCGTGTTGGTGAACGTCAACAGCGACTTGTGTTCGTCCGCCAGTTTTTTGATTCTTCTCAGACGAGCCAATACTTCTGGCGATGTGTAGACCTCCTCGCTCAAGTCCACGTCTTTTTTTCTCGGCTCCGGATGTTCCACCGACAGTTCCATGCTCTTGACTGCAAACACGTTGACCACCTCGTCAGCACCCAGAAAATCAGCCACTTTCTTGGGAGAACCCACCGTAGCAGAAAGACCGATGGTCTTGAACCCACCGGTCAGCATCCGTAGCCTTTCCAGGGCTACAGACAGCTGTGTCCCGCGCTTGGATTCCACTATTTCGTGACATTCATCCACCACCACGTACTCTATGTTCTTCAGAATTTTTCTCAACCGCTTGCCTGTCAACATGGCCTGCAGCATCTCAGGGGTGGATATGAACATGTGGGGAGGGAACTCCACCTGCTTGCGCCTCTGGTACTGTGTGGTGTCTCCGTGCCGTATAGACACCTCCAGGTCCAGTCTCTCTGCCCACCAGAATATGCGCTTCATCAGGTCACGGTTCAGTGACTTTAACGGGGTGAGGTAAAGGACCCACACTGGCTTTTTCTTCTTGTTAGACTTCAGCCACTTGTCGAACAGAGGAAGTAAAACGCTTTCTGTCTTGCCTATGCCCGTGGGTGCGAGGATTAGTACATTCTTTCTTTTTTTGATTAAGGGTATTCCCATCTTTTGGGGTTCTGTTGGCTCTTTAAATCCCCTCTCCTTCAGGAGCTTCTGTAGTTCTTTCTCAAAAGTCTCGAACACCATTTATAACACCGTTATATGTGGGTACCTACTCGTCAACCCATAGAACTATATAGACTATATACGCGGAATTTAAAAGGATTTCTGTTTTTTAAGTTTTAAATACCAGACAGACAAATATAACCATGTTAAAGTGGACAACAGGACTGGTTTGTGTTTTGCTTGTGTCTCTAGTGGTTGCGCAGACAGACTTGCCAGACCCGGGCATGACTCCTGACAGTCCCTTCTACGGCTTCAAGAGATTCTCTGAAGGAGTAGGTCTCTTCTTCACGTTTGACGACGTGGCAAAGGCGGAGAAACATTTGCATTTCGCAGAGCTGCGTCTGTCAGAGGCTAGGGAGATGACTGAAAGAGGAAAGCCGGAATTCGTTCCTGACTTGACAGAAGATTATGAAAACGACTTAGACAAGTCACAGGAAATAGCTACGGTTGCAAAAGGACTTGGAAAGAACGTGACAAAGGTAGAGGAGTTGGTTGCTCTGGCGACTTCAATACATATAGAAGTCTTGGAAGGAGTGCTTGAGAAAGTCCCTGATGTTGCTAAACCAGCTATAGAAGAGGCTTTAGACGCTTCTTCAAGAGGACAAGAACAGGCTTTGAACTCATTGGGTCAAGAGAGGCCCGAGAAGTCAGCAGAACTCTGTTTTAGATTCGCTGAGAAGAGGTTGAACAGAGCGAGAGAAAGAATCAGGGAAGACGATGCGGAAGAAGCTGAGGAAATGGTTGGAGAGTACAGGAAGATGATGAACAAGTCTCTGGAAATGCAGGAAAGGGCCAGAAACGCTGGAAAGGACGTGACAGATGTCTCTGAGTTGGTTTCGGAGGCAACGTCTGAGCACCTTGAGGTTCTACAAGAGGTCTATGAAAAGGTTCCGGAAGAGTCGAAGTCAGCTATAGAGTCAGCGATGGAAGTCTCGGTCAGAGGTCATGAAGAATCTGTCAGGCAGTTGAAAGAAGCCGGAAGCATGTCCGAGTCTGCCGAGGAAACACCTGAAACTCCCGAGGGAATGTCAGAAGACATTGCAAATAGAATCGGTTCAAGGAAATAAGTTATATGGGAAGGTCCGGCATCAAGCAGACTTCACTTCAAGTTCTTGACCTCGCCTAAGTCAGTCCCGTCCAAGAGGAAGGCTTTTGCCTTGTTTAAATCAATTGATTTAGCCATTGGTCCCAACAAGTCCTTCTCAGATTTCATCTCATTCACCGGCCAACCGCCTATGACGGGGTTGAAGTGTGGCATCAGTATTATTTCTCTGTTGCCGTCGGTTCCCACCACCCATGCCTGGCGAGAAGAAACAGTGCCTAAGTCGTCCCTGAAATTGACGGTGGGGTGATTATGCCCTATCAGCAAGGACTTGCACTTTGACAAAGACTTTCCGGGTTTCGTGTGGCCGTGGAGGAGACCGTATTCCTGTCTGACTATTCCGGTGGCAGGCGCGACTTCCACGTCTATCAAGGACTGAATCCGGTCGTCGTGGTTTCCCGGCACCACAACTACTTTGACCTGTTTGTCCAGGCCTTCGAGTAGTTCTGGTATCTCCCGTCTCTCCTCCCATGAGAGTCCGGGGACCTTGTGCTTCACGTCTCCCAGTACTACCAGTTCCTTTGCCCCGGTCCTGTTGACGAGTCCCAGTATCCGCTCCTTCATGCCCTTTGCCTGGTCGGGTATTGTGATTCCGTCCTTCCACAAGTCGTATCCCAGTCCTATGTGCAGGTCTGCTATGACCAGCGAGTCTTTTATCAGGAACGCGGGCTCTCCTTTAACGAACATGAGAAGAATTGGGAGAAAGACTAAAATAGTTAACCAAAAATCCACACCAGACCGAGGAGCAGAAGCACTACCACCACTGCTATTATCAACACAGCAGCTATGACAGGTGAAACGCCTTTCATGGTTACAGTTACCTGTTTAGAAATAAAAAGTTATTTCCTTTCCTGGAACCAATGAGGCATTATGAGCAGACCGCTGCTAGAGAAAAACAGAACTTTCATCCACTCGTTTATGGTCAGAGGTGTGGTCTGGAGTATCATTTGAAGAGGGGCCCAGTATATGGCTAGTAGCTGTAGGCACACGGAAACAAGGACCGCGGCCACAAGAGGTTTATTCTTCATCGGGCTAACTTGGTAGAAAGGTTTGGAGGAACGGCAATTCCAGACGAAGAATAGCTCGAACATGATTGCGGTGGTGAATGCTAATGTCCTGGCCTTTTCCACACCGATTGAAAGTCCGTTCAGGAATGCAGTCATGGTGGCGAAGCCGGACACAAGTCCAACCACCAGTAATACGGGAAGCAAATTCCTTAAGATGTTCTCTTTCTTCTTTCTCGGCTTTCTCTTCATTACTCCTGGCGCAGCTCTCTCGTTCCCCAAAGCCAGGGCAGGAAGCCCATCCGTAACCAAGTTTATCCACAATATCTGCAGCGGTATGAAGGGCAGTGGGAAACCCATTACTATGGTTGCTATTATTACTGATATCTCGCTGGAGTTCGCAGACAGCAGAAACTTTATGAAGTTCTTTATGTTGTCGTATATGCGCCTTCCCTGTTCTATGGCTTTGACGATTGTCGCGAAGTTATCGTCCTGGAGGACCATGTCAGATGCCTCTTTAGACACGTCTGTCCCGGTGATGCCCATGCCCACTCCTATGTCCGCTCTTCTCAGAGCGGGTGCGTCGTTCACACCGTCTCCGGTCACAGCGACCACTTCTCCCTGTTCCTGCAGGGTCTTTACTATCATCAGTTTCTGCTCCGGAGAAATTCTAGCGAACAAGGATGTCTTTCGGACTACTTCGTCCAAGTCCTTCGGAGACACCCTTTCCAGTTCCTTTCCTTCCATGGTGTTTTCGGTGGGCAGTCCCACCTCTCCTGCGATGGCTTCCGCCGTTTCTAAAGAGTCACCGGTTATCATCTTGACTGATATTCCAGCGGTCCTGCACACGTCCAGGGCCTTACTGATTTCAGGCCTGGCCGGGTCTATCATGCCCATGAGACCCAGAAAGACCATCTCTCCCTTGCCCTTGCTGTATGCTACGCCCAGTACCCTCAGGGCCTGCTTTTCCATCTTGTCTGATACCTGCTCCAACTGATAGCGCTTTGAAGGGGTCATCTTTTTCTCTTCCCCCTCCAGCACTTTCTTGGAAAGTCCTATCAGCTTTTCGGGCGCACCTTTCACAAAGGCGATTTTCTCCCCGGACTTCAGTGTGTGGTGAGTGGTCATGGTCTTCCTCTGGGAGTCGAACGGCACTTCGTCGTACCTGGGTACTTTCTTCCTCAACTTCTCCACCCCTATGCCTGCTTTTTCCGCAGCCACTACCAGGGCGCCTTCAGTAGGGTCTCCCATCACGGACCATTCATCTCCCTTTTGGTCCAGAACCGCGTCGTTGCACAAGGCAGCGCCCTCCAGCAGTCGCTTCAGTTCTTTGATATCCATGGGGTTGATTTTCTTATTGTTCTCAAAGAAAAACCCTTCCGGCTTATACCCACTTCCCGAGACTTTGTACACTTGGTCGTTCACGAACACCTCTTTCACCGTCATCTCGTTCTTGGTTATTGTCCCGGTCTTGTCGCTGCATATGATGGTAGTATCACCCAGGGTCTCAACCGCAGGCAACTTCCTGACTATGGCCTTGTTCTTGGCCATGGTTTTGACTCCTAAGGCCAGAGTGACGGTGACCACAGCCGGCAGTCCCTCCGGTATGGCTGAAACTGCAAGGGCAATAGAAGTGAGCAACATCTCCTCCATTCCCACTTCTGCCAGAAGCACGCCCAGGCCGAAGACCAGAGCACTTATGGCGAGTATGATTATCCCCAGCATTTTTCCCACCTTTTCCAGGTCCTTGGTCAGTGGGGTTTCTTCTGACTCTACTTCCTGTATCATGTCAGCAATCTTGCCCATCTCGGTGTTCATGCCGGTTTCCACCACCACTGCCTTCGCTCTGCCGTTTGTGGCGAGCGTGTTCATGTAGACCATTGACCTTCTCTCAGCCAGTGGGGTGTCTTTTTTGACCGAAGCCTTTTGCTTTGATACCGGGACCGATTCCCCAGTGAGTGAGGCCTCGTCCACCTTGAGATTCGCGACTTCCAGTAACCTGGCGTCCGCAGGTATCTTATCACCGGCTTTAATAACTATTATATCTCCGGGCACCAGTTTCTTTGCCGGTACCTCCTTATCATCACCTTCCCGCACCACCAAAGACTTGAGAGATATCATCTTCTTCAAAGCATCTATGGCTTTACTGGCCCTGTACTCCTGTATGAAGCCCAGTAGTGCGTTTAGCACGATTATGGCAGAAATTGCGTAGAAGTCCAGCATGTTTCCTATCATCAGAGAGAAAAGGGCAGCGAATATGAGTATCAGTATGAGGAAGCTCTTGAATTGGTCTGAGAATATTTCCAGAGGGGTCTCCCTTTTCTTCTCCTTGAGCAGGTTTGGTCCCCATTCTTCTAATCTTTTTTTCGCTTCTTTCCTGGATAAACCGGACTTTCTGGTATCCAACTTCTTCAGCACGGACCCAGCCTTCAGATGATGGACGTCCATGTAAAAGATTTCTTTCCCTTGAATATAAAGAATAGAGGCTCATGAGCTACTCTGTAAATCACCGAGTTTCCTCTCTTACTGGAATGGTTCAATCATCGCCCGTAATTAGTTATGGACAGGGCTTTTAAGTGTTACTCGTACAGTTCTTTGAATTCTTCTGGCCATAGACACAGGCCCGCTCCTATCAGTTGTTCGGGGTCATACTTTCTTATCCGTCCAACGAACTTCTTGTCACTGAATTTTCCCATCATCCCAATATCCTTCAAATCTTTTCTCATCTCCCTGAGGAGGTAGTGGGCGTACCAGTGGGCAGCCTTGACCGTTCCGTATTTCACATCAGAACGGGATTCGTAGAAGACTTTTGCCTTCTTAGAAGCCTTCCTGACTGACGATGTAAACCCTTCGCCCATTTTAGTCCTTGGATGCATGCTGTCTATGTATATGCGGTTATGCCTTCTGGGCCTTTCCTTTACAAATTGGACTATCTGGCGTTCCTGCGCTTCCCTCACGGAACTTCCGTTGACATCCCTGGGTGTCAGGTAGAAGTCAGTCACCTGGGAGTTCCCTCTTATATAATTAGAGAGCTCTCTGACTCTCTTATCAGTCTTTACACTGTTGTGTGGCGTTGGAAGTTTTCTTCCGAACTCCTCGTCTACTTCATCGGTTGCCTCGTCCATGACTAGTATGACGGGTAAAGGCGAGTTTTTTCCAGTGTTGGAGGCATCCACTCCTAGGACCAGTCCCAATGCAGATACCCCCGGAACTCAGACTTAGAAGACGTTTTACTTGGCATAATAATATTACGGGGGAGGTATAAATATTTTTCTCACATGTCTGCCATGGAGGAAGTGTCTCCGATGGGCTGTCCCATCTCTTTCGCCTTGAGGACACGCCTCATTATTTTACCGGAACGGGTTTTAGGCAACGACTTCACGAAATCTATCTCTCTCGGGTAGGCATGCCCTGCTAGATGCTTCTTTACGTATTTTCCCAGTTTCTTCTTCAGAGCTTTAGAAGCCTTGACTTTCGTCTTCAGGACTACGAACGCCTTTATTATCTCTCCCCTGACCGGGTCTGGTTTGCCTATCACTCCTGCTTCTATGACCGACGGATGGTCCACCAGTGCTGACTCCACTTCGAATGGCCCCACTCTTTCTCCGGATGTGTTTATGACATCGTCTGCTCTGCTCACAAACCAGAAGTATCCGTCCTTGTCTTTAAAGGCTTTATCCCCTGAGATGTACCAGCCTTTCTTGAAATAACTCTTATACTTTTCCGGCCTTCTCCAGATTTTTTTCATCATCGATGGCCACTTTGGTTTTATGACTAAATCTCCTTCCTTGCCTGGTCCCAGCTTCCTGCCTTTCTTGTCCAGTATGGCTGCCTCCACTCCCGGGAACGGCTTTCCCATGGAGCCCAGTTTTATGGGCAGGCAGGGATAGTTGGCAATCATTATTCCTCCGCACTCGGTCTGCCACCAGTTGTCATGGAACGGTTTTCCGAACACTCTCATGGCCCAGCGAATGGGTTCGGGATTGAGTGGTTCGCCCACCGAGCACATGTACCTGAGCGAGGACAGGTCATATTTTTTCGGGATTTTCTCTCCCTTTCCCATCAGCATGCGGATGGCTGTGGGTGCCGTGTACCAGATGGTCACCCCGTATTTTTCTATTACCGAGTACCAGTTTTCCGGAGAGAATCTTCCTGAGTAAACCACAGAAGTAGCACCCGCTGACCATGAACCCAGTATGGTGTATGAAATGCCCGTGACCCATCCCGGGTCTGCCGTGCACCAGTACACGTCCTTGTCCTTGATGTCCAGGACCCATTTGGAGGTCATGTGTTGTTGGAGTATGGCTTTATGCGCGTGTATCACTCCTTTGGGTTTGCCGGTGGTTCCAGAAGTATAGAGCATGAACGCGTCGTCCGTGGGTTTCATCCTCCTGACTTTGAACTCGTCCGAGGCCTTTTCCATCAACTTCTTGAGACTGTACTCGCCTTTTTTGGTTTTCTTTTTGTCTACAATTATTATTTTCTTCAGATGCGGCAGGTCCTTCTTCACCTTGTACACCCTCTTCACCAGTTCAGAATCGGTGACCAGGAACTCAGCCTGTGAGTTCTCAAGCCGGTCCTTTATGCCGGAAGGACCGAATGCGGCGAACATGGTGCCTGCTATGGCTCCGGTCTTCAGTGTTCCCAGGAATCCGTAGTATATCTCTGGAATCCTGGGCAGGAAAAAGAACACTCTGTCGCCTTTTTTGACTCCCAAGGTCTTTAACACGTTGGCGAACTTGTTGGAAAGTCTTGCCAGGTCTTTGAAAGTGAATCTTTTCTTCCCCTCGTCACCTTCCCAATACAGGGCAATCTTGTTCTTTCTCCATGTCTTCAGATGACGGTCCACTGCGTTGTAAGCAGCGTTTATTTTTCCCTTTTTGAAATAATCCAACTCACTCTTGTAATCCTGCCAGTTGAAGCCGCGCCTTGCCTTGTCGTGGTCTTCAAGATTGGGGTCTACCTTCAAGCCCTTGTCTCTCACAGAAATCTTCTCAACCATCAAATCTATTACACGTGGTTAGTATATAAAAATTATGGAGAAGGTTAAAACTTAAGGGGGGTCAGCTGCTGGGTGGGTTCTCCGGCTGAAGTCTCCATTTCTCCCTTTGGCTCCTCTTCGGGTTTCTCCTCGGTGGCTGCTTCGGGTTCTATGGCTTCTGGGGTTATGTGTTTTATTATCACCACATCGCCTATCGACTGTACCATGTTGAAAGGGACTACTATCCCCTTCTTCCCACCTAATATGTTCTCCAAGAAAGAGCCTCTGGCAGCTTCCACACGGAAACCGCTGACTCGGAACTTGTCTAAATCGATGTCTATGTTCTCGATTTGACCGCAGTAAACTCCCTTGTCGGTGAACACATCTTTACCAAACATCTCGAGAAAATCCTTCATGTTGACCATGGTTATCCTCCTGACTAAGACTATATAGTCATATAAATTTAAATAACTAAACTCTGCTCCTAGAAAAGTATTAAAATCATGTATTAAAAGAATTAACTAAGCTGGGATGGCCGAGCGGTTTAAGGGTTTATCCGACTATAGGCGCAGATCTGCTAAGTCTGTGGGTTTATACCCGCGTGGGTTCGAATCCCACTCCCAGCGTCTGATAGTATGGCAAGAGTAATCGAGAAGAAAATCTGGCCGAAACCCTTCAGCAGGGTGCAGAGCGGCGAAAAGGACTTTGAGCTGAGGCTAGCTGACTTTGATATCGATGAAGACGATGTAATTCTCCTGAGAGAGTGGAACCCCGAGACAAAGGAATACACGGGAAGGGAGGTCAAGAGGAAAGTAAAAAAGATCTTGAAGTTCAACGACCCAACGAGGTTCTATGAGACAGAAGAACTGGAGAAATATGGTCTTTATGTGATAGAACTCGGGTCTTAAAACCTTTAAAAGTCCTTTTCTTAATTTAGTCTTGACAGGGCCGATGGTCTAGTTGGTTAGGATTGGGCTTCTCGGGAAGCCGATGATATACATCGCCCTTACAAGGCGAAGATCGCCAGTTCAAATCTGGCTCGGCCCATGGTGATTCGATGGACGAGTTTACTGCAGGCGTGTACATGGTAGTGATAGTTTTCGTAGCACTGCTACTGGCGTACGCAGGCATGCAGGCGAAGAAGTAGGTGACGGGATGGGAATAGAGAAACATGCGAAGAAACTGGATGTGAAGAACGCTATAATAACTTCCATAGTTGCTTCCCTTGGTTTTATCACGGCGTTGTTCTGGAGGGACGCCATCAGGGGGACCATGGACCTCTTGATACCCGAGGGAGAGGGTCTCTTGTACATGTACCTAGTCGCACTGCTGGCTACGTTAATAGTGATAGTTGCTGTTTACATGCTACTCAGGATACAGGAAACAGACTTTGGAAAGAAAGAAAAGGTTAAAAAAGGAAAGTAATAAGAAGGAGTAGGCTCCCGTAGTCTAGCGGCAAGGATATTGGCCTTTCGAACACAGTTCGGAAGAACTGAGTGGAAACACAGTGAAGAAAGCCAACGACTCGGGTTCGAGTCCCGACGGGAGCATGGCGAGGGTAGCCAAGTGGTCAAAGAAGTTAGTCTTCGATCAAAGGCGCTAGGTTGAGGGCCTAGTGGGTTAGTCCCTCCGCGAGTTCGAACCTCGTCCCTCGCATAAATTATTTAAACCCTGGAGACAACTAACCCTACGGTGATTTTTTGGCAGTAAAAGTTGACAAGGACAAGTGTATCAGGTGCGGTGCCTGCGTATCCGCCTGTCCAGTGCAGGCATTAGAACTAAAGGACGACGGGATCCATGTGGACAAAAAGAAGTGTACTGAATGCGGTGCCTGTGTCAAGATGTGTCCAGTGGGTGCGCTGAGCCTTCCTGATGAAGAGTAAAAAGCTTTAAAATTTACCTGCGAACTCTATTTATGCCTTGGAAAGTTTTTGACAGGGAATACGACGTGGTGGTAGTCGGCGGAGGTCCGGCTGGTTCTATGACTGCCAAGTCCCTTGCAGAGAGGGGAATGTCAGTGGTTCTGTTCGAGAAAAGGCCTGAGATAGGAACTCCCAAGAGGTGCGGGGAGGGTATTTCCAGCAAAGGCCTAGAAGAACTGGGACTGGAAGTTCCTGACAAGTGTATTTCTCAAGAAGTGGAGGGAGGTTGTCTGTTCGCACCAAACGGAAAGAAAATAGAAATAATGGCAGACTACGGCGGATACATACTGGAAAGGAAAGGGTTTGACAAATGGCTCGCGTCCGAGGCCGCGAAGGCAGGCGCTAAAGTGGTGGCAAAGGCAGACGTGGTAGATGTACTGAAGGAGAACGAGAAGGTGTCGGGCGTGGTGGTCGAACACATGGGAGAGAGATGCGAGGTCAAAGCGAAAGTGGTGGTAGCTGCTGATGGTGTGGAGTCTCTGACTGCCAGGCGTGCAGGGTTCCCCCTGAAAAACGACCCCAAATTGTTCGATTCAGGCTTCCAGTACGAAATGGCTGGGGTGGATGTGGACGAACACATGCTTGAGTTCTATTTGGGCAATGATATTGCAGAGAGGGGGTACATATGGATTTTCCCCAAAGGCAACAACACTGCAAACGTAGGCATAGGGATAATAGGCACGAGTCAAAAGGTGGCAAAGGAACTGCTGGATGAGTTCATTCAATCAAAGCCCGAACTTTCCAAAGGCAGTATACTGGAAGTGAACGCGGGAGGAGTTCCGGTGGGAGGTCTGATGGAAAATATGGTTTCAGACGGGCTGGTCCTGGTGGGTGATGCGGCGCACCAAGTAGTACCCATACACGGAGGAGGCCTGGTGGAAGCCATGTCTGGGGCAAAGATAGCCGGGGAAGTTATATCCGAGGCAGTGAAAAAGGGAGACTGTTCCCAAGAGGCCTTGTCCAAATATAACAAAGTCTGGTGGAAAGAGAAGGGAAACCATCTGAAGAAGATAGAGAAGGTCAGAAAGATATCCGAGAACATGTCTGATGACCAGATGAATATATTGGCCGATGCCCTGAGTCCGGAAGATGTCCTCGCGTTGACACACGGAAAGAAAATTACCGTTCTGACAAAGATTTTGGCCAAGTACGGCTGGAAGAGACTGGTCAGAAATATTTAAACCTGAAAATCAAATAAATTGATTATAATGGTCAGATTAGAGAAGGTCACGCTCCGAGGCTTCAAATCATTTGCAAAAAAGACAGCTCTGCCTCTAGAGAGTGGGTTTGCCGCAATCTGCGGTCCCAACGGAAGTGGCAAGTGTCTGTTAGGAGATACAAAGGTCATTGTAAACGGAAAGCTAATTGAGGTAGGAAAACTCGTTGAAGAACAGCTTAAAAAATCAGACACAACTGAAATGGATGACGGAATTTTGACTAGAGATAATCTAGAAGGACTTAAAATTTTGACTATGACTCCTGAGTTGAAACTGAAAGAGGTCCCCATCTCTGCCTTTGTTAAGAGGGAGTCTCCAAGAAAGCTGGTTGAAATCAAAACGAGAAGCGGAAAGAAGATCGTTGTGACGAAATATCATCCTTTGTTTACCATCAAGGATGGCGAGGTTTTTTCACCCAAGGCAGAAGAGATACAGGAAGGGGTCAAAGTAGCCACACCGAGAATTCTTCCTATCCACGAAGAGAGCCAGGATTTGAGAGACTTCTTGTCAGAAGATTTCTACGTACCATTTTCAAAGGAACTGAGGGGAGAAGTGAAGGAAGCTATAAATGAAACGGGCCTCACACAAAAAAAGTTTTCTGAAAAGGCAGGTTTGCCGTACACGGCAATAAGAAGTTTCTTGGACGGCCAATCGATAAGACTTGGAAATCTCCGAAAAATACTGGAGTCCGACGGACATGCCAAGGAAGACGTGAGAAATCTGTTGGAAAACGTTAAGATGAAAACTGGTAAAAAAATAAACGTTCCCCACATTTTGGACGGTGAACTTGCCAGATATACAGGATACCTGATTTCAGAGGGAAGGAGCAGTAAAACGAATCAGGTCTGGTTCACAAATTCAGATGAAAACATGATTGAAGATTTCTGCGATTTAACAAACATGTTTGATTTGAGACCGAGGGTTTTCAACTATAAGGAAAATTCGAAGGATGTGCTGACTTTTTCAAAATCTTTGGAAGTGTTTTTGGAGAGTGTTTTAAACTTAAAAATAGGTTCAACGTCCAGAGAAAAGGAAGTTCCAAGGTTGTTGTTCGGTTCACCAAAAGAGGTCATCGCAGAGTTTATCTCAGCCCTTTCTGATGGTGACGGTTACCTCAATTTAGACGAGCACGGTGAGAAGATACGTGCCTATTTCGAATATTCATCAGCAAGTAAGGAACTGGCCGAAGGAGTACAAACACTTTTACTCAGACTTGGTATAAACTCTATTTTAAGATGTAATACAAAAAAGGCGACTAACACACCCGAAAAAAAGGAGAGAAAATATTATTCTGTTTTTATTTATGGCAAGGACTTGGACAATTTCCTAAAAACAGTAGATTTCAAGAATAAGAACAAAAGAATTGTTGCAAACAGAATCCTCAGGAAGAAAATTAAAAGGAATCCCAACCTTGATTTGGTCCCAAACGTAAATGTTCTGTTCAAAAAAATTGTAAAGGAGTCAGACATAAACATCAAAAAGTCTAAAGGACCTTGTCCGAAGCTTCAAGCTTACTATGAGAACAGATGCGAGTGTAGTAGAGAAGGTATCCTTGAGGTTTTGAAATTCTTGGAGGGAGGTGTGAGAGACAATAAATTGAAAAAATTGATGGATAAGCTGCGTTTGTTTGCCAACTCTCACCTTTATTGGGACGAAGTGGTTTCCGTCAGAGAAGTTGATTCAGAAGATGAGTGGGTATATGATTTATGTGTTGACGGGACGCACAATTTCGTTGCAAACAATGTAGTAGTTCATAACAGCAATATCACAGACAGCATATGCTTTGTCCTGGGCAAACTCTCTGCCAAATCCTTAAGAGCCGATAAGTTCAAAAACCTGCTTTTCAACGGAGCGGAAGACAGAAAACCGGCCGACTCTGCCTTTGTGACACTCCATTTTGATAACAAGGATGGCGACTTCCCTGTGGACGACGAGAAGGTATCTCTTACCCGAAAAATAAACAAGAGGGGGTCTTCTGTTTACAAACTTAACGGGAGGACAGTGACCAGACAGAAGGTCATAGACCTTTTATCCGGCTCAAGACTTTCTCCCGACGCCTACAACGTGATTATGCAGGGCGACGTGACCAGGATAATTGAGATGACCCCCTTCGAGAGGAGGGAAATCATAGACGAGATTTCTGGTATCGCAGAATTCGACGACAAGAAGAAGAAGGCAGAGAAGGAACTGGCAAAGGTAGAGGAAAAAGTGAGCGAGTCAGAGATTGTAGTAAATGAGAAAAAGGCTTTCCTGGACAGGATGAAGGAGGAGAAGAAGGCTGCGGAGAAGCATGAGAAACTCAGCAAGGACTTGAAAGTCTGCCGGGCATCACTCTACAAGAAGAAACTATCTGACTCTGAGTCAACAATGAAGGAACTAGAAGAAAAGATAAAGAACAAGGAAAAGGCCGTCAGGGACATGAAGAAGCATGTCAAGAAACTTGACAAGGAAATAGACAAGAAAGAAAAGGAAATAAGTTCAATGAGTGATGAAGCGTTGGAGAAGGCCAAGAACGCAGACTTGGTAAGGAAGATAGAGAAGATTTCTGGTGAAATAAGCAGGAAGCGCGACAGGATAGAGTCCAACCAGAAGTCCATAGACAGGCTGGAAAACATGATAGCCAGGCTGGAGAAGATGAAAGGAAGCGACCTGGGCTTTTCCTACCCCGTCAAAACCATACTCAAACAGAACAGAAAGGGTGTTTACGGGGCTGTATCCAACCTGATTTCAGTGCCTTCTGACTACCAGCAGGCAGTTGAGGTCGCACTGGGCATGCACATGCAGGACGTGGTGGTGGACACAGATTCTACCGCCTCAAAAGCCATAGACTACTTGAAGAAGAACAAGGTGGGAAGAGTCAGGTTCCTCCCTTTGAACAAAATAAAGGGATATGACATAAGGTCCAACAAGGAAGAACTGTCCAAGGAGCCAGGGGTAGTCGGTTTTGTGATTGATTTGGTGGACTTTGACCCCAAGTACGATCCAGTCTTCAAGTACATGTTCAGGGACACGCTTGTGGTCGAAGACCTCAAGGCAGCTAGGAACATAGGCATAGGTAGGAACCGTATGGTGACCTTGGACGGAGATTTGTGCGAAAAGTCGGGCGCCATGATAGGTGGATACAGGGTAAAGAAATCCAGGATAAAGTTAAAGGACGAAAGCGCTGAGATGCAGAGTAACATGCAGGAGAAGAAACTGCTTGAGGAAGAGAACGAGAAGTTGGAGAAGGAAGTGGAAGAACTTGAAAAAGAACTGGAGAAGATATCCGGAAAGAGCGGAGGAAAGGTCAGGGATGTGTATGACCTGGAGCAGGAGAAGTCTAAGAGTGAAAAGGACATAGAAAAGTCAAGGAAGAAGAGGAGAGACCTTGAGGAGAAGAGGCTTTCGGAGGAAGAAAGATTGAGCAAGCTGAGGGTTAAGAAAGCCAAAACTGAGTCTGAAAAAGAATCTAATCAAGAGTCCTACCAAGAGTTCAAGGGAGTCAAGACAGTTGACAAGGACATCGAGACTCTGGAAAAAGAAATCAAGAAGGCCCAGAATGAGTTGAACCTGCTGGGTCCGGTAAACATGAAGGCCATAGAGGAGTACGACGAAATAAAGAAGAAGTACGAGAAACTTTCCGACAAACTGGAAAAGTTGGTGGAGGAGAGATATTCAGTCCTGAAGATAATAGTAGACATCGAGTCCAAAAGGAAGGACGCCTTCATGAAGACCTTCAAACAGATAGCAGATAATTTCAACAAGATTTACAGTGACTTGGTGGGAGGGGAAGGTGTGCTTGAGCTGGAAGAACCAGAGAACATAGAATCGGGCCTGGTAATCAAGGGATGCCCGCCCGGGAAGAAGTTCCTGACACTGGATGCTTTGTCGGGTGGAGAGAAGACGCTAACTGCTCTAGCCTTTCTTTTTGCCATACAACAGCACAAACCAGCTCCTTTCTACGTGCTGGACGAGGTGGATGCTGCTCTGGATAAAGCCAACACCAAGAAAATCGGAAACTTGATAAAGAAGTATTCTGACAACGCGCAGTTCATAGTAATAACCCACAATGACGCTACAATTTCGATGGCTGACAACGTGTATGGAATATCCATGGACAGGGGCGTTTCCAATGTGGTAGGCATAGACATGCCCAATAACTAACTATAAAAACATCTGATTCAAACTACTATTGTAAACTACCACCACCTAAAGGAGGTGGTTTTTGACTGTGCTAAATCGTAATTCCCAAATTGGCTTTGATTTCATCACATGTCATATCAGGGGCAGATTTACAACTACCCAGCCTAGTAATCCTCGTATAGAGTCGGGCTATATTCCGAGCACCGTTCAAGTCGGCGTCGATAGTATGTCCACAGATTTTACATTCAAAAAAACCGCCATTTCGTTTAGTCCTGAGACTATGACAACGATTACAACGTTTGCTGGTGTTTCTGGGATTGACATAGACTACTCTACATCCTTTGAGGGTAGCCTTGTATTCCAAGAACATCTGGAGTTCTCTCTTGTTCCTGACTTTAAATTCCCAACCCCAATCTATACACTCTTGGACAGCATCAGAAAAGGTTTCCATAGTCTTATCAAGAACATCAGAATTTGGTATTTTAACTTTAACCGTAACAGTCTCTTGAGGTGGTTATTATGAACGAAGACAAAATAATGAAGACCATTCTGTCCGGCAGTGACTGGGAGACAGTACTCAACGAAATTGTCCTGCAGGAGGATTTGGACCCCTGGGGAATAGACATTTCTAAACTTGCTAATTTGTTCGTGAAATATCTGGAGAAAGCAAAGGATGTTAGTTTTAAAATTCCGGCCAGATTCATACTGGTGGCAGCTATACTTCTAAGAATGAAATGCGATTTAATTTCTTTAGAGGAAGAAGAGGAAGAAGAAGAGGACCAGGATGAAGAAGAGGAGCTGCTAGACGTGTCAAACGTCCCAAAACTCGAGTCACCCACAGTAAGAAAGCCCCAGAGGAAAGTTATGCTTGGCGAATTGGTCGGTGCCTTGAAGAAGGCCTTTGAGAAAGAAGAGAGGAAAAAGAAAAGGAAGTTCCAGATAAGGCATGCGGTCGAAGATTTGATAGATTTTGAAGTAGAGGACATAGACAAGAGGATAGAAGACATACATTCGCAAGTCAGCAATCTGTTTGAAAAGAAAGACAAGGTAAAGTTCTCACACATAGTTAAGAGCTGGACCAGAAATGAAATTGTCTTCGTCCTCCTTCCAATACTCCATCTTGCCCAAGACGACAAAGTGCTCCTTACCCAGGAAGAGATGTTCGGAGAGATACATATACAGCCCAAAACAAAAATTAATAAAAAACAATAGACTTTTTGGAGTTACAACATTTAATCAAAGACTAGCTTATCAAAAAACTGTCCATGGCATACATCCCCTAGTACCCATTTAAAGCCAATTTACAAGATAATCCTTGTGACATTTTTTGGAAAACCAAATAAACTTCCTAAACCTGTTTATATTCACTAAAAGTGAATAACATATATACTTTAAAACATATTTTTACCCTACTATAGTAAAGTTAATACTTATATACTATAAGTGAATAAATATTTACTATTAGTGAATGATTCGGGCGATTCGGTGAAAGGGAACACACACACAACAATAGTCCAGCTACTCCTAGACGTCTATCCAGACCGTTTCAACATAAACCAGATTGCCAGAAAGGTTTCTTTGAGCGTTGGAGGTGTATTCAAGTCTTTGACCCGATTAGAAGAGATGAACATACTTTCATCAGAAGTGGATGGGAACGCAAAGATGTACCAACTTGACCTCAGTTCTGCCAAGGGACGAAAGTTCTCAGAACTTGTTCTTTTCCGGAGAAACAAAAAGACTCTTTCTGAGCTGTCTGAAGTCACAGAACGGGCCTTTTCATTGCCTGAAGACGTTCTCATGATTTTCTTCAAAAAAAATAAACCAAAACTCCTTTTTGTTTGTCCGTCCGAGAAATCCAAAAAGAAGGTTAAATCCATTAAAAGTACCCATAAGCGGGAATTTGTTACTTTTGCCAAGTTCAAATCCAACCTTAAAAATGAGAGAAAATTCAAGGATTTCTGGGATTCTTACACACCAATCTACGGCGAATCTTTGTTTTTCAGGTTGTTAGGAGAATTTTTTCATGAAAGTTGATGCAAAGCCAATTCTCATATTCGTACTCCTGACAGCCCTTCTAATACCAGATTTAGACATCACCGGGCGGACCACTGCTCTGGACGGCTCCCGCTGGGAGAACGTCTCTAAAGTCAAAGTAACCAGGTCCGTAGAACAAGTAGACAGGCATGTGGTCTTTGGCCGGTTCAAGCCCGAAAACTGTTCGAACGGAATATTAGTCACTACAGACACTGATGTAATCCCCTTTACCGTCTACAACCAGTCCTACCAAAACGGTTCCTGCCTTTCTACAAACATACTCTTCAACAACACCATCCATCAGGACGACCTTATAACCGGAATGCTCTCGGGAAGGGGCCCACACGAAGATACAGGACCGCCTGAAGACCCGGGTCCGCCAGAGGACAAAGGTCCGCCCGAGCAACCGCCAGGCATGCAGACAACTACTTCTCCACCGCCCACAGAACCGCCTACCACTCAACCTCCCACAACCGAACCGCCAACCACCATACCACCTACCACTACAACTGTTGGAGAACCAACAACCACTGAACCACCCACAACCACCCAGGAAACTACCACAACTTCAGAGCCCTCAACCACCATTCCAACCACAGAAGAAACCACAACTACTCTGCCTAACGCAACTACTACAACCACCCAACTAAATGCAACAACGACAACCCAGCCCAACGCAACCACCACTCTCCCAAACGCAACCACGACATCCTCCACGACAACCACGCTTCCCACAAACGAAACCACAACTACCATCCCTCCCAACCAAACAACCACCACTCTCACCAACCAAACTACTACGACCATGCCAAACGCAACCACCTCTTCTACAACCACCACAACCCTGCCACCAGAGACAATCGACTACTACATCTACTTTGGCCGGGTGGCCGAGGCTACGACCACTTCTACAACCACAACCGTTACAACAAACGAAACTACAACTACTATCCTAAACGTTACAAGTAATGTAACCACCACCACCCTACCAACCAATGAGACAATCACTAATGTAACAGAAGAAAACGTAACAATTAAGTCCACTAAAAATAACTTTAAACTAGATGAAGTGCCAAGGTTTGATTTTCAATACATCAGTGATAAAGAGTTCGAGCAGAAATATCTGC
>CAZXUR010000009.1:0-35961 GCA_964644245.1 uncultured archaeon
ATTTGGAATGGATTTTTCTCCAACATTTAGAACCAGGAGGTCGCGCCTTCTAGATGTTTGACGGTCGCGATTCCCAGTGTGACATAGAGGGGTGTCTTTGACGGTATTAAGGAGTCTGTGTCCTGTTTTTTCATGTAGCGGTCCACCAGTTTATAAGCCGCGTACGTTCCTCCGATGAAGGCGAGGTTGGCACCCACTCCCAGTGCCAGACCAGTACCGAAACCGTAGTTGTTCATCCATCCCTTGACGCGGGGGGCGCCCTCCGTTATGCTGTCAGAGCCCATGTGCCCGATGACGGTCGCAATGGCGTCAGCGCCCATGGCTGCCGCGAACGAGGCCTTCAACGTCTTGTCTAGTTTGTCTTCTACTGACTTGAGTCGTTGTCTTGTGGGTCTCAGTCTGGATAACTCCCGCTTGAAGTTCTCCTTGAATGTCATAAGACTAATTGGTGGAAGAACTTAAAGGGGTTTGGAAGTGGTGGCAAACCGGTCCCCAGACAAGTGGAAGAGTCTTTTGCCCTGCTCCTTGGTGTCTGAGTTTACCACCTTTCCCACGAATACGGTGTGGTCCCCGGTGGTCAGTTCCTTGACCACTTTGCACTCCAGGAAGGCCAGGCACTGTTTTAGTCTGGGTGGTCCCACTGACTGTGAGTCTTCTCTTTGGAAGGACGTGTTTTCAAACTTGTCCACCTCCCTTCCCGAATGCCTTCCACAGTAGAGCAGGTCTTTCTCCCATTCCTTGGAGATGAAGTTGACTACGAATTCTTTTGATTCTTCGATTAATTTATGGGAAAACCTTTCAGGTGAAAGCACGATTGCATACATGGGAGGGGAGAAGGACAGGGGTGAATGCCAGGCAAGTGTCACTATGTTGTCTTTACCTTTGTGCTTGCATGTGACCAACACTGCCTGTCTGGGTCCCACACCTTCCATCTATAAACCTACTTCTATGACCCCGCCTATGAACACTACCACCACTGCCAACAGCATCAGCAGCAGTGCGTCCCTGAAGACGAAGTTGAACTGGGGTGTGCCTATCTTATGTCGGGAGACGGCTATAGACAATATGCCTCCGGCTATGGCTGCGGCGAAGTAGGCCAGGAATTCGAAGACCCCGTGGGGCATGAAACCCAACATTATTATGGGGATTCCGACGAGACCCACGGATTGCTTGGCCATCTGGCCGACGACTAGACCGAGTATGGTGGCGTTCCATATGAGTATTATCATTGCTCCGGTCGCGTAGAAGAATGAGAGGATGAAACAGAAGAGCATTATTCTCAGGTTGTTCAGGACTATCACATCAAACATGCCCGGAGTGGTGGCGGCTCCCCTTATGGCTTGGAGTTCAAGAATCTGCTCCCTCAACAGGCTGGTGGTCACGGCCTCCGGCAAGAACACGAACGCCAGTGACGTTGCGATGGACACGCCGATGAAGAAGGCGAAGAAGTCTTCTATCAGTGCCTTGTGTCTCTGGTAGAAGGACTGTTTATAAAGGGACTTCAGGCTCTTCTCATCCCTTTCCTCTTCCTTCCTGAGTAGCTTGGCAATCACAGGTAGGATTCCTATGGTTATCATGGTTACCAAGACGATTCCTCTTGCTCCTGCGAATATGTTGTAAGTGACTATTATTGAGGCGAACGTTATGAATATACCCAGCCAAAACATGTCCCAGGGATTCCTTTCCACTTCCTTGGCGGTGAATATGGATTCTAGCACCATACTTCTAATTGTCGGACTCCAATAAAAAGTTTATCTCTTCTTCCATTTCTTCCTGACCCAGTCACTGGCCACTCCCATCACGCACACCACCATGTACCAAAGGACCAGTGAGAGTGCGAATATTGTCAGAGACTGAAGGTCGTACCTGAATGCGATGAATATCCACAGTGAGAACGGTGCCAGTACATGGGAGACCATCATTGCTATGGACACTATCATCGGCTGGTTGTGGTAGTTGGCTATTAAGAATATGGTCAGGACCACCAGTGTGTTTATGAGATAGGAGTAGATGACCGTGTTTATCCTTCTTTCATCAGGTTTCAGGAACATATGAAGATTTGACTCGGCCTATATATAAGCTTTAGCCTGTCCTTCCATATAGACATTTAAAATTTTGTAACTATCTAGTAGTTGTGATGATAAATGGATGACGGTGTTCTTTACACAAGCATAATGAATGCTGCTAAGAAAAAGGAGGAAAAACCATCCGGAGACGAAGAAGAATCCAGTGCCAGACCAAGACTTGTTCTCATCGCTTCCATCATAATAGCTTTGGGAATAGTACTAACTGCCATAAACTACCTGCAGCCCACTGAGCCCACTGGCGCGGTAGTCATAGACCTGACCAACAATACCACAACCACACTCGAGACAACCACTACACAGGCAACCGGGGATACCACTACGACTACAACCCAGCCTGCTGCCGGCGAACTCACGTCCATACTGAAGAAAGGCAGCCAGACCTGGAGCAAATTTATTGCCCTGAGCGGTGACCAGATAAGCGCGGACATAGACATGTCTTCAGCAGTACTAGTAGAACCCAAACCGACCACAGAGTCAATGTTCGTGGAAGTGCCTTTCACATGGGAAACCACAGGCACTATGATAACCGATACTGCAGAGTCAGAGCCAACTGATAACAAAGTCTCTGAAGTAGAGATGACTTTGAACAATCAGCAGGCCGGAATACTGAAAGAAGTGGGCAAACTGCTTTCCTACTGTGTGGGCGACTACACGGTCGAAGTGTCGGTCAACGGTCAGGAAGCTGACAGCTGCACGTTGAAAGGGACAGGAGGACCATACACTGACTCCTGCAGTTTGAACGTGGCTTACGACGCAGACGACCAAGTAGTCGTGACTTTGTCCAGCGACAAGGGCATCTGGTTGACATCTACGGACTTCGGATTTGTTTCCAGTGATACTGTAGGTGGGAAGGATCCTTTCGTGACCGTAAAGCGCATGAGGGATTTGAAAACCAACCTGAATTACGATTCGGATGCAGACATACTCTACCTGTTCTACAAGTAGAAACTCCTTTGAACTTTTTTTAGTTTTTAATAATTTTTGGAGCAGGCATAACCTTTAAGTGTTTAGAGTTCAAGAGAACTTGGGATATTGGTGTGATTATGGAATCAGAACATTCTTTGTTAGGGATGGAACCTACGGGAAAGGTCCTTCCTGTTAAGAAACTAATAAAAAGCCTAAAGAAAAGGAACTGCTTTTAACAAACACGGAAGAGCAGTAACATTACGATGGTAATACTGAGCAGAAGTATGGCCCAGTCTTTCGTTTGGGGTTTTTTATTGGAGGATTTTCTCCTTGCCATGAAATCACCAAATATAATTTACAGTAGTGGTATATAAAGTTTTTAGTCCAGTTTTCTGGAGACTATTCTGCCGGAGAAAGTAAGACGGTAACTGGGAATTCCTTGTCCGCTTGTCACGTTCAGGTATCCTCTCTCCCGCAGACTGTGTATGTCCTTGGGCATGTTTGTGGGGAGCAGTCCCTTGGACTCGTAGACTGCCAGCAACTGGTCGTTCTCCAGGTCCCCGAGTTTCAACAGTTTCAGGATCTCCTCCTCCCCGTCACCCAGGTCGTCGGCACTGTACATGAAGGGTACTTTGGACAGGAAGTTGTAGAAATTCATGTAAGGACTATGTTCAGAAAACTTTAATTGGTTTAGAAGGACTTGTATTGTTACTTTTCAATTACGTCTACAATATTCTCTTTAGCCGTCTGAATTTAGTGAAAAGAATGGATTATTTTTTTTTCTGTCTGTCCAGCTGGACTGACAAGGCGTTGTAGTGAGCGCGGTAAATTATATCCACCGTGCCTTTTTTTCATCAAACCATGCTTCTTTCTATATTCTTCTTCTGTAAGACCTTCTGGGAACAGAACAGGAACAAGTCATATCTGGGTCCTTCTTGCATATTCTAATTGTCCCAATAGAATTATATAACTAATCCTTGACTTCTATCTCTATTTTAACGCTTTGTGGTATGGGTATTCTCATGATTTGTCTCAAGGCCCGGTCGGAGGTGCCTATGTCTATTAGACGCTTGTGAATGCGCATCTCCCACCTCTCCCAAGTCGCATTACCGTGGCCGGTCCCCGACCCGCAGGGGGTCTTCATCACCGGAATCACAATCTTCTTGGTGGGCAGG
This sequence comes from uncultured archaeon, assembly GCA_964644245.1. Lineage (GTDB taxonomy): Archaea > Aenigmatarchaeota > Aenigmatarchaeia > CAZXUR01 > CAZXUR01 > CAZXUR01. Next base: position 4,169 of record CAZXUR010000009.1, read on the forward strand.
GGAACAGGACCTTTCACGTCCACCCCCATCTTCTTGGCGGTTTCCTTGATTTGACTACAAATGTCGTCCAGTTCCTTGATGTCCTTTCCGGACAGGTTGATCCTTGCTACTGGCATAATACCACTTGCTATGTATTGTATGCTTCCATTTAAAAGGTTTATCGTATGATAGAAAATTAAAAATGAAAAATTAAAAGGGCTATTTCTTCTTTGACTTGGCTTCGGATAAGTCAGTACACACTCCGGCAGCCACGGTCTGACCCATGTCTCTGATGGCGAACTTAGCCAGCTGTGGGAAATCCTTCTGTTTCTCTATCACTATCGGTCTGGTCGGTTTGACCTTGATTTCTGCAGAGTCACCGGTTTTTATGAAATCTGGGTTCTTCTCTTTCTCAGCACCGGTCTTGGGGTCGAGCTTCTTGGTTATCTCTGTTACTGTACAAGCCACCTGCGCGGTGTGTATGTGAAACACAGGGGTATAACCCTTGGTGATTACGCTTGGATGGTTCAGCACAATAATCTGTGCGGTGAACTCATCCACCACAGTGGGCGGACTGTCGGTATGTCCAACCACGTCACCACGCTTGATGTCCTCTTTGCCAACTCCTCGGATGTTGAAACCAACGTTGTCACCAGGCTTTCCTTCGTCTATCTTTTCATGGTGCATTTCCACTGATTTCACTTCGCCTTCGGTGTTGGAAGGCTGGAATGTGATTTTGTCGCCCGGTTTCAAAACTCCTGTTTCTATCCTCCCCACAGGCACGGTTCCCACACCGGATATGGTGTAGACGTCCTGTACAGGAAGTCGCAGGGGTTTGTCAACTGGTTGAGCCGGAACTTTCAGGTCATCCAGGGCTTCGACAACTGTCTTGCCTTTGTACCAAGATGTCTTGTCGCTCTTTTTAGCAACGTTGTCTCCTACGTAAGCAGATATGGGGATGAAAGGAATCTCATCGGTCTTGAAACCAATGCCCTTCAGCAACTTCTCCACTTCTGCCTTCAGTTTCTTGAATTTGTCTTCGTCGTAATCGATTTCGTCCATCTTGTTCAAAGCAATTATCAGCTGCTTAACACCGAGGACCGTTGCCAGGTAAGCGTGCTCTTTGGTCTGGGCTTGGATGCCGTCCTTGGCAGACACCACTAGTATAGCAGCGTCGGCCTGGGAAGTTCCCGTAATCATGTTCTTAACGAAGTCTCTGTGACCAGGGCAGTCGATTATGGTGAAGTAGTACTTAGACGTGTCGAAACGCTTGTGCATGATGTCTATGGTCAGTCCCCTTTCTCTCTCTTCCTTAAGACTGTCCATCACGAAAGCGAATTCGAAAGTCTCTTTCTTCTTTTCTTTGGCCAGTTCCTTGAGCTTTCTCATGGTGTCTTCACGAATCGAACCGGTGTCGAAAAGAAGTCTACCCACTAAGGTCGACTTTCCGTGGTCTACGTGACCAATTGTTACCAAGTTCATGTGCGGTTTTTTTGCCATTCTTTTGCACCTCCATTCTATATCCACAATGGGAAGTGATGGGTTTAAGTTATTCGCAAACTTTTATAAGTGTTTGCTCACATCTCCCTTGTTTAAGATTAAAACACACATATATAAAGGTTTCAGCCGCTATTTCAAACCAAACAGGCTTCTGACGGACATCATCTCAGTTCTGACATCCTCGGCAGGTCGTAGACAAACCCTGTAGGGATGAGCCCATCCCTGTGTCTTGAGAGGGAGTGAGAATTCCTCATCGTCCGTGCCTAGTTTTATTGTTTGCCCATGACCTCTTTTCCCAGGTCACAGAGTTGTTCGTCCTCCTCGCTTCCGGGCCCTGATTCATCAAGGACTATAAAAAGTATTTATTACTCTTCCTCTTCTGTCTTCAGACCTTTCCTGTCCCTGATTTCTTGTATGGTCTTTTCACGCAGGTCAGTGGGTAGTGTCTTGAAGGACACGTCCATTATGGAGAAGAATCCCTTGCCTCCGGTGGCTGACTTCAGTGCGGCCTCGAATCCCATCATCTCCATTACCGGGACCTTTGCCTTGATGATGGCTGCTCCCAGTTCGGTGGATGAGTCGATTATCTGACCCCTCCGGTTCTGGATTTCCTTCATGGCGTTTCCCATTTCCTCTTCCGGAGCGTCCACTCTTATGGTCTGGATGGGTTCCAGCAGTGTGGGTCCGGACTGGGCCATAGCTCCGGTTATGCACTCCCTCACCGCGGGATAGATTTGTGCCGGTCCCCGGTGTATGGCGTCTTCGTGCAGGGAGGCATCGGTTATCAGTACTTTAATACCCGCGCAAGGCTCCTTGCACTGGGGCCCTTCGTCCATGACTTTCCTGAATCCGTCCACCACCAGTTCCATCGTCTCTGTCAAATATGGTATGCCTTTGGTCGCATTTATCAGCAGGCAGCGGTTGTATATGTCCACCACTTTCCTGGCCTGTTCCTTGGACATGCCGAGTTCTATGAGGTCGGGTGCCATTTCCTTGGCTTTCTTCACCCTTTCCTCTTTGATGTCTCCGGAACTGATGGCCTCGAAAACTGGCTTCTCCAGTGGTTCGAGCTTTACGTGGAATTTGTTGTGTTTGTTGGAAGACTTGCCTTCCACCTCTTCTGGGGTTTCTTTAGACACCGTCTCCCTGTAGACTACTATGGGAGAGGACGCGGTTATCTCTATGCCCAGGTCCTCCTTCAAAGGTCTCTGTACTTTAGCGTCTATGTGCAGTTCTCCCAGCCCGCACACCAGGTACTCGCCGGTCTCCTCGTTGATTTTTACCTCTAGTTCCGGGTCTTCGCGACCGCGCTTCCTCAGGAAGGATATCAGTTTGGGCAGGTTCTTGCTGTTCTTGGGCTCGACCGCCTTGACCACCACCGGCTCGAACATGTGTTTTATGGTTTCGAACTCCTTTATGGGCTTCTTGGGGTCGCACAGTGTTTCACCCGAGAAGGCGTCCGGGATGCCCACGATTGCGATGATGTTCCCGGCCGGTATCTCCTCCATGGTCACTCTCTGCGGTCCTTTGTATATGGCGATTTGCTGTACGCGTGCGTCCTTGTGCTGTCCCACCAGACGGACCTGCTGTCCGGCCTTCAGAGTGCCCGAGAACAGTCTTGCCGTAGCTACCATGCCCGCGTGAGGGTCTGGGTTGACCTTGGTGACTACTCCGGACAGATCGCCTTTGGGGTCCATGCTCCTCATGGCCTTTCCTTCCTCTGAATCCTCGTCGCCCTTCCAGATGCTCTCTATCCGGTATCCCTGTGCCACTTTTGGATTGGGCATGTGGTCCACTACCATGTTCAGCACTATCCGGTGGAGGGGTGACTTCTTGGCAAGCTTCTTCTCCTCGCCCTGGTTGGTCATTTCTATTATGTCCTTGAAAGTGATGTTGGTCTTCTTCATGTAGGGAATTGATATGGCCCAGTTCTTGAGTGCAGAGCCGAATGCCACGGACCCGTCCTTCACGTTTACCAGCCACTTCTTACCGTACTCTTCCTCGGCGTACTTGAGGATGAGGCCGTTGACTTCGTCTATTATTTTCATCAGCCTCTTCTGCATGTCGTCAGGAGACAGCTTCAGCTCCTTTATCAGACGGTCGGTCTTGTTTATGAACAGTACTGGCTTGACCCTCTCTTTGAGCGCTTGTCGTATGACCGTCTCGGTCTGGGGCATCACCCCTTCAACCGCGCATGCGACGACTACGGCCCCGTCCACCGCTCTCATGGCTCGTGTCACGTCACCGGAGAAGTCCACGTGTCCTGGGGTGTCTATCAAGTTCACCAGATACTCCTGGTCGTCGAATGTGTGTATCATGGAGACGTTTGCGGAGTAAATGGTTATTCCTCTTTCCTGCTCCTGCTTCACGAAGTCCATGTACAGTTGTTCTCCAGCCAGTTCTTCAGAAATCATCCCGGCTCCGGCCAGGAGGTTGTCGGTCAGTGTGGTCTTCCCGTGGTCTATGTGTGCGGCTATTCCTATGTTCCGAATCTTCTTGGGTTCCTGCATGAGTTTTTCGACTTTCTTGGCCATTTCATCCTTTTTTGCCATAAAATCACTTTCCTAATAAGTTTACACTTAAGTTTATATAGGTTTGGTCAGAACTAGCTGAATCCCCAGTATAGTTGCCCCAGCTGACTCCCGCAAACCCCGCAGAAGTAGTGTTCGCCTTCCCTGCCTGCCATTTGCCTCCAGGACTCCTCGGGAGACCGATGATGCTCCTCTCTGTACTGACCAAGGACCACACCACAGTTCGGACAGTCGTAGGCCCTTGTGGCGAGACGTCTCAACGTTCTCGAATCTTCTTCCAAGCACTCCTCGCATACATAACGGTTCAGTCCCTTTTTCTCCGGCGGGTCTTTTGAATAGTCTGACCCAAAAAGCCATGAATCAGGGATTTCCCTTTCCACTCTGAACTCTGCATCAGAATGCTTCTCGCAGGTCAGTTCCTCAAGGGAGTCGAAGACTATTCCTTGCTCCTTTCCCTTCTCCTTCTTCCTTTCCTTTATCTTTGCGTCGATTACAGTCCCTCCAGTCTCGAGTTCTTCAAGAATTTTGTCTTTTGCCATAACAACAAATGTTCTGAATTTTTAAATATTTAATTTAAACTTTGAAGACAGATAATTTCATGCACTACTTGAAGGGACAAGAACTGGAGGAAGCCGAGCGCTTCATGGAAGAAGCTGCGAAAGAGGCGGAGAAATCTCTCTGCAAGAAGTCCAAGAGGGGCACGGTTATCGTGAAAGACGGGGAAATCATCGGCAGAGGCCACAACCAAGTGACTTTGGACGAGTACTGTAATCCGTGTATAAGGGAAGACATACACGACAACTCGCGGGTGGAGCTGTGTTCTGCCATACACGCCGAACAAGCAGCACTGATGGATGCGGGCAGTCACGCCCGTAACCTGGGGGAAACTCCGGGGCTCGACCCTCTACCACGTGAAGGTCAAGGGCGGGAGACCAATGCCTTCTTCAGAGGGGCCCACATGCACTGTCTGTAGCCGGCTCCTGCACGAGTACGGAGTGAATATGGTCCTGTGGCTGGAAGGAGAGTCGGAAGAGAGTGTGTACATGAAGTACGGTCCCAAGGAGTTCAACCAAGAGTCTTTCCGGAACGTGCTCAAGTCCTGAGGGGTGCGAACCTTCCGGTAAGTTTTGAAGTGTCGTAGTGCTCCAGGTTGGTCAGGTAGTTGACCTTGAGACTGAAGTCGTACGGGTCCTTATACTCCCCTCTTATGCCGGTTTTTACCACCATTTGCATCTCCTGGTAGGGCTCGTACCTGTTCTCTTCCCTGCCGGGGGTGAGCCATTCCACAGTCCTGAAACCGCTGCCATCGTTCACAGAGACGTTCTTCAGCCTTATGTCGTTCCCGCCGTTCTGCAGTGTCAGCGTCAGCAGTCCGTCCATGCGAAGTTCGTAGTTGAGCACACGGAAGTAGCCGAAACCTGTGTGTTGGGTAGGAGTGAAAGATACGTCCGGGCTCTCCAGAATGTAGTACCCCACCCCTAAGAAAACAGCCACACATACTAGCCACAGAACGAACGTCTTGAAGGCCATAAGTATAATTCCGTTTCCACTATATAAATCTAAATCAGCACCGCGAATATGATTATCATCAGTCCTGACAGCCCTATCTTCTTCTTGTTGGGCTTTATGAAGTCGCTCTTTATCTGTAGTCTCTTCTTCTTCACGTTGACCGTGGCCAGGCAAGCGTCTATGTAGAATATGGTTGCAGCAATCCCGAACATGACTAGTGTGGAGAAACCTTGGAACATTGAAAGTGCGAACTGACCTATCCACATGACCCCGAAGTTGACCAGTATGACCATTATCCAGAGGACCACGACATTGTCCAGCTTTCCGAAGTCAATCTTTCCCTTTTTGGACATAATAAGAATTGTTTTTCTGGTATATTAATGTATGCTACCGGGCTCCGGAAGCCTCTCTCTCCAGCCTGTCTCTTTCCTTTATGGCCAGGGAGTCTGAAGAGTCACGCGAGGCAGCCAGTATCTCTTTTGCCAGAGTTTCTGCCATGCTGGTGTTCTTCCCCCTTTTCTTGCCGAAGCATCCCTGGACCATGTGCCTCAAAGCCAGGTCCAGACGTCTCAGGGGGGAAGTGGTCACGGCTTTCCTGATGATTATGCCTCCCACCTGGTATCCCTTGACTTCCTCGGTGGTGGCTGCGTTCTCCACCGCACGCACGAACACTTCCAGGGGGTTCTTTTTAGTCTTTTTCTCTATGATTTCAAACGCCTCCCTAACGATTTTCAGGCAAGTCTCATACTTGCCTACACAATGTCCAGAACTGTTCCTGTGCCTCCTGCCCTTGTGTCCGGGCACCATCAGCCGGGTTATCAGCCGCTCCACCACGTGTATCTTCTCCTTGTGGAACTGCTTGCCGGTGTGTCTGCCAGAAGACTTGGGTATCAGGACCGGCTCCAGGTTGATGTATGGTTTGAGTCCGGGGTCCTTTACCTCCGGCGCGTCGTACTTTCCGAATAGTTTGATTTTTCCCATGTCATCACCTTGTAGGCTTCTGCTTCTTGCCTTCCCTCAACTGGTCCAGGTCCACTCCCTGCACCTTGACCACCTTCCACTTGACGGTGGACAGGTCTCCGTAGGCCTTTCCCTTTGAGCCGCCTATTCCCACTACCAGGACCTGGTCGTGCTCGGATATCTGCTCTATGCCCTTGTCCTTGGGAACGAAGGCAGTAATCTGCTTTCCTGTCTTCAGTAAACGTACACGCACGCACTTCCTCAGTCCTGAATTGGGCTGCTTGGCCTCTATGGATATTTTCTTAAGCACTATGCCCCTGGCCATGGGTGCGCCGCCCATGGGGTCCTTGGTTTTATTCTTCTTCTTACGACTATACTTTTTTCTTTTTTTCTTCAATGTTCTGGCTGCGAATCTTCCTGGCATTATCTCACCGTCAACTTCTTTATGGGCGAAAGCCTATCTAAAAACTTTCGAACAACTTTTATATTTCTTCCGTTCTTCCCGATTATCCTTGCCTTGTGCTTGGGGCTGACCTTTGCCCGTGCCTTGTGGTCGTTTATCTCCAGTTTCTTTATGTGGGGGACCATGTTCCTTATGAACGTCTCCGGGTCCTCTGAGTACTCGAATATCTTTACTTTGGTCTTCATTTTGTTCTGCACCCTCTTTGCCTTGGAGCCGTTCTTTCCTATGGCTGCCTTTATGTCATCCACCACGAAGTAAGCCACCCCGTGAGATATTATGCAGTCTTTGACCTGGACGTTGGTTACGGACTGGAAAAGAGCCATTATTTTAACCATTTCGTTGTTGAACTTGACCATCTCAAGATTCACCCACTATTCCTACCAGGGACACCGGGAATGGCTTTCCCAGGGCAATCCCCAGTGACTGGGAATCACCGTCGTACTCCTCTGTTTCAACTCCCAGTTTTTCCAAGTTCTTGAGCTGGCTCATCAGTCCTTTCGGACAGTTCTTGGTGTAGTATACCTTTTTCACCCTTCCGGTTTTGGCTTTCTCCAGCACCCGGTTGCCGATGACAAAATCAACGTTCTTGAAAATGGACTTCTCCTTTTTCTTCATTTCTTCTTCCCCTTCTTCTTGCTCTTCTTGGGCTTGACCACCAGGTCCACCATGCCTGTTCCCACCGGAGCCACCTGCCCCACGATTATGTTCTCCACCGTCGACTCCAGACGGTCTGTCTCTCCCTTGTAGGAAGCGTTGGTCAAATGCTTGATGGTCTCCTCGAAGTTGGCTCTCGCAAGTACTGATGCCTTTTCTCCGGCCACTCCGTACCTGCCTATGGCCTTTATCTCTCCGTCCGCGGTCATGGCGTCTGCCACAAGCATCAGGTGCCTGTAGTCCACTTCCAGTCCCTGGTCCTCCAGACATATCTTTGCTTCCTTCAGAATACAGTTACGTGCGGCCTCTATGCCCAGTACTGACGCCACCTGATACAGATGTGTGGTGGTGGTCCTGGCCTTGTCTATTCCTTCCACCTTCAGAACCTTCTTCAGGTTCGAGCCTATGGTGTGTATGACCCACTCGTCGTCATCTTTCATAAGAACTGCGTGCTTGACCTTTCTCACTCCGGTCAGGTACATTTCCATGACCTTCATCTTCACCTTTCTGAGGTCCTTTATAGTGTTCTTCTTGGGCTTCACGTAGAACTTGCCCCTCTTTATGTCGAATTCCGCCTTCTTTATGTACCTCTTGGCAGACTTCATTATGGTGTCTTTGTCCACCCCGTACTCTTCCATGGCTTTCTTGTCCAGTTCGAACTCCACTCTCAAGTTCAGCAAGTCAAGTGAAGACTTGGTCACCACGTCACCCATCACAGTCTCCTTCACCCGGTTGGTTATCTTGGTGGCCTTTTCCTGTTTGGTACCTGGAGGCATGTATATCCTCATGTTCCTTTTGCCGCTCTTCCTGGCGTCGAATATCTCTATCATCTTCGGGAGGCCTAAAGTCACCTGTACACCCGCAGAACCGGCGAAGTGGTATGTACGCATGGTCATCTGTGTTGCGGGCTCTGAGATACTCTGTGCAGCTATCACTCCCACTGCCTCTCCCGGGTCGTATGAACTCTTTTCCACCAGGTCTTCCAGCTTCTTCTTCAGTTCCTTCTTTTTCTTGCCTTTGATGGAGTTCTCCTTGCAGTACTCCTCGAACTTCTTTTTCAGTTTCTTGGAAATCATTCTGCCACCTCCACGTTTATCTCGCCGTTGTCAGACTTGGCCGGGTCTATGTTGTCCTCACCAGGGGTGAACTGTATTATGACCCTCCTGGAATCCCTGACAGTGCCATCGTTCTCCACTTTCAGGTCCTGCAAAGCGTTTATCAGCCTTCTCTCCAGGTAACCAGAGTGCCTGGTCTGCAGTGACTTGTCTGCCAGTCCTTCCCTTCCGTTCATGGCGTCGAAGAAGAACTGGTAAGGATTCAGGCCGAACCTGTAACCCCTCTTTATGAAGCCCCGCGACTCTGCGGACAGGGAGCCCTTGTTGAACACGGACAAAGTACGTCCGTAATAGCCCCTGGATATCCTCTTTCCCTTGAGTGTGGCCTGTCCGTAGCAGGCAGCCATTTGTGTGAGGTTTATCATGCTCCCCCTGGCCTTGGTCTTGGCCATCACCACGGCTGAGTTATCGTCGGACATGGAGTTCTTGACCACTTCTCCGGCCTCTTCCACTATGTTGGCCAGTTCTCTCATTATCTTGTTCTCCAGAGACTGCTTCTTGCTCTTGCCGGAGGCCTGCTTCATCTTTCCTTTCCTGTACTTTTTGATTATTTTCTTGGTCTTGTCTATACCCTTGTTGACCACTTCCTTCACCTTTTTCATGTCCTTTTCATCCAGGTCTATATCTGACATGGAGAACGTGAAGCCGTGTTTGGTGGCGTAGGCAGAACCAAGCCTTGACACCCGGTTCAGGAACTTCTTTGCCACTTCCGAGCCGTACTTCCTCTCAATCCTGTCCAGTATCTTGCCCCTTTCCTCGCCTATGGCTCCTGCGTCTATGACTCCGCACTTCAATTGCCCGTCCTTTATCACCACGTAGCTGTCGTCGTCGCACTCGTCCTTCTTGCACTTGGCGCAGGCAGAGCACGAGGCAGACTTGAATTCCATGTTAAGGTCTTTCGGCAGCAGGAAAGAGAACACCTCTTTGCCAGTATACTCCTTCTTGTCCAGTTCCATGTCTTCCATACCTATGTCGAACAGTATCTGGGCCGTTTCCTTCCTGTCCATCTTGACTCCTTTTGAAGTTAAAAGGTAGCAGCCGGTTATCTGGTCGTGTATGCATCCGATTATGGGCAGCCCGTACTTGGGTGAGCGTATCTGATCCTGCGGGGACATCAGCATCTTTGCTTCTGCCCTGGCTTCCTCTGACTGGGGCACGTGCAGGTTCATCTCGTCCCCGTCGAAGTCAGCGTTGTAAGGAGTGGTGGAGCACAGGTTGAGCCTGAACGTCTTGTAAGGCATGACCTTGGCCTGGTGGCACATCATGGACATCCGGTGCAGTGAAGGCTGACGGTTGAACACGGTTATGTCGCCGTCCACCATGTGCCTCTCCACGGTGTACCCGATGTCTATCTCATTCGCCAGGTCTTCCTTGTTCAGTTCAGCGATTTTCTTCTTGACTCCGTCCGGCCTTATGATGTAGTTGGCACCGGGATATGTGTTCGGTCCCTTGAGCGCCAGATCTTTCATCTTCTTGAGGTTGCCCTTGACCACTTTCTCTGGTATGGTCATTTCCTTGGCAACTTCCACCGGCACCCCAACTTCGTTTATGGAAATCTTGGGGTCGGGGGATACCACCGTCCGAGATGAGAAGTTTACCCTCTTTCCGGACAGGTTGTGCCTGAACCTTCCTTCCTTCTTGGACACCCTCTGGGAGAGCGTCTTCAACGCCCTGCCAGACCTGTGCCTGGCCGGGGGCAGTGAGCTCATGTCGTTCCTTATCAGTGTGGAAACGTGGTACTGCAGGAGTTCCCATATGTCAGAAATGATGAAGTCGGGGGCTCCCAGGTCTATGTTCTTCTTCAGCCTCTCATTTATCCGTATCACGTCCACCAGTTTGTGTGTCAAATCGTCCTCGGACCTCTCTCCGGATTCCAGTGTGATGGAAGGCCTCACGGTGACCGGTGGTATGGGCAGTATGGTCATTATTAGCCATTCCGGTCTCCCTCCCTTTATGCCCAGATGTTTCAGGTCCTCGTTGGGTATTTTCTCCAGCTTCTCTCTGATTTGCTCCTGTGTGAGTTCTGTCTTGCCCTCCAGGTAAGTGGTGGGACGGTCGAACTTCATCTTCTTCTGTTCGGTACCGCAGTGAGGGCACTTCATGACCTTCTTCCTGGACATCTTCCTCAGTGGCCTGTCCATGTCGTCCAGTTCCTCCGGAGCCACCAGGACCCGTGAACAGGAAGTGCATATGGTGGACAAAAGGTAGTGAATGAGCCTTCCGAACAACGGGTGCACCACTGGCTTGGTCAGTGGCAGGTAGCCAAAGTGGCCCAGGCACTCGCCCACGCCGCCACCGCAGACCCGGCATCTGAGTCCAGGGTCTATGACCCCCAGCCTCATGTCCATCAGTCCTTTCTCTATGGGATAACCGTCAGCGTCGTACAGTTCGGCTCTCTCCACCTTCATGGTGGCCATCTTCTTTATCACATCTGGCGAGAGCAGGCCGAATCTCACTCTGTCTATCATCCCTTTACCTCCAGTTTTGGATAAAGTATCATGCACTTCATCTCGTCCAAAAGTAGTTTGAATGCGTAGGAAAGTGAGACCTTGGTGGTGTCCGACTTCTTGCACACCGGACAGTATGTCCTTCCCTTGGTGTGGTCCTCTATGGCTATCAGTCCGCACCGGTTGCACACCGGGACCTTTACCTGGTCGGCCGAGAACCTTTCCTTCAGAAGCAGTGAAGCCCCGTGTCCTAGCAGGCAGTCCTTTTCCATTTCACCCAGACGCAGGCCTCCTTCCTTGGCTCTTCCTTCTGTCGGCTGTCTGGTCAGTAAAGTTACCGGGCCTCTTCCCCTGGCGTGCATCTTTCCTGCCACCATGTGGTGGAGTTTCTGATAGTAGCAGTTTCCTATGAACACCGATGCCTTAAGGGGTTTGCCGGTTTTTCCGTCGTACATCCTTTCCTTACCGTCGCTCCTGAAACCGAACTCTTTCAGCACTTTCTTCAGTTTTTCCTCTGGTGTGGCGTCGAATGCGGTCCCGTCCATCTTCTCTCCGGCCAATGCAGAGACCTTTCCGGCCATAAGTTCGAGCAACTGTGCCACGGTCATCCTGGAAGGCAGGGCGTGCGGATTGATTATGATGTCCGGAATCACCCCGTCCTTGGTGAAGGGCATGTCCTCCTCGGGCACTATGAGTCCGATGACCCCTTTCTGTCCGTGCCGGGAAGCGAACTTGTCTCCCAGTTCAGGAATCCTCTCTTCTCTGATGGTTACTTTCACGATTTTGTTGCCGTCAGCGTTCTGGGAGACTAAAACCTTGTCCACGATGCCCTTTTCGTTGGGCCTGGTGGTTATGGAAGTCTCCCTCCTGTTCTCGGTCTCGAGCATGAAGGATTCCATGGGACCGAAGAAACGTAGCGGCGAGACTTTTCCTATCAGCACCTCGTTTCCTCCCACTTCTGTCTCTGGGTTTATGATTCCGTCTTCCGCCAGGTTGGCGTATGACTCGTCTGACAAATATCCCTTGACCGACTTGTCGGGTATCTTGATTTCGTCCTTCTCTATGCCCCAGTACTTCTTTTCCTCTGTCTCGTACGTACGGAAGAAGAAAGACCGCCCGAACCCCCTTTCTATGGAGGCCTTGTTGACGATGACCGCGTCCTCTATGTTGTAGCCCTCGAATGGCATTATGGCCATTATTATGTTCTGTCCCTGTGGATGGGACTCCAGTCCGATGAACGGGGCCACGGTAGTGGACACCAGCGGCATCTGAGAATAGACGAGTATGTTCGACTTGGTGTCTGTCCTGCGGTGGAAGCTGGATGAGTATATTCCCAGCGACTGCCCGAGCATCTTGGAGCTGATGTTGACCCGGTCAGCACGGTTGTGGGAGGAGAACGGTATCAGGTTGGCCGGAAGGCCCAGTATGATGCTGGGGTGGATCTCCAGATGGGTGTGCGACTCGTTGAGGTGCTCTTCCTTTATGGCCACCAGTGCGTTTTCCTCCTCTTCTGCGTCCAAATATTCGATGATTCCCTGCTTCACCAGGTCGTCCCAGCTCAGTTCCCCCTTCTTCACCTTCTTCACGTGCGGTTCAGTGAGTTTGCTCTTGCCGTCCTCGACCACTATCAACGGTCTCCTCATCCTTCCCACGTCGGTGTTCACGTGCACTTCCTTGTATTCAGGCGAATACCCAACGTTCACGGTGTCCGGCAGGAGTCCGGCCCTTCTCTTCTTCTTGACCTCTTCCACCAGGTTCTTGGGGGACTTGGTACTTCCCATCAGTTTTCCGTCCATGTAAACGTCTATCACTTCTCACACCCCTTTTCTATCAGAGATTCCAGGTTCTTCCTGTCCTTTTCCTCTATGCCTCTTGAAATGGTTGCGAACAGCGCCATGTACTTCCTCAGTCCTATGTTTATTCCTTCGGGAGTCTGCTCGGCGCACAGCCGTCCCCAGTGTGTGGCGTGCAGTTCTCTGGCGTCGAAGTGTTCTTGGGCTGAAGATAGAGGAGAGAGCACGTTCCTCAAGTGGTCCACAGTCCTTATGTAGTTGGTCCTCTCCAGTCTCTGGGAGACACCGGTCCTTCCTCCCACCCATTGTCCGGTGGCCATGTGGGACATGATTCTCTTGGTCAGATAACTGCCCTCTACTATGGACTGCAGTGAAGGCAACTTGCCCCTCTTGGCCAATTTCTGATAGGTGTACTTGATTCTTGCCACTAGCCCGTACTTGCCAAGCAGGACTGACCTGAACAGTATCTCCAGGAAGTCTCCGGCCATCTTGATTCTCTTGTTCATGTAGTGGTCTATGTCCTGTGTCCTGATTTCGCCCAGCTCTGCCTTCATCACCTTGGAAGTCAGCCTTGAAAGATAGTCTGCCTTGAGTTTCCGGTTCTCTGTTTCCTGTCCCAGGTGTGGAAGCAGGTAACGGTCCATCATCTTGTTGACACGTTCCTTCCTGTATTCGACCTGGGGTATGCGCATCAACTTCCCTATGTAGTTTATGGCCTCTTCCTTGGTGGAGACCGGGTACTCGTGTATGTTGAAGTATATCTCCTCCTGCTCACGGTTGCTCTCGGATATGCCGTCTATTATTTCCTTGTCGGATTTCAGTCCCAGCGCCCTGAGCATCACCACTACCGGCGCCTTCTTGAGGCTGGCGAAGGACAGCAGGAAAAGTCCCTTCTTCGATTCCAGCATGTGCCTCTGGACGTATCCGTTGACCTCGGAGTTGACCCTGGCATGTATCTCTCCCTTCTTTTTCTCTATTATGGGACGGTTCTGTAGGATTTCCTCCACAGTCACCAGCACTCTCTCAGTCCCGTTTATGATGAAATAGCCTCCCGGGTCGTTGGGGTCTTCCCCTGCCTCTATCAGTTCCTCCGGAGTCATGTTTGACAAGTGGCACGCCTTTGACTTTATCATGATGGGCAGTGAACCAAAGTCCACTTTCACAGTATCCTGCTCTATCTCGTTGATGACCGGTGTCATCTCTATGCGTATGGGAGCCACGTAGTTCAGGTTCCTTATCCTTGCCTCTGTGGGCATTATGTTCCTGGTGGCGCCGTCGGCTTCCCTTATCCGGGGACTGCCCACATTCACCTCTCCCATTTTAATCTTGAACTCCCCTGCCTCGGGATTCTCCAGCGGTATCTCACCGATTTCGTCTATGATTTTCTGCAGACCGTTGTCTAAGAACTCGTTGAAGGATTCTATTTGGTGGTTGACCAGGCCCTTGTCTTCCTTGAATCTCTTGATTATGGCTTCGTACATACTACTCCACCACCAACCTGTAATACACGGACTCTTCGGCAGTAGGCGAGTCACGCACGATTTTTACCACGTCGCCCACTTTTGCTCCCATCTGCTTTATCATCGGGTCCTTCTTGAGAATCTTGGGCAGCTGCTCCTGGGTCACGTTGTACTTCTCCAGTACTGCCTTCTTCTGCTCTTCTGTGAGAATTATGTGCTTGGGGACCAGGTGGTGCTCGGTCAGGTCAAATTTCTTCTTACCCTTCTTTTTACTTTTAGATTTTTTACTCTTTTTGGATTTCTTCTTGGACATACGGACTCCTCTTTTACGAGACATGGGCCCAACGGGATTCGAACCCGCGACACCCGGATGTCTTCACAGGTACTTACCTCGAAACTTTTAAGGCACGCTTAAAAGTCCGGTGCTCTACCAGACTGAGCTATGGGCCCGGCAATGCAGCGCCTCGGCCGGGAATTGAACCCGGGTCGTAGCCTCGACAGGGCTACATGCTAACCGCTACACTACCGAGGCCCGCCATCTAGTGCATTGCCTGAATCTAAGATTAATTGTTTTGGTGCTTAAAAAGCTATCTTTTGCTTCCTCCGTCTTCCTAGTTCTTAGAACCATCTGGCAGACCCGTACCTATAATGGTCAGCAACGTCCTCGCTTTCCCCGGAACCGAGTAATGGCGAGATCGCTGGAGGGCTTATCTTCGGTGTTCGAGATGGGTACCGGAGTATCCCCTCCGCTTTGGTCGCTAACCTATGTTATTTAAAAACTTATTTATTTAAAAGTTTCGCTTTTAGACGTCAATTGACGTAAAATAAGTCGTTTTTAGACCTGATGGTGGACTTCGAACATCTGTTCCCTGGTCTTCCGGAAGTACTCGCAACTCTCGAAGTCATTCTGACAGAAAGCCATTTCCTGTCCTCTGAGTCTCTGGTATGCGTGGGAATCAGTGGCTGAAGTCAGTACGTCTCCCCTCAAACCTTTCAGGTATTCACAACTATCATAGTTCGGACATACGGACATGATGGTAGTTGTCTAGAAGATATTTATAGTTTATACGAATTTGAAGACTAGAGTCTTTTCCACGTTCTGTTCTTCTGAGGAAAATGTGAAGTCACACCTGATTTGAAACTCAGTTCCTATGACCGCGTCCCTGGGGTCGAACTCTATGTGGTATTCTAACTGTTCACCAGACGGGAACAGTGAAACCAAATCTCCCTCCGGATACTTGTCGCAGCTGCACTCCCCGGCCACGCACTTCTGACAGTCGAACCATGTGTCTATCTCCACTCCTTTCCAGCTCTCTCCGTCCTGATGGTATATGTTCTGGGCCACCATGGGTGAGGTCTGTTCACAGACCCGGCTTGTCTTCAGGTCCGTTAGTTCCTGGTCTGAGGAGACTATCGTGTAGAACTCTGCGAATTGGTTCATGCCTTTAGCTTCCTTCACGTGTATGGTGAACGTGTTGTCTCCTTCCGGGTCGCACCACACGTCTCCGTTGTCTTCGCACAAGTGCTGGAATTCAGACAACTGAAGGCCTTTGAGGACTGTGGTGGTAGTAGTCGTGGTGGTGGTAGTGGTGGTAGAAGTAGAAGTGGTTTCCTCATACAGGTCACACACTCCGTTCCCGTTCCGGTCCAAGCAGCATGTCCCGTCTATTTTTACGAAGGGGTCCTTGCATTCCAGACCCTGGGAGATACATCCAGAAATGATAACCAGTACTAGTGCCAGGGCAAAGCGTTTCATACAAGAATTATCAATTAAGGCAAATATAAAGTTTTGTCCTTGGTTAAGACACATACGGCCTTTGTTTGTCAGGAGGGGGTGAAGACGTGCTATCAGTAGTCCTAAGACGCCTTCTCCTCGACTATATTTTCCCGAGTCCTACATCGGGAAATTGGCCCATGCCATTTTGCGTAATAGTCTATCTCGAATATATGTTCTCAAGGTTTCTTCTCCTTTGTCTGATACCGAGTAAACATCAACCGTAGCCGGTCCTGGAACTGATACTTTCCCTTGGTCTTCTTTGGGTATCTCTTCTGACTTTTCCACCATTCCGAACCCCTCTAAATCTTCCAGTATTTCAAGAATCTTCTTCTCAGGATTTTTCCTGTATCTTTTCCTACCCAGCCGGTCCTGGACCCTCTCGATGATGTCTTCTAGGTCTCCTTCATTTTTGTAAACTTCATCCAGAACATAGGCTCTCTTGTCCCTGGAAACAAGCCTCGCCTGAGACACTGACTTCACATAATCTTCCATGTATCCATTCACCATGCAATCCTTAAATTAGTATCCCGTGGGAGAGAGTTGAACTCCCAACCTGTCGGTTACTGTACGAACAGCGGCTAAATGCCAAGCGCTTTGCACTCGACTACAGCCGACCGCTCTGCCATTGAGCTACCACGGGATAGAAGTAATTCTGTCTCAACTATTTAAATTAGTTGTCAGTCGGACCCTAGGAATTCTTCTAAGGATTCAGTCACAATATCTACGGCCTGGTGTTTGTAAGCATAAGGTTTCCGGACCACTGGTCCCAATGTATTGGGGTCTATTAATTTGGAATTCACTTCTATTTCCGAGGCTATCATGCCTTGCATACGATGTTCAAGCAAACTTTTCATACCATCTTTTCCCTTGAGAGAACCGTCAGACATGCCCACCAAAACTGAGTTGCGGAAGTATGTACCTTGCTTTATTTCATCCCCTATTTTTTCTTCGGTTTTCTCCGGCACATCTTCAACCAAAAATGCAATTATATCACTGTCGTAAGGACGAGACGGATAAGAACCACTTCTTTCACCCCTGCCTACTGCCCAGTCCCTTCCGTTGAAGGTGAATACGTCTGCGGAATCGTATTTCATGTATCCTTTGCGTATGCGGTGCCAGTCAGAATCATTGGCTATTTCAGTAGAAACGTTGTTTTCAAAGACTACCCTCTGATGGGCATTCCTTTCTTCCAGCCTTTCGTATGATTTTTTTAGCAGGTCTCTGACAGAAAGTTCATTTTCTTCACCCATTCAAGTCACTTCCGTTTCCTTGACCCCGATTTTTGGGGAGTCTGAGAATACGGTCTTCTTCGTGCCTTCTTGCTCGAATATGGCTCTGGCCTTGGGGAAGGAATAGTCCTCTGTAAGTCCCATGGTGGGCGAGATTTCGTATGTGAACACTCTTTCCTCTCCTGGTCCCAGGTTCCTGAGGTGCCATACAAGACTCGTGTGTGTATCAGTACTCCTGATGACCGGTTTCAGGACTCCGAACTGCCTGGTAATCCGGAACATCACAGGCACTTTATCCCTGACAATCACTGTGGATAACTTGGAACCAGACTTGTTCTTTATACTAAGCATCACCTTGAAGGCACCTTTCCCGGTCCCGGTCCTGAGAAAAGACTTGCTTAAAGTCACGCGAGAGTAGAAGAAGTGGATGTAGATGTATATGGATAGGATTGCTAAAAGGACCATGGCTATGGGCAGGTAGGACAGTTCGTACGTTATGACACGGGCCTCCAACGGCTGCAACCGCATGTCCCAGGAATAGACTTCCCCGTCCTTCTGGTAATCACCGGACGCGAAGAACATGGCTCCCAAGGAGGGTATGGATTCGTTGTAGTTGTAGTCTACGGGCTCGTTTCCCAGATTGGTAACCGTGCGTCTATGCACTATAGAGAACAGTCCGAATGAAGAGGAACGTTCCACGGACACCACCGGAGAGGACTCTACGTAGAAGTTCTCCTCTTCCATGGCCAGTGTCACCCCTTTTACCAGCCTTGCCACGATTCTGTAGGTTCCTTCCTGAGAACTCGGTTTGAGTGTGTAGTCCTCCTTCACGGTTTTTTCCTGCCCCAGGCTTATCTCTCTTTGGTGCTTGACGTAGGACTCCCCGTCAGGCCCAAATATCTCGAACGAGAACAAGGCGTTGTCAACCACTTTCCCCCGGTTCACCAGTCTGGCAGAAAGAGTCACTTCCTCGGCAGGTCTGTAGACGTTAGAAGGTTCCAGTTCAGTTATCTCTATTTGGGATTCCTTTACGGTTATCTCCAGCGACTTTGTTTTGGTGACTGAGCCAGAGACAGTTAGGGTCTTCAAATATCTTCCCCTGGTCCCTGGTGGGGGGTCCAGTTCTATGATGAAGTCTTCGGAAGAATCTCCGGCCACGTTCACCTGTTCTTCCACTTCTATCCAGTCCTCTTTAGGGGTCAGGGACACTTCCAGCGTTTCCATGGAGTCGTCGAAGTTCACCACCGTGACCTCTATCTCCCGAGTCTCGTTCTGGAACATCTCCACTTTTGTGGGAGATACATGCAAGTTGAAGTCTGCAAGGGCAAGTGAGGGCAACAACAGAAGCGCCAAAAATAAAACTTTCTTCATGACTTATTATACGGTCTCAAGGGTTTAATATCTATGGTAAATATCTCAGTACCTTCTCTTCCTTGACCATTTCCCTCAAGGTGTCCCTTATCTCCTCTGCGTTCTCCACCGGTTTCATCTGGTAGTCGTCAAGCACCACATCGGCGACCAGTAGCCTGTACTGCGGGTCCCACTGGCTGCAGAAAAAATCACTGCATGCGCGTGGTTTCCCGTCATTATGTAGCAGACACGAAGTTCCTTCCTCCCGGTCTATCTGAAGGTTCTGACAGCGACTGTCCCACGGCTTCTCCACACAGTCGTCCTGTATCCGGGCAACCGTGCAACATCCACCGCACCTCACGCAGTCCTCTGTCTGCCACACCCCTAGATTCATATCATAATCCATACCCTAGGTAAGAAGAAATCTTTTTAAGGGTTTCATGGGCCCACTGAGATTTGAACTCAGGTCTGAAGCCCCCAAAGCTCCGATGCTACCATTGCAGGCTGCTGCAGGTCGTACTACAGAGGCTAGCTACACCATGGGCCCTCAAGAACAATTGACAGAAGTCTTAAAAAAGGTTTTTAAGCGTTACCGATGACTCTGTATGGGGGATTGGTATGGAAGATTGTCTTTACGGAATGTATAAGAGAGCTCGGAGACTGCTCCACAGGTTTCCTGTCATGGAGAAACTGTACAGGAACAATGTCTTGAGAAGGATAGAGGAAGAGGAACTGGACTCGCTCATGACCACTGAGCTCGTTCTTGAAAAAGAGAAGTTCATATAATATTTATTTGCAGAGAACAATTCTATTCATGGAAGAGGACACTGTTCTGAAGGCAGGCATCATACTTTTCTCCACGGTGCTTGTTTTGGTGTTCCTGCAGCTGCCCATAGTGGGTCGGTTCATAGCACCGCGTCCTATAAATCCCTGCGGTGACGGACACTGTGATTTCTACCTGGGAGAGAACATGCAGACATGCAGCGAGGACTGTTCCAGGTACTGTGGTGACGGTGTCTGTTCTCCGACCGAATACAAGTGCATAGAGGGTTGGGAGAGGATATGCGAGCAGGATTGCGGTGAGTGCCCTCCTGACATGTCATCAGAGGGTTTCGTACCCATGTGCATAGGTGACCTGAAGAGGTACGAGAACTGGTGCTGGTGGGACGAGGGCATGGTAATAGTCGACCCCATGCTCAAGGGTGCCCGCGACTACGGCCAGGCCACGGTGGTCACCTGGATAAAGAACTCGGGAGGGCAGCGTCTGCAAGGCCTTTCACACCAGGTTTTCTGCGAACCTGAGTACGAGCACTTGAAGACTAGTCTTCAGAAGGACATCTTGGAACCGGGAATGTCGGCTCCTTTAGTACTGAAGTTCGAGGAACTGAACCAGACATGGAAGAAGGTTCACCACTGCATGGTCAGGGTTGTGTCCGAGGAGCCCGGGCAGGTGTATGAGAGAGAATTTACAGTGAGGTTTGTCTAGTCTTTCAGTCCGAAGGACTTGTTTACTATCTTTACCGCGTAGCACCAGAAGAGTCCGTAGAGTGCGGGAGCTATAACAAACGGCTCCAGGAAGGACTGATGTCCCGTGTATTCGTGTATCCTGTAGAACCAGACCAGGCCGGAGGACGTCAGCAATCCCAACAGAGCCCCGTGAACGAACAGACGCAGTCTTTGGTTCCTTATCGGGTACCCCTTTCCTATGGCAAAGTATATCACGTTCCACAACCCCCAGGCTATGGGGATGAAGTGGGACGGGTAATAGTAGAGTACGTTCAGTGCGTTGAAGTAGAGAAGGAACATTATCAGGAAGGGCAGTCCTATTCCGGGCAGCAGGAATCCGGATACAAACGCCTTTAGATAACCCATGTTAAGATTTGGGTCCCTGTTTATTTATACTTTGGTCTCAGACTTTGGAGGTCCAGAATTCACTTGCTCTTTGAGACTAGACCGATTTTTTCCAGTTGTCCTAAGATTTCAGAAACCGCTTTCGTGACCTTTTCTTTCTTCATTTTGCTCTTTTTGGCCAGTACTTCTACCATTTGGGCGGTGGTTTTCTTGCCGTCGCACAGTTTCCATATAGCCAGCACGGTCGGATTGGCCTTGAATGCCTTTTTCTTTTCGTTGACCAGAACCAGCTCGTTGTTCTCAGACTTGGTAAGGTTCCCTTTCTTGGTGTATACGATTTTTACCCTCCTGCCTTAGTTACACCACGATCTTTTTTATATGTTGGGAAGGCACAAACAATTTAAACCCAACGGTCAAAATATAGTCAGCATACGAGAGACTTGAGAGATAGTTCTTCTATGTTTTAAAAAGGAGGATAAATTCATGGCAAAATCAGAAAAAGAAACCGAGAAGAAAGAAGAGAAACCTGAGGACAAGAAAGAGAAAGAAGCAGAAGAGACACAAGAGACAGACGACCGCGGACGAAAGATGTGGAAAGCAACTTGTGCCGAATGTGGAAAAGAGTGTACAGTGCCTTTCAAACCTGACCAAGACAGACCGGTTTACTGCAATGAGTGTTTCAAGAAGAAAGGAAGAAGGTAAATTCTAGAGCAGACTTATATTTTTTCATTTTTTATTTTATTTTCATTTCTAAAAGAGCCTCGGGCGGGAATTGAACCCGCGACCTTATCCTTACCAAGGATACGCTTTCCGCATGACGCTGACGAGTCAACGTCCATCTACCGACTGAGCTACCGAGGCTTAAAACTAGTAGAGAACAAGAATTTAAATTGTTTTTAATCTTCTTTCATCCGTCTCTTTCTTTCCTTCTTTATCTGGTACTTGAGTTTTGGGACCCGGATGAGTTGTTCGCACTCCTGGCAGTTGAACGAGAAAGGCCTCTTCCATTCCTTTTCCAAGTAACCTTTGTGCCCGCACTCCGGGCATATGTATTCGACCCTGGCGATTCCGTCCTTCTTCAAGGCAAGGACCCTGACTTTCCCCGTCTTTTCCCCTTCCTTGTTGGGCATGCCCCTCTTGGTGTGGAAGATACAGTCCTTTCCGGTGAGTTTCTGTTCCTTTATCATCTTTTCGATTTTTTCCAGTTCCATCAAACCACGCTCGCTGTCAGATAGGATATCAAACCAATATACATCCCAGCCTTAAAAAGTTTTTGCGCCTTTTTGGATTTTTTCATGGAAGCGTATACGAATATAAGTGCTGCGGGAATCGTGGCTATGAAGTATTCCTTGGGCAGGAATCCCAGGACAAATACCAGTACGGCAAATATCAGGAATCCCAGCACCAATATCTGGGCCACCATCCTTGACTTGATTTTCCCGAACAGAATTGGCAGTGTCTTCAGGCCGGTGGTAGAGTCGCCCCTCATATCCTCTATGTCCTTGAATATCTCCCGGGAGGTGTTTGCCATGAAAGCCATCAGTGACACGGCGACCACCGGGTGGGTTATTCTCAAGCTCACTATGCCTCCGGCCAGGAAGGTTGAGGCCACCAGCCAGGAGTCCGCAAAGTTGCTGAGCAGTCCGCCTCCCTTGGGTTGTTTGGCATAGTTGTAGGAGAACATGGTGTTGAACAGTGCCAGCAGGAAGAACCATGTGTTCACCAGCGAGGCAGAGGCAAGTCCCAATAGGTAAAGGCTGGCTGCGTACCATCTGGCTCTCTCCTTGTCTATCCTGCCCGAGGGCAGGGGACGTTTGGACTTGTTCAGGGCATCGTTCTTCATGTCAAAGTAATCGTTTATCACGTTCCCCGCGCCGCATATGCAGGCTGCTGCGAACACGGCCGGCAACAGGTCCATACTGAAGCCCACTATGGAGTTTCCGATCACCAGTCCCATCACGGACAGAAGCACTACGTTCGGCCTCACCAGTTCTAGATAGGGATTCATGATTCTGAATTGGAAGAAGAACTTATAAAGATTTGCGACTGCCGGAACTACCGGCAACCCGCAGACACAGTTCTTTTAAATCCGGAGAAAAAGTCTTGTCATGTTCAAGACCGGAATCGCAGACCTCGGTCTGTGTCGGGGACCCATACCCCACTACAAGCAGATGGTTGAACTGGCCGCGCCCATACTCGGATTCGCTGCGGAGGAGCTGGGGACGGCAGAACTGCTGAAAAGATTTTCAAACCCCTGCTGGTACCAGTGCTA
Organism: uncultured archaeon; assembly: GCA_964644245.1. Lineage (GTDB taxonomy): Archaea > Aenigmatarchaeota > Aenigmatarchaeia > CAZXUR01 > CAZXUR01 > CAZXUR01. Next base: position 27,059 of record CAZXUR010000009.1, read on the forward strand.
CGCCTGCACACTCGGCTTCGAGCACAACATGTGCGGAGCCACTACCGTGGTACTGAAAGCCACCAAAGAATCGCTTGAACAAACGAACCTTCCGTTGAAGATAGCCGGGGGCAAGGGAAGGGAATCCAGGAAGGCGCCTGCAGAAATCATGGACATATCAGACCGGTTCAACCTCAGCCAGAGCAAGACAGGGAACGTGTCCCACGCCTCCAGACTCTCCCCAAAAGTAGACTCGTCCGAGGTGCAGGACGGCTACCAACTTTATTTCCACAGCACCATGCTGGACGAGAAGGGCAACTGGTGCATAATAAACCAGGGCATGAATTCCCGTCAGGAGATGACCAGACGCTACCACTGGCTGTCCGGTCTCGAGGACTTCGTGGAAGAGCCCCACTCAAGTATTCTAGGCAGGACCGAGGACATAGTCATGAACCTGGCTTCCAGGGACTCCAGGGAAAACAGGGAGACAGTCCTGGATATAGTTCAGGACAACAGGCCCAAGAAAATCGAGAGAATGGTTTACACCATAGACCGAAGGCACGGACAGAAGAAGTTGTTCGACTTCCTGCCGGGAGCCAGTGTGGTAAAGGCCCCTCCCGACCTGAGGATTCCCAAGAGGATTGCTTTGGAGGCGTTGGAAAGGGCCAGGAAGGCTTCCAGGTTCGAAGAGTTGCTTTCAACACCAGGAATCGGACCTGCCACCGTCCGTGGACTGTCCTACGTGGCAGAACTGGTCTATGGTGCGCCTGTCAACTGGAAAGACCCCATTTCATTCACCCATGCCTACGGTACCAAAGCGTCGGTGCCTTACTTTGTGGAGAAGGAGGAGATGACCAAGTCTGCAGAGTTCTTGAGACAGGCAGTGGAAGAGGCAAGAGTCGGGGACAGGGAGAAAGTCAGGGCTTTGAAAAGGCTGGAGAGATTCGTGGACAGAAAGTAGTTATATAGGTCTATTTCACAAGGAATGGATATGTCCGGAGGCCTTGCTTCTATGAGTTCTGATGAGATATACAGACTCATGACTGCTTGTGGACCGGAAGAAGCAGAAAAGGAATGGCTGAAGGAGAATCGTTGGGCTTATCGCACTGCTTTTAGGATGACACAGGAGAAACTTGGCCTGTCCATCCACGATACCTCTTTGTGCGTCGATGACACCATCAGAATCATCGGGGAGACAAGCAGGGCTGTTAGTGATATTTACCAGAAGCATCTAAAGCAAGAGTATCTGAGGGCACGTCTGAGGGAAGACATGACTGACTGCTAATCCCACTGACACTCGTCTTCCACACACTGGCAGGAAAGCCCGTAAGCTTCGTTGTCGTAACAGTCACGCCAATCGCAAGTGGTGGTGGGAGGTTCTTCGTTTACGGAGTAGCACACCTGGTTTGAACATCCCCCGACCAGACAGTCAGAATCTTTCAAGCATCTCCCATAAGTGGATGTTCCGCAGAAGTCCTCTTCCTGAGTGGCTTGCTCCACACACCCGGACACCATCACCAGGAGCGCGGAAAGAGCGACCGCCAAGGCCATTTCTTTTTTCATGCTTTAGGTTGGGCAGTCTGCAATTTAAAGATTGTTTGTCCTCTGATATGTGTATAAAAACATTATCCCCATACCTCTTTTTATGGCAAAAGTGAAGTTGAGTTTGCTGTCCAAAGAGCAAGGCTTCCATGTGCTGGCTGTCGAGAAGAGCCACACTTTCTTCGAATGGATGGAAGATTTCCTCCACAGGAGCTTTGGCGTGCTAGATGCTGGGAAGTACGGAACAGAAGAGGGAGGCAAAGGAGTCCTCAAAGAGAAGAATATCGAGGACTTTACCGACCGTTACGAGTCCTTTGAATCCAAAGATACAAGAATCCATGTCTTCTACGGTAAGGACAATGTTTTCATGCTGATACAGATTCCCCAGTCAAAGAGGGAAAAGTTCGTCAAAATCCTGGAAGAGACAACAGAATGGTCAAAATCAGACCACGCTGAGGACTAGAGAAACGATGACCGGGATGGTCAGGTTGTCATTCAGGTTGTCCGGATAGACTTCTATGGACGAGCCTGCGAAAGAGGCGATAAAGGCGGTCAGAGGGCTTGTTAAAAACATGCAGGCCATGAAGGAGCCGACCAGACCGGCCAGAAAACCTTCCCATGTTTTTTTGGGGTTGCAGAAAAGCGCGTGCCTCCCGAAATTCACACCCACTAGTGTGGAAAGGCTGTCCCCCACAGACAGCACCACTATGGACAGGACTGCTGTCTCCGCAGGGAAGAAGTACAGGACCACAGAAGCGCCCAGGAAGAATGTCATGGCGCCCAGGTATTTGTACTCCTTGGGCCTGCCGAACTTGTCCAGTTCCTGGAAGAACACGTCTTCCAGCTGTTCCAGGAAGGTCACCCTCAAAGGCAGTTTCTTCCTCAAATCCTTCCTGCTCCGGCTGTAGAGCGAGAGGAAAAGGAAGAACACGGTCGCGAATACGCACAGTCCAGTAGCCACTCCAGTTTCCTTCAACGCCATATAAGCGATTCCCAGCCCGGATATGTGAACCAGCTGGCGCCTGAACTCCTTTTGCATGGACTAACTTTTCCTGTCTGATATAAATTGTTTAGGATTAGATGCCCCGTGACTCGCTCGATTTCTTTCTCAGTCCGGTGTAGCCGCACTTCCTGCAGTGGATTTTACCTTCCCTCACTTTCTGGGGGTTGGCCCGGATTTTGGCGTTGCACTTCATGCACACGTAGATATTCCTAAACAAACGCTTCATGGTTTCTTTTGGTATTTTCTTGGGCATGATTATCCTTGGCGGATAGATTTATAAAGATTTTGAGCACAGATAAAACCGATGCTGGAAAAAGACAAGACGTCCCTCAACTTCCTGAGGCTGGTGAGAAAAAGATTTTGCGAGATGCTGGAGGACAGGAGAGAGGTGGTTGTCGGTATTCGAACTCCTGAGGAGAAGTCGAGCATCGTCTACGATGGATTTGGTGACGGTGCGGAAAAGATGGACATCAAGGTGCCTGACAAATACCATGTAGAAGCTATGGAATGGATGCTGGACTCTACTTATTACAGGAAGTTGTCAGAAGTTCTGCATGAGAGATTTGAAAAGTTTGACAGGATGGTTAAACGTGTCAACAACAACTATGGCAGAGAAAAGTACATAGGCTAGGCCATTGACTTCAAGCGCCTGACACGTTCCTCGGTGCTCGGATGCGTGGAGAACAGACCTGACAGGGAAGTGTTGAAAGGATTGATTATGAACAGGTGCGATGTCGCCTCGGAACCGGTCCTCATGGGCACTTGTTTTGAGTAATGCTCGATTTTCTCCAGGGCTCCGGCCAGTTTCAGGGGCTTGCCGGATATGACCGCGCCGGTCTTGTCCGCCAAGTACTCACGGTTCCTTGATATGGCCATGCGTATGAGAAGCGCGGCTATGGGTGCGAGTATGAGCATGAACAGGAAGCTGAAAAGATTTCCTCCCTGTCTGTTCCTGCCTCCTCCGAAGAACAGGGCGAACCTTGACATGAATGTGATTGCTCCGGCCATCGTTGCGGCGATGGTGGATACGAGTGTGTCCCGGTTCTTGATGTGGGACATCTCATGCGCCAGCACCCCTTCTATTTCATCATCGTCCAAAGCGCCGAGCAGACCCTTGCTCACCACGATGGCAGAGTTGTCCGGGTTCCTTCCAGTGGCAAACGCGTTGGGATTCCTGGAGTCTATGAAATAGAGTTTTGGGACGGGTATGCCGGCTTTCTTGGCCAGTTTTTCCACCGCCTCCTTCAGTTCAGGTTCATCCTTCAGGGGCTTGGCTCTGTACATCTTAAGGACGATTTTGTCAGAGTACCAGTAGGTTCCGAAGTTAAGGAGAAGTGCGAATATGAAGGCCGTCAGCATGCCCCCGCTACCGCCGAACATGTATCCGATTCCCATGAAAAAGGCAGTCAGGACCGCCAGCAGAGCCATGGTCCTCAAGTTCAACATATTTCCTCCCCTTTGTATATACAAATCCCTGACCCGTACATTGTGCAGTTCAGACAGAGTTCCATATTCTTCTCCCCTTCACAGATTTTGGAATAATCCTTCTTTCCTATCTCTCTGAGGGACTTGTCCTGCAAAGACATGATTTCTACTTCCAGGTCTCCGTTGAATTCAGCGCTCATTTTCATCACCCAGCCAGTCCACACTGGTCTTGTGCCTATCCGGATACTTCATTATCTTCCGTATGGTTTTCAACGTCTCTTTAGCACTTTTGCCGGAGGTGTCCACCTCGAACACCTCTGCCTCGGTATCCAGTGCCTCCACCTTTATCTTTCCTATCATCTCTGCCTCCACGTTCTCCTTTATCTTTTTCTCGTTCCAGTCCTTTTCCTTCAGTCGCTTTTTCAGTTCTTCGGGGTGCGTCCTGAGCAGGAAGACTCGATGCGGGTTGAGCAAGTGAGACAGATGGCCGTCTATTATGATGTCCTTGTCTTCTCCCATCCCCTTCACTTTTTCCGCCAGTTTCTCGGTGTCCACGATTCTCGACTCCCTTTCCACGTCATATCCTGAAAACAGGTTGTGTTCAGAAGCAAGGTCTTTCACGGTGTGTAGGGGCAGTCCCAATTCCTCGGAGAGGAGTCTGGATACTTCTGTCTTGCCAGTGCCCGGAGTGCCGGTGATTGATATTATCATAACAAGAATTCGTGCAAGAGTTTAAAAACTTTCCAACCCTTTAAAACTTTTCTCCACAATTGTTAGCATGCCAAACAGCATGGAAATCTGGACCGAGAAGTACAGGCCGAAGGCGCTTGAGGAAGTGATTGGTCAGGAGCATGTGACCAAGCGGGTGAGTGCGATGCTGAAGAAAGGCTCCCTTCCGAATATGCTGTTCTCAGGACCGGCAGGCACGGGAAAGACTACAGTCTCTTTATGCATAGCCAAACAACTGTTCGGAGAGCACTGGAAGGCCAATTTCATGGAGACGAACGCCTCGGACGAGCGGGGCATAAACACGGTCCGGGTGAAGATAAAGGATTTTGCCAAGACCAAACCCATAGGAGAGGTTCCCCACAAGATCATTTATCTGGACGAGGCAGACTCTTTGACTTCGGAGGCCCAGCAAGCCCTGCGGAGGACCATGGAGACTTACGCGAAGACCTGTCGTTTCATACTTTCTTGCAATTATTCCTCAAAGATAATCGAGCCCATCCAGTCCAGGTGCGCGGTGTTCAGGTTCAGGCCCCACACCGAAGACGCCTTGAGGGAGTACTTACAGATGATTGCCAAGGAGGAAGGACTTCAGATAACCAAGTCCGGGGGCGAGGCCATACTGCATCTGTCCGAAGGAGACATGAGAAAGGCAGTCAACATCCTACAGGCAGCCGCGGCACTGGGAAAGATAGATGAGAAAACCGTTTTCGAAGTGACCTCCCAGGCCAATCCCAAACAGGTCAGGTCACTCATGGAAACCGCTCTGTCCGGCGACTTCAAAAGAACCAGGAAAGAACTCATGGATGTGATGATAGAGCGGGGGCTTTCGGGTATAGACGTAGTGAAAGAGATGCATAGACAGACCATGGAACTGTCCATAGACGAGAAGAAGAGGGTGAAGCTCATGGAACTGCTCGGGGAGTGCGAGTTCCGTTTGACCGAGGGAAGCGACGACCTCATACAGTTGGAAGCGTTGCTGGCGCAGATGACAGTGCTCTAATAATTTAAAGGTTAACTGTTTTTATTATCTGTGATTACATGACTTTAGTTGCTCCAAGGAGCATACGCGCAATAGTAAAGCATGGGGATAAGATGATGGACGAGACCCGTTTTGACAAGGAATTTACAGACGAATCACACCGAGAGTTTGGCGGTGTATACTCCCATCCCCAGTACGGGAGGTATGTCATAGGAAAAAGTGCCTTGGAAGACCCTGACTTGGAGGGCACAATTCATTCCGTTACCGTTTCTCTGGATAAGGGTTACGCCTTTTTTGTGGTTGGCGAAAAGCCGATAAGAGGAAACAGGACGGAGTAGGTGCTTTGATGAAGGCAGTGATACTGGCAGGAGGGAAGGGAACACGCCTCAGACCTTTCACCGACGCCGTCTCCAAGCCCATGGTGGACATAAACGGAAAACCGCTCATCGAGTATGTGTTGAATGGTCTCAAACCTTATGTCAAAGACTTTCTCCTGGTGGTCGGTCACCACAAGGAGGGAGTGATGAACTACCTGAAGGACGGTTCACAGCTGGGAGTGAAGATACGCTACGTAGAACAGAAGCAGCCTCTGGGCACTGCCCACGCGATTTCCTGTGTGGAGAACTATGTCAACAACCAGTTCATGGTGTTGAACGGGGACATAATATTCAACTTCTCGGTTCTGAAAGAATTGACCAAGAAGGAGAACTGTCTTCTGGTGAAGGAAGTAAAAGACCCCTCCAGGTTCGGGGTCATAGAGAGGGAAGACGGCCTTGTCAAGCGCATAGTGGAAAAACCCAAGCCGGGAGAGGCGCCGTCCAACTATGCCAACATAGGTGTCTACTCCTTTACTAGGGATATATTCGATTACATCCGGAAGACTCCACTGTCATACCGCGGCGAGTACGAAATCACTGATTCCATAGAATTGTCCATAGAGGACGGGAACCAGTTCCACTATATAACGCTTCCTGGAGACTGGATGGACATAGGAACCATAGATGACCTGATAAAGGCCAGGCAGATACTGGGCAAGAACAAGCGCTAGCATTCTTCTTTTCGGTTTTAGCTCGGTTATTTCTAAGCATTTTTACTTACTTGCGACGGCAGTCATTTTCTCATATACAAAGACTAAAGAAGATAAGAGAATGACCAGCCACCAATTTCCGGTTGCGAATTCATATCCAATCAAGAGCCCTATTATAAGCTCGAACATCCGAGCAGCTCCCTAAGTATTAGCGGTTGGTTTACAACTATATATAATTAACCCCGTTTTCGCACTTTAATTTAAAAGTCAATAGATTCCCGAAAAAAAGTGGTGATTTTCCCGCTCTCCCCTCTCGTAATCAGCCTCACAGTCCAGGGGAATGGAAAGTCCAAGTTCTTCTCTCACCGTCAAATCGGCCATGTCTATCAGGGGCTCCATGACCTTCCCGGTCAACTCCTTTTTGTAGCCCCATTTCTTCCTCCTGGATTTCAGGTAAGCCTCGGCCTGTTTCTTGACCTTGTAGTCTCTGCCTGACGCGTAAAGGTTCCTAATAAAATTGACCAATTCCGGCATCACTTCCCCGTACATTTGCTGATAGTTTGCTTCCACCTCTTCTATCCTTGGTATTGCTTCCAGCCTTTTCTTCAGTCTTAGTTTCTGTTTTTCCATTTCTTTGAGGTTCCATCCGGTCATCGTTATCTCTCTTATCAATTTAACTGAACTGCACAAGGTTTTTATATCTTTACACACGAAAATCCTTTCAGGCCGGTGTGGCTCAGTGGTAGACTAGCGTCTTTGACGCCGGACCAAAAGCGCTGCGCTCATAAGGACTTATGAGCTAAGAGGCATTGCCTATGACTTGAGACACGCAGAGGTCACGGGTTCAATCCCCGTCACCGGCATCGTAATTCCTTTGTACCTCCAGAAGAACACATTAAATAGGTTTGCTCGACAGTTGTCGCTTTCCAGTAACAAATGCTTAAATGTCTTTCTCCCATAAAAAAACAAGTTATGCTCTCTCGGGCATGACGGGTGGGGAGATCGAGATTTCTCGCAATCCCCACTACTACTTTTTTATTTGTCTGTTCCAAGACTAGGCATGGAAGTCTACGACTGCATCAAGAAGAGAAGGTCCGTAAGAAAGTTCGAACAGAAGAAAGTCGGCAAGGACATACTTCTAGACTGTGTTAATGCCGCAAGACTTGCTCCCTCCTCTGGCAACCGCCAGCCGTTGGAGTTCATTCTGGTCACAAGGAAACTGGGCAAAGTCTTTAAGCACACTCACTGGGCGGGTCATCTGGATGAAGGCAGACCAAAGAAGGGGGAGAGGCCCACCGCCTACATAGTCATCATATCCAACAAGAAGATAAACCCAAAAGCCGAGTACGACGTGGGGCTGGCAGCAGAGAACGTGGCCTTGACCGCACTGGAAAGAGGAGTGGCCAGTTGTGTGATGGGAGTTGAAAGGGAAGGGTTGAGAAAGACCATGAAGGTACCCGACGGCTATGAGATAGAGCTTATAGTTTCTCTTGGATATCCCAAACAGAAGTCGATTGCAGAGGATATGAAGGAAGGTACCAAATACTGGCTAGACGATAAAGGCGTGATGCACGTGCCCAAAAGGAGGGTGGAGGACGTCCTGCATGAAGAGAAGTTCTGACCTCCAAAGCCTTTAAAGTCTTTCTCCGAAGTGTCATTATGTCAGAAGAATTGGACCCAGAAGAGCAGATATTCAGGATGCTCAGGGGAATCCAGAAGAGACCACCCCTTTGTGTGGAGTGTGACCGCAAAGGAAAAAAGTCAAAGACAAACACCGAATATGCGGTCATGGTTACCAAGTGCAAGGAGGACCACTACACCATTCACACACTGGGATATCATCGGGGTCAGCTCACATATTCTTCAAAAGCCATAGAGAAGGAAGATTTGGACGAGTTCATCAAAACCACAGAATAAACCTTTAAAAGGCGTTGTGTACAATTCTTTGACATGGCTTTACCCATAAACCTGGCCGAGTATCACAAATGCCTCAAGGCAAGGGCTGAGATAGCGGACGCCTCTTTCGAGGCAGAGCACTTGCTCTGGAGGATGGAAAGTGTCGGGAAAAAACTGAGGGAAGTCTACAGAAAAGCCACGGTAGCTCAACGGTAGAGCAGCTGCCTTGTAAGCAACTTTTTTGAAAAGTTGCATCAAAACGTCAACCAAACGTCAACCAAACGTCAACCAAACGTCAACCAAACGTCAACCAAACGTCAACC
>CAZXUR010000010.1:0-21698 GCA_964644245.1 uncultured archaeon
AAAAAGAAATAAGCGATAAAAATATTGTTTTAAAATTGTTAAATCCGAATGAGAGAAAAATATTAGAAAGTTTGATTGATAATAAAGGTACAGTATTGCAGTCGGAAATAAGTCGGAGTGAAGGAATGACTAAATTAAAAACCCATAGAGCTGTAAAAAAATTAAAAAGAAAAGGTATAATCAAAACAGAAACTTATGGTAAAACTAATCGTATTATTCTAACAAAAGATATCAAAGATTTTTTAGTAGAGTAAATATCTCTACGTGCGCCGAACAGGAAAGATATAAAACCTCTCCCTCTAATTGATGTCATGGAAAAAACCGTTCTAGACAAGTATAAGAAAGCCGGGAAGATACATGCCTCGGTTATTAAGAAGAGCAAGAAGTGGGCCAAGCCAGGCGTTAAACTGTTCGACCTGGCAGAGAAAATCGAGGCAGATATAAAGAAACAAGGAGGCAAACCTGCGTTTCCGGTGGGACTGGCTGTTAATGATATAGGTGCGCACGCCACTCCTGACGTGAACGACGAGACCAAACTGGGTAAGGATATTATCAAGATAGACATAGGAGTGCATGTCGAAGGCTATATAGCGGACGGTGCATACACCCTTGACTTCACCGGAAAGAACAAGAAGTTGGTCAAAGCGTCGAGGGAGGCCTTGAACGCGGTCCTGGACATCATCAAGCCGGGGCTGAACGTGGGTGAGATAGGAAAGACCGTTCAAGAGACCATCGAAGGATACGGCTACAAACCCATAACCAACCTCACCGGGCACATGCTCGGTCGCTACGACGTTCACGGGGACATGCAGATACCCAACATCAAAATAAAGACAGGTGCAGAACTGGAAGAGGGCATGGTCCTCGCAATTGAACCGTTCGCCACGGACGGGGACGGTTACGTGAAGGAGTCGGAGACGGTTATATACAGGCTGGTGGACAAGAAGCCGGTGAGGAACCGGGAAGCGAGAATAATTCAAAAAATCGCGGAGAGCAAGTTTGACCTGCTCCCGTTCACCAAACGATGGATAGACATGTCGCCTTTCAAGATGGCAGTCGCTATCAAGAAGCTGGTGGACATGGGCTGCCTGTACGAATATCCGATGCTCAAGGAAAGGGCCGGCGGTCTCATCAGTCAGGCAGAGCACTCGGTGATAGTCTCTGACAATCCAATAGTCTTCACAAGACCCGAATAGATATTTAAACCCTTCTCTCTATTCTAATCAGGTGAAAACATGTCCAAGTTGTCTTTGGCTGCGATGGAAAGATTTCTGAAGGAAGCAGGCGCAAAAAGAGTCTCTGCTGACGCAAAAAAAGCCTTCTCTGAGGCTTTGAGTGATGTGGCGACAGAACTGGCTTCTGAAGCAGTCAAACTTTCCAAACATGCCGGAAGAAGGACGGTCAAGAGAACCGACGTCCAGTTGGCTTCCAAAGCCATGTGACTACTGTGTGTAGTCAAGTTCTTCCGTTCCGGTAGCAGCTTCCTTTACCCTGCCAATCACATTTTCGTAGAATTGGTTCATTTCTTTTGATACCGACGGCGTTACCTCTTTGAGAGCGTGCTTGAAGTGTTTGGATGTCACTTTCTTGGCCTTCCGGTTCTTTCTCATAGCAGCCAGGGCCGCTTCCCTGCACACAGCCTCTATGTCCGCGCCGGAGTAGCCCTGTGTCTTTTTGGCCAGTTTCTTGAGGTCGATTCCTTTGCCGAGCGGCATTTTCTGGGTGTGAATCTCGAATATCTTGTGCCTTGCCTCCTGGTCAGGCACCGGCACTTGCACGTGGCGGTCGAACCTTCCCGGCCTGAGCAGGCCTGGGTCTATCATGTCCGGACGGTTTGTAGCAGCTATGACCACTATGCCTTCCATTTCTTCCAGGCCGGACATCTCGGTGAGCAACTGTGAAATCACTTTGTCCGAAACGTCCGAGGAACTTTTGCCTCTATGACTGGCTATGGCATCTATCTCATCGAAGAATACTATGGCCGGAGCCACCTGTTTGGCACGCCGGAATATCTCCCGCACATGCTTCTCTGATTCTCCCACCCATTTGGACAGGACTTCGGCCCCTTTAATGGAGATGAAGTTGGCATCTGACTCGTTGGCAACTGCCCTGGCCAGCAGAGTCTTACCGCAGCCAGGAGGACCGAACAGAAGTACTCCTTTCGGTGGCTTGATTCCCAGGTTCTTGAAGGAGTCCGGGTTCTTGAGGGGCCATTCCACGCATTCCTTCAGTTCCTCCTTCACGCCCTTCAGTCCGCCGACGTCTTTCCATCCGACCTTGGGCACTTCCACCAGCACTTCTCTCATGGCAGAAGGCTCCACTATCTTCAAAGCGTAATCAAAATCGTCTTGGTTGACCACCAGTTTTTCCATGATGTCTTTTGGCAGCGGCTGGTCCTTCTTGAGGTCGCCCACGTCAGGCAGCACCCTCCTCAACGCTCTCATCGCAGCTTCCTTGCATAGCGCTTCCAAGTCAGCGCCCACATAACCGTAGGTTATGGCAGACATGTGCTTTAAATCCACGTTCTTGTCCAGTGGCATGCCTCTGGTGTGAATCTGGAGTATTTCCTTCCTTCCCTTCTTGTCCGGGACCCCGAATTCAATTTCCCGGTCAAACCTGCCCGGCCTTCTCAGGGCTGGGTCCACCGCATTCTGCCGGTTGGTGGCAGCTATGACTATCACTTTCCCCCTGGTTTTGAGGCCGTCCATCAGTGTCAGGAGCTGGGAAACCACACGCCTCTCCACTTCTCCGCTGACCTCTTCTCTTTTGGGAGCGATGGCGTCTATCTCGTCTATGAATACGATGGCCGGAGCGTTCTTCTCTGCCTCTTCGAACATCTTCCTCAGGTTCTGCTCGCTCTGTCCGTACCACTTAGAGTTGTGGAGAACAGTAAAAGGCAGTCCTCCCAGGAAGTTTGAGTTCTTTTCCACTCCAAAATCGTAAAGTTCGGTTTTCCCTTTATTTTCTATCCTCTTTACCTTTGTGAACCGTACGTCCGATTGAAGAATTTTCCTCATCTTTTCCGTTTCCTCTGTCTGTCCGAAAGGCTTAAACAACTTCAATATTTCTTTGAGCTTTCTTCGGGTAAGTTTCTTCCTGCCAGAGATGTAGGGTTCTATAGATGATTCTTTGACTTCTTTTCCATATTTGAGTCCGAGTTTTTCCTTTGCCTTCTTCAACAGACTGGCCACAGGAACGATGTCTTCACCAAACGGTTTGCCAGAAAGCTTCCAGTCCTTCTTCTTGTTTGATTCTCTGAATATGGTTTCCTTGAACCTCTTTCTCCCACCATTACCCATCACAGTGAGAGCGTAAAGATCATCGAGCGGTGTTTTCCAATCGGTTAATTTTGTCGGGATGGACAATCTTGATAACATAAGGCCTTGGAGCTCTAAAAGGAATTCTCTGTTTTTACTGTAGAATCTGGGTGTTGGATAGTCCTTGTTATAGCTAACCGTGCCATCTCCATCGAAGTATCCAGAGATGAAGGAACATATGTTGTTTTGGCTGGCATTGAAAAGAAAGTCCGGCACATGCAACTCATCCTTCCTGCCCAGTGGCAGTCCACAAACCTTGTTCAAGAAATGGGATAACGTTTTAGAATATACGGTGAACTTTGACTGTCCGTATTTTGAGTCTGAACCGTTGAGGTTGAAAAGGTTTTGTATATGTGTGGCTATTTCTTTCCGGAAGCCCAGATTGGTATTGGCAAAGCACACCTCATCCATCCTTCCGGATATAGAACCTTCTGCAAACATGGAGCCAAGGAAACGCATGAACTCTGGGTCGGCCCTGTCCACAGGCTTGACCCAGTTCATTCTTTTGAGGTTATAAGTTGTGGGTGAAAAGGCGATAGAATCGACATTTTTCTGAAGGGCGTCCTTGCCAAAAGAATCCAATGCTTTGTTCAGTTTCATTTCTTCTTCTCCGAAAGAATCCTTAAACCTGAGGTAAACGTTTTCTCTGTCCAACTTATCCATCCAATCTATCTTATCTTTTGTCTTCAGGTCAATCTTACCAGCCGCCATGATATAATCCCCTTCTTTCAAATCCTCTGTCTTTTTCCATGTCAAGTCACCTTTCCCGTCCAAAGTTGCGAATGGCTGATTCTTCGAAACAGTCAGAACAGTTCCCTCATCAGTTTCCACCGTGATTCCTTTTGCTTTTAGTTTAGTTACTTCAGTTATCTTGTCTTCCTCTATTTTCATATCCGGGTTCATGGACAGAACATCCGTTCCGTCAAAAACAACGGTTTCCCTGCCCTTGGCCTTATCCACAATCTTTCCCTCTTCTTTGGCCTGTCCGTATATGTCCTCAGCCGTCGATAATCCATCATCTGTAAGGATGGGAGTCTCTCCTCCCACACACATGATTTCTGGACCATTGAGAGAAATGAAGTGTGCGCCCACCTCGTTGGCAACCGCCTTGGCCAGCAGAGTCTTACCGGTTCCGGGAGGGCCGTAGAGGAGCACTCCCTTGGGCGGGTCGATGCCCAGTCTCTGGAACAGTTCCGGCTGTTTCAAAGGCAGTTCTATCATCTCCCTGACTTTCCTGATTTCCTCATGCAGACCGCCTATGTCCTCGTAAGTGACATCAGGGAACTTCTCTTCCTTGACTTTTACTGCCTTGGGCAACAGTTTCAACTCAGTCATGTCCCCGATTTGCACTGGCTCGGAAGGACTGGTTTTGGCCACCACGAATTTGGTCTCCCCGAAGGGAGTGAACATGGCGTCTCCCAGGTTTATTCCGAATAGTTCTTCAAACATGGAATTGCCCCGGTCCTGCTGCATCTTTACCACTGGATTTGGTATGATTATGTCTCCCTTGACCACAGGCCTCTTGAGCAAGTTCCTCTTCAACAGGTTGGGAGAAGTCCTGATTATCACCCCGTCCTTGGCCGGGGCCAGTGTGACCTGTTTGGCTTCCTTTGGTTCTATCTTCCTTATATTGACCTTTTCTCCTATGCCTGCGCCGCAGTTTCTTCTTTCCAGGCCGTCTATCCTGACCACATCCAGTCCCACGTCCACCGGATAGGCCCTGACTACTATGGCAGCCGTCTTCCTGTTTCCTTCTATTTCAATGGCGTCTCCCTCTTTGGCGCTCAGCTTTCTCATGGCACGGTTATCCATTCTAGCGATTCCCCTGCCGTAATCAGCTCTTTCCGTGAGTTCTCCGACCTTCAATTTTATCTCTTCCATAATATCACTCTATGTTTATTTTCTTCGCTTTTACGTTTTTCCCTCCTTCCATGAAATCTTCTTCCAGCTCTATGGGGAACGCTTTCCAGGACACCTTCTCGGACCAGTCCTCGAAGAATCTCATCATCCTCTTCATGTGTTTCAAGGCGACGATAAACACGGACTTGTCCACCTTGATGTGGGGAGTGTTGTCCATCAGTCCTTCCCTCCGGTAGGAATAACGTCCGGAATTCTTTTTCACCACCTGCTTCCATCCCCAAAGGTTGCGGAAGAACTTGTTCCTCTCGTATGCAGAATCGAACTTCTCAGAGTCAGTGCTAAAAGAAACCAGCACTGCTTTCTTGCCATCCATGGAAACTTTTCTTATCTTGACAGCCATTTTACCAGTTATGGTTTATATACATCATAACTATTTAAATCTTTTGGTCGAAACGCTTATTAACTACCCAAGACAAAAGAGATTATGTTTGAAAAGCTGTCACTCAAGACCTGGGCAGTGGTGATAGTGCTGATAATAATCCTGGGTATGTATTCCTACTACTCTTTTGTGCCCCGTCCTCCCTCCAACACGTGCGTCGAAGACGAAGACTGTGTGCAAAGGCCTTGCTGCCATATGTGCAACACTCCGGAGTACGCGGACTGGCTGGTGGACAGAGGGGAATATAACTGCATGCCCTTGCTGTGCGTCAAGCCCTACGAGTGCAAGTGCGTGGAAGGCGACTGCAGGGCAGTAGAAAAGAAAACTTAATAACTTTGACCCCAATTATTTTTATGGAAAAAGAAATCAAGAGACTCAAAACTTCCAGTGCCCTGGACAAACTCCTGAACGGGGGAATCGAATGCTCTGCCGTTTCAAACGTATACGGACCGCCGGGAAGCGGAAAGACCAACCTCTGCCTGCTGGCCACGGTTGCCTGTGCCAAGAAAGGAGAAAAGGTGCTGTACGTAGATACGGAAGGCGGTTTTTCAGTTGAGCGACTGAGACAGATAGGCGAGGTGGACTTAAGCAAAATCATGGTCCTGGAGCCAAAGACATTTGAAGAACAAGGCAAACTGATACGGAAGCTGCCAGACATGATGAAGGAGGAGAACATAGGGCTGGTGGTGGTTGACTCCATAGTCGCGTTGTACCGGCTGAAGATGGGGCCGGACAATTACCTGGACTTGAGTAAGGAACTCGCCAACCAGTTGGCGCTACTCTCAAAAATATCCAGGGAACGTGAAATCCCAGTGCTCATAACCAACCAGATTTATTCGGACATAGACACTGGAAAGGTGGAACTGTCCGGAAGTTCGGTGGTCAAGTGGTGGTCCAAATGCCTGCTCGAACTGAAGAAAGTGGACAACGCGCGGAGACTGGCCATAGTCAGGAAACACCGGTCCATTCCCGAAGGCAAGGAACTGGAGTTCGAAATCGTGGAGAAGGGTATCAAGGCCGGGAACTTCCGGCTGTTCTGAGAGCTTCCTTACCAAATATGTAATGGAGCAGTATGTCCCGGTCAAGTAAATAATCGGTCGCTCCCTCGCCCCTATCGACCAGTACCAGAGCATCTCTCACCTCTCCCTCCCCATCCATTACAGCCTCTGCCGTAGAGTAGAGGGACTTTCCAGTAGTACTTACATCATCCATAACCATTACTTCTTCTCCAGGATATATTCTGCCTTCCAGCCTCTTCTCGGTTCCGTGTTCCTTCCTGTCCTTCCTGACCATTATCATGGGTGTTGATGAAAAGTAGGATGTCATGGTCAGGAGCGGTATGCCACCCAGTTCCATAGCAGCTATGCGATGTGGTTCGAGTTCTCTCACCTCTCCTGCCAGCCTTTCCCCTGCCAGTCCCAGAAACCGCGGGTTACCCGATAGTCGTTTGAGGTCCACATAATAGTCGCTTGTGGCTCCGGAGGAGAGTTCGTGCTCTCCGTGTTCAATTCCAGTCCTTACCAATTTCCAGAGCTCGGAAGGCATAAACATGTTAAATCAGAATCTATTTAAACCGGGCTCCGTTCAAAAACGGCCATTACTTATAAAGTTATCCCTGATTCTGTCGTCAGCCTTCAGTGATATCAGGTCTTCAAAAACTAAATCTGAAACCATATATCCAAATTTATGGAACTTTTGAGAGAAATGCTTATATACTGCTCAGGGGTGAGTTGAAATAAAGGAAACGGAGAGAAACCTCTTAAGGGCAGACCCACCAAGTTTAGCCTCTCCGTTTCTTTTTAATTATTTAACAAACGGGTAGATTCTAATATAGATCCGCTTAAATATAAAGTTAACGGCCGGTCCCGTACGCAGTTTAGGACTTCTTGCCCCAGTCCTTCTTGGTCTCACATTCGGTATCCAGACACATCTCGAACGGCCTTTTGCCCTTTCTCTTGACCCTGATTATGGGAGTGCCGCAGATTTTACAGACTTTCTTGGTGGGAGTGATACGCCCCTTCTTGGGAACCGGGTACATGTTGTGACACTTGGGATATCCCGAGCAGCCCACGAAACGGCTATTGTTCTTCTTGGAATAGAGTAGGCGTAAGTCTTTTCCGCATTTGGGACAGGGCCCCAGTAATGACTCCTCCCTCTTGGTCTTGGCGATTGATTCGGACAGTGTCTTCCCTATCTCTTTCTCGTTCTTCTTGAAGTCCTTGGAGATTTTCTTGATTTTCTTCTTGGCTTCTTGGAGTACCTGCTCCATGTCCTTCTTCCCCTTGAGTATCTTCTCCGTGGACTCCTCGAACTTGCGTGTCAGTTCCACGGAAACCACGTCCGGCGCGTACTTCTTCAGCGCTTTGACCACCGAGTAGCCGAGAGTGGTCACCTTTATCTTCTTGCCCCGGATGTACCTGCGGTCGTACAGGGTCTTGACTATCCGCGACCTGGTGGCTTTGGTGCCCAGTCCCTTCTTCTCCATCTCCCTGATTATGGATGCCTGTGAATAGCGCTTGGGAGGCTTGGTCTTCTTGGACAGGAGTTTCAGCCCCTGATTCTTTAGTTTCTGTCCTTCTTTCACCTCGGGCAGCTCCTGGTCAGAGTACTTCCTGTACTTGTAGTATTTGAGCCATCCGTAGTCAACCGTCCTGACCCCAGAGGCTTTGAATTCCTCTCCCCTGACTTCCAGACTGAGCATTGTCTTCTTCCTGAAAGCCGGGTCGCCAAAAACCGCGAAGAACCGTCTTACCACCAAGTCATACAACTTCTTCTGGTACGAGGACAGTGATTTGGGCGAAACACCTGTAGGGTATATGGCAGGGTGGGCAGGGTCTGTCTTCTTGCCCTGAACAGGCTTTAAACGTGTCTTTGAGGCGATTTCTGAGGCTATTTTGGTGTAAGACGACTGTTTTGACAATTTCTTCAATATTGCCTTATAACCAATCTTTGCCGGCAGTTTCTGCGAAGATGTCCTGGGATAGGATATTAGTGCTCGAGAATAAAGGTCCTGGGCAACGGACAAAGTCACGCTCGGCCGGAAACCGAACTTCCTGTAGGCCTCTGTCTGCAAACTGGTCAGGTCGAAGGGGAAAGGAGGGTTGATTTTCAGTCTGCTAGTCTTCACCGAATCGACTTTGACCGGTTTGTCCTTGCACTTATCCACCACTCCCCGGGCATCCTTCTTCTTCCAGAACCTGCCTTTCTTGTGTGAGGCGACTATTTCCTGTGAGTCCACTCCGGCCTCCAGTTCCACCTCCCAGTAGGACTTGGGCTTGAAGTCAGAGATTTCCTTTTCCCTGTCTGCGAGTAGGGAAAGAGTCGGTCCCTGTACTCTGCCCGTGGAAAGAATCTGGAACCTCTTTCCATGCTTTTGAATGGACTGTATCAAGGCTCGGGAAGCGGATATCCCCCAAAAATAATCCAGATAGTGTCGGGTCAGTCCTGCCTCCACCTGGTTGGAGTCCTGATGCGGGAGCACGTTCTTGTAGGAAGAAACCAGGTCTGACTTGGTGAGTGTGGAGAACTTCATACGCTTGGCGTCCTTCTTCTTACATGCGAACCTCACTATGTTAAAACCGATAACCGCGCCTTCCAAATCGTAGTCACATGCGTTCACCAACTCATCCGCCTTCTTGGACAACTTCTTCAACGCCTCCAGATACTTCTTAGAAAACTTGGAACTCTTATTCACCGAATGGCTTTCCTCCCATTCCGGATTAAGAACCGGGTAGCCTTTCTCATCCGAAGAAAGCATGTAAAGATGGCCCACGGCCGGAGCCACGGTTACGTCCTTGTCATTCCTCTTGAACCGGTAATAACTCACTGAACCGCTCTTCTTCTGTTTGGGCTTGCCTTCAGACAACGCATAGGCGATACGCTTGGCTGCCTGTGGCTTCTCAGCGATTATCAGTGTTGACATGAGAATAAGTCTGTCACAAGGTTTTTATGCGTTTACCCGCATTCTATGACGAAGCGAAGTTTCCCTTCAGCCATGGACGTGGAAATCACTTCGCAGTTCTGGGGTACGGGAATCGTATCTCCCGCTTCAACTTCCTCCTCTTCCTCTGGCTCTTCTTCCAATTCTCCCCATTTGAACAGTTTGACCTGCTCGCTCCGCGCGTCCACCACTGCCACAGCCTTTATGACCATGGACTCGCCGTATCCGGAGTATATGGGGATAACGTAGAAGTATCCGTTCTCTATCTTCTTGAACAACGGCTGGAAAGCTCTCCAGTCCGAGTAGAGGCTAATTTCACCTCTTGCGGCGTCCAAAGCCCTGACAGGACCGACCAGTCCCAGCGCCCGGGTGTCGTATACGTCCATACGTCCATAGTCACTTCCGTCTGCTTTCATTTCCACGAAGTATGTAATAGCCTTTCTCTCATGTCCCTCCGGCTCAAGCTGGAGTAGGCCGTATGTATAGTCCCGGTCCTTGTCGTACTGGAAGTAGAGGTCCTGTGCGAGTTCGTAGACCTTCTCGTGCTGCAGGTGGTAGTTGAGGAAGCCCTTCCAATGGGCGTATTTAGCCCACTTGCGAACCCTTAACTCACTGTAGTCCTCGTCTACAAGTACCTGGTTTTCGAGCAACCACTCAGGCGCCTCCCGGTTTTGTATTTGCCTGTTGTTGTAATAAGTAACTTCCCCCTGATTGTCCAAAACGATTACTCCTAACTGTTCGGTATAGAATTTAACGATAAAGGGCGTGGGAAAGTCGAACTTGACTGGAGCGAACCACACCGGCTCGCCCTGGTCGTTGTGGGTAAAAACCGTATCCCCGTAGTAGAAGAACGGGTATTCCATCCAGTAACGTGTCTTCACGTCCCTGATTCTCCCGGTGAAAAGCGCCTGGTAGAGCAGTGGAAAACCTCTCCTTTCTTCTGAGTACATGACTTCTTCCTCCACCTTCTTCCGGTCAGCAGGGTCCTGGGCGTTCACCAGTATGTAGGCAGGGGAAGGATTGCCGTAGTTGACCAGTTTGTCCGGCTCGTAGCACATAACCCAGTAGAGTGTGTCGTTTATAGAATAAACTCCGTCCCAGTCCTCGGACAGGCGCCAGCCGGTTTCAGTGACCATGGTCTTTGGTATCTGAAGCGCGAACTCCTGTGAGACCAGTCGGCTGCCTTCGATGTCGTTCCATCCCAAATCAGCCAGTGAAGATTCGTCAGTGGTGTTTATGCGCACGGGCGATACGTCGCCCATATTGTACCAATCGACTTCGAGGGGCGGGGTGAACACGGCTGAGACCAGAAACAGGACTACCAGCAGCGCAACCACACCGGAAAGTAAAGTAGTACTGCCAGGCCTGATTTCCACACCTTCCATGTCTCCCTTTTCCAGGAAATCGGTTTTCACCACTTTGGACAGTCCGATTATGAACAGTCTCAGGAACACGGCAACCACCAGAGAAGCCACCGGCCACAAACTGACCAGTATTATCCCCGTCAGCCAGCAAAGCAGGACGTCAGAGAGCAGTGCCTGCTTCCTGAACTTTTGCATCAGACCAAAGGCGGCTATGGAACCTACGACCAATGCATAAATAGTGTAGAAACCCAAGAAACCAAGGGACATGAACAGCTCTACGAACATGGTAAGAATTGTTCACCAGGTTTAAATGTCTATTTTATGCGCTTGAAGCCGGTGTATTTCCAGAGAGCTTTCGGTATCTTGATACTACCGTTCTTCCTCTGATAGTTCTCCATCAGCGCTATCAACGCTCGTTCCACTGCCACGGCCGTTGAATTCAGGGTGTGAACGTATTTGGTGGGCTGATTGGTCTTGTCCTTGTACCTTATCTTGAGACGTCGGGACTGGTAGTCCAGACAGTTGGAACAGGACACCACTTCCCTGTACTTGTTCTGGCCAGGCAGCCATGCCTCTATGTCCAGCTTCTTTGCCGCGGAAGCGCCCAGTTCTCCAGAGCAGACGTTGACCACCCGATAGGGTATCCTCAGCTTCTTCCAGATTTTCTCAACCACTGACATCATGTAATCCATCTCGTCCCAGGATTTCTCAGGCCGACAGAACGAGAAGAACTCGATTTTGTTGAACTCGTGTGTACGGAAGATGCCCTTGGTGTCCCGGCCGTGAGAGCCTGCTTCGGTCCGGTAGCACTTGGAGAAACCGGCGTAGTGGAGAGGCAGGTCTTCACCTTTCAAAACCTCGTCCATGTGGTAAGAGGCGAGCGTGACCTCGGACGTGCCTATCAGATTGAGGTCCTCTCCTTTGATCGAATATATATCTTCCTCTGAGACAGGAAGCCAGCCGGTGCCCACGAACGCCTTGCTCCTGGCCAACTCGGGTGTTATCATGGGGGTCAGTCCCTCGTCCACCAGGAAGTCAAGAGCATACCTAGCCAGAGACATGTCTAAAAGCGCCAATTTTCCCTTCAGGTAGTAGAAACGGGCACCCGAAACCTTGGCAGCCCTTTTCATGTCTATGAGGTCCAGGTCTTTTGCCAGTTTTATGTGGTCCTTGGCCTTGAACTTGAACGTCTTCTTCTTTCTCCACTTCCTCACGGTCTTGTTGTCACTCTCATCACTGCCCTTGGGCACTGATTTGTGCACCACGTTCGGTATCTGGAACAGAAGTTCGTCCATCTTTTCCTTCTTGAGTCTGGTCTGGAAGGAAAGGTTCTTTATCTTCTCAGAAATGGTCTTCATCTCCTTTACATTGGACTTGATGGACTTGCCCTCCTTCTTCATCTTGGCAATTTTCTTGGATGTGACGTTCCTCTTGTGCCTCAGGGCCTTCTCCCGGTCCAGAAGTTTTCTCCACTGTTTGTCCAGAGAGCGGAGCTGGTGGAACTTCTTGAGGGGGAAGTTTCTCTTCTTCAGGGAGTCCTTTATCTTCTTGGGGTCGTCCCTCAGCATGTGCAAATCTATCATAGTAAAACTAATCCCCAGAGAATAAAAAGCTATTGATAAACCACGTAGTAATAGAGGAAAGCGTCGGTTTCGGAGCAAAGCAGGTCAGCAGACACCTTGTCCGAGTCCGGATAGTTCGTTCCCACGTACGATTGATTGAAGACTTCCAGTATTCTCTGGTCGTCCCGGGGTTCTCTTTCGCACAAACATCGTATTATTTCCATGCGTGCGTTGCTCCTCTCTGCGTTGACCAACGTCTTACAGGGTTGTTGGACAAAACAGGCCAGAGGAAAGAACTCCACTTCTCTCGAATAGTAACAGGCCTCGCATCCGTCCGCCTCCACACAGTCCTGGTAGACCATGGCGGAAATGTAACTGGGCCACATGAACAGGAATAGTGAAAGCAGTATGAGTGAAAGTGCGACCAAACGCTTGTTCATGTTAACCGAACTTCTTCCTTGCCGGTGATATTATCTCTTCCAGTGACCTAGCCACCGAGTTCTTGAGGTCTTGTGGGTGCAAATCTCCGGAAGAAAACGCCTTTTTCAGTTCCTCTTGGCTCCGGAATTCAACGTCCCCGCCGAACTTCTTCTTTCTCTCCACTTTCAACACCTTTAGATGGGGGAAGACGATGAGACGGCTTATGTCCAGCACCGGATTTTCCTTGACCGACTTTGGACAATAGGCAGACTTGATTTTCTTCTCTATGTCCTTCTTGGAATCAGTCACCTCTATGAACGAACCCCTGACAGAGGAGGACATCTTTTCTCCCGAGCCTTTTAGGGAAGTTATGAGCGGGACATGGACGGCCACGAACGTGTCGGACAGCAGTTCTCTCCCCAGCATGTGAACCTTCCTCTGGTCTTTGCCTCCCAGTGCCACGTCCACTCCCAAAGCCTTTATGTCCTGTATCTGCATGAGTGGATAAATGATCTGTGAAATCCGTGCGTGTTCAACGTCCCTGGCGATTTCCTTCATGCTCCTCAGACCGCGTTTTATGGTGGTTTGCAGAGACATGCCAAGCACGTCCTTCCAGTAGTTTTCCTTCAACTGGAAACTACTTCCCCTGACCACTTTTGCCTTGAGTCCCAGTGCCTTGAACCCCTTCTTCCACTTCTTGCACTGCTTGTCTATGAAGTCCTGGGAACCCTTCCTGTTCAGAAGTGCGTGCAGGTCTGCGAGCAAGGCAGTGACCTTAAAACCGGCTTCCGCGAAGTCCATCAGTTTGGTCACTGTGACCAAGTGTCCCAAGTGCAAGGCACCCGAAGGCTCGTACCCGCAGTAAATACTTGGCTTTCTCTTCCTGAGTACGTTCTTCAGTTCCTTTTCCTTGACTATCTCCTGTGTGTTCCTGCTGACCAAATCCCATTTCTTTGCCATAGTTCTATTTATATACATAGCTATATAAATTTAGCAACTTAGTGTTCACATGAAATTGAAATTCCTGAGCGGCTCCAAATGTGTGGGAAAATCCGCAATAATGGTGTCCGGTAAGGCGAACGTAATGCTCGACTACGGGGTAAAACTCCATCCTGAGCCTCCTACGTACCCGCCGCTCCCCAAAATCAAGCGCTTGGACGCGGTAATTCCCTCCCACTGTCATCTGGACCACTGCGGGGGCATACCCATACTCTACAAGAAGTTCAGGCCCACTCTCTATACGAACCCCGTCTCCTACGAGATAATGGACATGCTCCTCCACGATTCCGCGAAAATCACACGCATCAACCACTTCCCAAAGAGGTTCTCCAAGAGCGATATAAACAAGACACTGAGGTCTTACAAGCCGATAAGGCAGAGAAAACCGTTCAATGTCAAGGACCTGAAAGTGACCACTTACTCTGCCGGGCACATACCGGGGTCTTCCATGGTCATGGTGGAAGGGGAGAAGCGACTACTGTTCACCGGCGATGTTAACCTCAGAGACACCGAACTGCTCAAGGGTTGTGACATTCCCAAGGAAAGGCCTGACGTACTGATAACCGAGTCCACTTATGCGGAGAGGAAACATCCCGACCGCATGAAGCAAGAGAAGAGGTTCATAGGCAAGATTCAAGAGACTGTGGCCAACAACGGCTCGGTCATCATACCCACTTTTGCGGTGGGAAGGGCACAGGAAATACTCCTGATGCTGGAGAAGTACGACGTGAACGGGAAAATCGCTTTGGACGGCATGGCAAAGAGAGCCACGGAAATCATTTTGTCACACAAGAGGAATCTCAAGGACCCCAAACGTCTCAAGAAGGTCTTAAAGAGGGTTACCAAGGTGAAGAACCATAAGCAGAGGAAGAACCTTCTGAGAAGGCCGCACGTCATACTTGCCACTGCAGGGATGATGGGAGGGGGCCCGGTGGTATACTACATGTCTGAGTTGCACGACAGGGACGATTGCCGGGTGCTGCTGGTCGGGTACCAGGTTGAAGACTCTCCGGGAAGGACTTTGATGGACACCAAACACTACGAGATAGACGGAGAGGTGTTTGAAGTTAAGTTGGACGTGGAAAAGTTCGACTTCTCGTCACACTCCGGAAGGGAAGAACTCATAGAACTGGTCAAGAAAACCAACCCCAAGAAGGTCTTCTGCGTGCACGGTGACAACACTAAGAAGTTTGCCAAAGACCTGAGGAAAATGGGCTTCGACGCCAAATCCCCTCAGCCAGGAGAAACATTGAACATGTGACTACTTGAAGTTGGCCTTCCCTGATTCTGACTGAACTATCTTTCCGCATGAGCAGCGCCAGTATAACCTTGTCTCGTGCTTGTCCTCGATGATTCTAACCAGTATCAGGTCCCCTCCGCACTCCGGACAACTGGGAAAGGAATTGATGTTTACGTTTACGGGCATGGGACTAATTGTTTGGAAGACTTAAATTTCTTGTCAGGAAGTATCCTTATGCTTATCCCGGGAGATTATGGAGAGGGCGGAGGAGCCATAGTGAGGCTGGGTGTGGGTCTGTCAGTCCTGACCGGTAAGCCCATACGCATAGAGAACATAAGGGCCGGGAGGAAGAAACCCGGTCTCAAGGCCCAGCACCTGGTGGGTGTCAAGGCTGTGACAGAACTCTGCGGAGGGGAATTCGAGGGAGAACTTGGCTCCAAGGAACTGGAATTCAAGCCCGGGAGCGATTTCAAGGATAAGGTTGAAGTAAACATACCGACCGCGGGCTCCGTAGGCCTGGTCTTGCAGGTGCTTCAAATTGCCTGCCTGAAGGCAGAAAAACCGGTTAAAGTGGAAGTGAAGGGCGGGGCAACATTCGGCTTGTGGGCACCGCCAGTTCCCTACCTGCAGAAAGTGGCATATCCCATATTGAAGAGGTACGGGTATGATGTGGACTGCCGGATAGAAAAACATGGTTTCTACCCCAAGGGAGGTGCCAGAGTAAAGGCGACTTTCCATCCGCCCGACCTGAAGAGGTTCGACTTCAAGAGAGGAAAGATAAAGGGAGTAAACGCACTGTCCGTGGCTTCTAAGGACATGGAGAAGAAGAATGTGACCGAGAGGATGGTGGAAGCGGCCAAGCAAGCGCTAGACTATGACTTTCAAACGAGGGAAAGGTACGTGTCGTCTGAGAGCACTGGCTGTGGTCTGGTACTTTACTGCAAGAACGGGTGCATACTGGGGAGCGATGCTATAGGACAGAGAGGCGTGCCCAGCGAGAAACTGGGAGAGAAAGCGGGCAAATCCCTGGCCTCCACATTAGACTCCGGACACACAGTTGACCCTTACCTGGCCGACCAGTTGATACCGTTCATGGCACTGGCAGGCGGTGAAATCAGGGGTGAAATCACCAGCCACGTCAGTACTAACATATGGCTGACGGAGAAGTTCCTGGATTGCAAGTTCGATGTGGATAAGGAAAGTGTCAAAGTCTAATCTTTTTATTCTTCCGCGGCAAGTAACTTTAGGGGGTGTTGGATTGGTAAAATCAAATTTGATAGTAACTTATGACCCTGCTCATTCCGGTACCGCGAAGGAAGAGGCAGAAGCACTGCTCAAGGCAGCTGACAGTAAAGGCAAATTTCTGGATTCCGAAGTAGACGGAGTCTTCATGATGAAAGTCTCCAAGCCCAAAGAACTGTGCAAGAAACTCAACAAGAAAAAATCTCTGTTGAAGAAGATGAAATCGGTGTTCCACTGGATTCCGGTGGACAAATGGGTGAAGAGCACCGTAAAAGGCATGCAAAAGGCGGTAAAGTCCGCGGGAAAAGACATCAAGAAGGAAGAGAAATGGAAGATGGACATGGACAAGCGACTGTGGGACAAGAAACATAGCACGGACTTGGTAATCAAGCTCACCGAAGGCGTGGACAAGCCAAACGTGGACCTGGAAAAACCGGACAAAATAATTCAGGTTGAAATCGTCAAGGACCAGGCAGGAGTCTCGCTACTAGAGCCTGACGAGAAAGTGAACATACCTGCTCTGGAGTGAACTAAGCGCCTATCCTGAAGACTTTGGTGCCGCAAGTAGGACACTTGGACTTCCTGGCAGGCTTTCCGTTCTTCAACTTCACCTTTTCGCACTTTTCCTCAGGAATGTCTACCTTTTTCTTACACTTCACACAGTAAAACTTGACCATCAGTATACCTCCTGGGAAAACTAACAATTACTATCTATAAAAAGCTTTTTACCGCAAAAAAGGAGAAATTAGAGACGATTATCCTCTTCAAAGAGAACAACCTCTCCTTCTCCAGTCACACTTATTAAAGGTTTTACTTTTTTCCTAACCATCACAATCTCCCCCTCTCAAGAAGCAAACCCGGTCTTTAACTCTTTCAAAACCATCTATATAAAGATTTCTGTGATTGTAAGTCTCTTTCTAAACATAAGTTTTCCAGAGGTAAATAAATAAAAGTTACTTTACGTCTACCTTTTTCTTCTTCTCTTTCTTGCTGGGTTCCTTCTTGGGGAGTTCCACTCTCAGAACGCCGTCTTCGAACTTTGCCTTGGTCTTGTCCGGGTCTATCTTGCAAGGAAGAGTGAACGATCTCCTCACAGACCCGCCTATCCTTTCTCTCTTATAGAAGTCCTTTCCTTTGGATTCCTTTTCCTTGGTCTTCTTGCCGGACATGTTAACCGAATCCTCGGTGACTTCGAGGCTCAGGTCCTTTTTGTTGAAGCCCGGAAGGTCTGCAGTCAAGACTAACTTGTCATCCTCGTCACTGATGTCTATGGGAAATGTCTTGCCCACACTCACTCTGACCGAAGGTATGGGTGTTCCTTTCCAGAAGTCCTTTATCATCCTTCTTATCTCCGTCCTCATCTCTTCCATTTCGTCGGCAGGTTCCTTCTCCCAAAAGAAGGAGAATTTCTTGTCCTTCTTATTTGACATGTTTACACCTCCGTTATGGTTTATATACATCATAACTATTTAAAAGTTTAGGTTTTAACCGGTTTTTTAAACTACTTTCCTTTCTGAAACCTTGGACCTGGCAAGGACCGACTTTATGAGGTGGTTGACCCCGCTGTTGAGGAACATACCGTGCCCGGGTAGAAGAATGGATATCTGGTTCTCGCTCAGGTGCTTGATGGAATCCATGAGTACTTCCTGGTTGCCTCCGGGAAAGTCAGTCCTCCCGACACCGTCTGCAAACAGGGTGTCCCCAGATATCAGTATACGAGACTTCTTGTCGTAAAGGCATATGGAACCAGAGGAATGGCCGGGGGTGTGGATGACCTGAAAGTTGTAGTTTTCCGTGGAAATGACGTCTCCGTCCTTCAGGCTGCGGTTGACAGTGGTGGCAACGAACTTTTCTCCAAAATAGTCAGACAGCGTCTCCTCACCGTCCCCTGCCTCAACTACCTTTGCCTCGTTCCTGTGTATGAACAGTTCAGCACCAGTGGCATCCCTGAACTTCTTGCTGGCTCCGGCATGGTCGAAGTGACAGTGGGTGTTGACTATTTTTGTTATATTCTTCAGTTTGCAGCCCAGGTTGTTTATTTCCTCGGACAACTCGGAAAAGAAAGTGCCTGTGCCGGTGTCCACCATCAGTTCTTTGTCTATCAAATAGACGTTACAGTCGTATCCAACTCCGTTAAGCATAAACACGTTCTTGGCTACCCTCATTCAATCCCCCTTATACTTGTATAGAAAAGATAAATATGTGTTTATTTCCTTATCAGTCTGCCTATCATTCTGTGGGCATTGAGTACTCTGAGGCTCTGGCCTTTGAGGAACAGCAGACCGCCCTTGGCACCGACTATGTCTCCCTTCAGCCTGGTCCCGCTGGCAATCTTTAGCCACATGGGTTTTTCCTTGAGCCTCAAGTCATAGAAGGAGCGGAGGTCGTAGAGCTTCATGGGAGTGAGTGGGAATTCGGATTCCAGTTTCTGATAAGCATTCCTCAAAGCCTCGACAGAATGATTGGGGTCTGAGAGCAGTAGTTCTGCCTTCTGCCTGCCCCATACCCGGTCGGTAATTCCCAGGTATTCAGAGATGTCCTTCTCCATGACCCTGGCCTTCTTCCCGTCCTTTACCTCAGCGATTCTGGCAGCAAAGTCCGCTCCCTGTTCCACGAATCTCTTCTTGAACCGGTACTTTACGGATATACCCACCTTCAGAAGGTCTCCGAACGCAGCCAGGTAAACCACATAGTCCCTGTTCTTGCACTTCTCACGGTACTGGGAATTCGTGCACTCAGAGCCGTCGCATCCCAGGCAATTCGAAAAAATATCCTTCTCCATGCAAGAGGCGCACTGCCTGCCAGATGTCAGTTGCACGTGTTCCGGGCAGGGGTGGTGCTCGGTGTCGTAATAGCCGGTGCAGTACTTCTTCCCCAAATAAATCTTGGCCGGTCCCAGAAGAGGCATCTTCTTCTGGTTGGAAAGAAGCAGTTCCGGTTTCCAGTTCCGGTTCCAGTTAAACCTAATCACTTGCATACTCTCGCCTGAATCCTGCCATCAGAGGAAATAGCTCTAGCCTGCCTAGGAACATGGCCACGGCCAGTAACAGCTTGCCGATTACCGGGAAAGTCGTGAGGTCCATAGTAGTGAGTCCCACGTTGGACTGCGAAGACGCGGCAAGGAACATGCTGTCCACCAAGGGAATACCCAGCGCGGTTATGACCAGTGTGAAGAAGAACAAAGAGATGATGTAGATAAACAGGTACCTCACCGACTGGTTCTTGTGTAAAGTGAGTATCCTCTCCAGTTTTACTCCCCCGGCCGTGGAATGGGAAGAACCACCTATGAGCATCAAGACCACTAAAAAGAAGGCAACCGATTCCTCGGTCACGGATAAGGGGAAGGCGGCGGTGGTGAGTGAAGACCAGGCCTGTAGGGCCCCGGCCGGCCCACCTATAAGGTAGAGGACTCCTCCTGTGAACAGGAAAAGTGCTAGGAAACCCTTCATCTGCTTGTTTATGGTGACTCTGCCTTTGAACAGTTTATGGTGGAAAAAGAAACTTGTAGCACCCACGAATGTGAGAATTGCCAGGATGATTTTGGTGGAGGCTCGGCCCGCGTGTATGAAACCGGATGTGGACAGTGCAGACATGGAGAGGACTACTGAGTTGAAGATGCCCGCCTCAGTCAAGTTGACCAGAAAAAAACCAACTACGGTGAAGAGCGCGTATATGTAGAGAATGCGCATGGTCTTGCTCCTGTCAACCATGGACGAGAACAGGGCCAGTGTCAGTCCGCCTCCCAGCCAGTGGAGGAGGGACTTCCAGAAGACTATGGTTTTGGTCGAATAGACGTTCAAATTGGTGAGACCGGTGGTGGTGATGCCTGAGATGGATTCGAACAGCGAGTCCACGACTACACTAAAGATATTCCCCTGGAATTCGAACAGGAAGGGAATGGAACCAAAGACAGATATGGACAGGAAGGACAAAACACCGATGAACACCAACTTCCTCGGAGACAAAGCGCCTTTCGGATAGTTCTTTGCCAGGTAGGTCCCCACCAGGAATGCGAACATGGCAGACAGGAAGTAAGGAACAAAAACGTTCTCCCTCACGTACCAGGAGACTATTATGGGAGTCAGTGAGAAGATTCCAAACACCTGCAGACAGAGACCCACGTAGCCAGCGATAGATTTATCAAAAAGTTCCATCTTAAACAGTTAAAAACAATATTTATAAAACTTCTCACAAACTATTCCTGGATAAAATGATAGTAGCGATGATACCCGCGTATAACGAGGAGAAAACCATAGGCAAAGTCATAGAAAGATTGCCCAGAAAAGTGGGCAAACAAAAGGTGAAAGTACTGGTAGTTGATGACGGTTCGCACGACGACACGGTCAGAGTAGCCAAGAAGGCGGGTGCGGACAACGTGGTCTCCCACCCCTCAAACCGCGGTGTGGGTGCTGCGTTCAAGACCGGAGTCAAGACCGCCCTGGACATGAAGGCAGACGTGATGGTCAACATAGACGCAGACCTCCAGTTCAATCCAGAAGACATGCCCGAACTGGTGAGTCCCATACTCGATGGAAAGGCAGACATGGTCACCTGCTCCAGGTTCCTGGACTCCAGTCTGGAAGTGGAACCGAAAATGCCTTGGATAAAGAAATTGGGCAACCGGATGTTCACCTCCATAGTCAGTTGGTTGTGTGGAAAGAATTTCACAGACACCCAGTGTGGCTTCCGTGCATACAACCGTGAGGCTCTGACCCGTCTGTCCCTGTTCGGTGACTATACCTACACTCAGGAAGCCTTCTTAGACTTGCTCAACAAAGGCATGCGAATCAAGGAAGTGCCATGCAAGGTGAAGGGGAAGAGGGAGCAGGGAAAGTCCAGAGTCCTGAAACACTGGTATACGTATGGCTTCCGTTCACTCTACATAATCATGAGGACCATGCGCGACCAGCAGCCCATGAAGTTCTTCGGAGCCTTGGGGGGTTTGTCGCTATTACTGGGTCTGGTAGGGTTCACAGAATTGGGGTCGTTCCTGTCCGGATGGTTTATCACCAACCGCGTGACTCTGATACAATTGTCAGCACTGCTGATAATCATAGGATTTATCCTGCTACTGTTGGGCCTTATAGCTGACATGCTGGACAGGCAAAGGAAGCTACTCGAAGAAATTCTCTACAGGCAGAAGAACGGGGGGTAGACATGAAGAAGGTATCTGTGGTAGTCCCGGTCTACAAGGCTGAGAGGACCATAAAGAAATGTCTGAATTCAGTCCTGAGCCAAGACTTCAGGGGAAAGTATGAAGTGGTAGTGGTCCTGAACGAAGAATCGCCTGACCGGACTAACGAAATCGTTAAAGA
>CAZXUR010000011.1:0-16768 GCA_964644245.1 uncultured archaeon
CGTCAACCAAACGTCAACCAAACGTCAACCAAACGTCAACCAAACGTCAACCAAAACAAACCTTTAGAAAAGGTTTGAAACAAAAAATCAAACCAGGAAAGCAGCAGGTTGGGGGTTCGAAAGCGCATGGCAAGGTTCGCCTTGCCCGTCGGCTAACCCTTCCGTGGCTTATGGGTTTAGACGTAGTCATCCACTTTACATTCATACTCTATGACTTGGCTTGTCTTCCTGTTACAGAACCTTTCTGAGAAAGTCAAGACTTCGTCCCTTTCTTCGATGGTACCGCACTCCGGTCTGAACCCGGCCTTCGCCACTTTCTCCTTGAACTCGCGGTAGTCATCGGAACTGTGTATTACCTTTATTCTGTACAAATCCTTTTCCATGGACATAAGATTAACTGTCGGCAAGATTTAAAAGACAGTAATCTTTTACGGATTAAGAATATAAATTATCGGTTCAAATTCTGGTGATGATTTTTAGGGAGACTTTGGACAACCACACGGTTGAAAGGGCGGCCAGACCCACTGACAGCAAGGAAACAGCGAGAAGGAGCAGGAGCAAGCGGACAGCCGGGGCCGCAGTGGTCAGCATAGTCCTCCAGGAACAGAGAGGTCACTCGGGTAGGTTGCGGATGGAGAAAGAGGGAATAGCTGGTTCTTCGACCCTCATGGAACATGCCCGCAGGATAAGGAAGAAGATGAAGGAAAATGACCTGTCCTAATTTAAAGTTTGAGGAAAAAGAAACTTTTATATTTGAAAAAAATAAACATGGGTTGTGAGATTGATGTCCAAGGCCTCGGCAAAAATTTTTAGTATAGCATTAATTGCTTTGCTTATAATCGGATTTTCTGAAATGACCTTTGCCGCAGTCTATCCGGACAGCCCGGATGCCGAGGACAGCACGGTTGTTTCCACTGATTCGAAGGACTACGTGACACTCAAGACACTGACAGTGGCCAAGGACGGCCAGGCGTGGTTGAAGACCGTACAGGAATTTAAGTCCAGCAACGGCAACCCGGCTTACATAAGAATAATTTCCAGCTCTGACTCGTCCATTTACTGTGAAGATACCACCACTTCCACATCATATCAGACATCCAGCTGTGAACTGGACATCTCTTCTTTGTCAGACGGTTCCCAGTCCTTTGAACTGCAGATGAAAATCCAGAGGACCGGTAAGCCTTATGCTGTCTATAACCGGTTGTGGGAGTTGTATCTCGAGGAGGTCGAATCGACCACCACCACTACTGTCGAACCTTTCCCTGGCAATCTGTCCGCCACCTTGGAAAGACCGCCGGAAGGAAAACACAGCAACCTGACTCAGGGGCTGTTCGATATGGTCGCAAAAGTGGCTTGTCTGGGAGGCTCGGGTGCTTACTGTGGCGGGGTCCAGGCACAGGCAAGACACAACGACTCCACGGGCATGACAGGCATATCCGACCAGCAGGGAGACACCCCTTTCTATATAGTAAGTAGCAACACAACCCTGAATGAAGTGGGAATCAAGGACTATGACTGGTTTTCGTCTTCCCCCCAGGGCATGGTCCAGGAACCGGGTTACGACACCTTCTTACAAGACGGTTTGACATTCAATCTCAGAGGTTATGAGCAGATGGTCGAAGTTACTGATTCCAACACTACTCTGAGTGTGAAGCCCAAGAACGGAGACCTTTATCCCATCAACTTCTTAACCGAGTCATCCAATTTCAGATCCACTGCCTGGTACGTCACTCCTTTGTCCGACCTCTGGTACGACAAGATAGTGTGGAGCGATGGGACTGAAGATACAGGGAAGACCATGTATCACGTGCTCGAAAACGGGCTACTGAACGTTTATTCGAACAGCAATCAAAGCGTGCTGGAACTCCAATCTTCCGCTCCTATACACAACTCTTCTAACATTTACACCACTGGCAATATGAGAGTTCGGGTGATTAAAGGTTATGCAAGTGTGTCTTCGAACACACTGACCATTTCACCTTCCGCGGGTGAAATGCAGATAGTGGTTTACGCTAGGAACTTCTTTGATGACAAACCAGTCAATGTTTTGGGTGCGCTGACCACTGAATATCCGGGCGAAGTGGTGGAAACCACCGGATACGTGAAACAGAAGCATGCCAGGGTCCAGGCGGGTTCCATAGATAAATATCTTGCCGTCGACCCTGTAAACTTTACTGATACCGGCTTGCTTTACAGGTATGAAAACCCGACCGGCTTGGCTGATGCAGTCTCCATATCCATGGCCGGCGACACGTTCACCTACCCCAGATGGCACATCCTGGTAAGAGCTGTAAAGAACATAAAAAGCGATACTTACATAAGGGCCAACCGGAGGATACAATATGAATATCTGAAGGACGTTGATTCATACCTGACCGGACAGACGTTCAACTTCTACGTCTTCACCGACATCGGCACACAGACCTTGTGGTCAGTGGGGAGGATTCGAGAGCCTTATTCCGTCTATCATTATCCCGACGGAAAGTACGTGTTCCACTTCCCGAAGACCAACTACGACCATTCCGAACACGGAGTGGGAATCGAAGCCACCACTACCAAGGCAACTTGGGCATTTGATGACTCCACCGGAGAACTGATAGAAGGTCTGGAAATAAAGGCAAACATGGACTTGGAACACACAGGAGAGGAAGGTCAATCCATAGACGGGGGATGGAGACATGTGACCAAGGGAACTGCCACTGAGAAAGGTACCAAGTACAGGGACTCCTCAGGCAGCTGGGTGCTGGACAGTACCATAAGGACTTCCTGGCCATACTACTTGTATCCTGAAGGTAACGGAGCATTTGCGATCATGAGCGACTCTGACTCGGTGAGAGCCTACGCCCAGCAGAGACACTGGTCAGGTTACTGGGAAAACAGGGCCGACCAGGTCGCCTTCTACAACCATCAGGACAACAAGATATATTTCGGTTCCATGAAAGACCTGCACAACGATGACATAACTCCTGCCGGGAGTGTGATGGAAATGAGTACGGTCTACAGAGGAGAAGCAACCTCTGATGTGCCTACTGATTCAGAGGCCGAGTCTTATTATCAGAACTATGTTGTACCTGACGGAGTGGCAATGACGGACGGGCTCGTCAACTTGTCTTCCTCATCTGCCAACACAAATTCTGATTGGGATGTTGGCTATTTGAACGGAGAGCCAAGGTTGTTCTCCGCACAGGAAAGCACCGGATGTGACTCCGTGACCTATGACCAGGCATGCATAGTAGGCTGGAAGGTGAATGCTACCGGCCCGCTGGGAAGCGGACACTTGTTGGATGCTTTCATCACGGCTCTGGACACACAATTCTCAAACACGGAGACTGGTGACGCCGAGGTAACTATAGTAACTACAACCACTACCACGACTACAACTACCACTTTAGCTGATTACTGCGGGGACGGATACTGCGCGGGTCAGGCAGAGGATGAGGACTGTTACACCTGTCCTGACGATTGTATATGCATAGGTCCGAACTGCAAGAACGCCTGTTGCGGTAACGGTGTGTGTGACAGAGCGGAAGATTCGGATAAATGTCCGGTAGACTGTTCCTAGTTAAAAAAATAAATACCACCGAGTGTATATAGTTCTCATGGAAAGCGAGTGCTGCCCGGATATACCCAAAGAAAAATGGGAGGAGAAGACGGTCACATGGAGGAACAAACCATTCTACAAGTTCAAGGTCCGTTCACTCTTCCATTTTCCCATACGTTTTGAGAGTTCCCTCCGAAGCGCGGGCAAGGACATAAAGTCAAAGGGCATGGAATTCGCCAGGCCAGTGATGGTCATTGAGAGAGGAAGCAATACATTCTCCCAGGAGATGCTCATGTCCCTGGACAAGATATACCCCGACCCGAACGTGGTTACTTTGACCGGCACGTTTATGAGCAAGATGTTCGTGGGACCGTACAAGGACATGAAGGACTACATCAAGGAGATGAACTCCTTCGTGGAGGAGAAGGGCCTGCATGCGAAAGAACTGCTTTTCTGGTACACCAACTGTCCGGAGTGCGCAAAGAAGCAGGGCGGTCCGAAGACCGTGATTCTCGCCAAAGTTTAGACATTAAAGTGTTGGCTCTTATCCTAAATATGCCCACCGAAGACCTGACAATCGAAGAAAAAATCAAGAGAAGCGCCCGTCAAGAAGTGGTTGACAGGAATCCTTACATGGAAGGGGCTGACGTGCATATACTCGAATCAAACCCACCCTATCTGGTCAAAGTGACCAAAACACCGAAAAGTTCTCACTTAATGCGTTCTTTCTTGCTTGAAATGGATAACGATGGTAGTCTTAGGAGGTTCCTGCCCGGTTTCCAGGTTTTGAATCGTTACACACAGAGGCATAGAAGAGGCAGATGACGTGAATTTTAAAAGCCGGAAAAGCTATTATATATATGGGACTCGATTGGGCCAATCGGTGTGCCTTGTGCCGGGGAACCAAGATGCTTTGTGGAAAGTCTAGATGCCCGGTTCTGGTGCGCTATTTTTCATTCAAGAAGAACCTGCAGTCTGTGGACCGGAAGACACTGGAAGGCTCGAGCCCTCCCGGAGTCTTCATAGGCAGGTACGGTTATCCCAAGGTGCAGATAGGGCCCCTGGCACCTCCCACGCACGGTGATACGTCCCTTCTGGATACCCCCGAGAAATGGCTGGGAAAGGGTATCGAGGAAATAGTCGACTTCAGGTCCCAGTTGGTGAGGGGAAAGGTTGCGGTAGACGTCAAGAACGTGGATGCAACAGGCATGGTCGAGAAGACCCGTGAACTGGCCATGGCAAAGAGACCCGCAGACGTGGACGTACACTTCTCCAGGAGACCACAGGGAAAGATTCGCTTCAGTTCAAACGTACAGCCACTCGGACCCTCGGCTCCTCTAAGAGACTTGGAACTGGGGAATATCAGGTGGAACCAGAGGATAGAGAAGGCCTACTCGGACGCGGACCTCAAGGCAGCACCGGCTGTCATCAGACTTCACGACAAAGATGTTTTAGTGTCCAAAATCCAGAAGGCCTTTTCGGTGGGTGCCTTTGGTGTGAGAAAGGACCGGAAGTTCGTGCCCACCCGGTGGTCCATAACCGCTGTGGATGACACCATAGGAAAGGAACTGGTGAAGGAAGTGAAGGACTATCCGCCCATAAACGAGTACCGGGTGTACGAATCCTACCAATTGGACAACCGCTGGATAGTGCTCATGATGCCAAAGCCATGGTCATATGAACTGATAGAGGCGTGGTACCCGAAGACTACTTGGAACCCGGTGGGCAAGAAAGTGTCCATACTGTCTTCGGCTGAGTTCTGGGAAGGGCGCAAGAAGTATGCGGAAATCGGTGGGTGCTACTATGCTGCGAGGCTGGCTGTGGGTGAGCACCTGAGAAAGGAGAGGAGGCAGGCGTCTGTGGTCATCATGCGCGAGGCTCATCCGGGCTACATAATGCCGGTTGGAGTCTGGAACGTGCGCGAGACCGTGCGGGACGCTTTGAAAAAACCTTGCCGCAAGTTCCGGTCTCTGGAAGAAGCACTGGACTACTCGTCCACAAAACTGGACATAGGGAAGGATATCTGGATGAGGAACTCGGAAGTCCTGAAAGACTTGAAGCATCAGAAGCGCCTGGAAGATTTCGTCTGATTTTTATTTGTTTCTGACAACTGAATTCATGGAAGACTTGTATCAGAGGTCTGTAAAGGTGATTGAGGAGAAGGGCGGATTTCGGGAAAGGAGAGAAGAAGAAAAGTTCACGGTTTTTGTGTTTGACAACTACAGAGTCAGCATACCAAAGCCTGCCCGAAAAGAGCAGTCAGCCGGGAACCTATAAAAACCTTCTGACAAAATATTCGTATGAAGGTCGTCATCAAGACTCCCTACGGAGAAATAGAAGGAGAAATCAGGGAAGGCAAGAATCCGGTGACCGTTGAAAAGGTCCTGGGGGCTTTGCCCGTGGACGGACGTGCCAGGAGATGGGGCGAGGAAATCTATTTTGAAATCCCGGTGCAGGTGGGCGAAGAGGACTCCCAACAGGAAGTGGAAGTGGGCGACGTAGCCTACTGGCCTTCCGGCAACGCCTTGTGCATATTCTTCGGGCGAACGCCTGTCTCCACGTCTGAAAAACCCAAGGCCTTTTCCCCGGTGAACGTGATAGGAAAGGTTAAGGATGTTAAATTTCTCAAGAAGGTTCAGGACGGGGACGACGTGGTCGTAAAGAAGGCCTGAAGGTTTAAAAGAGTTTCTTTCAAGTCGGATTATGCGATGGTTCGGGAAGAGCAAGGAACAGACTATAGCGGACAGGCTTCTCAGGGAAACCAAGACCAGAGAGATGGTGCTTGAACTTGGAAACGACAGATATTCGGAAAGTAGTATCCGCAGGAGACTGGGCGATGGGAGGATGATACACCTCCTGGGAGCCGGCGTTCTGGAAATGGACGAGGAGGACAACAAACTGGTCTACTGGGTGGAGCCGGACTACCTGGAGAGAATCAGGGAAGGCGAATACGACTGATTTTGACCACTTTTGGTGGTGAATTAGGTTTTAATGATTTTAGGGGCAAATCTAAGCATGGGAAGAGCATACAGAGTGTCAGACCTGGTCTCCCTCAAAGTGGCAGAGGAAGGCAGGAAGTGCTATCGAGCTTTGAAGCTTCAGGTAGCAGGCTGCAAGCCCCGGATAGACCCGGGTACGCGTCTGAAGATACTCAAACACAATCTGGCAGTGTTAGCTCGGCCCAGGGAGACAGAGTTCTCTGAGGACCAGGAAGAGTTTGTGAACGACTACGGGAACTTCTTTGGCGGTGCTATCAGTGGGAGAGTACCCGGGTCCGGATGGTCGGTGGTCAGGAACAAGAATGAACTTCTGGGGGACGGCGTGCCTCTGGGAGAAATGCTGGAGGAAGTGTTCTCTTTCTCCGATGAATTGGCTGAGAACAGGCATGAACTCAGGGAAGAGCCGGCAGAAGTTTCTATAGAAAAGGATGTAGATTCGGTCAGGTTCGGGGAGAAGCTCGTTGGCAGGAAGGACATAGAGTCTAGGTTTCCTGAAGACAATGTAGTGATAACCGACGGCAAGGTCAAGGATTACGTGTCTGACTGGGACCGTTATCAGGTGGGCATATACACGCTCATGACACAGCCTTCTGAGGACTTGCCGGTGGAGGGAAGAGTCGAGACCTGGCCTTCGTGCGAAGTAGAGACGGTGGAGCCGGGGAGGTATGTGAAGGACATAGAGGAAGGACTGGCGAAACTTAGAAAGATAAGGAAGACTTCCCTGAACGAACTTCCTGCGGGCGACAGATACTGCGACAAGTGCTGGTACCTTGAGAGTTGCATGGGTGAGACGGAATGACTGTCAAAGAAGAGACTATAAAGAAGAGGAAGGAAGATATTTGGAATTTCATGAAAACCGGTCGGCCCTTGACCGTCGGAGAAGTCAAGGCAGGCAAGGTCCCGGTAGACCTGGCAGGAAAGAAGGTTTACCACAAGCTGTTCGAACCCATGTCAGGAGAAGTGGCTTCCAAGGCGATGAAGAGGCTGAGGGAAGAAGGCAAGGTCTTCGAGAGGTACAGGGACGATGTGGGTCCCAAGGAATACGTGCCGGTGACCCGTCTGCCGCAGATAATACATGTAGAGGCAAAAAAGAAGGCAAGGAACCTGGAAGACGGGTTGAAAACCCTCTTCACTAAAGACGGCTGGGTGGAGACCAAGATGCGAGAGGAATCGGGAAGGTACAGACCTCACCATTTTTCTTCCTATTTGGGGTACTGCACTTTGAAAAGAGGAGAGAGAACCGACAAGAGACCCAGCGGCTGGGACATAGAGGTGGAGGACCCGTGGGAGAAAGTGGAAGCCAGCAAGAGCACCAAGAAAGGAGACGTGGAACTGGACATGTCCATAGTCAATGCGCGGTTCCCCGACTACGACTCTGAGTATGACGAGTTCAACCTGGAAGGCAGTTTCAAACGGGGAAAAGGCGAGCCTGAAAGGGTTTCCGGAGCGGATGCTAGACACAGATATCTCAGGAAGATATTCAGGGACTGGCAGGAAATCGCAGCAAGGACCCAGACCCTCAGCGCCTTCGCAAAAATCATATCCAACAAGGCGCAAGGAGACCATGAAAGGGCCAAGGAAATATGGTACGCTGCCAAGAGGTATCCGGAGTTACCTGACAAGGAGTCCGCTGAAGTGGTGGAGCCCATGGGCAAGTATTTGAACAACATCAAGTGTAGCAAGAAGGAAAAAACCCAGAAGAAGCATGAGTTCCTGAACTACATGCTGAGAAGGATAACCCAGGAGACAGAGGAGTTGCGACTTTCAGACCAACTTTTCTAGCCACTCGTAGAACCTGGCCACGGACTTATTCTTCCTCTTGAGACCGTGGTGTATCTTTCTCCTCAGACGCCACTTAAGTCTGGCGACTTTCCTCTCTTCCTTTGTTCCTTCTTTCTCCATCCTCTCTAGTTCCTCTTCGCTGATTTTCTCATGAAGGATGTTGTGGGGCTGCTTGTACCTAGAAGGCATACCAGTATTAGGTGGAAGAAAATTTAAATGTGAACGAACTTAGTGCTCTTGTCTGACACCCCTACCTTTATTGCGTCGCCTTCTTTCAACGGAATCATGTCATGGATGTTGTCGTAGACGAGCCATGCCTTTCCTCGGTTGAGTCTTACCAGGAATTTCGAGCCTTTATCAACTACCTGTGGTTTTAACCTCGGTACGCTGTGTTCAAGTATGGGTGCCACGCCAATTCCCTGCTCGAACAGTTTTTTCTTCAGCTCTTCGTTCCCCACGATGGATGAATATATGCCGGTAGAGCCGTAAGGAGTGGCGAAGACGATACCGTCTGATATAACGTTCTTCTTGAAGGTTGTTCCGTCCTTTTCAACGTCGAACCTTAGGCAGTGGTACGGGTACGTGGGCGGTCGGGCGCACAACTGGATTTCGCTCAAGGCATACACGGTCTTGTCACCAGACTCGGCTTTTATGAGAGCCTCCTCCCTGACCCTGAACCTCCCTTTAAGTATGAGGTCAATCGCCCTGTCAAAGTCCTTCAAATCAGCTTTGGTCTTGTATCCATAGCTGTCTTTCCTGACTGGAAACAACATGGATTCGGGATAGGTGTGGGCGCCAACGAGTATCATGCCGTCTCCCCCCAACACTATGAGCAGTTCTGGCTCCTTATCGTCAAGAACGAAGCCCTTCTTCCTCAACCTCTCACGCAAGGCCTCTTTCCCTTTCTTCCCCGCAACCCATGCTCTCATCGTATCACTACTTTCTCCTTCAGTTAATATGATTTATTCTAACGAAAAAACACATTTAAATGCCTACAGACAATTCTTCTCTCATAGGGGTCATAATGTAATGGCTAGCATAGCAGGCTCCAGTCTTATGACTGGAGAGCTGAGACTCTAGTCTGTGAGGAAGTCACCTGCTCATGGGGGTTCGAATCCCTCTGACCCCACTATTTTTTCTTGTCCCTGAGTGGTAACTCAATCCCGAAATCAGTCTTCAGAAGATTTATCAAGAAACCTGGTCTGTAGCCCGTCTTCTTTGCTATGGTCACGGCATCATGCCCGTGCATATAACCGTCAAGGATATCGAACATGACGGTATCGGGTCTCTGCTTTCCGGCAATTGCCTCAAATCTACTTGATAGATTATTGCGGACTTCTTCCCGCAGCCCAGAGAAATTTGTGTATCTTTCCCTTGCTATTTGCGCATCTCGTCCTATCCCCAGATACTTTTTTCTCACTTCTTCAACAGACATAGAGATAATTGACATAAAAATATTAAAATTAGATTCCCATGTTGTTTTCACTATCAGGGGTCATCCGTATCTAAGGATTAGAGGGACCACTGGAAATATTTTAAAAAAGTAAAAGGCTACTTTATCTTCCTGTAAACTTCACCGAACACCGTGAACGAGAAGACACCAATCACAAAGTTGAATATTCCTATTCCCAGAATCGGTATCCAGGCAAGTACCAGACCGGCCATTATGCTGACTACTGCCACTACCAGAAAAGCCACGAAGTACTCTGCGTTGAAACATTTGTGGGTCACTTCCCTCAAGGCGAAGGCCTGACTGAATTTGTTTTTCTTGATGTAGTTCAGGACAGCCATCGGCGTCAAGTAAGCAGCTATCAGTGCTAAGAGAGCTCCTGCCAGGAATATGGGAGCGGCTTCAAGCATGGCCGGAAAAATCGCTGACCAGTTGTTCTGTATGGTCTGTGATATCACTTCTCCTGCCTGCGAGTCCCCCATCATCTCGGAGGACAGTCCTCCTGTGAATCCGCTGAACATCGAGACAAAGAAAAATCCTGCGGCCACAGTGAATATGGCGATGGCCGGAATCATGTAAATGAATCCGATTGTCACTGCCAGCAGACCTTTGACAAACAGGTCCCACCAGTTCTTCCATTCAGGCATCTTTGCCGACTTCCTAGCCTTTCCGAGGCCCGAACATTCGATGGCGAATCCTTTGACCAAAGTGAAATTCAGTATCGGTATTATGGACAGAATTATCCCTGTCAACAGTTTTGTGGTGTCGGTGAAGGGCTTTCTTATCGCTTGTTCGTAATCTACCATGCACTACCTCCGTGTTTTATAAGTCTATTAACGGAGGGTCGTATTTATAGGTTCAGACCTCGCGAAATCTGGGAGATATACAGGACTCTTTAGTATCCCTTTCTCGAGCATCTCCCTCACCAGGGGTACTTGTGATCCTTCAAGTATCCGTCTGGCCTGGACGACCTGCACCTGAAACCGCCAAAGTTTCTGTCGGACTTCTGATTTTCTGCCGGACTTCTGATTCTATATAAATCTTTAAGACAAGTTATGTCATGGAACTAAAATTCTTCAAATCGTGCCTGATGATGACCAACACGTCGGGTCCCATATTTGTTTGCCTGCACTCAGGACCCTCCCTGGGTTCCAAGCCCGCCCGGGACGAATCCTCAGAAGTACTTGCCTCGCTCTGCGTGGAAAAGTTCGGGGGACGTGCTATAATCTCAAATGTGTCCAGGAACCGCGCCTATGGTGTGGACATGAACCGTGAGGTGCCGCCGCCTGAAAAGGCGCTGGAGTTCTACGACGACTACAAACTGGGAGAAGACAGAGAGGCCATAAGCAACTATAACAAGCGCTACGCATGGGTGGCACCGGACAAGAAGGAATACGTGGAGCGTCTCAACCTCTACAGGGAGTTCTGGGAAATTGTTAAGAGGAGCGGGAGGTTCCTGTTGTTCCTGCACTCGAATAGGCCGAGACTCAAGGCAGCCGAATCCATAATGGACTTTGCCACGTTCAAGAACCTGGGGGTCAGGAAGGACGTCCTGGAGAGAACCGTGGAAAGCATAAACGACCAGTACTCAGACTTTCTGAGAAAAATCAGGCCCAAGTATCACAAGGCCATACTAT
This sequence comes from uncultured archaeon, assembly GCA_964644245.1. Taxonomy (GTDB): domain Archaea; phylum Aenigmatarchaeota; class Aenigmatarchaeia; order CAZXUR01; family CAZXUR01; genus CAZXUR01. The sequence continues at coordinate 11,410 of CAZXUR010000011.1, forward strand.
ACAACCAGAGGATAAGCAACCGGAGGTTGCAGAAGACCTTTGATTCCCTGAAGCCCAAGGACATGCCAGGCCTGTTCAGGGAGAACTACGAGAAGGACCTGGCCATGGCCAAGAACTACGGGGTCAAGCCCAAGAAATGGAACAGGCAGTCACTGGAAGAGATGACCAGGAGGACACTCAACCTGTGCAAGGTGCCTAAAGTGACTGTAGAAGAGATGTTCTTCGGCACTTCCTCACACGCTCCCAAGAAGTTGCTGGGCAAAGGCAAAGTCATCATACAACTGGAAGCCAACCAGTTCGTGTGCAAGTACTACTCAAACCAGCTCTCAGACATGCTCATGGACATACTCAGGGCGGTCAGGGACGCACAGAAGTGACCGGGAGAAATCTTTTTAAACTGGGTTCACATTTTATTTTTATATCTGCGTTTGTAAGTGGTGCTATGGATAAGATAGGTTTGGTGGAAAAGGTCAAAATAATAGGCGACAAAGTAATCAAGACCGAAGCCAAGATAGACACTGGCGCAGCCAGGAGTTGTGTGGACTACAAACTGGCTGCCAAGGCAAAGCTGGGTCCGGTGGTCAGTTCGGTCCGGGTGCTTTCAGGCAGCAACACCGGGGAAAAAAAGAAGCACTACATACGCAGGCCCATAGTAAAGGCGAAAATCGAGATAAACGACAACATATACGACGTGAGGGTCAGCCTCGAGGACAGGGAGCACTTGCAGTTCCCGGTAATCATCGGCAGGAACTTATTGAAGGACTTTGTTGTAGACGTGGGAGATGAGGATTCTGTCAAGTAGTCTGGAGGTGCCTTATGATAGGCATTTTGGCACCTAAGAACAGGTCCAAAACCACAGAGGCCCTCCTGAAGGAATCCGGCGGTAAATTCATACCCATAAAGGAAGTAGTCCTGAACATAACCAAGGAACTGGTTCCCTCCTACAAGAAGCAGGACCTCACCGACTTCGACTACATACTGCCTCGTATAGACTCCAAGCGCGCGCCGTTCGGCTATCAGATAATGAGATTCCTGGATTCCACGGACGTGAAGAAGCCCTACGGTGCTGACACAGTCCGCTGTGCTCACAACAAATTCCTGTCCCTGGAAGTCCTGAAGAAGGCCAAAATACCGGTTCCCATAACCTACATGACTTCTTCCATCTCGTCTGCCAAGGACATCATAAGCCGGATGAAATATCCCATCGTGGTCAAACTGGTGTCGTCCTTCGGGGGGAAAGGAGTCATGTATTTGGAGTCCAAGGAATCCGCGCAGTCAGTCATCAGGACACTCAAACTTCTCAACAAACAGATACTCATAGAGGAGTTCGTGGAGAACCCCGGAGAGGACATCAGGTCACTGGTGGTGGGAAACGAGATAGCGGCTTCCTACAAGAGAAAGGCCAAGAAGGGCGAGAAGAGGAGCAACATACAGCAGGGCGGAAAGGCCGTGCATCACCGTCTGAACAAGGAGATGGAGGAACTGTCGTTCAAGTGTGCGGAAGCCATGAAGTCGGACATACTTGCGATTGACTTTCTGGAAAGCAAAGAAGGGCCCACGGTCATAGAGACCAACATAAACCCAGGCATAAAAGGGGTTTCCAAGACCACCAACATAGATGTGGCCAAGAAAATCATAGACTATGTGAAGTCTCAGGTGAAAAAGTAAATGAAACTGGCCATACTCACCGGCAGGAAAAAGAGAAAGACTGACTTGAAACTGCTGAAGGAAGGCAGGAACTACTTTAATAAAGTACTGTTGGTGCCGTTTTCAAACCTTTCCATTTCCCTGGACGGGGGGTTCTCCGTCATGTACAGGAAGAAAGACCTGCTGGAGTACGACGCAATCATCTGTAGGCTGAGGGGCGGGTTCAATCCTGCTTATACCATAGTCAAGAACTTCCCCGGTTATTCCCCCTCCAAGGCCATTTCCTTCCTGCTGACTTCGGACAGGTTCCTGATGTTCAACCATTTGTCAAACCAGAACATACCAGTTCCCAAGGCCTGCATGCTCAACTCTTCAAAGCCCATGACCAATCTTTTGTCAGACTTCAAGTTTCCCATTTCCATAAAGGTGAACACCAAGGAAAGGGGAATAATGTTCGCTGACAACATGGACGAGGCCAAGACCATGATAGACACTCTCACTTCTTTAAACCAGTTGATATACGTGGAGGAACACTACACCAAAGACTTGATAGAGGCGTATGTGATAGGCTCCGAGGTAGTGGCTTCTGTGAGGAGGAAGTCCAAGAATCGTGAGGATATGCTGTATGGGAGAGGAAAGATGAAAAGAGTCAAACTCTCCAAGGATTTGGAAGACTTGGCGGTGTCAGCAGCCGACGCAGTCCAGACAGAGTTCGCGCGTGTGGACCTCATGGAGAATCCTCAGAGGGTCATAGGCATGGAACTGACCCCTTACATGACAAGGGCAACCGAGAAGACCGGGAAGAACATCCATTCTGCCTTGGTCTCTTACGTCGAGCAGTCGGCTGGGATACGTGAGAAAGCGGGTTTCTCTATGCTGGCCAGGTTCGTGGAGTTCCTGAAGGGAAGACTGGGGAAAATTGAATAACCAGGCCGGGGCGAAAGCGGTAAAAAGGACGTTTTAAAGCGTTCAAAGAGTAGTTTTGAGTGATTTGAGGGGTCTATATGTACTGCCCTCAGAAAAAATCATTTAGTCTTGCCCTTCTTCACGCTGTAGTTGAGTGAGAGGCGGATGAAGAAGAATATGGCAAAGAACACCAGGGCAAATGTCGCCACACGGTTGAGGACCACTTCGCCCGTTTCCCAGTAGTCTACGATTATGTACAGGCTGGTAGCCACTATGGACACCACAGAAGCCATGAACCAGGGATTTTCTCTGTGGTCTGAATCAAACATGATTACTATAAGTCGAAGTAGAATATATAGTTTAGACCTTTATCGCGTCTACCGGACATGCTTTGGCAGCTTCCTCGATGCAGGAAGCCTTTTTGTCAGCCCCTTTCTTTACTATGGACTTGCCTTCAACCAGTTTAAAGACTTCTCCACACATCGATTCGCATGCGCCGCACCCGATGCACTTGTCCTTGTCTACAGATACCGTAAAATCACCTCTTGACTAGTATAACTGCAAGAATATATAAAATAAAAAAAGACGTAAGGACCTTCAAGCGAATTCTTTGTAAGCCACGTACAAGGCGGAAAGACCGACCAGTGCATAGACGATCTGCGGCAGCGGCTGTATGCTCCCGAGAAGCATGTCCACCAGGTTTATATCAAATGCCACTAAGCCCCAGTTGAGACCGCCTACTATAACCAAAATCATGGCCACAATATCCAATGTAGATTTTGCCATATTATACCTCCTAAGAAGAATTACTCCTTTTATATATAAAGTTATTTCCAGGTGTGTTTCGGGTTTTTGGGCATGACTATCCACAGTATTATGTAGAGAAGTAGTCCCAATCCCCCTCCCAGGGACAGCAAAACCCAGACGAGTCTCACCAGTGTGGAGTCTGTGTCTAAGTACTCGGCAATTCCTCCACACACACCTGCCAGAATCTTGTCCTTGCCCGACCTGTACAGTTTTTTCTTGGCCATGACTGTAATTGTCTCCATGTAACTTAAAGTTTATTTTTTTCGCAGGCTTTTCTGAAGTATTCCTGACTTATGGACAAATCCTCAAGTTCGTCCGTACGTATTTCATGTGCAGGTTTGCCGGTCTTCCTGCTGAGCTCCCGTATTTTCAGGAGGCCTGCGTCCTGACATACTTTCCTTATTTCAGCACCATTCAGATCCCCCTTCGACAACTCACCAAAATCTACACCTTCTTCAAGGGGCATATCTCTAGTATGAATCTTGTATATGGCCTTCCTGGATTCGAAGTCGGGTCTGGGTATCTCGATTTCCTCGTCAATCCTTCCCGGTCTCAGAATCGCCGAGTCAATATTGTCCTTCTTATTGGTGGCAGCCAGGAACATAACACGCTCGTTGTCCTTTAAGCCGTCCAGTTCTGAAAGCAGAGTAGTCACAGCCCTGCCTGTCGCTTCATGTGAATTGTCCCTCTCAACGAACAGTCCGTCCAATTCGTCCATGAAAATGACTGATGGCTTATTCTCTCTTGCAAGTGAGAAACTTTCCCTTATCTTGCCCTCGGTCTGCCCATACCACTTGCTCGTGAGGTCAGTGCTAGTCAGTCCGTAGAAGTTTCCGCCACTCTCTGAAGCAAGCACCTTTGATATCAGTGTTTTCCCACATCCGGGAGGCCCGTAGAGAAGAACGCCTTTGGGTGCTTCTATCCCCAGTTTTTTGATTAGTTGGGGATTCCTGAGCGGCAGGCAGACTTTTTCGTTGAGTAGTTCCATGGTTTCGTCTGAAACGACGACATCGGACCAGGTTTTCCCAAATGCTTCTTTAGCTTTTTGGCCAGACGTATGTCTGGAGCTCCCCTCACCAACTTTGTCGAGAACCGATTTCATGTCATCTTTCTTGTTCATCGGGCCTTCTATGGTAACTTTCATCCCATCCCAACAATCATCCAAGGACATTTTGTAAGGAGTGTCTTCATAGGATAATTTTATGACACCCTTTTTTGGTAGCAGAGATTCACCGGTGTAATCATAGATTAATGGTTCATTGTATCCGTTTTTGGTTTCAAGGATTTCAGATTCGTTGAGAATCTCGTTCAGTTTTTTTGAGGAGTTCGTGAATTCTGAATATTTTCTTGATATGGCTATTCTAGAATTATCTTCTGAATCTACAGAAGGCATAAAAAAGTCTAGAATATCACACATCTCTTTCTTGTCTTCCTTATCCCCCTTCAATGTGACATTAAAGTTACTATATTCTCCGCAAATTTCCAATCCGTAATTCTTTCCTTTCTTGCTTATTTCATACTTGCCGGTGGAGGGAAGGACTTTGCCGTCCACATAAGTGTATTTGATTTCTTTGTTCATGCCTGCGGCCTCCTCTTTCTTAATTTCTACGGATTCTTCAGAAAGGAACAGAGCAACACGCCTGCAAGCTTCGTCTAAGTTCTCATATTTTTTTGAAATTGTTATATTTTTTTCGAACATGTCCGTATTAAAAGGTGATAAAAAGCTTTAAAAGGCTTACTCGATGCCGTTCTTCTTCAGCCATTCCTTGATTTTGGGCTCTGGCTGCGCTCCCACGAACTCGTCCACCACTTTCCCGTCCTTGAACAGCTTGACAGAGGGGATGGACATCACCCCGTACTTGGTTGCGGCGTTCCTTGCCTGGTCCACGTTGACTTTGACCAGTACGAACTTGCCTTCGTAGTCCTTGGCGAGTTTGTCCAGTATAGGCGAGAGCATGTTGCAGGGCATGCACCACGAAGCCCAGAAGTCCACCACCAC
>CAZXUR010000012.1:0-3769 GCA_964644245.1 uncultured archaeon
GTCCCGTGTGTGACTATCACCCCGTCCGACTTCTTGACTTCCTTGGCCACTGCCTTGGCGATTTTGTTGTAGTCTTTGAAACGCATGTTCTCGGACAGCATGTTCCCCAGGAAGACGGAACGGATGTTCGCCAAGTCTTCCAACTCCGGGAACATTTCCACCAGGTCCTCTGGTTCGAAAGAGGCAACCACGCCTCCGGTCCTGTAGTCGAGTCGCGAAGCGATAGTCCCTCCGGTGTGTATTATAGAAATAGTAGGCTTGGACTTGTCCTTCTTCAGTTTCTTCCTCTTTGGCTTCTTCTTCCTCTTTTTCCCCTTCAGGCGCTTGATACGCATGCCTTTGGAGTAGCGGATGCCTATGTTGTATCCGTTGTCCATCTTCAGCACCAGAGAGTCTCTGTCACCCAGTTCGATTCTGGGCATCAGTATACCGGTAAAGGCCTTCTTCCTCTTTTTAACTTCTACTCTGTCCCCGACCTTTATCTTCCTCCTCTTCAGCGCCTTCTCCACTTTCTCAGAGTACATAGATGGATATAGATGGTAGAGAATATAAAAGTTAAAAGTAACCACCAGCGGTGGTCAAATACATACAAAAAAACACCTCACCCACTGAGTATATGGAAAGGAGAAAAGCATCGTTCGGAATCTTCCTGAAGAGTGACTCAGTACTCATGTACAGACGCGAGTCATCGGAAGAATTCTTTCCCGAGTACTGGTCGTTCCCGGGTGGATACTTGGAGGACGAGGAGAGTTATGAGCAGGCGCTAGTCAGGGAGGTCAAGGAAGAGACAGGCATGGACGTAGAGAAGTACAAGGAGTTGCATAAGACTTCCCTAGAACTGGGAAACATCCACTTCGATATTCGTTACTACGTGTGTGACTTCAAGGGGAAGATGAGACCAGAGAAAGGTACGGAACTGAAGTTCTTCAAGTTGGATGACACCAAAGGAATGAATCTGATACCGGTAGACAAAGAAGCCCTGAGTCTCCTTCTCGTCTAGTCGAAGTTTATATTCTTGGAGTTATCCCAAAGTGACTTCCAGTAGTGGTAGAAGGTGTCTACAAGAGCCTGGTTGTCAGACCAGACACCCACGTAATTGGTCTTGCCGTTGAAATCGTACTGCAGGCGGTACATACACTCCTTCCTGTCTATTATGACTATGGTCAGGGGAATGAGATCGGGATAGTTCTTCAAGTTGAAGAAGTTTGAGTAGTACTTCACCCTCTGCTTTACGTCATTATCTGTCACACTAGTGATGCCCTTCATGGTCACGTCCCTTTTGGACGCTCCTAAAATCGCTCTGTCCATGGCAGGATGTCTCGATGCAGAGGTGCTGCACACCAGTACTTCCTTCTCTGCCTTTCCGAGCATCTCCGCGTACTTTTCGTGGAAAGCATGCCTGCCGTTGACAGTCCAGAGAGCTGTGTCTGTTTCGGCCAAAGAAACCTCCTTGGAGCCGATGAGGTCTTCCATCCTCTTGCTGAGTTTCTCAGCCACCTCCTGGAGAGATTTGACTTTCTTTTTCTCCTTTTCCACCAGCTCCTTGAAAACGAACTTGGGTGACCTGGCCTTGAACTTCTTGGGCTTGCCCGGATACTCTTCTATCATCCTCTTTTCAGAAAGCTTTTCTAAAATTCCATATATCTTGCTTTTGGGAACGCCCGAATGCTTTGATATGGAGGGAGCGGACAGGATTCCCTTTCCTATGAGTGTCAGAAAGGCCTTTGACTCGTATTCGGAGAGACCCATCTTCCTCAGGTCGGTCTCCATTTCTTCGAAGGTGTACATACAAATAAGAATTCGTGGAAACGCTTAAATTCATTTAAAGGCGTCTGGATTGGACCTCTTCATGTTTCCCAGTTCTCCCCATATGCTTTTGAAAACCTCTCCAGTAGGAATTATTTCCATCGCCTCTTTAATTTCTGAAGGAGCCACTTCCCGTATAAAGCCAACACCCACACAAGTGTAGCCAGAGGAGGTGAGTTTGTCGTTTGTCTTCAGAAGGCTTTCAGAGCAGTCCTTACAAGTCTGGTAGACCTCTGAGGTCAATTTGTTGGCCTGTTCTATCTGGGGCACATTTTCCCTCAAAGCGCTGGAGAACCGGTCGGACCTGGTCCTTTCCATGGCCTTTCTCGTATAGTCACAGAACACACCAACTTTCGAGTAGACGGATTCTATTTCACCAGATATATCCTCCAAGTCTTCGACCAGTTTTTCATTCGTTTTTCTAGTGCCTTTACCCTGATAATATACCTCTATGTCTTCCTCATTCGGTTTCACGTTCTGCTGACCTGATTCCTGAGCCTCTTTTATTTCCTCGCCTCTGTCGTAGGCATCCTGCCAGAGTGTGTGTATCAGATGGTCATACTTGTCTCTGAACTCTTCGAATGAAAAATCAGACGCGTACAGGACCCCTATAGATATGTCAGAAGTATTCTCCTCAAAGTCTTTGCAGTACCCTCCTATGTCAGCCAACCCTCTCAGGCACTGGCTGTTCCTCTCGTCCATCTCTGCCCTTCCGAATTTGAACTCGTGCTCCATATTCACCACTTAACAGAAATAAATTTAATATTACTTGTTCCTGTGGCTTGGGAAAAGTTTGGCGAACTCCGGGAACTTCTTCCTTATTATTTCCTCGTACTTCTGAGGAGAGAATGTAAGCCTTCCCCTGGGGATGACACCGAGCACGTATTCCTTGGGCTCCCTTATGGCCTTCCTCTCCTTCTCGGCGAACATCATGCTGTTGGGCATGTCTCCAGGTGTCAGGAAACCCTCGTGTGCTTGTGGCTCTGTCGGACTAACACCGAAGAGCTTTCTCCTCCAGTTGTACACTGGCTTCCTGTCGTCCTTGCTGATGTTCCTCACTGCTTCTTCCATGACCTCCAAGAAAGGTCCCATGGCCGAGGTGTAGGACTGGCCTATATAGAAACCAGGAGAGTAAGTATCCCTGTCATTGATCAGTTTGAGTGTGTTTTCTTTTTCTGCTCTGAGGAGGCCATAAGACATGGTCTTCTTTAACACCTGTTTATCGTAGTTGTCCTCTAACCGCTGTATCGACCGGGTTATTCTCTCGTAGAGCGTTTCCAAGCCCCTTTCTGCTTCCTCCTCTGTGAACTTTCCTTTCTTCAGTATCCTGTTCCTGCTTCCGTCTTCCGTTCTCTGCAGCCAGTCGTACTCTCTGCACAGGTCAAGAACACCCTCGGGACCAAGGTATGCCTCCTCCTTTGAGAGTTCTGCGAGGTTTGACAAGTAAGTCTCGTAACCGCGTATATCGTCCGCATAGAATACGGGCTCCTTGCTTCCTCCCTCAAAAGACACCGTCTCTTCGTAATTCTGTCCTTTGGGCTTACCAAGTTTTATAAATGCAGCACCATCAATTCCCCTCCTTTTCATATCAGAGGTTCTCCCAAGGCCGTGTATGTCCGTGGGGTCGTCGCTGACAGTGTAAACCACACGCAGGGGAACTGCCCCCTCATTCTTCCTGAGATAGTCGACTAAGTTTGTAACCATCCCGAAAGTGTAGGGGAACCTTCTTCTCACTCTTTCTGGCGTGATTTTGTCGTAATATGTGGTTGAGAACATGCTTGCTTTTGCGTTGCCTATCATTCTGTCAAAGGATTCCAGCTTCCTTCTCATGCAGTTCACTTGAGCGTCCCTTTGTTCACCATGTTCGTCGAACCCCCTTTTGCTCCCATCCACATTCACGTCCATCCCCAACAGGTCACCAGCATGACCCAGCATCTCTGAAAGTACTGAATTCGGAGAAGCC
>CAZXUR010000012.1:3779-14234 GCA_964644245.1 uncultured archaeon
CTCAACACCCATTGACTTCTGGGCAGCCATGCTGAAAAGGAAATCGTCAGGAAGCGGTGAGTAATTGGGACTTTCCATGTTTTTTATGGTGGTGTCTACCACTGCTTCCAAATACTGTTCCTCGTCTCCCTCCAATATATCTTTGTACAATTGGTCCAACTTTTTCTCAGCCGCATGAATCGGACCAGGTAATTTTTTCTGGTACTTTTTGTAGGTGCCAACCATGTCCTGGGTCCTCCCGTAATCAAATATTCCGGGGTTCAAGTCTACCAGTCCCATCTGATAATTCTCAGGAACAGTATCATTTAACAGAAAGTTCAGTGGAACGCCGTCAACGACCCTGCTCCTGGTGCCGTCGAAGTCCTCGCCAACGAAAAGCATGTGAGTCTCTACGCCTCTCTTCCTCAACTCCTCCATCTCATTCTCACCGTACACCAATGAACTCCTGTGTATGCCTTTCAGGTTTATTATATTCCCTGAAGCATCCCTCAAACTAGAAAAGAAATCCCTCCTGCTCTCACAGCCACTAAACGGGTTTGAAAGGTAGAAACGGGACAGCTTCTCCTTGGTTTTTTCACTGGCTTCTATGTCGTCTCTCCTCTTCAAGAGTTTTTCTGCCAAGTCCAGCTCCCCGTCCTGGGTGTGGTCTCTCGCTGCCTTGAGCCTTTCTTCTGTCTCTTTGTCGCCCTTCCGGACTTCGTTGTACATAATAAAACTAGGCTATCATTCTTAAATTATTAAATCGGTACCACCGACGGTGGTTACTATGCTTTGGTTTACCTTCAGCAGTTGTAGAATAGATATATGCGGGTACCAGCACAAACAAAATCCATGATTCCGGAAACTGTCAGGGGCAAGTTAGACCAAAGGGGATTCTCCTTGGACGAGGTGAGAGACACGCTCACCTACTTTGAGAACTGGGATTTGGTCGGAGAGATGAGTACGGACGGAGTTTTGGTGAGGATGGAACTGCCCCTGTCCAGGAACAGGTTTGAGAGGGCCAAACAGTTATTTGAAGACTGGTACGTAGAAGACTCGTCAATCAAGTTCGGGAACAAAATCAACTACAAGGACGGTTCCGGTGGGTTGCTCCTCAAGGCTGACTACGACTCGGACGAGAGGACCGCGCTTGTATCCTCGCCCTACAGGTTTGAGATAGATAAATTCCTCGGGTGCGTGCCTCCCATAACAGACGCGGAGAAGATAGAGAGTTACATGATAGAAAAAGCTCCTGCCACTGTGGAAGACCTCATAGACGAGTTCAACCAAAGGTCTGTGATGAACACCCTTGAGGACCTGGACAACCGGGGAAAGGCTTACACGGTAAAGAGCGGCGGGAAGACCTATGCGCTTCACACCGCAGTGTTCCCAGAGCCCTACTCCAAGGAAGGCATGAAGGTCCTGGAGGACAGACTCAGGCACGTACACACCAAAAGGAAAGTCTCGGATGACTTTGCTCTCAGGGCTGCCTATACTCAGGAACTATCAGAAAAATCTCAAATGATTCAACAAAAGGAGGCTTCATGATGGGAAAATCTAAAAAGACGCTTGCCTTGATCGGCTCTGGCTTCATTGCCTACGAAGCATTGAAGCACTCTCCAACCCTGATGAACTACATGGAGAAAATACTCCCCTATGCAAAGCAGGTAGTCGAGAAAACAGCCGAAGAGGCACCCAAATACATAGACAAGGTGGTTTGATGGTTGATTTGATGGAATATACGTTAACATCAGAGGTAGTTGAATCCTCAGAAAGAGGAAGACTCTGGTTGGTCTATCAATCCGTGAACGACTTCCCGGAATTCGCCAGAATCATTTCCTTAAACAAAGGAGGTATGGAGGATGTTTAATCCGATAAAGTACGTGTTCAGTTCCAGATACAGGAGAGAGAGAAGCATAAACAAAGGATGCGACAAAAGCAGAAAGAGTTTTGAGAAGCTGGAAGATGCCACAGAAATGGCTGAAAGAAATGACTTTGACTCATCCAGTACGATTGAAACAGCCAAAGCGATACAGGACACAATGAGCCGTAAATGGAAGAAAATCGTTGAAACTGACATCAAAATTGTACAAGCCAAACAGTACAGAGAGGACCTCGGCGAAGCTACAAAAGTAGGGAGAGACGTTGGAAAAGACGCTGGAAAGGAGACAAAAGAACTTGGAAGAAGCCAGAGACGTGCAGCTGTTACAGACGGGTTGCTGGAGGACGAAGGAAGCGCTCTTCACAATCAAATCATGAACGGTGCAGACGTAGGACCCTACTCTCCAGTATCTGAACCAGAAGGCTTGGACAGACTGATATACGGAAAAGAACCGGCCAAAAAGGAGTACTGATTTATTCAAAAAAGGAGGTGGAAAAATGAGAATGCCTAAATTTGACTTCATGAAGGACAGAGAAGATAAACTTTGGGAAGCGAAGTACAGACTCGGCGAAGCTGTTGGCAGTGTAGATGCTCAGAACGATAAACTAATGGATAACATGCAGCTGTGCAAAGAGTACAAAAACCGATGTCTTGATAGAGCAAAGGATGCTATGGAAAGAGGAAACGAAAAGAGCGCAAAACTCGGATACATAACTGCAACGAAATGGGAAAAGAGAGAAGACCTGCAAGGCCAGCTTCTTGACATCACAGAATTTCAGAAAGAGAGGCTCGAATACGCAAGGATGACTGCTGAATTCGAGTATATGCAAGAAGACAGCAAGATGATTGATGCGAAAGAGTATAAGAAGATAGCAAATGCGATTGAAGAAGGAAGTGAAATAATACAGGGTTTGAACATAGGAGCAGAGGCTAAAGACCTTGAAAGAGCCTTGGACAAGTTCGACAGAAGAGTCGACCGAATTTCAAAGACACTACTGTCAAGAGAAGGTCCGAGAGTTGACACATCAGTCTTGCACACCCTAAAACCCAAAGACCCTGAGATACGTGAAGGGCTGGAAAGACTAGAAGCCTTGCACAAGGACAAGGCCCAAGCGTCAAGGCCTTACGAAGACATAGACAGTTCGTATCAGGACGACGGCGCACCGGCCTCAGTTTAAGGGGCCGGCCTATTTTGGTGATGCTCATGATAGCAGGAGAATTTTTATCCAAGAGAGGAGAGAAGTTCCTAGCCCAGGCTAGTGGAGCTGCCAAGGGCGAACCGGAAAGAGCCCTCGGATACACCTACAAGGCGGCAGACATTTATGCAGAAGCTATATTCAGGGAAAAAAGTCCCACTCTGAAGGAAAAGTATCTGAAGAAATTCAGGGAGGCAGAGAGGATGTCAATAGACATAGCCTGTGACTTGATCAAGAATGGGAATCGGAGTTTAGATAGCCCCAGGAAGATTGACGCCTCCATCTCCAAACCTTCCAAATACACAAAGAAAAACCAAATGGACGACACAGAATATGATACTGACTGGATAGAAGAAGAATGTCTAGTCAGAACGAACACAAACTTCGACGACGTGGTCGGGCTGGACTACGTGAAGAGAAAACTGGAGTTGAACCTGGTCAGACCCATGAGGGACGGGAAGGTGTTCCCTGGCTTGGGAAGGTCTAAGGGTCTGATAATGTACGGTCCTCCGGGATGCGGAAAGACCTACATAGCAAGTACGGCAGCCAATGAGATAGGCAGCAATGCGAAGTTCTTGAGCATGGACGTGTCGAGCATCCTGTCGAAATGGTATGGAGAATCCTCAAAGAAGGTCAGAGACGTGTTCAACTATGCCAAGGGTTACTCTCCCAGCATCGTGTTTGTGGATGAACTGGATGCCCTCTCTTCGGAGAAGGGAGTGGAGGAGAGCGTTGCCACCAGGAGGGTCAATGCTACGTTGCTCACGGAGATAGATGGTGTCAGAAAGGAGAAGAGAGGAGACGTTTACGTTATAGGCGGCACCAACAGGCCTTGGGACCTGACCCCTCCTCTGAAATCGCGCCTGAGGCCCATGATATACATATCTCCTCCCAACAAAAAGTCAAAGGAAAAGATCCTGAAGAAGGAAGTGGGAAGGTTATTCGACGGGGACAACATACTGGAAGGGGTCTCCGTCAACGTGGACTTCGGTCGTGTCTCTGACTACATGGAGAAGGACAAGAGAGGTGTCTACAGCGGTAGAGACATGGAGACTATTGTGCAAGACGCCTTCGAACTTGCCAGCAACGACTATTACAACAACGGCGGAGAGAAGAGAGTGGAGACGGGGCATTTCTTGGACACAGTAAGGACAATCGGTCCTGGTATTTCCTATCAAGAACTTAGGAGGTACGAAGATTTCGCAGGTGTTTCTCATGAACGGACAGCAGTACGGGAATAGATTTGAAAGATGGGTGGAAGACCTGCTAGTCAGCAGAGAATATGAAGTGGAGAGGAACGTGCTGAAGGAAGGCAAGTCAGGAGCCACGCACGAACTGGACTTGGTCTTCCACAGGCCTCACAGCTTTGAGAAAATTGGTGAGTGTAAGAAGAAATCAATCAGGTCCAACAACAGCAACAGAAAGGTGGGGAAGGGGGAAGTAGCTGTCTTTCTCTATGTTTTGAAAGACCTGCAGGTCCCTTCCAGAAGAGGACATTTCTTCACCACCACCTACTACACAAAGGGAGCAAAGCAGCTGGGAGAATCGGCAGGCCTGAAGATGTACGATTTCGACAATTTAGTCTACCTGAACGGGAGGAGAAGATGAAGGAAGAATATAACTCTGAGGAAGTCTTGAAGAGGGACTTTCATCAGGCCTACAGCTGGTACATGGGCATGACCGCTGATTTACTGATGGCTATGGAGAGAAAAAGGAAAGGCATGGAAAAGTCATTAGAAGGTGTGAAGGACTCCAGGATTCAGAGCTATGCGTACCAAAGAGAATGCGAACTTCTGGTCAAAGAAAGAATGATAATATCTGACAGGGAGTCCCTAAAGGAGTGTTTCTTCGAAGGTGATGAGCTGACTGAAGACAAATCCAAGTTGCAAGAGATGCATAAGTTGGTAGAATTTTGGAAAAGGAAAACAGGAGGAGTATACCCAGCTTCCTAGGTGATAGCATGGTTTCAAGCAGATTCGTGCGGGATTACTACTACGATGACCCGTTGTACAAGAAAGCCTTCTGGGGGACTGTGAAGACCCTGAACGCAGCCAAGGAAGTGGCGATTGCCGGTTATGCAGGCTATCTGGTCTACCAGCACTGGCCTGAAATCGTGGAAACTGCTGCCAAGCTCCTGGAGGGATGACATGGCAAGGGTGAGAAAGGACGTGTCCTTCGGATACAACATCAGAGGAAAAATTGATAAGTTAGAAGTCAAGGTTCCTTTAATGAACAGGCATTTCGAGAGACTGGAGTACTGTTCTCCGAGAGGCAGGGAATCGTCGGATGAATTCGGAAACGTATACATGGAATACGAAATGGACTTTCCCGAGGACTTTACTGTTGAGTATGAAGTAGAAGTTAAGAAAAAACCAAGGTTGCCGGATAGTATTTTCAGGAGGTTCGATGAGATAAAGGACAGTTACACCATCCCTCCCTACGACATAGACCAGGCTGCCAGGAAATTCAGGAACTCCGGGAGACCGGTCTCTGAACTGGGACAGTTCATAAGGGAGAACTACTCCTTTCCGAGATGCGAGCACGCGTCCATGATGGCGGTACAGGTAGGGGACAGACTTGGACACAAAGTTGCCCACATCAATGGTTACGTACCTCCCTACGAGGAGTTACATGGTTGGGCTCTTGTAGACGACGGGAGCCACTATCACATCTGCGATGCCGCCATACCACCGAAAGGAGAGAAGAGATTTGTCCGCCAGCTGAACAGGAACAATGGGCCTTCGACACGCTACAGGTACCACGGTAGTGCTGAAATAAGTGCCAGCAACCACGATTATGTCCAGTTTGACAGTGACGAGTCAAGACGCACAAACAGCCACGGCACGTCTGAACTTGATTCCGTACTGATGAAAATACTTTCAGATATGGGAAACCGAAGAAGTCCGATACTGGAAGACCTTTCCAAGAAGGTAGAGGAGATGGACAGGGAAATAGAAAACGCCAGAAGGTTGCACGGAAGCCGAAGAAGGGAAAAATACGCCACTTTGAAGCGCCAGAAGGACGAGATGCTGGATATGGTCAGGGGTCTGAAGGAGTATGGCTTTTGACGTCCGTAAAGGAAACGGGAGAAAGCAGGACAGTCAAAGATTAAAGGATTTTTGTTTAAAACTAATGGGGATGTGGAATGTCTGAAACGGACAAAAATATAGAAGGATTGGAAAGGGAGCTGAAAAAAGTGGGAAATAAACTCGATGAGTTAACTGGAGAATCAGAGAGTGATGAAGTAAAGGAACTGCGAGAAAGAGTGAGAAGTTTAGAAGGTATCGTAGAAGAGTATAGAGTAAAGGAATCTCGAGCGCAAAGTGAATTCCAGAAGGCTTTGGCAGATGTGCAAGAAGTTGATGCTTATTTAACGTTTAAGAAAGATCGAATGTGGTCTATATATGAATGGGAACAGGATGAGCCAAGATATTATATTCAAAAACTTATTTCAGCATCTGATTTTTTCCAACAAAAATATCCCTTTGAGGCGAGTAAGATAAAAGGCTTTTCAAACGGATTAAGGAATGCCTTAGACAGAACTTCAAAAGAACATGCACACTACACCGGTAAAAAGCCTTTAGATTATCATAACATACTTGCTGCCATCGATGGTACGTTTGCTTTAGTTAAACGGTGCACAAAATATCTACTTTCTCTATAAGGTGATTCAAATGAATGATAAAAAACCTTCGGAAGAAATTGCGGACAGATTAGAAGATGAGATTAGGAAACTAGGTGAAAAAATTGATGGGTTGTCTGAATCTGAAAATGAATTAGACGAATTAAGGGATAAGAGGGGAAGGACCGCGTCGGAGGAAGTGATAAAAAGAACAAAGATAGATGGAAAAAGTGCAGAAGAATGGCATAATAAAGGAAATTCTTTGTATGGCTTGGAAAAATATGAAGATGCGGTGGAAGCGTATGATAAGGCTTTGAAGATTGAACCGAAGGATGCGGAGGTTTGGTATAGCAAGGGGGTTGTTCTCGGCAGATTGGGAAGATATGAAGATGCGGTGGAAGCGTATGATAAGGCTTTGGAGATTGAACCGAAGTATGCGGAGGTTTGGAATAACAAGGGGTTGGATCTTGGAAAACTAGGTAGGTATGAGGAAAGTAGTAAATGTTTTGAGAAAGCAAAGGACTATGGTTTAGATTCAAATGAGTGAAAAGAAATCTGTGACTAAAGAAATAGCAGATATATTGGAAGGGGGATTGGAAAGGCTTGACGATAGAACCGAGAGGTTAAAGGGAGACGCGGGTTTGGATGATTACCTTGAACTATATGAGGGGGCTCTAGACAGGATTGTTTACAAGAACACGACCCACGAATTGATAGACTCTTTATTGTCTGAGGTTAGAAATGAGATATCAGAGGGAGGTAAGGAAACTTATGATTATATGGAAGCGTATAAAAGAGCTCTGGATAGGATAAATTACGATAAAATGACCCTTATGACTACAGACTCTTTGATACGTGTGATGAGGGATGCTGGGGACCAAAAAGACAAGGTCATTAAAGCTATAGAAAGAACCGGGAAGAGTTATATGGAAGAGGTGCCGAGACTAGATGAAGGCCTGCTCAAAAAGGCCGAAGAAATCAGAAAAAGATGCGGGTGATTCAAATGGCTATAATATTGTACAAAAATATTATTTCTAAGTTGTGTATGGGGATGAGTCATGGATTTAACTGAGTACATAGTTTCAGAGACTTTTGAAAAGGACAGGACTTACGGAGAGGATGATTTGGACAGAGCCATCTCGGGGTTTCTGAACTCCAGGGGGCTCGAGACCAAGACCAAGAGTCTGAAGAAAGGCCTGTTGAAACAAGGGATACTAAGAGAAGTAGAAGACCCTGGTGGTGAGGAGGTTTACAGAGTTTCTTTGGGATATAAAGGAGCCTGTGACAAATCATTGAAAGACCCTACTTTCGGAGAACTCCAAGACTTCGTATCCGATGAATACGACGGGTTGTTCAAGAGGAAGTTCGCCTTCTCTGAAGAGGAGGAAGCGCGGATGAATAATATAAACAAAAAACTTATCCTAGACGTCACCAAAGACCATAAATTCCTGGATGAACTGAAAAGGGAGATTATTGGATTTGAAGAACAGACCGAAGAGAACAAATATACTAGGACCAGGAAGAAGGACGTAGGAGAACTGATTGCCAAACGTGAGGAGGCCTTGAAAATATTCAGACATTTTGAGAGAACACCCGCCCAGGACCTGCACTACGGACCGACATTGGTTGAAATCATTGACATAAACGACGAGAAAGTGTCCTCAATAGTATCGAGATTGAATTACAGGAATCTCCCGGAGGTGCTGAGAGGGTTAGAGGGGTTAGTCTCAGAGTATAGGTTAGAAACGGAGAACATCTCAAACGGCTTCAGTAGGTACAAGGACGAAGAGTTGGGGAGGAGATTCACCAGGCAGAAGGAGCTGGAGGAAGAACTGAATAGGACAGTTACGGAGAAGAGGAAGATGGAGGAGAGAAAAACCGAGCAAGAAAGGGAGATGGAACGGCTAAGAAAAAAAATGGAAAAGGCAGGGGAAGCTGAGAAAGAGATAAAAAGAGTAGAAATACTCAACGAACTGTGGGGCAAAATCTCTGGGATGGACAAGGAAATAGAAGAGGCTAAAAATCTATCTGGAAGTAAAAAAGAGAAAAAGTATAAGGAGCTTAAAAGACAGAAGGACGATATGCTGGAGAGAGTAAGAAAACTGAGGGGATTGGAATGAACGACGGGAAAAAGGTTTCTAAAGAAATTGCGGACAGATTAGAAGAAGATATAAGGAGAATGGGAAAGAAGATTGAAGAGTTGAGGAAGAAGACTGCGACTGAAGAAAGATTAGACAGAGAAGCAAGACTGGAAAAGATGAAGTACGACTGTATGGATTGGAGGGATGACTATGGCAAGGTCATCCAAGAAATCGCCGAAAGTGGTGGAGACCTTCTTGAAACGAAAATAACCAAGGAGGCAGTGACAAGATACAAGTTCTATAACGACTTTATAATACAGGCAAATTTCGTCTTAGCGTCTCCAAAAGTCTCGGAAGAATACCATAAATTGGAAAGAGTATACGACAACCAGAATTTTGAGATAAGGGAAATGATTTCAAGGATGAGTGATGATGAGGCGAGGAGGATAATCAATTCGATTAAAACTAAATCCTTTACTCCTCAAGATGACCCATCCTCCTCCTGACGTATTCGGTCGCCCTCTTGACCTTGATCAAATCCTCTTCTATATCATCGTATTCGTCTACCAGACTGTCCGGTGAACTTCTCTTGAGCCTCTTTGCCCAAGAACTGACACTGCTTTGCATCCTCTCAAAATCGTTTAGTATATCTCCGGGTATATAACCTCCCTGGTCCACGCTCCGTTTGTACTGCTCGGCGGTTTGAGAAAGGTTGTTAACTTGGGCCCTGACTGGTTGCAGGCCCACAGACAATTTAACTTCTGGTTTTATCCCTAAAGGCCTTGCCTCTTCAAGATAACCATTAATTTCTCTTATCGTTCCCCTTATGAAGTCTTCCGGAAGCTTAGTATCCCTCCTGACCGTTCTCATACCATCCTCTATTAGATCAGGACTACTTTCCTTCACTCCCCTGAAAACTTTATCACATCCAGTGAAGAAGGGCCCTCGGAAATATTTTCTTAATCTGGCTAATGTGGTTTTTCCTGTATTTATACTTTCACCAAATTTATCCCAGGCTACCTCTGCTGCATCGTTGTAAGCTTCAGAAGCCATATATTCTTCAACGTTTTCATCGACAAATCTCCTTATAGAATCGAAATCGGAATCCCCATCATTAAAGTGAATCCGTACTCCTGTACGTTGAGGTTCTTTATAAATTATCCGGGTGTAAGTTTCTCTATCATCGATTGTGTCGGGTAAGAATGGCTTGTAACCTATTGTAAAACGGTCCACATCCAACCAACCATCCTTTTTCTGCCAGGTAACATCATGTTCCAACAAATTTATCAGGGGGGTCTGCCAATGGGTTTCATCTCCCCTATAAGAATAACTCGAACCACTCCGACTTTCTTCGTATAACTCAATAGATTTCCCTCCTCCATTTGCAATCAACAAATACATAGGACCTTCTGTTCCGTAATTACCCCTTAGTTTAAGTTCTTTCTCGTGTTCTTCAGACCTAGTCATGATAAGATTTGTCAAAAATCAATTTAAAATTATTGGTCAGTAGTAATATGTCTGAAGATGAAGAAATAGAAAAGTTACTGAAGGCGATAGAGAATCTAGGCGTGAAAATAGAGGATTTGCCTAGATTACAGAGAGAAAGGGAGGCATCTATGAGTCGCTTCTGGTATGTATTATTCTGGGTGCTCCCATTTAATCACATCCCTGCCCTTCCTACTGGCCTCTCCCTTG
>CAZXUR010000012.1:14244-15240 GCA_964644245.1 uncultured archaeon
GGTTCTCCGTGGGTTCCCTCTTCATCGTGCTGGACTTCTCCTCCTCCCCTTCCTTTCCTTAAATCTTCTCTGGGAAACTCACTCAAGTAGCTGCTTATGAATGCGTTTATCATGCTCTTTCCCTGTTCTCTTGCCTCTTTATATCCTTCAGCAAATTCTCCAATAAAATCAAGAGGCGATTTTCCTATTCTAATCAACCGTGATGTATTGAAGGCTTTTCCTTTTCCTGAAAATACATAATTTTCCCCGTCAGTCATAAAATCACTTAGTATATTTATCACTTAAGAATAAAAGCTTTTCATTGTAATAAAAAAGCAAAATCTAAACTATTTTTAAATTTTTAGGTTAAATTTAAATTAGTGATTGGATGTCTAAAAATAAAGAAGAAATAGAAAAGTTACTGAAGGCCATAGAGAACTTAGGTGTGAAAATAGAGGACTTGCCTAGATTACAGAGAGAAAGGGAGTCTTCACCTGAATTTAGACGGGGAAGGAAAGAGCTGGACGAACTGAAGGAAAAGCTGGGTTACTTCAGGTTTGAGTACAGCGGTGATGAGCCCAGCATAGATGACTACGAGGCTTCCAAACCTCAAAGGGATTATGCAAGTCTGACTGAGATAGCAACAAAGGTTTACAGAATATCTCCAAATCCAGATATTGTAAGACTCAGGGATAAAGCGAAGAAGGGAATAGAAAGTATGGTTTTTTGGTATAAACCTATCAGAGAAGGGGAAATAGAAGAAGAGAAACGTTTAAGAGAACTGAATAATTACCAAGGGGGTGAGATTAAAATGGAAAAATATTTAAGGAATATCTGGGGAATTGCTTGTGATACTAGCAGGAATTATAAAAGACATTTCTCCGATTCAAGCAAAAAGTTCCAGACTGCCATGCTGGGACTGACTGATATACTTGAAAAGACCCTCGAAGAAGACTAAGGCTAACCGAAACCTTTTTAAAGCTTTCCCCTATTTGTTACTTAACAGTGGTTAAATAT
>CAZXUR010000013.1:0-2665 GCA_964644245.1 uncultured archaeon
CTCGCTAGCGCCGAGAACTCATTTGTGGATGGGCACTGCTATGAAACGGGCCGTTATCAGAGTCTTTCTAGCTGCTCTGTTTATCCAATATCTCCCTATTATTGGCCACTTTATTGCAATCTCGTTTAATTCCCGAAACACACTTAAAAAGATTTTTTGGTATATAATCTTCATGGAAGAATCGATGAAGTTCAGTGCAGCTGTAGTGCATGGTTTCTTGGAGGGTAAGACAGAAAAGAAAATGATTCATTTGTTGTACACAGAGGACATGAGAAAGGTTTTGGCTTATTCAAAACAAGGCGGACTGACTTGGAACATGATCAGGGATTTGCTAGGTGTTGATGATAATTCAGCCGGTAGAATCGTTACCCTAGTGCATCAAGATCGTTGGAATAGTTCAGGGATAGAGGAAGGAGATAGTATAATCTTAAATGATAAAATCGCTACAATCGATTACGATGGCAAAAGAAGTTTTACCATTTACAGGAAAAACCCGGAGCACGAAGGAGAGGTAAGAAGTTTTCTAACTCAAAGAGGTCTGGATAGATACGCTTTGTTGTAGAACACGCTTGAAGAGTGTGCTTTAAAAATATTTATGATATAGGTTTTCCACGTCAAGTAAGAGAAACCTGCGTGATTTATTTGTTCTTCTATCTGCTTTAGTACCATTGCTTTCTACTGTCTATCTTACCATCTTTGGACCAGAGTTTTCCCTAGAAGGTGCAATCTTCCTAGGTATTATTATTGTTGTGGTAATAATGTACTCTGTCTATGACCATATCAAAGGGAGATTCTCAGAGATAGATAATAATACTCTTAAAATAACAGAGCTTCAGAAGGAAACAAATTATATAAACAGGCTACACGATATAGAAAAAAGGGTGGTAGTTTTGGAGGAAAGTATGCTTAATGTTTCTAATAGGATTGAGGAGGTTCTCAAAATATTTAAAGAAAGGAAAGGAAACAAAGGTCAGATTGATCCACAGACTTTAATGATAATCATTCTTATAATTTTATTGATATTATTCTTTGCTTCTATAGGTGCCATTCAGATTCCGACAAGTCCTTAGACTAGTTCACCACAATTGTCACTAATTGCCCACTCGCCTTACAATCTCGTTTAGTTCCCGAAGAGGTCTCATTCTACTAACTTCTTGAAATCCTCTAGCAGGACCCTTTTCATGCTCGGGTCGTAGGTGGCGGTAGCCGGGTGGTAGAGTGGAAGTATCTTGAACGTGCCTGTGAGGTTGCTGACCTTGGAGACCTGTCCGTGGACCTTGCTTATCTTCCTTTCCTCCAAGCCGAACTTGGCGAATATAAAAGACATGGCGAATTTTCCGAGGGGGACGATGACTTTCGGTTTTAGTATGGACAGTTGTCTCTCCAGATGGGGTGTGCAAGCCTTTATCTCTTCGGGCGACGGGCTCCTGTTCCCAGGGGGTCTGCACTTAAGGATGTTGGTTATGTAGACGTCTCCCCGTTCCAGTCCTACCGACTCCAGCAGCTCGTCCAGGACCTTGCCCGCCTTTCCCACGAACGGCTCTCCTTTCTGGTCCTCGTTGTATCCGGGCGCTTCTCCTATGAATACTATTCCCTCAGGGTCGCCCTCGCCGGGCACTGGCTTGTTCCTGGTCTCGTGTAGAGAGCACTTCTTACAGTTCCCCACATCTTCCCTTACCTCTTCCAACTTCTTTTGTTTGTTTTCCATAGATTTATCCATTATTATGCTTTCTCCAACACCTTGCCAAGAATCCCTTCGAAGAGCGGTTCGAACGACTTGTCGTGGACAACTACAGGAGTCAGTTCAACCAGAGCGTCCACGAAGCGCTTGTCGTAAGGTAACTTCCCCAGAACAGGTATTCCCCTCTTCTTTGCGAAATTTTCTATCTCTTTTGTGTATTCCTTATTCAAATCCCAGCGGTTTATTACCAGCCCGTAATTGACGTTGAAGTACTCGACGACTTCCAGTGCTCTCTTCAGGTCTGAAAAAGCGGAAGGAGTCGGTTCGGTTATGGCGACCACGAAGTCGCTGTTCCTGACCGAGGCGATGACCGGGCATCCTATTCCCGGAGGGGCGTCTATGAGTATGGTATCCGCGTTCTTCGCGATCTTTGCCGCTTTCTCCCTGACCACTGATACGACTTTGCCTGAGCCGGCCTCGCCCATCTTCAACTGGCCAGTGACTACCGGGAAACCGTAGTCCGTGTCTGCCACCGCGACTTCTGCGTTCTGCACTTCTTTCAGGTCTATCGCTCCTTCCGGGCACACCAGCTGGCAGTAGCCGCAGCCCTCGCATAGGAAACGGTTTATCACCGGCTTGTCATTCTTCTCGTCCCATTCAATCGCCTGGAATGGACAGTCCAGGCACTTCTTGCAGCCCTTGCATTTTGAATTCACGCTCGCCTTGAAGTTGGTGGAGATTTTCTTCCTCTCCTTCGGTTTCTTGGCTCCCAGAACCAGCGCCAGGTTGGAGGCGTCCACGTCGCAGTCCGCGGCAACCAGTCTCTTCTCCCTCCCTAGGAGTACTGAGAGCGAGGCGGTCAAAGTGCTCTTCCCGACACCGCCCTTTCCTGACAACACGACTATAGTTCTCACTTTACCATCTCCATCACTTTCTTCAGTTCGGGAATCCTGATGGGTCTTCCTTTTGTGTAGTCCTCGAGTA
>CAZXUR010000014.1:0-2198 GCA_964644245.1 uncultured archaeon
TACTCGAGGACTACACAAAAGGAAGACCCATCAGGATTCCCGAACTGAAGAAAGTACTGGAGTTGATTGAGTGAAAACGATAGTGGTGCTGTCAGGCAAAGGCGGAGTGGGAAAGAGCACTTTGACCGCTTCCCTTGCAGTACTCCTGGGCAGGAAGAAGAGACTGGTCGCAGCGGACTGCGACGTGGACGCCTCCAACCTCGCATTGGTCTTGGGAGCCAAGAAGGCGAAGGAAAGTAAGAAGATTTCCACCAACTTCAAAGCAAGCGTCAATTCCAAGTGCACTGGCTGCAAGAAGTGTCTGGACTGTCCTTTTGGAGCAATCACATGGGACGAGAAGAAGAACAAGCCGGTCATCAATCGTTTCCTGTGCGAGGGCTGCGGCTACTGCCAGTTGGTCTGTCCTGAAGGAGCCATTGACCTGAAAGAAGTGCAGAACGCAGAAGTCTCGGTGGCAGACACCGACTACGGATTCCCTGTGGTCACCGGACAGCTGAAGATGGGAGAGGCCGGTTCAGGTAAAGTAGTGTCAGTGGTCAGGGACAAGGCGGAGGAAATCGCCGGGAAGGCAGAGACCATACTCATAGACGCTCCACCAGGCATAGGGTGCCCGGTCATAGCTTCGGTGAGGAACAGCGACTTCGTGGTCGCCATAACCGAACCAACGCCTTCCGCGTTCAACGACCTGAAAAGAGCCCTGGAAGTGGTGGAGTATTTCAAGGTGAACTACGGACTGGTCATCAACCGCTGGGACCTGAACCCGGACTACACCAAGAAGATAGAGGAATTCGCTAAGAAGAGGAATATACCTTTGCTCGGCAGAATACCCTACGACAAGCGCTTCGTAGACGCTTTGGTCAACCTGACCCCTGCAGTGGTCCACGACAAGTCGTTCGAGCCGACGTTCAAAGGAATCCTTGACAAGGTGTTGAAGAAAGCTTGAAGCAGTGACATGTAGCCGGGTAATCAATTACTTTCTGAAATCTTTCGAACCGCCTTTCCGTTGACAGTATCGTACCCATCGGCCACCCTCTTTATCACCTTGTACTCTTCTCCTCCCAAATCTGACAGTTGGAAAGAGAGCTGATGCTCGGTGAGCATGTCAACAGAACCGTTTCCCACCAGTGCGTACAAATCAGATTTGAGTCCTCCGCCCTCAAAGTTCGTCCCGTAAGAGAACCTGATACCCCTGAAAGGCAATGGGAGTCTCTTGAGTCCTCCGTGTACTATACCGTCTTCTATTTCCTCCAATGTCTGGGGAGAATCCTGATGTCTCAGATAGACCAACAGCAGTTCCATGTCCGTGAGTTCCATTTCTTCTGTCATGAGACTTCTAACAACAATGAGTCAGAAATCTTTTTAAGTCAATTCCCGTAGAACTAAACGAGTCCATGGAAGATAAACAAGAGAAATTGGAGAAGGTAAGAAAAGAGGTGGAGAGCTGCAAGCGCTGCCCTTTACATGAGACCAGGAACAACCCGGTAATCGGGGAGGGCGACCCTGAAGGAATGGTGTTCATAGGAGAGGCGCCCGGATACAACGAGGACCAAAAAGGAGAACCGTTCGTGGGAAGGGCAGGCAAGGTGCTGGACGAGTTGCTGGAGTCGGTGGGACTGAAACGCGAAGACGTCTACATAACCAACATAATCAAGTGCAGACCTCCCGGCAACCGGGACCCGAATCCTGAAGAGATAAAGGCCTGTTCTTATTATCTGGAGAGACAACTGGCCATATTAGAACCGAAAATCATCGTGCCTCTCGGCAAGTTCGCCATGACCTTTGTTTTCGACAAGTTCGGCCTGGGGGAGGAGAAGATAAGTGATGTACACGGACAGGTCTTCAAGGTCAGCAACCTCACAGGCACGTTCAAGATAATCCCACTCTACCACCCTGCTGCCGCCACCTACGACCCGAGGATGAAGAGCGTCCTGTTAGAGGATTTCAAGAAATTGAAGGGGATTGATATTTATGTTGGGAACGAATCAAAAGAAGTATAAAGGTTCATGAGTTTACTGTTAACATGGACGAGCTAGAACGACTGAAGAGGGAAAAGGTTAAAAGGATGATGACTAAGAATAAGGTTATGGACGCAACAGACGACGATTTTGAGAAAAAGGTGATGGAAAGGAGCAAGGAGACGCCCGTGGTGGTGGACTTCTGGGCTTCGTGGTGCATGCCCTGCAACATGCTCTCGCCTA